>NZ_FOES01000082.1 GCF_900110685.1 Piscibacillus halophilus
TCGTAACCTAGACAAGCACCCCTTCTCCCGAAGTTACGGGGTCATTTTGCCGAGTTCCTTAACGAGAGTTATCCCGATCACCTTAGGATACTCTCCTCGCCTACCTGTGTCGGTTTGCGGTACGGGCACCTCTCTCCTCGCTAGAGGCTTTTCTTGGCAGTGTGAAATCAGGGACTTCGGTACTTATGTTCCCTCCCCATCACAGCTCAAGCGTCCGGTGGACGGATTTGCCTATCCACCACTCTCGCTGCTTGGGCGCGTCATTCCAATCACGCGCTTCCCCTATCCTCCTGCGTTCCCCCATTACTCAAATGGAGAGGAGGTGGTACAGGAATATCAACCTGTTATCCATCGCCTACGCCTTTCGGCCTCGGCTTAGGTCCCGACTAACCCTGAGCGGACGAGCCTTCCTCAGGAAACCTTAGGCATACGGTGAAGAAGATTCTCACTTCTTTTTCGCTACTCATACCGGCATTCTCACTTCTAAACGCTCCACTAGTCCTCACGGTCTAGCTTCAACGCCTTTAGAACGCTCTCCTACCACTGTCCTACGGACAATCCGCAGCTTCGGTGATGTGTTTAGCCCCGGTATATTTTCGGCGCAGCGTCACTCGACCAGTGAGCTATTACGCACTCTTTAAATGGTGGCTGCTTCTAAGCCAACATCCTGGTTGTCTAAGCAACGCCACATCCTTTTCCACTTAACACATACTTAGGGACCTTAGCTGGCGGTCTGGGCTGTTTCCCTTTCGACTATGAACCTTATCACCCATAGTCTGACTCCCAACGATAAGTCATTGGCATTCGGAGTTTGACTGAATTCGGTAACCCGATAGGGGCCCCTAGTCCAATCAGTGCTCTACCTCCAAGACTCTCACGTTGAGGCTAGCCCTAAAGCTATTTCGGAGAGAACCAGCTATCTCTGTGTTCGATTGGCATTTCACCCCTACCCACACCTCATCCCCGCATTTTTCAACATACGTGGGTTCGGGCCTCCAGTCAGTGTTACCTGACCTTCACCCTGGACATGGGTAGATCACACAGTTTCGGGTCTACGGTG
>NZ_FOES01000074.1 GCF_900110685.1 Piscibacillus halophilus
GATAAACTTAAAGAGATTAAAGAAGAATTATATCGTTATTACGACCTTGTGAAGGCATCGGGAGTTGTAGAATTTGAAAGGTCGATATCGACCTTTCAAAATTGGCAAAAGCAAATCATGAACAGCTTCGCATTTGATTTACATAATGGGTATGTTGAAGGGATTAATAATCAAACCAAAGTGATTAAGCGTAATGCCTTTGGCTTTAAACGGTTTGATCGTTTTAGATTAAAGGTGTTATTGCATCATCAATATAAGAATTTAAGGGTTCGTATCAATTAAATTAGGAGTGAGCGTATGCTCACCCCAACATTTGACTTAGAACCTAATTAATACAATCTGATCGCGGTATAAATATACCAGCTCGACAGTCCTATAATAACCACCGTCATTAATGCCGTGTACGTTCTTGACTTAAAATGCCGAACATATTTTTGCCCAAATTGCCAAGCCAATAAATATACCGGAATCGTTATTATGACGGCTAATAACGTTAACCCTAATGTAAACAATGGAACCTGTAACCAACCATCAATATTATGCCCACTTCGATTTACAAAGCCCACAACTGCAATTGAAATATAAATTGGATATAAGTTCAAAAGGCTTACCACAATGAAATAGAGAACTGTTAAAACGTTCTGTTTCATTCTTTTATCCCACCTTTTAAGTGAAAATCCTTCTTCCCCCTACCTCTAATTTACACTATACAACCATTAAAATCTATTATTTTCCAGTTAATTAGTAAGAAAATTCCGCACTATCCTTCTTTTTCGATTTAGTTCGCTAATAACTTACAACTTAAGCACTATTTACTATTTATTTGAAAAAGTGATAATATTTTATCAATTCAAAATTTGACAGGCATAGCCCTACATCAAAGGCCATATATTTGACACTGTCGTGTGAAAAAAATTTTGAAAGGGGAAATGTTGTGAAAAAGTTAATCATGTTCATCGGTGTGTTAGTGTTTTTACTAATACCACTACAAACGGTATTAGCTGATGATGCTAATACATCAGAAAAGAAGGAGTACTTGGTTCAGTTTGATGGCCCAGCTGAAAAAGGGCTCTTAAATGCTTTTGACGTAGAAGAAGCCGACATACTCACTGAATATCAAGTATTACCTGTATACCACCTAAAGCTTACGGATAAACAGGCGAAAGGGTTAAAAAACCATCCACAAATAAAACATGTGGAGGAAAATGCTGAGGCGAAAGCGACTGCCCAAACAGTTCCATGGGGAGTGCCTCACGTTCAAGGCACCACTTCACAAAATAACGGTTATTCAGGAAGTGGTGTTAAAGTAGCTGTTCTTGATACAGGTATTGATTCTTCACACGTCGATCTTAATGTGGCTGGTGGTTACTCCGTATTTGGAGATTCACCATATAATGACGGCAACGGACACGGTACGCACGTAGCCGGTACTGTTGCAGCCCTAAACAATAACTCTGGCGTACTAGGTGTAGCACCACAAGCAAGTTTATATGCTGTCAAAGTATTAGACGCTAATGGAAGTGGATCATATGCAGGCATTGCAGAAGGTATTGAGTGGGCAATCCAAAATGATATGGACATTATCAACATGAGCCTTGGCGGTTCCCAAAGCTCATCCATATTAAAAGATTACTCAGACTATGCGTATTATAATGCAGGCATTCTAGTTGTAGCTGCTGCAGGTAATAGCGGTAATTCATGGGGCTGGGGCGATACGGTTGGATATCCAGCAAAATATGATTCAGTTATTGCAGTCGCAGCTGTTGATCAAAACAACACCCGTCCTTCTTTCTCAAGTCACGGGCCCGCTGTCGAGTTAGCTGCTCCAGGTGTTAATGTTCTAAGTACAACACCAGGAAACAACTATGATTCTTTCAACGGTACATCTATGGCTTCCCCTCACGTAGCAGGTGTTGCAGCACAAGTCTGGCAGGCTAAACCAAACCTATCAAACTCTCAATTACGATCATTGTTAAACAACACTGCCCAATATCTAGGAAACTCTAACTATTATGGTAATGGATTAGTTCAATCATATAATGCAATTGCTAATTAATTAGTTGATAAGCAGGGTTGAGGGATTCACCTCTCTTCCCTGCTTTATCATAAAAAAATATTTTAGGAGGCTAATTTTGAAAAAGTTTGTAGTATTGCTGACGGCATTATTTTTACTGTTAATCCCACTACAAACGAGTTTCGCAGATGAAGCGAATACTCAAGCAAAAGAGGATTACTTAGTCCAATTTGATGGTCCTGCTGAAAAGGGGCTTTTAAACGCTTTTGACGTTGCTGAAGCAGATATCGTTCATGAGTACAATCAACTTCCTGTTTACAACGTAAAACTTACTGAAAAGCAGGCTAATGGTTTAAAAAACAATCCTCAGATTAAATATGTTGAGGAAAACGCTGAAGTTCAAAGCTTTGCTCAAGAGACTCCATGGGGTGTCCCTCATGTCCAAGCAACTGAAGCACAAAGCAATGGATCCACAGGTGACGGGGTAAAAGTGGCTATTTTAGATTCAGGAGTTGACGCTAATCACGAAGATTTAGAAGTAGCTGGAGGCCATTCTGTATTTGGTGATTCACCTTATGATGATGGCAATGGCCATGGAACACATGTAGCTGGTACAGTAGCCGCACTTGATAACGACTTAGGTGTTGTAGGTGTTGCTCCCGATGCTGACGTTTACGCTGTTAAAGTGTTAGATGACTCTGGTAGTGGTTCTTATGCTGGTATTGCAGAAGGAATTGAGTGGGCTATTGAAAATGATATGGACATTATTAACATGAGTTTAGGTGGTTCAACTAGCTCTTCCGTTTTAAAAGAATATGTTGATCTTGCTTATGAAGAAGGGCTTTTAGTAGTAGCTGCTGCAGGTAATAGCGGTACTTGGTTAGGCTGGTTTGATACAGTCGGTTACCCTGCGAAATATGATTCTGCCATTGCAGTTGCTGCTGTCGACCAAAATAACAGCCGAGCTTCTTTCTCCAGTACTGGTGATGCACTTGAACTATCGGCGCCTGGTGTTAGCGTCTTAAGTACTGTTCCAGGTAATGGATATGATTCTTATGATGGCACTTCAATGGCATCACCTCACGTTGCAGGTGTCGCAGCACAAGTTTGGGCTGAAAAGCCTCACCTCTCTAACGAAGAATTACGCGAACTATTAAATAATACAGCACTTGATTTAGGTGACCCATTCCACTACGGAAACGGACTTGTACAAGCTGTTGAGGCTATTAACTATTAATCTAGTTAAACTGACGACCTATTGATCAGTTTAAAATAATGAACCCTTAGGAGGTCAAATATGAAAAAGATCATGGTCATTCTGAGTGCATTAGTCTTACTACTAATGCCGCTACAAACTGGCTTCGCGGAAGAAGTCAAACTCGAGGCTAAATCAGACTATTTAGTTAAATTCAACGGTCCTGCTGATCAAGGCTTGTTAAATGCCTTTGGAGTTGAGGACCATGATGTCAATCATACGTTTGAAAAATTGCCAGTCGTAGCATTAAGTTTAACAGAAGGACAGGCTAAAGGATTACTAAATCACCCTCAAATTGAAGCTGTTGAACAAGATGCTGAAGTACAAGCATTTGCTCAGACAACTCCGTGGGGAATTTCGCACGTTCAAGGAACTGAGGCACAAGATGCCGGGCACACTGGTAATGGTGTAAAAGTCGCGGTTCTTGATACAGGAATTGATTGTTCACATGAAGACCTAAATGTATCCGGCGGACACTCAGTTTTTACTGACTCAGCTAATAATGACCCTTGCAACGATGGGAATGGACATGGCACTCACGTAGCTGGTACAGTGGCTGCATTAGATAACAACGTTGGAGTTTTAGGAGTTGCACCACAAACTGACCTTTATGCTGTAAAAGTATTAAGCAATGATGGAAGTGGGTCTTACTCTGGTATTGCTGAAGGTATTGAGTGGTCGATTCAAAACGATATGGATGTTATTAACATGAGTCTTGGCGGCTCTCAAAGCTCTTCAATTTTAGAAGATTATACAAATCTAGCTTATGAAGAAGGTTTATTAGTAGTCGCTGCTGCAGGTAACGATGGAAATAGAGGCGGAAATAATGATACTGTTGGTTACCCAGCAAAATATGAATCTGCTATGGCAGTAGCCGCTGTTGATGAGAATAACCAGCGTGCAACTTTCTCTAGTACTGGACCTGCAGTTGAAATATCTGCACCTGGTGTCAATATCTTAAGCAGCGTTCCCGGGAATAACTATGATTCTTATAATGGTACATCGATGGCGTCTCCACACGTGGCAGGTGTCGCTGCACAAGTTTGGGCAGCTAAGCCAGACCTTACAAATGTTGAACTTCGTAATTTATTAAATGATACGGCTCAACCGCTTGGGGATTCTAATAAATATGGTTCAGGACTCGTTCAATCACTTGACGCTATTAACCAATAATTTATAATCGAGTAGGAGGAGGTGATTAACCTCCGACCTCTCACACCACCGTACGTACGGTTCCGTATACGGCGGTTCAATAGTTTGAGTGTGCTTTCTCGAGAAGTTGGTTCAAGTCTTTTAGACCAGCTTTCTCGAGAATTTTATTGTTAATAGCTCTGTGAAGTATATGGCTACATGCTATGCACCAATATCCCTTCCTTGTATTAGCCCATTCCCAAGCTTTTTGTTTTGGTATTTTAAGCTGAACAAGACTTTTATATCTTGTTTTAACCTTTTTCCATCGCTTCCAAATAATTTGTCTAATCCTACGTCTAACCCATTGGTTAATGCTTCGGATATATCCTTTC
>NZ_FOES01000073.1 GCF_900110685.1 Piscibacillus halophilus
CGATCGCGTGGAATATCAATATTTAATTCCCCATATTCCGTTTTAATTGAACGAGGGTAAGTGCCATTACGTGAATTGCCAGAATTAAAACCTTTTCGATCATAAGGTTCATAATCTAAGAAAGCTGTCAATTCATTTTTGAGTAATTGATTGACTGCTGACTCAAGATGTTGGCGAAAAACTTCTTGGATATCCTGTTTTTGGACTAGAGCTTCAATTAAATCTGTAGTAACATGGTTCATAGGGAAGACCTCTTTTCTGTGAATTTTGTCGGCTAACTTAATTCTACAAAAAGGGTCTTCCTTTTTCTATGTTCTAAAAATCATTTACACAAAATATTTTATACTCTCAAGAAAGCTTCCAAAAATAATTTTTGGAAGCTTTCTTTTTTATACTTTTAACCATTATGTTGATGTACTTTTTGATATAAGTACCTTACTATTTCATCCCCGTCAACGTAATACCTTTTATAATATGTTTTTGTAAGATAAAGAATACAATTATAAGAGGTATAACAGAAATTGCTGCACCTGTCATAATTAAGTGCCATTGTGATTCTGCTTCACCCGAGGAGAAAAACGATAAACCTACAGGTAATGTCCTTAATTTTGGAGATTCAATTACAATTAATGGCCATAGAAATGCATTCCAGTTACTTAAAAATGTAAAAATTCCTAAAGCTGAAAGTGCCGGCCAAACTTGTGGAATAGCAACTTTAAAGAAAATACCAAATTCACTCATCCCATCTACTCTTGCAGCGTTTAGTAGATCATCTGGTATTTGTTCCATAAATTGTTTCATTAAAAATACTCCAAATCCAGTCATTAAACCCGGAAATAAAATACCCCAAAAAGTATTTGTCCAACCTAGCTCCGAACTCATTAAATACCAAGGAATAATTAACATTTCAGTCGGAACCATTAATGTACTTAAAATTAAGAGGAATAAAACACCTCTACCGACAAAATCAAATTTAGCAATAATATATCCAACTAAAGAATCGAAAAAAGCAACACTAATGGTCGTTATGACAGCTATAATTAGACTGTTTAAGAACCATCTTAAAAATAAACTTTCTTCAAAGATTGTTAAGTAATTTTCGATGGTTGGATTCTTAGGTATAATATCAAGACTGAAAATGTCCATTGGTGCTTTAAATGACGTAGAGAGCATCCATATGAACGGAAATAACATAATAATAGAACCTATAATCAAAGCAATATAGGGCAGTGACTTTCCAAACTTCATCTTCAACTCCCCCTTCCTAGTAATCAAATTTTCTAGTTAAGACTTTTAATTGAAAAACGGTTAAAGCTAAAATAAATAAGAATAGCAATACTGTAGCAGCTGAAGCCATCCCTAAATCAAACTGATTAAATGCCAGTTGGTAAATATAAACCACAACGGATGTAGTAGAGTTTAAAGGTCCACCAGCTCCATTCACACTCATGTTCACGACTTGTGTGAACGAAATCTGAATAAAATTGATCGTACCTATAACCGCCGAGAATACTATAGTTGGATTTAATAATGGGACAGTAATTTTCCAAAACTTTTGCCATCCACTAGCTCCATCAATATCTGCTGCCTCATAAAGCATTTCTGGAATGTTTTCTAATCCTGCTAAAAATAACACCATTTGAAATCCAATTGATTGCCAAATCATCGCACCAATAATTAAATAGATTGCCTGATCAGGTGAATTTAAAAATGGCTGGGGAGACAATCCAATCATAACTAATAAATCATTGATGACACCATTTTTCATAAGAATCCATTGAAACACCCAACTAATCGCAACAATACTAGTTACATAGGGAATGAAATAAATAACCCTAAAAATACCAACGAATCTATTAATCTTATGTAACAATAAAGCGACAATCATCCCAAATAGTAGTTGGCCAGTAACCCCTAGTACTATGTAAATCATTGTGTTTACGACTGATTTTATGAAGACACTATCATTAAATAGTGCAATAAAATTATCAAGCCCAATAAATGGGTGTGGGCCAGCTGATAATAAGTTCCAGTCACGAAAACCAATATTAAACGTGTATAACGTCGGAAGCAATCGTATACCTAAGTAAAAAATAATAGGTAAAAGCAAAGCAGAAATGATAAATACATTTCTTTGAAATTTATAATTGCTTAATAGTTTATTAAATTTTGAGGAACTCTGTTTTTGTTCAGACTCCTTTTTTAAAGCCCCCATTAAAAATTCCCCTCCTTTTAAAAAGTTAATGAAAGGACCGATTCGATCCTTTCATTAACATTCAAATTTAAAACATTATCTTTCAGACCAATATTCATTGAATAGTGCTTGTGTTTCTTCCACTAATATCTCGAACGACTCTTCTGGACTCATTCCTTCTAATAGAACTCTGTCCGCGGCATCAATCACAAGATCTCTTTCCTTTGTTTCATCAACAAAGAAGTGAGCATTTGCGAATGGAAGTGACTCAATAAATGGTCCATAAATTTCATCTTCAGTAAATTTATCTTGCATAGCTACATCTTCACGTGCTGGTAATTCACCTGTGCCATCAAGCCATTTTTCCATGACCTCTTTACTCGTTAAAAATTCAAGAAATTTAACTGCTGCATCTAATTTTTCTCCTTCAACATCTGCAGTTATACCGTTAGTCCAGAAAGAAGCACCTGTAGACTTTTCATCCTTACCAGGCATTGGAGCCACACCATAATTCAAATCTGGAGCATCCTTCTGAAGAGTACCGATTCTAAATGAACCGTCTATATTCATAGCTGCCTTCTCAGTCATAAATGCTGTAACATCATCAGTAAAAAATCCAACTTCAGAAGTATTTAAATCGGTTGGGAAGCTTAACCAATATTTGAATGCTTCTAATCCAGCATCCCCCTCTCCCCAGACAACTTCACGTCGATCATCACTTAATACTTGACCACCGTTTTGAATCGTCAAACCATCACGCAGCCAATGGTGACCTTGTTGCGCAGGTTCCCAAGCTAAACCAGATTGTTCCAAACGACCACTGTCATCGGATTTTGTTAATTCTAACGCGTACTCTTCTAGTTCATCCCATGTTTCAGGTGGACTATCAGGGTCTAAGCCTGCTTCTTCAAATAAATCCTTGTTATATAGTAAAGCTAAAGTCCTTACTGCCGTTGGAATCGTCCAGTATTCTCCGTCTAATTTAGTCGCTTCTACTAATGGGAAAAATTCATCTTCAATCTCTTCGTGTGGGAAGGCATCTTGAGGTAGAGGTTGTAAGTACCCTGAGTCTACGTACATCGGCACCCAACCGTAGAATAAATTAATGATGTCTGGTCCATTTCCAGCTGGAACTTGAACAGCTACTTGCTCGTTGTATTGATCATATGGAAAGTTCGTTTGTTCGACTTTAATACCAGGATTTTCGCTTTCGAATTCTTCAATTAATTCATCCATTAAATCTACTTTGGCATCAAAAGCATATTGCCAATACTCTAACGTAATGACATCCCCTTCTTCTTCTTCAGTACCCTCTTCCGAATCACTACAAGCGGCAAGAATTAGAGCTACTAAACATAAATAAAGTAATGCTCGCCAATTCTTTAACATCTTAATAAATTCCCCCTTTAAAATTTTAAAATTGAATCGTTTTCTTTTAAAAATAATCTTCCGGCTCCAATCAGTGAAACATCTTGAAGTTTTGTTACAGCTAATTCAAAATCCATCGGGATATGTCTTCTCACTTTTTCCTCCAATGTTGATAAATAAGGTCCAATAGATTTTGAAATACCACCACCAAGAACAATTTTTTTAGGGTTTATCACTGAAATGACATTGACTAATGCAATAGCTAGATGACTCATAACATCATCAATTATAGTCATAGCAATTGCATCTTTTTGTTGAGCTTTAATGAAAATTTCTTTTGCAGTCATATTTTGATAGTTTGATTGGATCATTCTAGTCGTAAAGGACGAACCACCTACATGATTATCTAGAAACCCAAAGCCCTTGAAAGCTTCTTCATATTTTTCTTCAGCGAGGCTTTTATCCGTAATCATATAGCCAACTTCTCCCGCAGCAAATGAATGACCACGATAAAGTTGATTATTAATTATAATGCCACTACCGATTCCTGTACCTAGTGTAATCATCACAAAATTATCTTCGTAACGTCCCTCACCTTTCCAATGCTCTCCCAATGCAGCTACGTTAACATCATTGTCGATGTAAACAGGGAAAGGTAACAATGGTTCAAGTGAAGAAACCAAAGGAAAGTTAGTCCACTTTATAGTAGGAGCATCAATGACAACACCATTCTCAATGTCTGTCATTCCAGGCACTCCAATTCCAACACCCAAAAACTGTTCAGTATCTTTACCACTATCTTGAATTAGTTTAATGATTTCAGTGGCCAACTTCTCTACAAAAAAATCACCAACATGATCCTGAGTCTTAAAGAAAGACTTAGAGGATACTTTCCCTTCAAGGTCCATAATTGCCATTTCAACAACTGTTCCACCGATATCAACACCAACTATATGATAAGCATCTTTATTGAAGAAAATTTGTATGGGCTTTCTCCCACCAGCAGAACTCGCTTTTGACCCAGCCTTTTCAAGAACCCACTTTTCTAGAATTAACTCATCGACCAAACTAGATACGGTCGGTTTACTAATGTTTAATGCTTTTGAAATATCCGCTCGAGATATACCAGGGTTATTTTGAATGTAATGTAATATCCTTTTTTTATTAAAAAATTTAGAAGAATATTCTTGTATGTATGGTCGCACGTTAATTATCATTCTCCCTCCCCTCTAAATTCATTGTTAATTAACTTAACTAACTAACCTTAAAAATATCATACTATTGAAAATATTTTATGTCAACGCTTACATTTTTTTAAGATGACGTACAATAGTTTGTGTAAAACTCTTGAAGACAAAAAAAGAGGCAGGGTATCCTCAGAGTAAACAACGAAATCAACTCATGAAAGGAGATGCCCTACCTCATGTTTACAAGTATAGGACAAAACAACCTCGAAAATCAACTGGACGAATTAGTCCGCTCTTTCGTCCAAGAGAAGCTAGAAACAATTATGAAGGAAGAAATGAATCAATTTTTCGAAGAAAATCCTGAGCTAAAAAACTATAAGAACGGCAGTTACGGTCGTCAATTGGATACGAAATACGGTCGCATCCAAGACCTTCAGGTGCCACGAGATCGAGAAAACGC
>NZ_FOES01000081.1 GCF_900110685.1 Piscibacillus halophilus
CGTCTGTTTCAGCATTTAATACCAGAGGAAACAATAACAAGCTAAACATAATTAGACTTATTACAACTTTTTTCAACATTACACCTCCTTATATTTTAAATTTTTACATCATTTATTATCATACAATTACAATAATGTTTCAATAGAGTTATCAAAAAAAGGTAAGAATTTCTTCTTACCTTTTAAAGATTATTATTTACTTTTCAGATTAAAAGCCGACGCTATTGCTTCAGCTGTAATTTGACCTAACCAATTTCGGTAGCTAGAACTTTGTAACTTTTTATTTTCATCAGGATAATCTAAGAATAGATATTCTACAAGAATTGCAGGCATATTTGTATTCCTCAAAACATTAAAATCAGCCTTTTTCTTTCCTCTATCCCTTACACCCATTTTATTAATTAAATAATCATGAATAATTTTTTGCTTATTAGCAGTTTCACTAGAATGGTTTTGATGAATGTAACTTTCAAGACCATTGGCATTACCATCAAATTTATTATTATGCACACTAATAAAATAATCTGAACCTTCATTATTAGCTAGTTTGGCTCGATCTTCTAAAGCTATATATTCATCTGTTACTCTAGAATAGCTAACATCCACGCCATAAAAATTATTCGATAAATATTGGCCCATGGCAAGTACGATATCTAATACAACATCTTTTTCTTTTAAACCAAGAGCTACAGCTCCGGGATCATGACCACCATGACCAGCATCTATAAAAATTTTAGTTATACTATTTTCTATAGCATTAAGTGTAACATCGTCAGCTATACCGTTAACGATAAGTCCTTTGTCTCGTTGAAACTCTTTCAGTTTTGCTTCTGTATAAGACCCAAAATAATCCGTTACGGTAATACCACTGTAACCTAAGTTATTTAATTTTCTTTTTATATTACTTGTATTTGCGTGTCTCTTACCATATTGAAACGGACTATTATAGACTTTATTTAATTTGGTAAGAGTTAGCTCATCTACGATACCATTATTTAATAGTCCATAATAACTCTGAAATTCTTTCACTCTTTTTTCTGTAAAGTCCCCAAAATAATCCGTTACTAAGATTCCACTAAAACCAACACGATTTAACTTTTCTTTTATGTTAGAGATATCACTTGAACGTTTTCCTAATTGTGGACTATTATAAACTTCATTCAGTTTGTTTAATGTGACACTGTCTACAATCCCGTGGTTCTTCAATCCATAATAACTTTGAAAGTCTTTCACTT
>NZ_FOES01000072.1 GCF_900110685.1 Piscibacillus halophilus
AGGGTGATAAGCAGGGCAGCCGGTGTCGCGTGAAAAGCTTGCGAAAGCTTCTTCCGGAATTTGTTCGACTAAATCATTCACAACAAAAGCCATATCATCTTTGTCTAATTTTATTTCTAAATCTAAAGGCAAAACCACTTGATTCATGTTATAATGTTTAAACATAAGGATCCTCCTTTGGGGTTATGGTGTGGTTACTTTAATTCTATCAAAGGGGATCCTTTTTGTTTATCTAAAATTAAAAAAGAGTATAAAAAAATCGTGGAGAACATCAATTTTGATGTCTTCCACGATTTTTTATTTTACTGGGTTTTGTCCCAGCCTCTTTTAAATAATTATAAACTT
Source organism: Piscibacillus halophilus (assembly GCF_900110685.1). Classification (GTDB taxonomy): domain Bacteria; phylum Bacillota; class Bacilli; order Bacillales; family Alkalibacillaceae; genus Piscibacillus; species Piscibacillus halophilus. The sequence continues at coordinate 346 of NZ_FOES01000072.1, forward strand.
GTAAGATTATTAAAAAGGAATTTATATTAAATTTGTGTAACAGGAATTCAATTTCAATGGCATTTGATCACCCTAAATCCTTAGGAGATTTCTTTGGTTTCGCCTTCACAAATTTCTTCAAGAAATTTAGCACAGGTTGCTTCCCACCCATGACCAATCCGACAATTTCAGCAATGATATGAATTAATAACAGGACTAAGAATATACTTATAATTGATGCCCCGACTGTGGAATAACTAAAAAATACAGCTAATAGCCCAAACATTCCACTAAAAACATAAATTAGAATAACGGCACCTTTATGACTTAGACCGGCATCTAATAATTGGTAGTGAAAATGTTTTCGGTCTGCATTCATAATACTTTCACCATTTCGCATTCGGCGAATGATCGCGAAAATCGTATCAACAATAGGTACAGCTAATACGATGAATGGAATGATAAAACTAAACAATGCGACATTTTTAAATAAACCTAACATGGAGATAACAGCAACCATATAACCTAAAAAGAGTGAGCCTGAATCACCCATATAAATTTTTGCTGGATAAAAATTAAATACTAAGAAACCTAAATTAGCACCTAAAATCATGGTACATAATAATGCCACAATCCAATTCCCATCTATAACCGCCATGATGGTAATACTTAATAAAGCAATACTTGCTACTCCTGCTGCTAGCCCGTCCAACCCGTCGATTAAGTTAATCGCATTTGAAACTGCTAAAATCCAAAAGATGGTTACAACCACACTGAGGTTCCCTAACTCAATATCACCAAAGAATGGGATATTAATTTTATCAATTAATAAGTCCGAAGAAATAATAATCAGTGCTGCAAGTCCTTGTCCGGCTAACTTAACCACTGGTTTTAAACTATATTTGTCATCTAATAACCCAGTCAAAAGCATGACAAATGCCCCAGATATAATGGCAATTTGATATTGGTGATTGGGCCAAAAGATCAGGTATGTTATCATTACACTTATAAAAATCGCCACTCCACCTAAATAAGGCTTTTCCATTGTATGAATCTTTCGTTCATCTGGGCAGTCAACGATATTAAATTTTATCGCGATGACACGAACGATTGGAGTTGTGGCTACTGCTATAATAAATGCTGTTACGCATGCGATGGTTAATAATACAAAATTCATTTACATCCCTCAATCTATCAATACATAGCTATAGTAATAATAGCATAGCCATAATACGATTAAAATAATTATTTCAAACCTGTAATACTTTATTCGTTTGCATTCGACAGTATTTGATTTTATAATGTTATAGTTAACTGATATTTAAGGTGAGGGGAATCCTAATGATGGGTCGAAAAGAAATTAAAAAACACAAGAAACGAAAGCGAATTAAAAAGGTATTAATATCTTTTCTTATATTATTTTTTGTAGCCGCATCAGCAGGTGTTTATTTTGTCTATCAAACACTACAAGCGGCAAGTGAATCATACAACGACTTAGATGGTCGAGATAAATCAGATAAACGTGATAAAGAAGTCTCCGTGAGTAAAGATCCAATTTCCATTCTATTAATGGGTATTGAAGATTATGAGACTGGTGGCGAAAATGGACGTACAGATACCTTAATGGTTGTTACTTACGATCCTAAATCACAGACATCCAAAATGCTAAGTATCCCACGTGATACATTAGTTGACTTTGTTGGAATGGATCGCCGTGATAAAATCAATCACGCCCACGTCTTTGGTGGAAAAGAAATGACGATTCATACCGTAGAGGAATTTTTAGATATTCCAATCGATTACTTCGCAGCAGTCAATTTTGATGCATTTATTGAAGTTGTTGACATCTTTGATGGTGTAACGGTCAATGTTCCATTTGATTTTGAACAGAAAACGATGGCTCCAAATTCATATTATGTAGAATTTAAAGAAGGCGAACAGCACGTCAATGGTGAAGAAGCATTAGCCTTCGTACGAATGAGAAAACAAGATCCTCGCGGTGATATCGGTCGTGGTGAACGTCAACAGGAGGTCATTAAAGCCCTATCTGAAAAAGCGATGGATGTCAAAAACGTCACAAAGATTGACGATTTAACTGATGTCGTTGCTAAGCATGTTGAGACTAATATGAAAGTATCCGAAGGGTTAGTAATGTTTAAAAATTTAACAGACTTCGGTCGTGACAATCTAGAATCTATTAATCTTGAAACATATCCTCAACGAATTGATAATACAAGTTATCAAATTGCCGATGAACAGTCATTACTAGAAGCTCAACAAGCATTAAAAGAACACTTAAAACTAGATAACGAGAATGAAAATGAAGAAGTAACTGAAGATCAGAACTAAATATATTACTCGAACTATTGACCTGAGTCCTTTGAAGGGCTCAGGTTTTTTTATGTTTTACAAAAATTTCGGTACAATTTCGATTTATTTAAGAGAGTGTTAAAGCCGTTTATTTTTATAAATTTGAGGTATATCATGGGTATCTGATCAAGGAGGTAACAAACATGAATTGGTATAAAATGCTAAGGACTTATTTTCCCGTTGAAGAGATGAAGTCTAAAGAGCATATTGAAACCCTGTTAAAAGATAAACAACATTGCTACTTTCTAGATTACAGCGCAGATCATGTTATTCTATTCGCCGAATTCGAAGATTTTATTTTTGTTGACTATGTGTATGTCTCAAGTCAATCAAGAGGCAAAGGAATTGGCAGAAAGATTATTAATAAATTAAAGCAAAAAAAGAAAACCATTATTTTAGAAGTTGAACCAATTATTGAATCTAATCCTGATACGAAGAAAAGAGTACAATTTTATAAACGTGAAAACTTTAAATTATCCCAGAACATTCATTACAACAAAAACTCGTTATTAACGGGTGAAAAGGTACAACTCAATATTATGTATTGGCCGCCACAACAAGAAAGTGAGCTTTCAGTATTTAGTAAGGTTATAAGAATGTATGAAGAGATTCATACTTATAAAGACGAAGAAATTTATGGTAAAAAACATGCGAGGGCTCATCAAGTGCTACAGTATCATGAAGAAAAATCAGGAGTGGTTAGTAAAGCGATGTAACCACTTAGGAGGTTTTATTTTATGTTACCAATTTCATCAATTCTCAAAAAGAAAAGTAAACCCAAACAGTATGTTGGATGTATGCGAAGTAATAGGAAACCAAAGGAATACTATAAATTATTAGCTAAGACATGCGCTCATTATGGACTAACTCTGATCTACTTTACTCCAAAAGGTGTGGATATGGATCGCCACCAAATAAAGGGCAAGGTCTTAAAGGAAGACGAATGGGTTCCAGAAACTGTTGAAGTACCCATATTTAATGATGTAAACACGATCTTGTATAAACACAAAGATATTGTTCAATATTTAAGACAAAAAAGTACCCTATCTAATGGACTGATTGGATCAAAAGCGAAACAATATCGATTAGTAAGAGAAGGAGAAAAATTTAAGGACATTGTCATTCCTTATATTACAACACAACAACCGGAAAGAATTATGAAATTCTTATCTAAACATCCTGAAGTTATCTTAAAACCTCGTAAAGGAATGAAAGGTGAAAATATCTACCAAGTTACTAAGTTAAGTAAAGATCAGTATAAAGTCATTTACGATACGAATGAAGAAACCTTAACACATGATGACTTTTTCAAATTACTTTATGACATCGTTTCTAAGAAAAAGTATATCTGCCAGAAGTATATCAAAACACGAGATGAAAACGATAACCCCTTCGATGTTCGAATTCGTCTTGAAAAGAATATTGAAGGTAAATGGCAAACAGCGATTAACTTAGTTCGCATTGCTAGTAACCAAAAAGTTGTTTCAAATGTCGCTCAAGGTGGGTACGTCTCTGAATTAAGGCCTTTCCTTAAAGTAAATTATCCAGATCAATGGGAAGAGATTGAAGAAAAAATAATTCAGATTGGGAATGAACTACCTGAACACATCGAAGAATTAATCGGTAAAAACTTAAGTTCATTAGGTATTGATATTGGTCTAGATCCGAATGGGAAACCATATTTATTTGAAATTAACACCTCACCTGGTACTGAATTCGCACTAGGTGAGATTGCCAACCTTAAAGCAGGTTACTACTATTACCGAATCAATCAACTTAAAAAACAAAACCATCAAAAAACGGAGTCACTTTAAATGTGACTCCGTTTCTTATTTATAGACTCCAATAATAATAACCTTTCGCCTCTAAGGCTTTTCGGTCTAATACTTCTTTTACATCGACTAATACTTTCTTGTCTTGATCTTTATAAAGGGAATCAAATGTTGTAAAATCATATTCTTTAAATGTTTCATGCCCCACTGCAATGATGATCGCATCTAAATCTTTTAGCTCACTTTCATCAACCAAGTCGATTCCATATTCATTTTTCACTTCATCAGCTTCCGCAATTGGATCGTGAACTAGAACATCGACATCATAATCACGAAGTTCTTCAATAATATCAATGACACGTGTATTTCGAACGTCAGCACAGTTCTCTTTAAATGTCATACCTAACACGGCTACTTTCGATTGGCTAATATTTTGTTTAGCCTGAATCATCTTCTTAATCGTGTTCGAGGCGACGTATTTACCCATACCGTCATTAATTTTACGACCTGATAAAATAATTTGCGAATGGTAACCTAATTGTTCTGCTTTGTACGTAAAGTAATATGGGTCGACCCCAATACAGTGGCCACCGACTAATCCAGGCGTGAACTTCAAGAAGTTCCACTTCGTACCCGCTGCTTCTAATACCGCTTTGGTTGGGATATCCATTTTATTAAAGACCATGGATAGTTCGTTCATAAACGCAATGTTTATATCACGCTGTGAGTTCTCAATAACTTTCGCAGCTTCAGCCACTTTAATCGATTCCGCTTCATGAACACCAGCTTCAATAATTGAACTATAAAGCGCTGCTACTTCTTTTAATGTCTCACCATCAGAACCTGAGACAATCTTAACGATTTTCGTTAACGTATTCACTTTATCACCAGGATTAATACGTTCTGGAGAATATCCCACTTTGAAATCCTCACCGAACTTTAAGCCTGATTGTTCTTCAAGAATTGGAACGCAGATTTCTTCGGTCGTTCCTGGGTAAACGGTAGATTCATATACGACAATGGATCCTTTTGTTAGGTTGCGTCCAACTGTTTTGCTTGCTCCAATAACTGGATTTAAATTCGGAGTCTTGTCCGAATTAATTGGTGTTGGAACTGAGACAATATGGAATTTACAATCTTCAAGTTCTTGTTCATCGTTGGTAAACGTCATCGCGGTCTCTTTAAGAGCTTCGTCTCCCACTTCTTGTGTAATATCTATTCCATTTTTATATTTCGTTAATTTTTCTTCATTAATATCAAATCCAACAACATCGTACTTCTTAGCAAGTTCAACGGCTAAGGGTAAGCCAACATAGCCAAGTCCAATGACTGAGATTTTTTCATCTTTTGATTGTATCTTTTCAAATAAACTCATTATTGTTTTCCTTCCTTTTGTACTTGGAGTTATTTCTATTCCATTATACACTTTTTAGAGGGAATGATAAAAGAGAAAGGTAATCGAATAGGAGGAGGTGATTAACCTCCGACCTCTCACACCACCGTACGTACGGTTCCGTATACGGCGGTTCAATAGTTTGAGTGTGCTTTCTCGAGAAGTTGGTTCAAGTCTTTTAGACCAGCTTTCTCGAGAATTTTATTGTTAATAGCTCTGTGAAGTATATGGCTACATGCTATGCACCAATATCCCTTCCTTGTATTAGCCCATTCCCAAGCTTTTTGTTTTGGTATTTTAAGCTGAACAAGACTTTTATATCTTGTTTTAACCTTTTTCCATCGCTTCCAAATAATTTGTCTAATCCTACGTCTAACCCATTGGTTAATGCTTCGGATATATCCTTTCATTTG
>NZ_FOES01000083.1 GCF_900110685.1 Piscibacillus halophilus
TATTAAGGTTGTGATAGACATAAATTATTGAGATATCTATTTATTAACCTAAAAAAGCTTGTAGAAAAACACGGGGTTTCTCTACAAGCTGAAGAGCTAACTCTTTTTATGAGTTAGCTCTTAATACTATAAATTATTTTGCTTCTTCGTAACGTTTTGCAACTTCATCCCAGTTAACTACGTTCCAGAATGCCGCTACATAATCTGGACGTTTGTTTTGATATTTTAAGTAGTAAGCATGCTCCCAAACATCAAGACCTAGGATTGGTGTAACACCTTCCATTAATGGTGTATCTTGGTTCGGTGTTGAAGTGATTTCTAAATCACCATTCTTCACAACTAACCAAGCCCAACCAGAACCGAAACGTCCTGTTGCAGCTGCGCCGAATTTTTCTTTAAATTCATCAAAGCTGCCAAATGTTTGATTAATTTTATCCGCTAATTCTCCTGTTGGAGCACCTCCACCATTTGGAGATAAAACTGTCCAGAATAAACTGTGATTGGCATGACCTCCACCGTTATTACGTACAGCTGTTTGAATATCGCTAGGTAGTGAATCTAAGTTTCCTAATAACTCTTCTAAAGACTTATCTTGAAGATCTGCATGGCCTTCTAGTGCTGCATTTAATTTTGTTACATAAGTATTATGGTGTTTTGTGTGGTGAATGTTCATTGTTTCTTTGTCAATGTGTGGTTCTAATGCGTCATAAGCGTATGGTAATTCTGGTAGTTCAAATTTAGCCATAATAAGATTCCTCCTTTTTCTTTATAAAGGGAATTAATCCCCACTAATTAAAAGATTACCAATGGTAGCCAATCCTTGCAACATTTTTGCATAAATCTATCTACTTTTCATTATATTTTACTAATTACCTTTAAAGAGGATGTCTAAACATATCGAATAATAAGCAGAACAAAATCGCTAACGCGACTTACTACGTCCCAAGTGAGTGCTAATCACTTGGGACATTCTTCGCTCTAATCATAGTGCCATTACAGTGAG
>NZ_FOES01000069.1 GCF_900110685.1 Piscibacillus halophilus
ACGATCTGAGACTTTATTGACGTTTGGGTTTTGTTCAAGTAGGTCCATTTGTTTAGCATTAAAAATTGTATTACTCATGTTTAAACACCTCTTTATCGTTAATCCTTACCAGCAGTAGAAATACACGAGACTCCTACGGGAACAGCACGAGCTGAAAATCACCCAAAGTGAACGTTAGTGAACTTTGGGAAGTTGAAGCCGTGCCCGTGGAAAGCGAAGTGTATTTCCACTGCGGCAGATCATAAAATTCTTTTGATAAATCGTCCTAGTTATGACTAATTTCATTATAACAATGAGAGATAATCAACATAACAAAACCCCAGTTAGGAACTTTTTTTAATTAGTCCACTAACTGGGGTATAGTTCACATTTAGCGGGAGTGACTTTTATTAAAAATCAAATAGATCTCCAGATAAGTAACGTTCACCTGTATCAGGAGCGATGGCAACGATGATGTCGCCTGGTTGTTTTCGTTTAGCGACTTCAATGGCAGCATAAGTGGTCGCGCCTGCAGAAGGACCAACTAAAATGCCTTCTTCTCGAGCAAGACGGCGAGTCACATCATAAGCTTGGTCATCCTCAATTTTAATGATTTCATCGCAAACATCTAAATTTAACGTGTCTGGAATAAAACCTGGGCTCGTACCAACGAGTTTGTGTTTACCTGGTTTACCACCAGATAAAACAGGGGAGCCAGCTGGTTCTACAACATGTACGGTTAGATCTTGATATATTTTTTTAAGCTCTTCACCAGTCCCGGTTACGGTTCCACCCGTTCCAGAACTTGCAACAAATGCGGATAGAGGTTTTCCAAGGTAATCCATCGCTTCTTTTATTTCTTTCGCTGTTGTGTAACGGTGAGCGTTTGGATTCGCTTCGTTTTCAAATTGCATCGGCATAAAGCTATTTGGAATCTCTTCTAATAGTTGTTTGGCTTTTTCAATTGCGCCTGGCATTTTTTGATCGCCAGGCGTTAAAACAACTTCTGCACCATAGGCTTTTAGTAGGTTGATTCGTTCTTTCGTCATCGTGTCTGGCATGACAAGAATGGCTTTATAGCCACGAGCTGCGGCGTTCATCGCAAGACCAATACCTGTGTTACCACTCGTTGGCTCAATGATGGTTGAACCTTCTTTTAAAAGCCCTTCTTTTTCAGCTTCCACAATCATGTTATAAGCGGCACGGTCCTTAACACTACCGCTCGGATTAAAAAGTTCTAGTTTTAAGTAAACATCTGCACCATTGGCAGGACTTAATCGATTGAGTTTTACCAAAGGTGTATCTCCGATGAGCTCAGCTATATTATTAACAACACGCATATTTTCACATCCCTTATTTGTGATCATTTTTCACATAATCTTAGTTTATCAATAGGAATTAGGTGAATTCAAATCCTTAACATTTCTATTATAGCATCTTAATGATGGAATGGTTTTATGTGTTAATATAAAAGAAAAAGTAGAGGTGAGGGAGCCATGACATTTAAAGATGAAAAAGGAATCCATACTGATTTTAAAGAACGAATGACTTATGGCGACTATTTAGATTTAGATAAAATTTTAAATGCTCAAAACCGCTTATCGGGTCACCATGATGAAATGTTATTTATCGTGATTCATCAGGTAAGTGAGCTGTGGTTAAAGTTAACGTTGCACGAAATTCATGCAGCGACAGAGGCTATTCAATCCGAAAATTATGATGGTGCGTTTAAAATGTTAGCGCGCGTGTCTAAAATTCAAAGCCAAATCATACAAGCGTGGGATGTACTAGCAACGATGACTCCTGCAGAATACTTAGAGTTTAGAGAACATTTGGGACAGGCTTCGGGTTTTCAGTCTTATCAATATCGTTTAGTTGAGTTCGCATTAGGATATAAGACGCCACATGTATTAAAAATTTATGAAAAAGATCCGGAACTGGATGCACGGTTAAAAGAAGCCTATGAATCACCGGGATTATATGATGTAGCGATTCAAGCTCTTGCGAAAGCCGGTTTTGAGATTGATTCAGAAGTGTTGGAACGTGACTTAACGAAAACGTATGAAGCGAATGAAAGTGTGGAACAGGCATGGATTGAGGTTTATCGTCATGTTGATCAATACTGGGATTTATATGAATTAGCAGAGAAGTTAGTGGATATCGAAGACTGGATGCAACAATGGCGCTTCCGTCATATGAAGACAGTTGAGCGTATTATCGGACATAAAGTTGGTACAGGCGGATCCTCTGGCGTTGGTTATCTCAAGAAAGTACTTGATCATTATTTCTTCCCAGAGCTTTGGAACGTTCGTACAAAATTATAAGATGAAAAAGCTGTCCCAGAAAGTCAATGGGGCAGCTTTTTTAAATTTTAAAGTATAACCTATCAAAAATGAGTTGAGACCTATAAAAATAGAAAAAATTTTTATAGTGTTTCAAGAATGGCACGCACAGGACTTCCGTCTGCTCCTTCAACTTTTAAAGGAAGAGCCGTTAAACGATAAAGACCTGGTTCTACGTCTGTTAAGTTTAATCCCTCTAAAATATGCACACCATTTTTTAGTAATGAATGGTGAGTGTCTAATGTTTTACTATCTAACGGATCAACGGATGGTAAATCCACTCCAAGAAGTTCAATGCCATTTTCTAAGAAAAATGGACCGAGTTCAGGATCAATTATTGGTATCGTTTCAGGAAACAAATCGTTGGTCCAAGTGTCCGTTTTGAGTAGTACTCTTCGAACATCCTTTAAATTTAACCCATCGAAATCTTGAATCGTGATTTCTCCTTTAGTCGTCACATCCACAACTAAGGCGTCACCGACAAAGATTTCAAGAGGCAGTTGTTCAATCGTCATGCCACGATCCTTAAAGTGAAAAGGGGCATCGACGTGGGTAGCTGTATGACAGCTGGTCGTGATTTGACCGACATTAACGGACCCCGTTTCCTCCTGTGACCATGTTAGCTGGTAGGAGAAAGGCGTATCCCCTGGCCAAGTCGGTGTATTTGTATTCAATAACCTTGAAATATCAATAATCATATGGTCACTCCTTTATGCAATGACATCGCGTTCGTTTTTATATTGCTTATAAATCTCATTCTCCATAATATCTTTAATGATCTTAACGGTTTTGTAGACATCTTGATAAGAAACGTAAAAAGCAACAGGTGCTAATCGAATGACATTAGGTGCGCGAAAATCGGGCACGACTCCATTTGCTTTTAAAGCTTTACAAATGCTTGCGGCCTCTGCATGTTCTAAACATACATGTCCTCCACGACGAGCATCGTCTGTTGGGTTTCCGACTGTAAAATTGAAATCTGATAAAAACTCATTCACTAAATACATTAAATACTCAGTTGCTCTGAGAGATTTCTGACGAATTGCATTAATTCCTGCTTCCTCAAACAATTCTAACGAGCCGATCAACGGGGCTACACTAAGTAAGTGCGGCGTACCGATTTGAAAGGCACCGGCAGATTCTGAGGGAGTGAAATCATGTTCCATGTCAAATTGTTTTGTTTTATCAGAGCCGAACCACCCCGCAAGCCCTGGCTCAGTACCGAAATGTTTTTCATGAACAAATAAACCTGCCACACCGCCGGGTCCGCTGTTTACGTACTTGTAATGACACCAGTAAGCAAAATCGACACCTAAGTCGTGGAAATCGTGTGGAATGGCTCCAATTGAGTGACAAGCATCCCAACCGATTTTAATACCTCGTTCGTGAGCAGCGTTGGTGATACGTTCGATGTTTAGTAATTGGCCACTGCGATATAAAACAGTTGGTAAGATAACGAGTGCGACTTCATCTGTCATTGCCTCAATGAGGTCTTCTTCGTTTAACGTTCTTCCATCGCGACTTTTAACCCGTATTAAGTGTTCATTAGGATCAAGTCCGTGTAGTTTTAACTGACTTTTTAATGCGTAAATATCAGATGGGAAATTAAGCTCATCGGCTAATATTTTCGTACGATTCCCTTCAGGTTGATAAAACGTTGAGACTAATTGGTGTAAGTTTGTTGTGGTAGACCCAGTGACGACCACTTCTTTTGCTTTCGCACCTACTAGTTGAGCAACTCTTTCACCTAGGTGTTCAGACAAATAAAACCAAGGGTGTTCACCTTTCGTCCAACCGTCTATTCCGTGTATTTTCCAGGCATCAAGTACATCTAATAGGCTTTTTTCAGCTCGCTTTGATAATAGACCGAGTGAATTGCCATCCATATAGATCTGACCTTCGTTTAAGTAGAATTCATCTTTGTAACGACTAAGTTCGTCGTTTTGATCTAGTTGTTTTGCGAAATCTTCCGTAGGTTTAAACATCCGAATCCCTCCTAATGACAATATACCATAAAAGTCTGGTTCCAACTTATACATAAGTAAAAATGATTGCCTTTAATCTATGAAACGTGTTTCGAATTTAAGAAATAGGATATAATGAATAGAGATATGAGACCATCATATAATAGATTAAAAAATAGAAAAGGAGATGGCATATTGAGAGCTTTAATTATGGTCATCAGTTTAGTTTTTATAGCTGGATGTGGGATTATAGATGAAGTGAACCAAACCGTTGATTACGGTAAGGAAACGAAAGATTATGTTGGTACAATGGTAGGTTATCAGGATGATGTATCAACCTATATGAATAAAGATCAGTTAACCGAACAAGATTTACAAGATATCAAAGGTTTGATAGATGAAATAGAAGCGGAAGTCAAAGCTTTTAATGAGATTGAACCCCCAAGTGTGGCGAGTGGAATTCATGGAGAAATTGAATCACATAACGATCAGATTTTAGAAGCTATTGATGAGGCGAACCGCCAAATGGATCAAGGTGAATTTAATCCGGAGGCTTTTGAAAATCTAGAGATTGCGAAGTCGTTATCCGAACTTAAGTCTTATAAAGATCAAATAGATGAAATTATGAATTAGAATAAGTATTTCAGTTGTTTTGGCGAAAGGAAAGCCTTTTTTAGCGAAACCCACTACCGTATTGGCGAAACATTTTTTAAGTTCAGCGAAAAAACCTAGTCAATTAGCGAGAGTTAGTAAAAAATTAGCGAAACGTCATTCGAAATTGGCGAAACTTCATCCTCCGGAATAATAGGAGAATTGAGTGAATTCACATCAAAACCCCGAACTATTTTTATAGTTCGGGGTTTATAGTATCAAGCTCATTTTTTAATACGTCGCTTCAGCCACTTCAATTTGATCAAGGCTTTGTTTTAAATCTTCCCATATATCTTCCCAAGCTTCTAATCCACATGACATTCGGATTAATGTGTTTGAAATTCCCATTTTTTCACGTGTTTCTTCAGGTATTACGGCGTGAGTCATAGTGGCAGGATGTTGAATGATTGTCTCCGCATCGCCAAGGCTCACCGCAATTTTTAAGAATGATAGTTGGTTTAAGAAGTTTTGGGCTTCTTTTTTGCCGCCTCTTACTTTAAAAGAGATGACACCTGCTCCTAAGCGCATTTGTTTTTTCGCAATGTGATAGTCTGGATGGTCCGGATCGAACGGGTAATAAACTTTGTCTACATTTGGATGTGCCTTAAGGTGTCCGACAATTGTTTCAGCTGTTTGAGAATGGCGATCCATTCGAAGCGATAGCGTTTTTAAACCACGTAAAAGTAACCATGCATCAAATGGAGACATCTGTCCTCCAATATCCTTTTGTGTGGTCATGGCCATATCTGAAATAAATTCTTCTTTTCCAACGACTAAACCAGCTACAACATCACCGTGTCCACCAATATACTTAGTTGCACTGTGAATGACGATATCACAGCCTAAGTCAATTGGACGTTGTAAATAAGGGCTTGAAAATGTATTATCTACGACTACTGGAATATCATATTCCTTAGCCACGCGAGCTACCATTTCTAAATCAATAATCTTCATCGTTGGATTGATCGGTGTTTCCACATAGATCACACTTGTTTCAGGCAAGATGTGTTCTCGAATCTGTTCTTCGTTTTCCATCGATATAAAATCAGACTGAATGTTGTATTTTTCCTCCATGATGGATAATAATCCAAACGTACAACCATAAAGTCCTTGAGAACATAAGATATGCTCATTAGCTTTAGTTAGTTTAATTAATGTCGCTGATACAGCCGCCATTCCAGTTGCAAAGGCGAGGCCAGCTTCACCATTTTCCAACCTAGCAATCCGATCTTGAAGTGCTGTGACAGTTGGATTACCTAAGCGACTATAAATATAACCGTCCTCTTCACCTGCAAATCGACGCTCACCTTGTTCGGCAGACTCAAACGTAAATGTTGATGTCTGATAGATCGGTGTCGATAAACTACCTAAATGTTCTTTTGAATCATACCCAACATGGACTGCTTCCGTTTCAAACCGTCTTTCCTTCATGTTTTCCATCCCCTTTAAAACAATATCTATTACTCTATGTGTATTATTGTAACATAAATTTTGAAAGCGCTTTCCTATAGTTTTGTAAAAAAGAAAACGGAGGCCTTTTCATTAAAGACCTCCGCAGCTTGTAGAGAAACCCCGTGTTTTTCTACAAGCTTTTTTAGGTTAATAAATAGATATCTCAATAATTTATGTCTATCACAACCTTAATAATA
>NZ_FOES01000068.1 GCF_900110685.1 Piscibacillus halophilus
AGACGTAGGATTAGACAAATTATTTGGAAGCGATGGAAAAAGGTTAAAACAAGATATAAAAGTCTTGTTCAGCTTAAAATACCAAAACAAAAAGCTTGGGAATGGGCTAATACAAGGAAGGGATATTGGTGCATAGCATGTAGCCATATACTTCACAGAGCTATTAACAATAAAATTCTCGAGAAAGCTGGTCTAAAAGACTTGAACCAACTTCTCGAGAAAGCACACTCAAACTATTGAACCGCCGTATACGGAACCGTACGTACGGTGGTGTGAGAGGTCGGAGGTTAATCACCTCCTCCTACTCGATTGGAGGTTCTTAAAAGAAAAATATATAATGAATAAAAAAGAAGTGAGGGAGAATGGTGAACATTAGACGAGCTACCTTAAATGATGCCCTAAATCTTTCAGAATCTATTTTGCAGGTCGAAAGAGAAAGCGACTATATGCTTTATGGCTCAGAAGAACGCCACTGGACAGTTGACATGCAAGAAAAAATGATTCAAAAAATCAATAGTGAAAAACGGTCTAACTTATTTATTGCTGAAGAGGAGCATGATCTATTAGGTTATTTAATCATTCGTGGGGGTTCAGCAACCAAAAACAAACATGTCGCATCCATTGTGATTGGAATTAAAGAGTGTGCACGTGGCAAAGGCATTGGGACACGGTTATTTCAAAAAATGGAGGAATGGGCAATAAAAGTTCAACTACATAGACTGGAATTAACCGTAATTGTTGAAAATAAGGCCGCTGTAAACCTTTATAAAAAGATGGGGTTCGAAATTGAAGGGGTCAAAAAAGACTCTCTCAAGTTAGGTGAGCGATATGTCGATGAATATTACATGGCTAAATTAATATAAAAAGTCGCGAGGGCCATACCCTCGCGACTTTTATTCTTCCTCTTTGTTCGTAACGACTGCATTACCGTTATCCATATAAATGGTACGTGATGGAAGGGCAACAGAGACACCTTCTTCTTCAAGAATCTCCATAATTTTAAAATTAATGTCTTGTTTAACATTATAATACTCATCAAATTCAGTTGTATTTGTAAAGAAGTATAGGAAAATATCTAGGCTGCTGTCGTTATATTTATCAAATTTAACCACAATCGTCTCTTTATGAATATCGTCATGGTTAAGGAGTAATTCATTAATCCTTTCAACGACTTTTTCAAGCTTTTCTTTTGGCGTACTATATTCAACACCTAGATTAAACATAATTTGACGTTTACCCATTTTACTCCAGTTTGTAATGGCCTCATTTGCTAACGTGGAGTTTGGTACGGTCACAAGACCTTGGGCGAAAGTACGAATAATCGTACTTCTAAAATTAATATCTTCTACAACACCTTCAACTGTCTGAGTTTTAACCCAATCGCCTAAGGTGAACGGTTTTTCGGTAATAATGACGACGCCACCAAAGAAGTTTTTGATCACTTCTTGAGCGGCTAAGGCGAATGCTAAGCCACCCAAACCAAGCCCAGCCACAAATCCGTTAACATCAAATCCAAAGCTAGAAAGAATCAGACTGGCTGTGATCGCGATAATAATCACTCTTATAGCCTTCGAGAGAAATGGAATTAAGATTTGGTCTATTTCTAATCCAGCCTCTTCGTTTAGTTTTATGAGCATTAAAGAAGAGGTCGAGGATAAATTATATAACCCCCATGCCATTATAACGATGAACGATGATTTTATAATACTTCTAAACGTTTCACTATCTTGATTCAAATATGGGAAGAAGTCGACTGCTATGTACAGCCCAATAATGACAAACAATAAATGGATCGGCTTTTCATAAGCATCAAGTATTTGACGGAATATATCAGTACGACTTTTATTAAACAGTTTTCTTATAAAATAAAAAACATATTTAGTAAATAGCTTTCTTAGTAAGTGGAAGATTAGCAAGATTCCCAGGGCAATACCAATGTTAATCCAGTTATCCACACTAATGTATTCCCATAGTCTCCAATTGAATTCCATATCAATTTCTCCTTCAATACTAGGTGTCCTTTGACTATATATTTTTAACTTTATCATTGACCTTCGAGTTTTTCCAGAGTCTACCCGTTTTTGCACCATTTTTTACACATACTGATATTTATATTACAAACTATTAATCATTATGCAATAAGAGAAGAAAATCTATTACATCTGTTAATGACTCTTAAACTTAGTGTAACCACAAACCTAGTATTCGCGTGATATGATAAATCTTGCAAGTTTATAAGGAGGGAAAGAATATGAAGAAACTCATCATATCGCTTGCAGGCGGAATGCTATTGACAGGTTTCGCCATGACAACCGCTGTATCGGCTGAAGTAAACTACAAAATCCAAGAAGGCGATACAGTCAGCGAAGTAGCAGTAGAATATGGCACAACAACAAAAGACCTAATGGAACGAAACAACCTATCATCTAGTTTGATCGTAGCAGGGGAAAGTTTAAAAATAGATAATAGAAGAGTACTAGAAGTCAAAAAAGGCGACACACTAAGCGAATTAGCGTGCGATCTAGGTGTTAAGGTTGGAGACATTAAAGAATGGAATGAACTAGATTCAGACCTAATTAAAATTGGACAAGAACTAGAGTTAGAATTACCTCTAGATTCTCTTAAAAATTATGAAGAATTCTTAGCTCAACGTGATGGACAAGTTCCACCAAAAGAGGAGCCAAAGCAAGAGGAAAATATAGAACAAACAACTAATGAACAAACATCAAAAGAAGAGACAAAACAAGAAGAAAACGTAGAGCAAACTTCTAACGAACAAACATCTACTCAAGAAAAAGAAGTTGAACAAACGAACAATACTGAAGAAGCAGCACAAACAATGACGATGGAAGCAACAGCTTACACAGCTGATTGTGAAGGATGTTCAGGTGTTACATCAACAGGTATTAACTTGAATGAAGATCGCGACAAAAAAGTTGTGGCTGTTGATCCAGATGTGATTCCATTAGGATCAACCGTTTGGGTTGAAGGATATGGTGAAGCCATTGCTGGAGACACAGGCGGTTCTATTGAAGGAAATCGTATAGACGTCCACGTACCAACTAAAGAAGAAGCAAATGAGTGGGGCGTAAGAACGGTAGAAGTAAAAGTACTTGATTAATTAAAATCTCCCCTTTTCGCAATCAAGCGAAAAGGGGTTTTCTATGTATATAAAGCGAAAAAAGACTTGGCATTCACCAAGTCTTTTTTCTGCTTAGTTCTCTAATGCTTCGACAACTTTTTCTGCAGTAGAACGACTAGACTGAGGGTTTTGCCCAGTTACAAGGTTCCCGTCACGTACAGAAAAGTCTTGCCAATTTTCATCACTTTCAAAGTTAGCGCCTTTTTCGCGAAGCTTTGTTTCAAGTAAGAATGGCATATGCATGTCCAACTGCATTTCTTTCTCTTCTGAATCAGTGAAAGCCGTCACTTTCTTACCTTTAACAATTGGTGTTCCGCTACGATCTGTTGCGTTAACTAATGCAGAAGGTCCATGACAAACTGATCCGATGACTTTCCCTTCGTCAGCGAATCTTTGTAATACATACTGTAAAGTCTCACTATCTGGAAAATCGAACATTGTCCCGTGACCACCAGGTAAGAATATGGCATCAACTCCTTCAGCATCATCTTGACTTAATTTTTGTGTATCTTTTAATTCTGCCTCAGCATCTTTCCATTCAGGGCGGTCTTCAATACTATTTGGATCAAGTGCGACTTCGCCACCATCAATACTTGTGACTTTAACGTCATACCCTTTTTCTTTAAACACGTTGTAAGGGACAGCGAATTCTTCTAACCATAAACCTGTTTTATGATCATCTGTTATTGTCGTGTGGTTGGTGACAACCATTAATACTTTTTTACTCATTATGTCTACCTCCTTCTACACTAGTATTTATATCACCTACCTAAATTATGTCGCAAAAATTTTGCTCATAAAAAAGCCCCTTATGAGGGGGCGAATCATTAGCACTTATGTGGTGGGATGTCGAAGTTCGTATTAAATGAGTAAGCTGGAGCAGGGTTTAATTTAGGGAGGTCTCCCATTGGTTTAGGGTTCGCTACATAATTGAAGGTGCTACAGCCGTCAATGCTCGGTCCACTTGCCCAACGTCCTTTACTACTAGCATTTCCTTGAGATAGGTTATAAAAATCGTATGCCACCTCTTGATTCTCTAAATGAGGTGGGAAAGTAGATGGCACAATAACGCCTTCTTTTTCTTCCAGTTCTTTAATAGCGGCTAACCACATGTTTTGATGGTATCGATCTCGTGCGATTAAAAAGGCTAACATATCCTTTACACCTCGGTCTGAGGTTGTTGCATATAAACGGCTTGCTTGTAAACGGCCTTGTGATTCTGCCATTACGTTAGCACGAAAGTCTGCTAATAAATTACCGCTTGCACCAATATATTCAGCTGTCCAACGATTACCTACACTATCAACAGGCATTGCACCAAATCCTGATACAATCGCATGCTGCGGATTCATGCCTCCAATCACAGCCCCTAAAACGGGATCTTCTACTGCTTCTTCAAGGTCGCCGATGGGTGCGTCTTCAAGTAGGCGAGCAATCATGGTTGCTAACATTTCGACGTGAGCGAGCTCTTCGGTTCCCACATCCATCAGTAAATCTTTATATTTTCCCTCCATACGTACGTTAAAGCCTTGAAATAAATACTGCATGGCAACAGAAATTTCGCCATATTGTCCACCTAAAATCTCTTGAAGCTGTTTAGCAAAAAGAGGGTCAGGTCGATCGGGCTTCGCATGATACTGCAACTCTTTGACATGATAAAACATAATGTCACTCCTTAAATAATTAAGTATCTGCCCATAAAATATGTTTAAGACTAGACAAATGTCTCAATTTTTCAAGAAATTGGGCTAAAGCCTTAGTTACATTATGATTTATCTTGTTATGGGCAACCTATGGATATTAGTTCAGTACGGGGGTTATCGAATTGGAATATGATGTGGTCATTGTTGGAACAGGTCTTGCTGGATTAACGACTGGACTTTTATTAACTGAAAAAGGTTATCGAGTTCTTATGATTGAAGCTAAACCATTTGTTGGTGGACGTACGGCTTCATGGGATGAAGAAGGTATGTTGGTCGAATCAGGCTTTCATAGAGTCATTGGTTATTACAAACACCTCCCTTCGATTTTGAAAAAAGCCGGTATTAATCTAAATAAAATCGTCGCTTGGGAAGATGTAATGGATTTTCGTTCTCCTCGATAAGGAGAAGTGACAACATTTGGGATGGCACCCGTCCACGGGCCCATCAAACTGCTTAAAGGAACGTTGGGGAATAACGACACGATTTCCTACAAGGATAAATGGTCATTATTTCCTTTTTATATGAAAGGACTGATGGATTATTTAAAAAAGCCTGATCAACTCGACCGAATAAGTGTTGAGGAATACGCTAAAAAATGTCAGGTGACAGACAATGCTTATCATCTTGTTCTTGTTCCTTTGACATCGGGAATTTTCTTTTTACCACCTGAAAAATTTTCTGCCTATGTCTTCTTTGGGTTAATGGCACCATCATTCCCTCGCTTTTACAAAATGAGAATGGGGGCATATTTAGGCGGACTGTCTGAGATTATGTCTGAACCGATGGCAAACGTTATTCGAAATCAGGGCGGGGAAATTATAACGAATAGTAAAGTGACTCAACTAATAAATGAAAATAATGAAGTGAAAGGTGTCATCACAAGAGCTGGCGAATACCGTGCTAAGCAGACTGTCCGTGCAACGGAGATTTACGCAGCGCAAAACTTGGTAAAACGGTCCAATATCGAGCATGAATGTTTCAATAATTTTTTAAATCTCAAGACGATGTCAGCCGTTTCTTTACAAATTGATTTAGATGAACCATCTATGCCTTACGATCGTACAACGTTTGGAGCAGGGACGGCAATGGCTAGTTTTGCTGAACAATCAAGGACGACTTTTAGACATGTGCCAGGGAGATTGTCTGTCATATTATCCCCTGCATCGAAATTTATTGACATGGATCAAGGAGATATTTTAAAAACTGTCATTCAAGACGCGAAAAAATTAGGCCTTAATATTGAAGAGCATATAATAGACTATCGAGTGATTAAGCATCCTAATGAGTTTTATTCTTTAGAGCTTGATCAAGATTGGATGCGACCAGAACAAGACACCCCACATTAGCAGGGGACTACACAAAGACATCAAATTTTGCCACGATGGAGAGTGCTGTAGAATCAGGAGAATTAGCAGCTAAAATCGTGTGTGAAGAGTTAGAGGACTTTTAGAAAAAACACCTATAGAAATGAAAGATACGCCCATAGAATTGAGAAATACACCCATAGAATTGAGAAATACGCTCATAGAATCGGAAAAAGGGTTCTAAGTCAAATGTTGGGGTGAGCATACGCTCACTCCTAATTTAATTGATACGAACCTTTAAATTCTTATATTGATGATGCAATAACACCTTTAATCTAAAACGATCAAATCGTTTAAATCCAAAGGCATTACGCTTAATCACTTTGGTTTGATTATTAATCCCTTCAACATATCCATTATGTAAATCAAATGCGAAGCTATTCATGATTTGTTTTTGCCAATTTTGAAAGGTCGATATCGACCTTTCAAATTCTACAACTCCTGATTCCTTCACAAGGTCGTAATAACGATATAA
>NZ_FOES01000067.1 GCF_900110685.1 Piscibacillus halophilus
TTAGATCTTTATGTATATCAAGTTTTTTCTTTCTGTGTTGAGTTGAAGCAACCCATAAAGCCATTTCTTCTGGTGATTTCTCTAAATAGTTATATAACGTCCCCCTTGAAATACCAAGCTTGTCTGCCGTTTTTGTTTTGCTAAATCCTTGTTCTAATAATTGTTGAATCTTAATGTACACTTCCCACTTTTCCACCTTTCGCACCTCCAGCAAAGTTAATGAACTCTAAAAACCTATCATATACTTTTCCGAAGGAAATTTGGTAAAAAAGTGTTCAATTTTATCTAGCGAAAACTGTATAATTTAGTTTAGCAGTTACATATGTAAGATTTTCCTCCATTACGTTTTATTTTCAGATAATCGGGAATAAGTAAAAACAAGTTTTCCTTCGAAGGGCAAATGCTTTACTTATAATCCGGTTTCGCGAAATCAAATAGGAGGGAACAAATGAAAAAAGCATTTACACAGGGCGTATTTATTTTGTTCTTAGGAATGTTGTTAATGGGAAATGATACCGAGGTTCAGGCATCGACTACTTTAGAATATGGAAATACGGGACAAGAAGTACAAGATCTTCAAGGGAAATTGTATAGAATGGGATATTTAAACGTCGAACCTACGGGATATTTCGGCCCTTTAACCGAAAGAGCGGTTAAAGATTTCCAATATGATGCCAATCTTTGGGTGGACGGAATTGTTGGAACTAAGACGCGATATCAAATTGACAATGTTGAGATGATGGCAAGGGTTGTACATGGTGAAGCAAGAGGTGAATCCTATGAGGGTAAGGTGGCCGTGGCAGCCGTTATTTTAAACCGAGAAGGTTCAGTTCACTTCCCTAATACGATTCGCAATGTTATATTACAACAGAATGCTTTCACTGCCGTCCATGATGGACAATATAATCTTCCACCAAGTCCCATTGCTTATCAAGCTGTAATGGACGCGGTTAATGGTTATGACCCAACACAAGGTTCAACCTATTATTATAATCCTGATATAGCTACCAATGAGTGGATTTTTACTCGTGAGACAGTCACTGAAATTGGAAATCATACATTTGCAGAATAATAAACTTGAATTAATGATAAACATAGAAAAACCTAGTAATAGACTTTTAAACGATCATATATAATGGAAATGAGAAAAATGGGCTACCAACTGTTAAGGTAGCCCATTCTTTAACTTACTTATTATTTTCAGTTATTAAAAATTCATTTAAAGTTAATGAAACAATCCCGTTTCTCTCGACTTCTTCATTAATTGGTGTGTATACTTGTTCAAACGCGCTTTAAATAGGGCGCCCACAAGTAATGCCACTAGTCCAAATGTCGAAAGGATTGCTGCATCATGTTGTACTTTAGTCCAAACAATTCCTCCCACAGCTTCACGCATCAAGTTAATCGCATAGGTGAAAGGAAGGAAAGAATGAATGGATTGAAAGAATTCTGGTAATAAATCCACTGGATACGTTCCTCCAGCACCTGCGATTTGTAAAACAAGGAAAACAATAGCTAAAGCTTTTCCAATATCACCAAACACCGACACTAAAGTATAAACAATGGTGATAAACACAAAGCTCGATAAAAGCCCAAATAATATAAACCAAACTGGTTCTTGGACATTTACACCCAGTAGATACATATCACCTAATGTCACAATGATGGTTTGAATCATGCCAATCGTGACAAAGGTCAATAATCTGCCAAAGTAAATCTGTCTTCCTGTATACGGTTCTATGTGATGCGGATCGGTTGCCAATAAAGAAACCAATAATAATCCACCAACCCATATCGCCAATACGGTATAAAACGGTGTCATGCCTGTACCATAATTTTCAATAGGAAACAGTTTGTTTTGATTCAGCTTGACGGGTTCTTCAAAAAAGCTTTCCTCTGCTTCAGGATCGTTTTGTAATAGCTCGATAATTTCCTCTAAATCCGTTTCTCCTTGGATCTGACGGATCTCATCAGCCAGTTCATTTATTTTCGTATTAATATACGGATATTCCGCTATGACACTCTCTAATAAATCTTCACCATCTGCTAAATTAGTTGCGGTTCGATTTAATATGTTTTGTGCTTCAGGAATCGTATTTTGAACCTTGGTTAAAATGCTTTTCGCCGATTCTAATGAACTTTTTGCATGTTGAATTTCTTCTCTAACACGAGGTTCAATCGTTTCTTTATATTCGGTAATAAAAGCATCCAATCGCTCATTCGTGAATTGAGCCGTTTCTCGTAAGTTAGCCATCATATCTTCTAACTCTTGATTATGTTCCGCAATCATCTCATCAACTTGATTAAGTTGATTTTGCAATTCTTGTAAGGTAGCTTTCATTGCTGCCAGTTCATTTAATGCATTTTCAATCTGTTCTTGATTATTCTCTTCTGATTGACCTGAATCTTCTCCCGAATCCTCACCAGATTCCTGTTCTTCTTGAATTTGTTGTAAAATTTCCTCTACTGTTTCAATAGATGTAACCGTACTATTAATTTGTTCATTCCAATTGTTCATTTGCTCGTTCATATCCAGTAAATCCATTGAAGATGGTTCAACGGATTCTAAAAACTCATTCGTATCTTGAATGGCCTGTTGGATGGTGTTCAAATCCTCGTTCACTCGTGGTGCTATCTCATCTAAACGTTCTTCTGCATCATTAATAAAATTCAAGGTCTCGTTTACTGTCGAAAGCCCTTGATTAGACGCTTCTTCTACGCGTGGAATAAGGTTAAGAGCATCATGGATCATGACCTCGGCGTTTTCAGCATCAGAGAGTGATTCGTCCAAAACCTCTTTTATTTCAGGTAACTTTTCTTCAATTGTAAAAACATAATCCTCGAATTGCCTTATATCAGGTAGAGAGCTTTGTAATTCATGGCCAAGTTGATTAAACATATCAAAAATTACGCCATTGACAGTTGAGATAAAGCTTGAGCTTATTTCCTCAACGATTGTGGTAGCTCCTTTATCGGTAATCTTCGGAGCAATCGCGTTAATTTTTTCATTCACATAATAATTAACTTCGGCTTTTGTGGGTTGATCATTAATCACAGTCCCCAATTTCTCAGAAAAGTCATCGGGAATCACAATGACGGCATAGTAGTCTCCATATTCTACTTTATCCATGGCTGTCTCTTCATCGACAAACTGCCAGTCCATTGAATCATTATCTTTTAGTTGTTCGACTAATTCATTTCCTACATGGATCTCTTCATCACGCACTGTAGACCCTGTATCATTATTGATAACACCGACTTTAATTTGATCCGTCTGTCCATATGGGTCCCAAGATGCTTCAATATTCATCCACGCATACAATGACGGAAGTATCATTAATCCACCAATTAAAATTGCGGCTACCCAGTTTGTTGAAATGTTTTTTAAGTCTTTCAAGTATAAATGCATACTGTTCTTCATATATTTCGCCTTCTCCTTGTAGTTAAAAATCCACATAAACATTATACCGAATTCGGCTAGTCACACTTAAATGTATTGCTTTGGGCTTAACATTATTGCATCTTATTTTTGCCCGAATTTCAATAATAAAACATAAAAAAGAACCGGATTAACCGGCTCTTTTTAAGTGGTTAGCTCACCTGCTCAGGTGAGTTTACTTAAATTAATATTCCATTCCGCCCATCATTAGCTGCTCAAATTCTTCCATTGGCATAATTTCGCTATCTTCAGGGTTGATTGTGAATTCAACATCTTCGTTGATGCTGTTGTAAACAGTGTCAGCTGTTAATTCTAGCTGTACAGCGTTACCTTCAGCTTCGAAACCAGCATCCAATACAAACTTCTGGCTCTTAACTTGATCGCCATCCATTGTCATGTGGATTTCGAATGTATTTAAGTCAATGTCCTCTAAAGCAGTATTGATTTCATCAATACCTTCTTGAAGTTCTTCATCAGTGATTGTATCATCTACTTCAGATGCGATTTTACCAACTAAATTAGCTAAATCATCTTTAGTAAATGTTACGATATAAGTTCCATCTTCTTCAGTAAAGTCATCTTCACTTTTCTCATCGATGAAATCATTTACAATGCTTTGTACTTGTTCAGTTAGCTCATCAATATCCATTTCTTCTTCTTCCATACCTTCAACATCAGCCATATCAACTTCGATTAACTTACCTTTTGCATCTTCAGGTAATGGCATGAACATACCTAAGTTTTCTACTAGACTGTCTGTTTGAATGTACATTTTTTCTTCTTTTAAGTTCTGATACATAGGTAAATCCATACTAATGGTCATTGGGCTTAGAGTTCCCTCGAAATGGACGACTGTTTCTTGGATTTGTTTTTCATTATCTGCGACCATATCCATGCTTAATTCCATATCATTAATCATTTGAATATACGGCTCAATGAATGGATCTTGAACATCAGCATCAACATTAACATCTAAATCAAATGTCGCATCAAAAGAATCAGCTTCCATTAAAGATTGATAGCCATCTTTTACAACTTCCTTATCACTTTGTGACTCACTACATGCTGCTAATAATAAAGCAGCTAACAACATAACACTCATGATGATTTTTTTAAACAAAACGCATTTCCTCCCTTTTTGCTTTTACCTGTATTATCATAGCATAATACACAATGGTTATTAATAGGAACACAGTAAAAATTTGATAAAATTTGTCAAAATCATTAAAATGGTTAATTAGTTCTAGATACAGAATAGGAATATTTTGGTGTATTTGAAGAACTCGATATTGATGCCACATTAAGATATTACGAATAAGTAGGTCATTTGGTTTCACAAACAGACAAAAATAATATACGTTTCCACAAAGGAATATATGAAAAATTTTGATTAAAAAGAAGTACAAGCGTGGTTTAGAGGTGGCAAAGCGCAAGGGAAGGATGTTAATTGAAAATAAGAGACGTTACTTCTTTTTAAAGCATGAACCCTGTCACCACTTCTATCGAAATAGCCATGTCTGCTAAAAAGATTGTGATGACAGTTGAAATAACCCTTCATTTCAAGGTGATAAAAAGGGATCGTCCACTACACGGAGAAACCTCCGCTAAACTCTGTTTAAATGCGTATCCTTAAATCCAGTCGGGTATTTAAGTCCGTAACCTACTGTTCGATCCATTCCTATATGAGCAATCCATATTAAGGCAATTGCTAGAATGGAAGAGACAGATAAAATGATACCACCGAGTAATAATATGGCTGGGGCTATATAAGTATGAAATAGGTTGTAAATCACAGATCCAATTCTCTCATTTATGAGGTACCCAAGCATACTAAGGTCAGGGGCTAACAATAACACCAAAAACAGCACCCAACTAAAATCTAAGATAGAGTAAAAATAAAGAGCGATCCCTAAAACCGTCAATCCTTCAAAGTGTAATAAAATTCGGTTCAATCACTTCAGCCCCTAACGTTGTATTTAAACTATAATTCGATTAAGCTAATCGCGTTACCCGATAAATCCCAGAAATCAAATCGCTTTGGCTGCCCTTGACGCCATTCAGACACTTTAACACCTTGATTAATCAATATTTCTCTTACGTCATCAGCATTCTTCACGGCAAAATTAATCGGTGTATAACGGTTATCTGGTTTCCAATCTGGAACCTCAACTAAATGGAATCCAACATTAGGTACGATTAATAAGCCTACCATTCGTTCATTCCGCCATACAATTTCAAAATTAAACGTTTCCTGATACCACTGAAGCGATTTTTCTAAGTCATTCACGGGTAAGAAAACAGCATCAATACGTTCAATAAACTTTTCACTCATTAGAACTAATTCCTCTCTATTAGATTAAAACTCAGATCCATCACGATCTATAAACTTAACCTTTTCAGCATCATCAGGTGTGACATTCACGTTGTACCAAACTCGAATATTTTCACCTGGGATATGTGAAATATTGCTGTCACTACCATCAATCTGAACATGCTCAACGAAAGAATCCACAATCCCGTGGATAATCCCAAGCGTCTTGCTGAAGGCATACCCTTGATTCGCTAAGGATTTATCTAGAGGTAACCCATCAACAAAATCTACCACTTTCCATCCGAACAAATTTTTCTCTGATAACGCGAATCCATAAGAGTCATCCGTGTAATACAATGTATACGCACAATCATCGACTAAATGCGTAATGACCGTATCACTAAGGTCAACGCCTTCCTTGTCAGCGGCCTTTTCAACGGCTTGATATGGTTCAGAGCTAGTCGTCATTTGCATATAAAGAACCCAGATCGAACCCGCGACAAAGAAAGTGAAGATCAAAGTATTCCTTACTTTCCCCAACCTAATCGTCCTTTCGTTTCTTATAATCTATCAAGGTTAAATAAAGAAGAGCTAAAAAGCCTATTCCACCAAAAACGAGTGCCGCAATCCCTTCTGAGTTTAATTCAAGAATCAATAAACCGAGTACGAGATTTAAGCCAACCATAAATAAAAGAATCCAAGTCCAATAATGCACTAGAAAGGATTTCATGACCGTTGCTCCTCATATGTTTGTTTTGCTAACTATTCCAAATATTAGTATAGATGACGTACAATAGTTTGTGTAAAACTCTTGAAGACAAAAAAAGAGGCAGGGTATCCTCAGAGTAAACAACGAAATCAACTCATGAAAGGAGATGCCCTACCTCATGTTTACAAGTATAGGACAAAACAACCTCGAAAATCAACTGGACGAATTAGTCCGCTCTTTCGTCCAAGAGAAGCTAGAAACAATTATGAAGGAAGAAATGAATCAATTTTTCGAAGAAAATCCTGAGCTAAAAAACTATAAGAACGGCAGTTACGGTCGTCAATTGGATACGAAATACGGTCGCATCCAAGACCTTCAGGTGCCACGAGATCGAGAAAACGCATTTCAGAC
>NZ_FOES01000062.1 GCF_900110685.1 Piscibacillus halophilus
TTGATTTGTGACAATTCGGATCCCCCTATTTAAGTAATATGTCATGTTAAATAATCATACATATAATTGTATAAAAATTCAATAGACTGTATAAAAATTTATTAAAACCAATACTTGACAACTAAAAAGAAACACTGTAATATTGTTTTCAATTAATTGAATATTGTTTTATTTTCTTATCAAGAGAAGTGGAGGGACTGGCCCGACGAAGCTTCAGCAACAGGTTCAATTGAACACTGTGCTAATTCCAGTAGCTTGAAAGCTAGAAGATAAGAAGAGTGAATGTGTGTATTAAAGTCTCTTCTTAATGAAGAGACTTTTTTTAGTTTACTAACATAAAAATGAAAAGTGAGGGATTATTTATGACAACATCAATCAAAACGATTCCATTTAGAGCGGATCATGTGGGAAGTTTACTTAGACCAGAAAGATTGCATCAAGCTCGAAAACAGTTTAAAGAAGGCGACATTACTAAAGAAGGATTAAGACAAGTCGAGAATGAAGAAATAAAACGAGTCGTGGAGAAGCAAATTGAAGTTGGGTTAGAAGTCGTAAGCGATGGTGAATTTAGAAGAACTTGGTTTCATTTAGACTTTATGGAGCATTTTAATGGATTTGAAGGGTATGTGCCTAACCAAGGCTATCAGTTCGCAAATGGTGTTGAAACAGAACGTTATAACGTTCAAAATACAGGGAAGATTTCCTTTAATCCTGAACATCCGTTTATTAAAGATTTCGTCGAACTTAACGAATTCGTCGGAGGTCGTGCCGTTACTAAACAAACGATCCCTAGTCCTAATCAATTCTTCAATGCAGGAATTAGAAACGAAAACATTTATCCAGATATTGAAGAATATGCAAACGACCTCATTAAAGCTTATCAAGATGCTATTCAAGCTTTTTACGAAGCAGGTGTACGTTATCTACAGTTTGATGATGTATATATTGCAGGTCTTTCAGCTCCCGATATTCCATTTAACGATGGCCAATATACAAGAGATTACTTAATCGATTTAGCATTACGAGTCGTAAACGGCACTCTAGAAAATAAACCTGAAGACCTATTTGTCACCACTCATTTATGTCGTGGGAATTATCGATCAACGTGGGCATTTTCCGGGGGTTATGACATTATTGCTCCTACATTATTAGCCAAAGAGAAAGTAGATGGGTTTTTCTTAGAGTACGATGACGAACGTTCTGGTGGTTTCGAGCCATTAAAACATATACCGGAAAATGGCCCAAGAGTGGTACTAGGAGTAATTACATCAAAAAACGGAGAATTGGAAGATCGTGACACGATTTTGAAACGTGTAGAAGAAGCGAGTCAATATATCCCACTAAACCAACTTTGCTTAAGCCCACAGTGCGGTTTTGCGTCGACCCATCACGGTAATGAACTGACTGAAGAAGAACAATGGAATAAGCTAAAATATATTGTCGACTTATCCAAAGAAATCTGGAAATAATAATAAGGATTGTCTAATAAATGAGCGTTTTTGTCTAGAAAAAATAATTTCTGTCTAGAACAGTTTAAAAAATGTCTAATATATATTTAAATGTGTCTAATATTTTTTAAAATCTGTCTAATAAACGTACAAATTTGGCTTGTATAATTAAAATCCAGCCGTTCCATGTCGGCTGGATTTTAATATTTATGGGCTACTGAAACTGCCCTTTGTCTATTGTCTTTTTCTTTTTGCGGCCAAATTTATTTTTCATTTTTTGAATGAACGGAAACATAATCGGGCCATATTTAATCAATCGGACAATCCATTTTTTCATATTAACCACCTTCAATCGACGACTATACAAATAGTTTTTCACGAATGAAGGAAAATATGTTTATAATAACTCACTTAAATCTTTAAATTCTAAATTATGAGCATCCGCGACGGCTTTGTATGTGACATAACCGTCTAATGTATTGATTCCTTTAAGCAAATGATGGTTATCCTGTACAGCTTGTTTGTACCCTTTATTCGCAAGCTGTAATGCATAAGGAACTGTAACATTAGTTAGGCCAATCGTTGATGTTCTTGGTACGGCACCAGGCATATTGGCAACAGCATAATGTAGAACACCATGTCTTTCATACGTAGGGTTGTCATGAGTGGTGATATGATCAACCGTTTCTACAATTCCACCTTGGTCAATGGCTACATCAACAATAACTGAACCTGGAGACATCTCT
This sequence comes from Piscibacillus halophilus, assembly GCF_900110685.1. GTDB lineage: Bacteria > Bacillota > Bacilli > Bacillales > Alkalibacillaceae > Piscibacillus > Piscibacillus halophilus. Next base: position 2,195 of record NZ_FOES01000062.1, read on the forward strand.
TTAACCATATCTTCAGTAACTAGTTTTGGCGCTTTAGCACCTGGAATTAATACAGCACCTACAACTAAATCAGAGTTTTTAACGGATTCCGCTATATTTAACTCATTCGACATAACCGTGTTAATCTGATTTCCAAAGATATCATCTAATTCACGGAGACGCTCTGGGCTAAGATCAATAATCGTAACATCTGCACCTAATCCAACGGCAATTTTAGCAGCATTTGTTCCAACAACACCGCCACCGATCACCGTTACTTTTCCTCTTTCAACTCCAGGAATTCCACTTAGTAAGATTCCTTTTCCACCACGAGATTTTTCAAGGAACTGGGCTCCGATTTGACTCGCCATTCGACCAGCAACTTCACTCATTGGTGTTAATAAAGGTAATGAACGGTTATCCAACTGAACCGTTTCATAAGCAATACCTACAACTTTATTGTCAATTAATGCTTTAGTAAGCTCAGGTTCAGCAGCGAGATGTAGGTAAGTGAATAAAATTAATCCTTCGTAGAAATAATCATATTCTTCAGGAAGTGGCTCTTTAACTTTCATTACCATTTCTTGAGACCAGGCATCTTTAGCTGTTGGTACGATCTTTGCGCCAGCTTCCTCATATTGCTTGTCCGTAAAATTAGAGCCTTCACCAGCATTCGTCTCAACAAAAACATCATGTCCTGCATTAACTAAAGCGACGACTCCAGCTGGAGTTAAAGCGACACGATTTTCATTATTTTTAATTTCCTTTGGTACTCCGATTTTCATCAGTCAAAACCTCCCTGATTTCAAAAATATCCAATAGTATTAAAATATCATAACAAATTTTACTATAACACTAAATTCGTCAAAGTTGTACAATTTTATAAATAACGATGAATAACATCCATCCCACCATTAACATCAACAACCGTTCCAGTAATCATATCAGAGTCATCGTGGCATAAAAAACCGACAGTACGGGCAATATCCTCGCCAGTACCTTCTCGCCCTATAGGTGTTTCATGTTCATGGTTTTCTCGACTTTCTAGAATGGTTTTTTCCTTCATCGAATCAATAATTTTCCCCGGAGCCACCATATTAGCTGTAATTTTATGTTCAGCTTCTTCAAGGGCAATGGTTTTCATTAAAGAAGCAACCCCTACTTTAGCAGACGCGAATGCTGATCGATAAATCCAACCAGAACTATGATCAACCCCTTGAAAACCTAAAAAGATAATACGACCAAACTCCTGTGCTCTCATATAAGGGATACAAGATTGAGCTAAGTGAAAAGATGCATCAAGATTACCACGGACCATACTATTCCATTCCTCACTACTGTAATCCATCAGTTTTTTCCTCTCAAAAATGAATGGTCCTGCATTACTAATTAAACAATCTATTCGGTTTGTATGATGGTAGACCTGACTCACAACTTTTCTTATTTGTTCAGCATCTTGTACATCTAATTGAACAATATGTAAAGGCTTATCAGCGTGCTTTTCAAGTAACTGTTTGGCTTTCTGTTCATCCGAACGATAAGTAGCAGTGACGCGATACCCATGATTTAAAAAATACTCTGTAATCTGACGACCTAACCCTTTCGTACCAGCTGTAATTAAGGCATGGCGCATGGGATCCCTCCATTTCTGTAGCAAAACTATAACTACATTTTACCATTTCAATGTCACAAATAAAATTTACGAAATAAACTAATATAAACAAATATTATGAATGCGATTACAAGCGTGTTATACTAGTACAAAAGGAGGTCTGTTATATGGCGTTTGAATACCATAATATCTTGATCGCGGTCGATGGATCTAAAGCATCCGATTTTGCTTTTCAAAAAGCTATTGATATCGCTAAAAGAAACCATGCCAAATTGATTATTTCTCATGTTGTAGATACCCGTGTATACTCCACCATTGAAGCCTATGATCGAAATGTATCAGACCGAGTTCAAAACGATGCTCTTGAACTTTTAAAAAGCTATGAAGAACGAGCCACCCGAGCTGGGGTCCAAAATGTTGTCATTGATGTTGAACACGGCTCACCAAAAGTTAAAATCGCTAAAGAAGTCGCTCCTAGACATGGAGCAGATTTAATCATTTGTGGTGCAACTGGTATGAATGCCGTTGAACGCTTTTTCATAGGTAGTGTATCTGAGCATATAACACGCTACGCCAAGGTGGATGTATTAGTCATTAGGCCTGAAGATGACCAGAAAAAAAGTTAAGAGGAGAGGTGCTCTCCTCTCTTTTATGAAGTTTCATTTAAGTGACGGTATTGATAAAAAGTCTTAGCAAACGAAGTCACATTTTTTGCTAATTTATAGTTAGAAATAGCACCAATCCCCACACTGAGGAGTGGCACACCTTGAACCAATTTCCTTCTGAACATCACTATGGCTAAGGTTTTGAACAATTGGTTTACAGGTTGCTCAAACCAGTTTTGATCTAAAATCCAATCATCCTGCTCCATGATCGAATCAAGGGAATTTAATTCTTCCTTTAATTCTAGCCAAGTCCCATACTTAAATCTTTGGGGAATCATTCCCCCATGCAATACCTTCAATGCCAAGAGCATTTCTACTGGATTGTTCAGATCATATCCAAAGCTGCTCCCAATCATCTGAACACTTCTTAAATTCAGGGTTAAAATTAACGGAAAATCGATCCCTAAAAATAACCAACCCCCAGTACCAGTTATCCCACCTTGCGTAAACGAATACACACGACTTTTCGCTAATTGTTGATCTGCTAAGTATGTCAATTGTTCAATAGATAACCTTCTCAAATCAGAAATTTCTTCAATTTCGTCATCAAATGATCTAGCTGTTTGTAAAATACGTTCTCTTGCTGCTATTTGAGAGCTAGTTCCTTGAAGAAAGGTATAGCTATATAGAAACCATTGATCCGCCCATTCAAATATTTTATCTTGATAATGTTTAGGTACCTTTGAAAACATTTGATTTAACCATACTTCATAGACTCGTTCAAAATCGTTCATATGATATGACTCTAGATCCGTTTCCCACTTCTCAATCGTGCGTCGAATACGTTCCTCTCCCATTTTGAACACACACCCTTTACCTAATGATAAACCAGCCCTTGATTAGGACTGGCTGATTTTATCGTTCATTCTTAAACCATTGGTTCAATTGTTGTAACACACTATCCATTGCTTTAGCATCTTTGAAAGAAGGTAGATCTGCTAACATGACTTTTTTAGGATCACGTGTATTTTCACCCTTCTTTTGTATGATAAAGATACTTTTTCTCATGTTTTCATTTTTAAACATCGTTTCTGGAAGTTGTAACAAACCGACGATATGAGCGTGTTCTTTTAGAAAACTTTGAAGTTGATCTTTTTGATCACTTTCAAATAATAGACTTGGTACGACAAAAAATAGATAACCACCATCTTTTGTATACTTTAAACTTTGCTCTATAAATAAATGGTGAGAATATGAATGACCATCTTCTGCTTTTAAGTCATAAGCTTGTGCGGTCGTATCGTCAGGATAATACCCAACAGGTAGATCAGAGACTACTACATCTACTGGTTCAAGAAGGATAGGTTTTAAGCTATCTTGATGAAAATACTCAATTTGTTTCTCCTGTAAATTCGTATTAATATAAGCTAATCTAATAAGCGTCGGATCGACTTCACTTCCATACGCTACAAGAGAATCCTTTTGTTCTTGTTGATTAATAACAGCAAATAATAAATTCGCTGTCCCACAAGCAGGATCAAATAATGTATATTCCTTTTTATCCCCAATAAACCGTTGCACTAAGTAACCTATAAACATTCCTACAGTATCCGGAGTAATGTAATGGTGCTGTTGAGTTTGACCTTTCATACCTTTTAATATGGCTAATTGTAATGCTTTACGTCTGACTTCAACCTCAAAATCGGATAAATTAATCATATCTAATTGTGATTGTAACTTATTATAATAGGTTGATTCTAGATCTTCAGGTAAGTCGCGATAAAACAACAATTCACTGGATGCAATTAATCCATCCAAATAAGGAACATCTTCTTCCTCCGAGATCATGTCTGTTGTTTCATCTAACCATGTAAATAATTTCTCAATTTGTTGCTCCAATCAAAGTCCCTCCGATTTCATTCACAAACGATTCCTTATGTCTACGTTATTATTTTAGCAAATTTAACGGGACTTTAATAGATAAATGGTTTATTCTGGTGTGTTTGGTGATTGAGAATGTTGATTTTGATTCTGGTTCTGATTATGACTCTGGTTCTGATTTCGTCTTCCTTGTTGATTTTGTTGTTGGAAATACTGTTGAACTTTATCTACAGCTTGAGGAGCTAATTCCATTAGCTTCTCCACAATGTGAGTACCTTGGTCTAAGTGTACCATTTTCACCTCATGACTTCTCACAACTAAGAAACCAATAGGATTAATGGATACTCCTCCACCTGTTCCACCACCAAAGGGATGTTGTGAACCACTTTGTTGTCCATCATCATCTTGAGAGGACGACCCGCCTTTGAATTCGCTCCCACCGGCCGCAAATCCGAAACCAACTTTTGAAACTGGTAAAATAACCGTTGATCGATCTGGCGTTTCAATCGGTTCACCAATGATGGTATTAACATCAATCATATCTTTTAGGTTTTCCATCGCTGTAACCATCATGTCATGTATTGGATGTTCGTTCATTTAATACCCACCTTCTTTAATTTTCCATATTGTCTTGCGATACTAAGTAATTCACGCATAATTTGACCGAGTTTAAAAGATAATATACACTCTAGCTCTGTTTGATAAGTAGAGTTTGTATAATGGGGTTGAATGCTGTAAATAGGAGTCCCTATAGGTGTTAAATAGTTCATAGCCATCGATGCAACTCCACCTTTTAATGAATATAATACCCCTGTTAAAATGGCTGTATGATCGGCTCTATTTACTCCCACTAATGTATGCCAACTGAGTTGATGTAGCTGTACTGCTTTTAAAGCTCTCTTAATATGAGGAATGACATCTTTAGTTGTTTTTATAACTCCATTCATTAGCTTCCATTGTTGTTGAATATCTTCAAATTTAAAGGATTTATTCTTTTCTTTTTGAGAGCCAAAATAATCATCTTTCTCTAAAATATTGATTGTCATAGTATCTGGGTTCAATTCAATCAGAGGTATATTTCGTCTAAACTTAATGATTCTCCAGAGGACGACTTTAATTAGAAGGTTTGGATGATGGCCTTTATATGTAAAAGATATTTCCACTTTAACTTGGCTTAATAATAAAATAATGAGAGGTAAAAAAATCAAAACCAATACAGCCAATACAATTAATAACAGTACCATCACCATCTAAAGCACCCCTTATGATTAGAGTGCATATTTATTGGAAAAATATTCATTGATATAGGATTTTTTACGGGATCATTTCTTTTTACAAAAACTGGTATTAAATTTCATAAAAAATAACCACATGTATTTTACATGTGGTCATCATTAGAATAAACAATTTCTCCGTTGACAATCGTATTCAACACTTTAATCTTATGGAGTTCATCTTTATTTATTTGAAACGGGTCTTGATCAAGAATTACAAAATCCGCATAATATCCTTCAGCGATCTTTCCTTGAATATGTTCTTTTCCAATGACTTTTGCAGGATTAACCGTATATAATTCAATAGCTTCATAAATGCTTAAACATTCTTCTGAATTATATACGTGACCGTCATATGCTGATCGTCGATTGACTGCTGCATCAATACTCAATAGAGGTTCGACCGATTCAATAGGAGCATCTGAACCACCGGCACACAATAAGCCTTCTTTTAAATAACTCTTCCACGGGTAAGATTCATTAGCTCGCTTTTCACCGACACGTTCAATCACCCATGGGAAATCAGATGATACAAATAAGGGCTGAATATCGATAATAACTGGTTTGTTTTTTAATCTTTTTATTAAATCTGGACGCATAATTTGACCGTGAATAAGTCGATCCTTCATTCCCTGCGGCGGAGGATATTGTTCAATTAAATTCACGATTTTCTCCAATGCTAAATCACCAATCGCATGAACAGCAATGGGCATATGGTATTGTCTAGCTTTTAACACAAGCTCTTCTAGTGCCTCATCGCTATGAATGGCTACTCCATCTGTGGTTGGATCATCAGAATATGGTTCAGACAATAAAGCTGTACGACCACCTAATGCCCCATCCACAAATAATTTCATTGCCCCAAATTCTAGCCAATCATCTTGTTGTTGAGGCTTATGACCTTCTCTATGTAAGTCATCTACGACTTCATGATGGACCAAAAGGTGCGCTCTAAACTGTTGGTCCTCGGGAATAACTTCCTTAAACGCATCATATGTTTGTTTAAATCCACCATAATAGCTAAGATCTTCACTATGACCCGAGACAATCCCTTTAGATAGAAGATCTTGAATGGATGTTTTAACTGCCTTTTTCAAATAATTTAAGTCTGGTATTGGCATATATTCTTTAATTAACTCTTGAGCTTGATCATGGAAAGCTCCTGTTAAATGGCCGTAAAAATCACGTTCGATTACCCCACCTGAAACATTTTCTGTCTTCTCTGAAACTCCCGACAATTCCATTGCCTTAGAATTTGCCACAAGAGCATGTCGACATACTCTCGTTAAAACGACAGGGTGCCCATTCGAAACCTCATCCAACTCTTTTCGATGAATCATAATCGGATCATCCCAATTATTTTCGTTAAATCCTTCTCCAATTAACCAATCCCCATCTTTAACGACAGAGGCTGCTTCAGAAATTTTATGAATGACCTCTTGTCGAGACTGCACTTGTGATAAATCGAGCCGGAGAAGCTTTTCACCGTGACCAATAATATGTAAATGACTATCAATAAACCCTGGAAAGATCGTTCCTTGTAATTCAATATCTTGTTCTATTTGATTGGCAAAACGGTCTTTTAGTTGATCAAGCTTACCAGTGGCTACAATTTTGCCGTTTTCAATATAAATAGCTTCAACGGTTTCATTCGGACCTGTCATCGTATAAATTTTCCCTCCATACAAAAGTCGCCCCATCGGTCGTCCCCCTTATTAAAAATCTTAGTCTGTGACCTTATACTACTACCAATTTATCTTAAAATTCAAATCTAAGGTTTTTAACTCAAAAAAAAGAGGCTGGGACATAACTAGCCTAAAATAACGTAAAAAAGGCACCAACCATAAAAAGTATGGTTTGGTGCCTTTTTTCTGCTTTGTTTCGTTATATGCCCAGCTTGTTTTCGCGTTCATGGTGGTGAACTTTCTTAGATTCACCGCCATGAACGCAAATCCTAATTCATTTTTCACCTTCTCTTTGCCCCTAACAGACATTCGAGAGAAGCGCAAATTAGCCTTCAGAAATCCAAAAACAGGTTCAACATCTACTTTTCGTTTGCCGTATAGTTCACCCGTTTTTTCTTCCGAAAGCTTTTCCCTTGTATATGCTTTTTGTTGTTCCCAT
>NZ_FOES01000059.1 GCF_900110685.1 Piscibacillus halophilus
TTAATTCCCCATATTCCGTTTTAATTGAACGAGGGTAAGTGCCATTACGTGAATTGCCAGAATTAAAACCTTTTCGATCATAAGGTTCATAATCTAAGAAAGCTGTCAATTCATTTTTGAGTAATTGATTGACTGCTGACTCAAGATGTTGGCGAAAAACTTCTTGGATATCCTGTTTTTGGACTAGAGCTTCAATTAAATCTGTAGTAACATGGTTCATAGGGAAGACCTCTTTTCTGTGAATTTTGTCGGCTAACTTAATTCTACAAAAAGGGTCTTCCTTTTTCTATGTTCTAAAAATCATTTACACAAAATATTTTATACTCTCCAATCGATAGAATATTATGTTAGTATTAACATGTAATTTAAATAAAAAATTCATTCAATTTGTTTAGTAAGAGATAATGAGAGGTTCAGCCTTAGCATTGGTCCCATACAAAAATGATGAACTTTTTAATTAAAGGTGTGGTTTGATGAAGAATAATTATACAAACTTATTAGTAGGTTTGTGGATTGGATTTACGATTGGTTTTCTGATTAAAAGCTTTTATACTAACTCTTTAGAGTGGAGTCAGTTAGTTTTTTGGCTGATTGGAGCAACGATTGGTCATGTGGTGATTGTATTTTTTATTCGTAAACGCGGTTAACATAGTTGCAAGAAAAGTTTAGTATTCACTAAAAAATTACAATCCCAGAGAGTTCTGGTCTCATTAACTAAAACATATCATGAATACACCTCATTTATCCTCCTAGAATTACTTTTCATAACAATATGTATAATCTAGTAAATAAGATAATACATTCTAAAGGTAATAAATTTTTAAGAGGGGGAGGACAATTGGCGCAAAAAATCTATACTGGTAGGTATACAACTAACAACCGTGAGGATATTGTAGTCTTTATAATTGGTATGAGGATCAACAAGTATTGGAAAGTACATAAATGGTTGCCAGTATTTCAGGCGATGCCTAAAATGTTAAGGGAGTTGTATGAACATCAGAAAGAGTTAGGATTTTATTCTCATGAGATGACGGTAGGTGTAAGAATGGTCAAGCTAGTTCAATACTGGCGTTCTATGGACGAGCTATTAGCTTATTCCAAGGATGACTTACATTTAACTGCATGGCGAGAGTTCAATCAAAAAATAGGACATACAAAAGACGTTGGCATTTTTCATGAAACGTATGTTTTACAGTCTGGAAGTTATGAATCTGTTTATGGCAACATGCCAGTCTACGGTTTAGCAAAAGCATTAGGTCATGAAAAGGTTAACCCTAAAAAAAGATCAGCATCGAAACGAATCAAGCAATATTAAAAGCGAGTAAGGAGAAATCTTACTCGCTTTTTTATTGGAAACTAAACGAAACTTTTGGATAATCCTTTATTCCAATCGTTTACGAAATAATCGATTAAGTAAAATAAGCCAAATAAGAGAAATAATCAATCCGCCTAATAGAAACCACCCATTATTCTCGTAAAATAGCTTAACTGGCCAATATACTGGAAATATCATGGTTAGATTGGTCATAGGGTGATCAATAAAGTAATCAATCAACGGTATGATTAGCATTAAATTCATGACTTTGATTAATGCTAATCCTTCGACTTTATTAGATGCTAGACTTGCTAACATCATAGTTATAATTGGTGACTGTAAGGCTAGTAATAAAGCGATTAGTATAAACGTAATAAATTCCCACTCTATCAGTCCTTGTAATAATATAACTCCAAAAGATGCGAAAAAGGTGACTGCAATAGGGGCTAGAATCCGAGCAATAAGATAACCTGATTTCCTTATAGGCGTAACGGTATAATAGAGTAACACACCTTCATCACGTTCATCTAAAATGATAAAACCGTAGAGCATGCCGATCATAAAAGGAGTCATTAATAATGTCAAACTGACAATAATCCGAAAATGCGGTTCTAACGAAAATGACGTATGATGATGAAGAATGTCTTCTAGTACTGGTAAACCGTAACGTACTACGGTAGTTAACAGGAAGATGCCAAGTAAAGAAAATAATAATAAAGGTTCGCGTTGAATGTTTTTTATGTCACCTATTGATAGTATTAATATTTTTTTAATCAAGATTTTCACCTTCTAAATCACATTACGAAAAACATTTTGTTCGTAAAAAGTGTTTAAATGAGCGATAAGTTAATAAATATACAAGACTAATCCATGGAACAAAGACGGCGATTCCGTAGAAATAATCTAGTACAGTGACACTATTAAACGTTCCTTCTAAGAGAGTAAGTACTGCTTGAGTTGGTAGCAAATATAACCATATTGAATCCGATAGTTTAAAAAAATTGAGTAATGGTAAATAAAAAATAATCGTAATCAGTGGTGATGTATATAAAAACATATTGATGGAATCAACTCGGACGGCTAAAAAAATTCCTAGTAAAGTAAAAAATATCGAACATAACATAACCGCTATTAAAAACGGTAAATAATTTATATGATGCTGATGAATCACCATAAAGATGATCAAACTAGATGCTATAGCCAGTAAAGTCAATGATAAAACTTTACTCATTAAATATTGGTGTATGCGTATTGGACTAACGAATAATGTACTAAAAATTGCTTGATCCTTTTCAAGTAAAACTAATCCACCGACAAAGAAAAAACCTAGAACTGATGGATCAGTAAAAATGATTAAGATAGAAAGTGGTTCTATATAAGAAGTTGGTGCCAATAATAACAAGCTTATATAGACGATACTAACTAATGCATAGGCAGCATAAAATCCGTGGCGAAACTGAAAACGAACATCGAATTTGAACAGTTCAAGGTTTTTCATTGTAATGTCCTACCTGTTATTCTCATAAAAATATCTTCCAATGTTGCTTCTTGAGTATGCATAGTCAATATCTCATGATGGGCTAGTATATGTTGAAAACGTTGGTTGTCATGTAGTTGATCAAGTGCAAAAGTTTCTTGTTTTGGCCCTGTGAATGATTGATATTCTACTAGTAATACTTTTTCTCCATATGCAACTTTTAATTGTTTAGGTTGGTCAATAAGGGCAATCTTTCCATCTACCATAAAAGCGACACGATCACAAATTTTATCGGCAGTATCCATATTATGTGTAGTGATGATGATGGTTTTTCCTTTCTCTTTTTCTAATAAAATAAGGTCTCGAATATTCTTGGCATTAGCTGGATCTAACCCTGATGTAGGTTCATCTAAAAATAAGATATCAGGGTTGTTTAACAATACTCGGCAGAAATTTAAGCGCATTTTCATCCCTTTAGAGTAATGATTAAATTTGACATTTGTGGCATCGGATAACCCTACTTTCTCTAACAGCTTTCGTGGGTTTTGTATGTCATTTTTATATAATTTACTGAAGAACTCCAAATTTTCTAAGCCTGTAAACTTTTGATAAAAATTAGGGAATTCAAACCCTACTCCGATCCGTTCATAGTAGTCAGCATTTATATGATTGAGTTCTTGTTGATTAATCTGCACATTGCCACGATACTCTTTCAAAATACCAATTAGAATTTTTTGTGTCGTACTTTTACCTGCACCAGAAGGACCTAAAAAACCAAATATCTCTCCTTTAGGTACAGAAAATGAAATTTCTTGAATGGTATCTTCTTGTTCTTTTGGATAACGATAAGATAGATTTTTTACTTTAATCATCTTAAGTTGACTCCTTAATTAAACCTGTAGCTAAACATTCAGCGAGCAAATCGACTGCGTCTAGATATAGTTCTTCCCCTATTTCTTTTTTGTGAAGAAGAATCATATAAAAACCTCTTAATGTAGCAGTAATTGTTTGTGTTGAATGATGAACCATATGATTGTTTTCTTGCCATTTATGGATTAAAGGTGATAATACCCACTCATCTTTTTCAGCATGTTGTGGTAGTCTTTCTGGAGGAAGTTTTCTAACGAGATGCTCCATGCTTTCTCCTTGGAAGACTCGTTTGATAAAAGGATTTTGATCAATCAAATTCAAGCCATAAAGTAACATTTCTTTAAATTCTTGCCTAGTAATATTGTCATGGTCGTATTTGAGAAGGATTTTATTCTTTATATCAGCTTCTTCCATTTCCAAAATATCAAAGAATAGGACTTCTTTTGACTCGAAAAATTGATAAAAGGAGCCTTGCGCAATACCAACTGCAGAAGTAAGTTGAGCAATACTTGTTTTCTTTACACCAAATTCTGAAAATAGTTGTTTGCCGACAGCAATTAATTGTTGTCGGATAACGTTTCTTTCTTGTTCTGTAAAACCTCTTACCATTTTTTAATACCACCTTTGTGATTATATGAATAAAATTTATTTTTATTCATATACAGTATATATCAGGTTTTGGTTAATGTAAAATGCTAATTAATTTTTTCTTTATTATTAATGGTTATAAAAAAAGACGATCTCGAATCAATATCGAGATCATCTAGTTAATTTGTAAGAACCTACGCTTTTTTACCAAAAGGTAGAATATGATAAATGGTCATAAAGATGGTTCCTGCAAACGCTATAGTTCCTAAAACAAAATATAATGTGCTTCCACCATAAACATCAATTAAGGCACCACCGATAAGTGAACCGATAATCCCCGATATTCCGAAGAATACAGCATAGAAAAGTAAGTGTCCGGTTGACTGAGTTAGTTTCGGAATTAATCTTGTTACATAATCAAGGGAAGCTAAATATAGTACACCAAATGTTAATCCGTGCATGAATTGTAATGCGAGTACGACCCAATATGAATCAGCTAATCCATACAGAATCCATCGAACACTATAAATCGCCCCTGCTAGAATTACGAATATAAGGGTGTGGTACTTTCTAAACCAGCGTCCAGCTGTAGCAAAGACTATGGCTTCACTAATGACACCAATAAACCACGCCGTACCAATGATGAAGTTAGTACCACCTAATTGAGTCACATAAAGTCCAATAAAACTATCATTAGCTCGATGCGAAATGGTTAAAAACATCATAAAGAACAGAAAAAGTATAAATGGTTTATTTAGAAGTAGTTTTTTTACATCCGCAAAGCTAATCGGATCCTTTGCTACATCCACGTCTTGTACTCTTAACGTCACGAATAAAGCGATGAACGCAAAGGTGAGATATGGCCAAACCATATATTCAACACCTGTAAAAGTTAGGACAAGTCCGATTGCTAGAGATGAGGTGGCAAAACCAATAGATCCCCAGGTTCTAATGGTTCCAAATGAAACTCCAACTTCATCTGCACGCCTCTGAGCTAAACTATCGCCTAATGCTCCAATCGGTGTCGCGAAGAAGTAGAAGAAGAAACCAATCATCATAATCCAGATGAAATGTTTCATACTGAAAAAGATTGAACTAAATATGATCAATCCAATGATACAAAGTAAAAGTATTTTCTTGACTGTTTTATATTTGTCGCTTAAGTATCCCCAAAAAGGTTGCGAGATAATAGCGGCAAATGGTCCAACAGCCAGCACCCATCCAATTTCTGAACCGTTTAATCCTTTTCCCTGTAGATAAACAGGTAAGTAACTAATGATAATGGTTTGGGTGGCGTGAAAGGCGAATAATAACGTTTTTAATGGTGTTAATGATTGTTGTTCGGTCATTAAAAATCCCCAGTTTCTTTATGTATTCAACGTTATCTAATATATCTTATTTCACGTAAAAATAAAACTTATAAAACTCAATATTAGACGAATGATCTTTTAATGTTTTACTATAAAAAAGTAACTAATCATTATTTTGTAAGTAAGGGGACGAATATAAATGAAACTAAGTGTCTTAGATCAAGCTCCAGTAACAAAGGGGAATACAGCTGAACAAGCATTAAAGAATGCTGAAGAGTTAGCTAACTAGCCAACCATTTAATTCTAAATGATAGAGCTTATCTTCTAATAAACGTATTTCCTTAAGATTTTCAAATATATTATCTATTGATATCACCTCTATATTTAAATGAAAAGGTAACAGATATTTTTGAATTCAAACTCTTTGAGCTGCCTTTTTAGTATTACCGTTTTTTAGTAATGAATTTCCATCGTAAATAAGAAAAAACCCATGTTGGAAGTTCTTATAATACACGGGTTTTCGACTTTTTTTCAAATAAGTCAGAAATATATTAAAAACAAAGTTAAATCTAGATTTAAGATAGAACAATAAAAACAGGATACATCAACTTATAATAATGGAGAAAGCAGACGAGCACCTTGTTCAACAATGCGCTCGGTCAGGGATCGTTGCAACAAGTCTTCAATTCTTAATGGTACAGAATCAGTAAGATCCCTCTCGAACTGCTCTGTGAGTTCCCTTGCCACATCAGCACTGTACACGACTTGACACACCTCATAATTCAGGCGAAAACTTCTCATATCATAGTTTGCTGCGCCTACTTCTGCAGTTTCCTCTTCAATGATCATCAGTTTCGCATGTAACATTCCTTTATTGTACTGGTAGATTTGGACCCCAGCTTCTATAAGTTCCCCGTAATAGGTACGACTTGCATAGCCCACGCTTTTTTGATCAATGTGGCGAGGAACCAGCAATCTTACGTGCACACCACGAGCCACAGCTGTCTTTAATGCCATGATAATATCTGTTTCTGGTACAAAGTAGGGTGTTGTTATATCAATAGTTTTGGTCGCCTGTGTTATACATATAAAGTAAGCTTGACGAATAACTGGGGTAGGAATTCCAGGGTTTCCTTCCAACGTATGGATGTACGCTTTTTGCAATTCTCCTGTCTTTGTTTGGGTATTGTCTGTTTTACCTTCTATAGGCCATAACTCAGATCCTAATTCGGCAGACCATCTTGAAAGATCTATGCTGCCGGTTGGATTGATTTCCTTTGATTTATATTTTGGGATTTTAGTGGCCTTTTTCGTTGCCTCAGATTTTGTTTTTGACTTTATCCGTTCTGGTACAGCGATATTCCAATGAACGTCGAAGATAGTCTGCAAGTCGCCTGTTGCTTCCCCTATAATTTGCAAATGAGTGTCCCTCCAAAATCCTACGTCTGGCTTTAATCCTGTATATTCATACCCAACGTTCATACCGCCAGTAAAGGATTCCTTTCTGTCAATCGTCACAATCTTACAATGATCCCGATAATTCCAATTGGACAAAATCCAGGGAAAACTTAAAGGAAATATTGTCCGACATTCTATCCCTGCTTCCACCATCTGAAGGATTTTTTGATTCGGAAATGTTTTACTCCCCCAACCATCTCTAATAAAACGAACCCGCACTCCATTTTCTGCTTTTTCGATCAGCAGTTCTGAGATGCGATTACCAATTTGGTCGTTCCGATAGATGAAATATTCCAGATCAATGGTTTTTTGGGCTTTTTGTAGAGATTCGATAAGTTGTTCATATTTTGCTATTCCATTGTTTAGTACTTGGACTTTGCCGACTCGAAGCCCATGCACAGTGAAATGCCGTAAAGCATCGGCGATTATCGATGCTGAATCACTATATGTATCAGGTAACTTCTCAGACTCATTATGAGAAGAGGTCAATCTTTTACGATGAATAAGCTTGGGATTTGATATGCTAAGATATAGTAAGAAACCAATGACAGGCAAAACAAGGACTATTATTATCCAATTCAAAGCCTTGGCAGGACGACGAACTTCCCAAATTGCTATGAATAACATAAAGAACGTATTTAACAGGTATAGATAAAAAATCCACTCCATAAAATTCCCCCTAGTTTTTTCTTAGCATGTACAAACTATGTAGCGAGTATACGTTTGGAATACGAAAGAATTGTTTAGATACCTTTTCTTATGAGGCACTCAAAATAAATATTTTGTAATTAGTTTATTTTGTCACAGGAATTTAAACGTCGGAAATGGATCGAAAAACAAAAAAGGAGGTTCGTTTTACATTTCTTCGATTTAATCCCAATACCTTCCGTAATTCTGATGTAGCTGACTACGAAAAAGACTCCAACAGGGGCAAGGCACTACTACTAATTGTTAACTTGGTTTTTTATAGAGTATTCATTTAATATTTGTAAAAAAGGGACATAAATGTATGCTTTTTTCATACTGTATTTTGGAGGTGAAAAAATGGCAAGAGTCGCTTACCGAGATGCAGACGTTGATTTAATGGCAAGGATGATGAGAGCAGAGGCTGAAGGTGAAGGAGTACAGGGGATGCTATATGTTGGAAACGTGATTGTAAACCGTGCTGTAGCTGATTGTGCGGATTTCATGGATGTAAGGGCCATTGAAGATGTTATTTTTCAAGTACAAGGGGGAAATTACTCCTTTGAAGCTGTGCAAAAAGGCAATATGTTTTATCAACGAGCAAGAGAATCTGAAAGAAGATTAGCAAGAAAGAATTTGGAATATTGGAGAGATTACCCAGCGAAATATGCTCTTTGGTACTTTAATCCATATGGTCCGTGTCCTCCAACATGGTATGGCCAACCTTTTAGTGGTCAATTTAAACAACATTGTTTTTATGAACCAGCGCCTGGAACATGTGAAAGCGTTTATAGTCGTTGAGGAAAAGATTCGAATATTTTTAAAAACTAAAACTTTTTAGCAGCAAAAAAAAGGATCTTCTTACTGGAAGATCCTTCAGCTTGTAGAGAAACCCCGTGTTTTTCTACAAGCTTTTTTTACTTTTTTATAGATGTTAAATTTATTCTTTGGTTATCAAATAATGAAAAAGACTCTCCTCCACCTAGACCACACGGTCTAGGTGGAGGGCAACCTTTTTCATGTTCTGGCAAGCAGCTGTCATTAGCGCTTGCTCTCGAACTTTTTCCCTTCCACGCAAACGACAATAACGCAGCCCATGCAGTTCTTTTGAATCTGCGAAGCTACGTTCTATTTTTTCTTTCCGCATTCGGTATATCCATTTTCCTTCGCTGGATAATCGATTTTCTCTAACTTTTTCTTTACTCTCTTCCCATATATGACGCGTGAGCGTCTTTTGATGATCTTTGTTTTGAGTGCACTGATTTAATAAAGGACAATGCTTACATATCTCTGGATTTGATTTATATTGTCTGTAACCATTTCGGTCGGTTGTCGTATACGTTAAATCATGTCCTTCAGGACAAGTATATTTATCAAGTTCAGCATTATAGTGGTATTTCCATTTTGGAAGAAACCCCTTACGACTTTTATATCGACGATGAGCAATCACGCCAAAGATATTTCTCTCTTCTAAGCCACGACAAATAGGAACCGTTAAGTAACCAGCATCTAAACCAACAGCTTCTACGTTGAAGCCAAAGCGTTTTATCTGATGATCTAACCGCTCTAAATATGGTTTGGAATCATGGATGTTACCGGGAGTCACATGAACATCTGTAATGATATTGTATTTAAGGTCCGTAGTACGATGATCTAAATAGAAAAAGCCTTCAGGCTTATTTTCACGGTACAGATAGCCACTCTCAGGATCTGTATCACTAACCTTAATTTCCTTTGTTTTTTTCACCCCCTCCTTCTTCTTTAAAGGCTTTTTTCCACGTTTGGCTCGATCCTCTTCGATTGCTTCATTGAGTTTATCAATATAATCCGCTGTTTCTACTTCAACCTCTTTTTTAGAGAATTTTCGTTTATTGGCATTCGCTTTTAAATGGGTTGAATCTGTATATAAAACACGTCCACCTACCATTCGATGATTCATTGCTTGAATTACAATTTCATCAAATATTTCTTGAAAGATATCTGTGTCTTTGAAACGTGTACGACGATTCCAACTAATCGTAGAGTGATGCGGAACTGGATCCGTTAAATTTAAGCCTAGAAACCATCTATAAGCAACATTTGTCTGGATCTGTCGCTCAAGTTCACGTTCAGAACGAATGCCGTAGAAGTAACCAATAAACATCATTTTGAATAAAACAAGTGGGTCGAGCGAAGGTCGTCCGTTATTCTCTGAATAATACGGTCGTACTTTTTCAGGAATGAATGAGAAGTCTATGTATTGATCTATTTTTCGTAATAAGTGATCTTCAGGAACAAGTTCATCAATGGTCACCATTTCAATTTCCATTTGTCGCTCTTTTTTACTATTAAACATTAAAACACCACCTAAAATAGTATAACTATATTATAACAAATTAACGCGGGGAATTGTTAAAGTTTAAAGAAAAAATATAGGCTGTCGAGACTTTCTCGACAGCCTGAGGATCTTCTTACTGGAAGATCCTTTTTTCAGTGCCTATAAAACTACTTACGTAAATATACCCCAACATTGTTAGAAGCCCTAGAATTCACTTCTACAAAATCAGGAGAGCCATTGCTTCAAGCTATTGAGACCATTAAAGAGATGAACAAAAATAATAAACGAAAAATTCCAGAAGGCGCTCCTTTGGACTTTATCTCGAATCGCTGGCAAAAGCACGTTTATGATGATGATGGGAATATAAATCGCCAATATTATGAGATGTCTGTTCTTACCGAGTTAAGAAATCTTGTACGCTCAGGTAACGTTTCTATTAAAGGAAGTCGTCAGCATCAAGATTTTGATAATTATTTAGTGACAAAAGAAGCATGGCAGCAAAACAAGCACCTTAATGGACTTACCGCACCACCTTCTGTTGCTGAATACTTAAAATTGAAAATGGATGCATTACATAATCGGCTTGAATGGATTAAAGCGAATATCACAGAATTAGATGGGGTTAATTTTGAAGACGGACGACTGCATCTCCATCGTTTGGAGAAAAACGTTCCAGAAACAGCACGAGAATATAGTTTATCTCTATATCAACTGATACCTCGTGTGAAGTTGACAGATTTACTTATGGAAGTAGCAAGTTGGACGGGATTCAAAAAGCAGTTCCTCCATGCTTCTACGCTGAATCCACCGAAAGAAGAAGAAAAGTCTGCAATCATGGCAGCGATTATGGCTATGGGAACAAACATCGGTCTTACTAAGATGGCAGAAGCGACACAAGGGGTTTCTTACCGGCAAATGTCCACAGCCGACAGTGGTGTTAACATATCGTTTACATAGAGATGATCCTTTGTTGACATTATTTCAGGCGGTTGTGTCATTAAAGCTTGTGCTTGTTGATTATTCATACCCGTCTGCATTTGTTGCATGATGTTTCCTCCTTGTTAACAATGTTGTAATCACTTGGGTAGATTGCCACACAGCGGTCAAAAATATGCAGGTATTTTAGACTAATTTTTAAAGACCCCCCACCTTTAGATAGTATTTGTGGCTAAACTAAATACTAATTTATTCTATTCCAGACCCTGTTTAAATCTAAGGGGACATAGACTTTATCACCATGAATTTCCTTATGTATGATAGGATTGGTAAAACTTTGATCTAAATAAATTTCAATTATTTTCTTATGTCTAGCTCGTGGTTTTGTTCCTAAAATATTTTCAGTATAGTCCTTGTACATTACTAATGTATACCTCGCTTTTTTTCACCATTTTCTTGTTTATTGAAAAAATATTAATAAGACAAACAAATTGTAAAATACTCCATTGACAAGTCCTTCACTGTGTTTGAAAAGGAATTCCCCTTTATTCGGATAAAATGCAATGTAACAATTTCCAAGACACCTAGTAACTACGAATAAATTTTCTGTATTTTAATCCGTTTATTTATAACTTAATTGTCCATTTTCACTATCCTCCTCTCATCGCTTTTTCTTACATGTGTTTCTTTTCCAAAAGCAGTGGAAAATTACATATCTAAATATTTAAAGTCTGATAAAATTCAATGAATAAAAATCTTTTTATACAGCAATATAATAAAGGTCAAAATAAAATATAGGAGGCGTTATTCATGACAGTCATCAGTGACGTTAAAACAGCTCTAGCAGGGTTAAAAAGTGCACAAGCTAGCTTTGAAACATTTGCTCTTAGTACAGATAATGAACAAGCGAAGCAACTCTATCAAGATGCGGCTAAACAAACTCAATCTGTAGTAGACAGCATTGCACCACGCGTTCAACAAATTGAACAAGAAGAACCTCAATACAAACAATAATCATAATGCGACACAAAAGGTTGGGTCGATATTGATCAACCTTTTGTGTCGATTTTGAATGGATAAAATATGAGGTGATTTCATGAAAGGTAACATAACTAAATTAAAAATTTTGCTTTTATTACTAACCATCATCGGAATAGGTTCAGGATGTAACGAAAATCAGAATCAAATGGGTTATAACAATAAAGATTTGAGTAACTTTCATCATCACCTCCAAAATAGATAATGATGCATTTATGAAACTCTTTCTATAAAAACTATGAATACTATAATTGTTTACTGTAGATAAGTTGATTTTAAAGAAACAAAAAAGAAGTAATACTTAACGTTGAAAACGTTAGGTACCGTCAATAAGTTTGTGTAAAAAAGTAGGGTGATCCGGTGGAGGGTTATTTCCCCTCCTCGCTTTCGGTCTGAGATCCATAACGTTCCTCAAACATGGCGTGCAGTTCAGGGCTTGCTTCTTTGAACCCACGGAGTTTGCGCGTAGACCATTTGGTGTTGCATTCATCTGAAACCATATAAATCACCTTCTCCACGGCTTCTTCGGAGGGAAGGCTGTTCATCGTTTTCAGACGTTTCTTGAACTCCTTCATGGTGCGCTCGATGATGTTTGTCGTGTAAATCATCGGACGAATAGAGGAAGGGTAGTTCAGGAACGTGGTAAGGACGTTGAAGTCC
>NZ_FOES01000058.1 GCF_900110685.1 Piscibacillus halophilus
GGATCTCCCCAATAAAATGTGCTTATAGCTCCCTTTAACGTACAATTTCTGTTACTTATGCCGTTGGCTGCTTGCATTCCATTCGAATGCGCAAGTTAAAGTTGTCTAAATTTGGGCATCCATAACTTCGGCGTTTAATCGTTTTAATTAGATTATTTGTGCCTTCTAAAGGTGCATTAGTTATAGAATATTTAAAGTAATTTAATATTTCTTGTTTCCACTGTAATAAGGTTTTTACAATCTTCTGGATGTGACCTGTACCATCAAATAAGTAGTGTTGACAGTAATTTTCAAAACATTGTTTAGCCAAGTCATATTCTGTATGGTCGTAAAATTCTCTGAAATCTTGTAGGAATTGATAGAGTTTACTTAACTTAGGATTGGCTGATAGCCAATCATTTAAAGTTTCAATTTCGTCTTCTTTTAATTTTTCAGGTTTTGTCATAAGAAGTCTGCGTTGATGACGAATTTTCTTGTGGTTCGTAGCATAATTTTTATCTAATCTACGAGCATATTCTAAAGCTTTCGTGAAGAGTTGAATGACATGGAACTTATCTGCCACAATAGATGTTTCAGGCCAAACCTTCTGGACTGTCTTAGCCATGCCAGGTGCAAGGTCTGTTGAAACAACGTTTGGTGCAGAAAACGGGTATTGCTTAAGAGCCTCCTGGATCTTTTCACGGTCTTTTCCAGGTGAAGTTTGCCAAACATGGCCTGTATTTGCATCCATTAATGCAATGCTATATGAATGTCCTTTTTTATGAGCAAATTCATCCAAACATAAAGCTGATGGAGCATCATAATTTTCAGGATCAGCCATAACATCTTCTGCATATTGATAAAACCAATGAGCTACTGTCGATTCAGGTACCTGCATATCACGTGAAACATCTGCGAATGATTGCTTGATGCACTTCCTTGAAATCATTTGTTTAAAATGTGTCGTAACTGTGCCACGACAAGGTATTTCTGGAAATTGGACTGTCCAAGTGATGCCACAGTCCTCACAACGTTGCCGGTGCACTGGCACCTTAAGGTAAATTGTTTCTTCAGTAGATACCCAGGCGTGTTTCAATACACGATATTTATCACGAGCATGATTGGTACTTCTTTCAAAGCAGTATGGGCATACATAACATTGTTGAGCCTTAGGCTCAACACCTAAGATCCAACCATCAGAGACTGGTTCACCTTCATCATTTAAAACGAAATTTGTTAATTGAAGGATATCTGTAGTAAACTGTTTATACAAAGCAGATCTTCCTTTCTTATGTTGAGTTGTGGTTAACTTTAACGTTAAAGGAAGAATCTGCTTTTTTCAATGTCTGACACATTTCATTGTGGAGAATCAATATTATCCCAAAATTGCAAAATAAATCAATACCTCTAATATTATGATATCAATAAATTAATTTGACTTTGTATCAACTACGATCATGAGCTCTACAACAATTAACAATGTTAAATATTATATTAACCAACCTAGTAAATAGAGTGAAATATGTGTTTAGTGTGTATAGATGCCCTAATGAATTTATTTGATAAAGATATAGAAAACATAAAGTTTATTTACAACTTTATTGAAACAGATACTAAAATGGGAAGATTTTATGGGCATAACAGGAAGTTCAGAGAGGCATGCAAAAAGCATAATGTTGAATAAAAAGTTTGGAGTTAACTTTAGAAAAGGCAGTATATCATCAAGTTTTACACCGTTCTTATGAAATTGACCTTGATTTAGATATTGATGAAGATTCACCTTCGTTAAGCGATGGACAAGCTGAAAATGATGAATATTACTCCAGAACTAATCCAGGAAAATTACTATACAATTTTATAAAAAAATTTTACAAATCATAATTACACGGGCAAGCATTACGCAAGCCCGTTTTTATTTTTCTATAACTAGTGTACCTCTATCAAGTTGGTACTCGTATGTTTTAAACAAGAAATCCGCTACTGTTTTAGCCGAGTTAACTACTACGACTGCATGATGTTTATCTATTTTATACTTAGGAATATGAGAATCCCCACGGGAATTACGTATTTCTGATATACCGTTTACTACCTTAATTAACCCCGTTAAAACATCTTTTAACGCTTTATCTAGCTTTGGATCTTTAGGGTCAAGGTTTAAGTTTTGCCGTACTTTTGTAAACAACGCAGGTAAATCAATACTGTTACTTATCTCTTCATCTGAAAACTTATGTAGTATTTCCTTACAAACGCCTTCAACTAACGTTTTAGCACTTGTAACGGCCCCAGAGTAATCACCCGTTTCAATACGACTTTCACATTTACTTATCGATTCTAATATGTGTTCAAATGTTAGCACTTCGGGAACGGGACATTCTACGTTTACTATTTGCACATCAATTTGCTTTTCTTCTAAATAATCGATGTATTGATTAAAACAACGGCTAACGTAATTTTTGTGCAATATTTCATCTATACTACCTCCCTCTTGTTGAATGTTATAAACTGCCTCTTCAATGTTCCTGCAATCTTTAATAAACGAAGGTGCGTTCATTGCACGCTCTTTAGCTAACTTATTAATAATAATGCGTGTATCTTGAAAGTTTTTATTGTCGGTTTCTTGTGATGTTTCGTTACCCACAAATGACGATGTACTTTGTAAGTCAATTTCGGCAAGTATATCGGCTTTTGCCTTTTCTAGCTTTTCAATCGCACTTAACATACTTTTCCCCCCGTATTTTTACGTAATCTATAAATATAGTCTATCATTTTACTCTCTAGGTTTGTAATTTTTGTAAGTGAATTTTATGTGCTTGAAACGGAAAGCAGACGAAGATACCCCCACCTTTCTTAGCTATTAACGCTAACCCTACGATACACTCCCATAACTTATCTATTTACTACTTCTACTTTATGTATGTATTCACGGTTATAATTATACTAGAAAGAGCACACACGATTGTTTGTCGTTTACCTACCTTTAATTACAAAAAACACCGTAATATCTTATTAATCCCTTACGCCAACAAAGGTACGTAGATTGCAGGCAGTAATTAATTCATCAATCTGCTTTATCGTTAATGTTTCTATTACTTCTTTCTTACCGTTAAATTACTTGTAGGTTCTACACTTTGTACCGTTTCTAACTCATCAATACTTAACTCATTACTTCTACGTTTCCCATAATAATAAACACCCCGTATACGATTTATTACACACTCTTTTTGCGGTGAAAATCATGCGTGTAGCATTAAAAAACGCCTTACGTATATAACGTAAAGCGTTGGTGTTAGTGTGTTATAATACCGGTGGTCGGGTTCGAACCGACACTCCACAAGGGAATGCGATTTTGAGTCGCACGCGTCTGCCAATTCCGCCACACCGGCATGTGAAATATTTACGACAAGAATAAATATAACATGATTTAGTTTGTTTAGTCAATCTCTAAAATTAGCGAAGAAGGCAGGTCCTCCCTCCCTTCCTCCTTTTATAATTCATCAAATCCGTTTGTGTCAGATACCTTAGTATATTGACGGGATTTTTGCTCGAAGAAGTCTGATTTACCTTCATCGACTTCTTTGTAAGCTCTAATCCATTTCATTGGATTCTCTGTGATGTGAGGGTAAGGGGCTTCTACACCTAGTAGTTTACAACGTTTATTCGCTGTGTATTTGATGTACTCCTCTAATTCGTGCATATGGATGCCATCAATTTTATTCCCGATGATGTGCTCTCCCCACTTCACTTCAAGATCCACTGCTTTCTTAAATGTATCTGTTACAAATTGTTTATTTTCTTCTGTATTTAGGCCAGGGTTTTCATTTAGTGTTTCTTTAAAAATATGGGCAAATAAGTTTACGTGAATGAGCTCATCTCGATTGATGTAGTTAATCATCGTGCTCGTTGAAACCATTTTTTGATTTCGTGCCAAGTTGTAAAAGAACGCAAAGCCTGCGTAGAAGAATAAACCTTCTAAGACGACATCATATACGACTGATTCGATAAAGGCTTGTGGTGTTTTTTCCTCCACAAATCGGTCATAGCCTTCTGCGATAAATTGGTTACGCTCGAGTAACACTTCATCGTGCTTCCAATATTCAAAGATGCGATCTTGTTCCTCTTTATCCACTAATGATGATAAGACGTATGAATAAGATTGGTTATGCACGACTTCTTGGAAGGATAAGACTTGCATTAACGCAGATAGACTTGAATCCGTTAAATAATCTGCTACCTTCGCTGAGTAATCGGTTTGAATCGAATCTAAGAAGGCTAACAAGCCAATAATTTTCTTGAATGTTTCTTGTTCATCTTGTGTAAGCTCTGGCCATTGTTTACGGTCGTTGGACATATTAATTTCAAATGGTGTCCAAAAGTTCGCGAGCATGTTTTTATACATTGGGTAAGCCCAGCTAAATCTCACATCATCCCAATTTAAAACATTGGAGCTCTGTCCATTAATGATTCCTGTTGATGCATTGGGTGCTTGATAGTCATATAATTTTCTTTCTTTTATAATCTCAGTCATATTATGCCCTCCTTATTAAGATGCGCAGCTTTCACAGTCTTCAATATCAGAAGAAGTCGATCGCGTGTAATAAGTCGTTTTGAATTTAGCTTTCCATGCTTTTAAGTGTAAATCTAATAAATCTTTTGCCTTTATATTGTTTTTGACATAGAAGTTAAAGGAAATCGACTGGTCGATATGTTTTTGACGTGCTTTGTTTTGTTCAATCGTCCACGTATGATCGATTTCATAAGCCGATTTGTATAACCAAAATGTCTTCGGACTTAAATCCGGTGCTGTCACTGGAATTTTATAGTTTTTCTTCTCTTCAGAATAGAATTTCTTGAAAATAGGATCGATACTTGCCGTGCTTCCTGCGATCAGGCTCGTACTTGAGTTAGGCGCAACCGCCATCAAGTATCCGTTACGAACACCGTGTTGTTGAACCTCTTGTTTCAACTCGTCCCACTCAGGTGAATCATAGCCTCGATCTTCAAAATAACGGCCATTTGACCACTTAGACCCTTCAAAATAAGGGTAAGCTCCTTTTTCTTTAGCTAAATCCTTACTTGCTTGAATGGTTAAGTAAGCAATTTGTTCATACAGTTGATCCGCAAATTCAACCGCTTCTTCTGATTCCCAGCGGATGCCTTTTAATGCTAGGAGATGGTGGTATCCAAATGTGCCTAATCCGACGGCGCGATATTTCTGATTCGTCATTTGAGCTTGTAAGACTGGGATATCATTTAAATCGATAACATTATCAAGCATTCTCACTTGAATTGGAATCAGACGTTCTAATACATCCGCTGTGACCGCTCGTCCAAGATTGATACTAGATAAATTACAAACGACAAAGTCTCCTGGATTTTTCGTCACGATAATCTTGCCATCTTCCGTGTGTTGTTCTTCAACAGTTGTCGGGCTTTGGTTTTGTGTAATTTCCGTACATAGATTAGATGAATAAATCATGCCTTTATGACTGTTCGGATTTTTACGGTTCACTTCATCACGATAGAACATGAATGGGGTCCCTGTTTCCAATTGACTGACCATAATTCGTTTCATGATCTCAATAGCTGGAACTTCTTCTTTAGACAAATCTGGGTGATTCACACATTCTTCGTATTTTTCTCTAAAGCTGCCTTGACCGTCTTCTTCATCATAGAAATCTTCTAAGTTGTACCCCATCACTTGTCTAACTTCATGTGGATCAAATAAGTACCAACTCTCTCTTGCTTCTACCTTTTCCATGAATAAATCTGGAATAGAGACACCTGTAAATAAATCATGTGTTCTTTGACGCTCATCACCATTGTTGAGCTTGGCATCTAGAAACTTGTGAATATCCTTATGCCAAATATCTAAGTATACAGCAATAGCTCCTTGTCTTTGTCCTAATTGATCCACACTTACAGCTGTATTATTTAATTGCTTCATCCAAGGCATGACCCCACTGGATATCCCTTTAAAGCCTTTGATTGAACTTCCGTGTGAACGAATCTTTCCGAGATAAACACCAATTCCTCCACCATTTTTAGAAAGGTTGGCGATATCTGTATTAGAATCGTAAATACTTTGCAAGCTATCATCCACTGTATCTATAAAACAGCTGGACAACTGTCCGTGGGCTTTTCCAGCATTAGATAGTGTCGGAGTAGCCACTGTCATATATAAATGACTCAATGCCCAATAGGCTTCTTTAACAAGTGCTAGTCGTTGATTTTTTGGTTCATTGACCATAAGCGTCATCGCGATGGTCAAAAAGCGTTCTTGAGGTAATTCAAAAATTTGCCCTTCATGATCTTTAGCTAAATAACGGTCGGCCAAAGTCCGAATCCCGATATAGGTGAATAATCGATCGCGTTTTGGCTCAATGACGGCTTCAAGCTCCTCAAAGTCCTCTTTCGTGTATTGACTCAATAATAAGTCGCTATAAATGTTAATCTCTGTTAAATGTTGAGTTAATTCATAAAAGCTTCCGTACTTAAGTTCTTTCGAGTAACCACGGTTAGCAGCCGCTTCTTTATAAAGTTGATCCATGTAAACTTTAGCACAAACATAAGTCCAATCAGGTTCGTCTGGGCTAATATTTTCTAACCCTCTTAGTAAAATTTCATTTGTGATTTGTTGCTTCGTTATATGGTCTTTAGTCTCTAAAGATTGAACAATTTTTTCAATAAACGCATGCCCATCTAAATCTTCAAAACCTTTTAAAACATCTTCTAAATATTCTCTTAGATGTTGTTCACTAAAATCTTCTTGGTGTACTCCATCGTCAGATAAAATTGCCGGAATTGATTTGACTTGCATGAATACCCCTCCATAAATAAAAAATTCGCTTCTCCTCGGAGAAGCGAATAAAACGATTTGGATTAATAGCTGTAAAGAATTTAACTATCCAACTATTCAACCTTATCGTTTCATTCTCTCAATCCCCGAAGAGTGTTGAAACTTTACCTTATTAAGACAGGTCTCCTGACTTGCACATCTACCTATTCTGGACCTTCCCTTATAAGAACCGTATATCAGTTACTTATAAAGTGGTATTCCATTTCGTCCGTGCTTACAGTTGCGGGGGCAGTTCTGGATTTGCACCAGATTCCCTATTAAGCGATCAGCATCTTAATAAGCATTTTACTATATATAGTTTTTATTTTTAAAAAATAACACAATATCTTGTGTTTGTTCCATTATAGAATATAAAAATTAATAAAACAAGTGTTTTTTTAATAGATTCTATTAATAGTGTAATAGTTCTATAGTAGAAACGCTACAAAAATGATGAGTTTTAAGCAAAATAAAAATGCCACTATGATGAATAGTGACATTTAAGATCATTAACCTTTTAAGGCACCTTCTGTCATGCCTTTTGTAATGCGTCTTTGGAATATGGCGTACAAAATAATGACCGGGATAATCGCGATGACTAGACTTGCAAACAGTGTACCCCAAGCATTGGTATATTGGGCTTCACTACTTATATAATCGATCGCTAAGGCTAGTGTGTAATTCCCTTCTGACTGTAAAAAGATCAGTGCCATAAAATATTCGTTCCAAAACTGAATCGTATTCATAATCGTAACCGTAATAATTCCTGACATGGATAGTGGTGTAACGATTTTCCACAGAATACCGTATGGTGACATACCATCAATCGCCGCTGATTCTTCTAGAGATTTTGGAATGGTACTTATAAAACTTGTGAGGACAAAGATAGTAAATGGTAATTGTGATAATGCATACACCACCGCAAGACCCACTAGACTATCAAGCAAATTAAATTGATTTAATAAGAAGAATAACGGGATCCATGCTAAGACCATTGGGATCATCATAGCAGAAATATAAACAGTAAATAACACATTACTGCCTTTAAAATTAATTCTTTCGATTGCATAAGCGGTTGGAATGGCTAATACTAAACAAAGAACAGCTCCCATGAGCGTTACGATTAAACTATTAAAAACACTCGAACCAATATTATATTCCGTCCATGCTGTGATGAAGTTTTGATAATTAAACGTTTCTGGAAATCCCCAAGGGTTCGCATATATTTCTGCATTGGATTTAAACGATCCAAGAAACATCCAAAAAATCGGATATAGTACTGCTAAAGTCCATAATATTAACGGGATTCTAATGCCCGTTCTCGACATGATTTCACCAACTGTACGTTTCATATGCTCCCCCCTCCTAGTACTCCACTTTTTCTCTTCGTAGCAAGAATTGTAATAATAATACCGTTATTAATGAAAGGACTAATATCATGACACCAATTGTTGCTCCATAGCCAAAGTTATATTGCTTAAAGGCCTGTTGATATAAATAAGAACCCATAACATGAGTTGCATTGTTCGGTCCTCCACCTGTCATGACTTGAACAATAATAAAGGAGCCGTTTAACGTTGTAATAACTATGTATAAAATAGAGATTTTGATTTGTGGCCATATTAACGGTAACGTCACATGCCAAAATTGTTGCCATTCATTTGCTCCGTCAATACGCGCAGCTTCATAAGTACTTTTAGATATATTCGCAATTCCACCCATTAATAAAAGCATAAATAATCCGATTCCAGCCCAGACGGATGGTAATACAAGACTAGGTAATGCCCACTTTTCGTCACCAAGCCAAGGTCTTGCCCATTCACCAAGGCCAATTTTTTCTAGGCCTGAATTCACTAATCCTAAGCTAGGATTATAAATAAACATCCACAGAATCCCTATGACAACGACAGACATAATATTTGGGAAGAAAAACACGATTCGATAAAACGGTGCTTCTGTAATTTTAAGCTGTGTAAGTGCTACTGCCACAAATAGAGCAATAATCATAATCCCAATCACTTTAGTCACGACAAGAAAATAGTCATGCCAAATCGTTTTAGGAATAATATCGTCATTAAACAGCTTTGAATAATTGTCTAGTCCTACAAACTCTCGAGTATTGGATGCACCTGACCATTCAAAAAACGAAAAGTAGAGTCCATTAAATAATGGGTAAAGCGTAAATATACTAAACATAATAAACGTAGGAATTAAACAAAAGGCAAGAAATATATATTTTTGCTTCTTAGTTTGTACCATGTTCTGATCACTCTTTTCGCCTAAATAGTATATGGAATGCAGAGAAGATTTCTGCATTCCATATATAATTCTAAAAACATTTATTGTTCATTACGATAAGCTTCTGCAGCTTTTTCTGCTTCTTCAACAAATTCTTCTGCCGTTATATTACCAAGCATGAGAGAGACTAAGGCATCACTAATTGGTGTTTCTAAATCTGCACTCATTGGGTGTGGTTTGTGATAAATTTGTACTTGTTCAGGATCATTAATCATTTCGTTTGCTGCTATTAGATACTCTGGAACATTTTCGCTTTCTGATAAATCAACATCAGAAATATTCATAATAGCTCCTGTATGTTCTGAGAATAATCTTGCATACTCTCTTGTAAAGACAAAATCTACAAATGCTTTAGCAGCTTCTGGGTTTTCTGCTTCTTCAGCAATAGCAAGTGGACGTAAATCTGGAACAATCGCCATCGGTTCACCTGCTTCATTCATAGGTGATGGAATAAAGCCATATTGGAAGTCTTCTGGTGTATCCCCTGACATTTCGTTAGGTAACCAAAAACCTACTGGTATAAATGCATTTTCATGAAGAAGGAAATTCATTTGTGATTGAGTATGGTTTAAAGCTCCAAAACCTGAATCAATATATCCTTCTTCTTGCATTTGTTGAACGTTTTGCATAATACTTAATACTTCATCACTCGTCCATGCCCCTTCTTCACCTGTAATTACATCGGCTAATAATTCGTTACCACCATACGCAGAAAAGGCTGGATATAGCATACCTCTTAAGAAGTAATAAGGATGTTGACCAGTTGTGACAAATGGAGCAATATCTTCATTCTCCTGTATATCACCCATTGTACTCATAAAACTATCAAAGTCTGTTGGCACTTCGTATCCTTCTTCATCAAACCAAGCCATGTCATACCAAGTACCCCAAGTATCGAAAACTAATGGTAAACTATACAATTCACCATCGTATGATGCAGGCTCAGCAATAAAGTTATCTAATAAAGGTGTTCCATCTTCAAGTTCTATCTCTTCTGCCCATTCAGTTAAGTTCATTAACTGTCCGTCTTCAACCATTTGAGTTTCACTAGATCCTGCACCATCAATATATACAACATCAGGTGGATTTCCTGATGCCCAGCGAGATCTCATCTCTTCATTTATGTTTGGCCCCGCATGCTCGACCACTTCTACGTCAGGATATTCTTCTTGGAAATCTCCAATAACTTCTTTCCACCAAGAATCACCATAACCTCCAACAAAATATTGGATTTCAAGTTCTCCTGAAACTTCTCCATCGTTTGCACTGTAACTATTCTCATCATCAGTTTCTTCTTCATTATTATCAGATTCTTCTTCGGTGTCTGTCGATTCATCATCACCAGGCACCTCATCTGGCGCACATCCGACAATAAATGCTAACAAGAATAATGCCATCACTAACATTAACCAATGTCTTGTGGTCAATTTATTCAATTTCTCATCCCCCTAAATCATTTTTATTTGAAACCCAAGATTAGAAATTCTATAGGATCTATCTTTGGGTTTTCAGATACAGTTGAAAACAATCTTATAAAATACTAAGTCTTTTATATTATATCTGTAATCGCTTCCAAAATGAATCAGAAAATTTAGTTTAATTATAATTCCAATGATTTTTTATGTCAAATTCAATCGATAAAATTCGTAATAATATTTCATTATATGTAATTAAGTTCAATAATATGGTTTTTAGACAATAAAAAAAGTTGATAAACAGGTCTATCTGCTTACCAACTTGGATTATGTATTCAAATAAAGTTTTGGAGGCGGCAACCGGATTCGAACCGGTGATAAAGGTTTTGCAGACCTCTGCCTTACCACTTGGCTATGCCGCCACATAAAAAAATGGAGCGGAAGACGGGATTCGAACCCGCGACCCCCACCTTGGCAAGGTGGTGTTCTACCACTGAACTACTTCCGCATTAAATGGCTGGGCCACCAGGATTCGAACCTGGGCATCACGAGACCAAAACCCGTTGCCTTACCGCTTGGCTATGGCCCAACAGAGGGCGATCGGTGGGAATCGAACCCACGAGTGCCGGAGCCACAATCCGGTGCGTTAACCACTTCGCCACGACCGCCATATGGCAGGGGTAGTAGGAATCGAACCCACATCAAAGGTTTTGGAGACCTTCGTTTTACCATTAAACTATACCCCTAAATTTTATTAAAAATGGTGGAGGGGGAGAGATTCGAACTCCCGAACCCTGAGGGAGCGGATTTACAGTCCGCCGCGTTTAGCCACTTCGCTACCCCTCCAAATAAATGGTGGCTCGGGACGGAATCGAACCGCCGACACACGGATTTTCAGTCCGTTGCTCTACCGACTGAGCTACCGAGCCATTAAAAGAATTCATTATTCGATTATGTAAATGGCGGTCCGGACGGGACTCGAACCCGCGACCTCCTGCGTGACAGGCAGGCATTCTAACCAACTGAACTACCGGACCAAATAATTTGGTTGCACCCTCCCGGGCACTCCATATATCACCTTTCAACGAAGTATTTCGACGTAGTTGCGGTGAAATAATTTGGTTGCGGGGACAGGATTTGAACCTGCGACCTCCGGGTTATGAGCCCGACGAGCTACCAGACTGCTCCACCCCGCGATGTTGTCATTTGACTCTTATTCCGAGTCCTGACCATATGATTCATATTAAATTCTTATACTCTATTAAGCAAGCCCTTATAAATGGTGGAGGATGGCGGGCTCGAACCACCGACCCCTTGCTTGTAAGGCAAGTGCTCTCCCAGCTGAGCTAATCCTCCAGGGCAATATTATTTAATAGATGACCCGTACGGGATTCGAACCCGTGTTACCGCCGTGAAAGGGCGGTGTCTTAACCACTTGACCAACGGGCCATAATAATCAATTATGGCGGAGAGCGAGGGATTCGAACCCTCGAGACCGCGGTAGCGGCCTACACGATTTCCAATCGTGCTCCTTCGACCACTCGGACAGCTCTCCAAAAAAATGGCTCCAGCGGCAGGATTCGAACCTGCGACCGATCGGTTAACAGCCGATTGCTCTACCACTGAGCTACGCTGGAATATGTTTTACACTGTCCACGAAGGAGAAGTAAAGATTATGCCCGGCAGCGTCCTACTCTCACAGGGGAAAGACCCCAATTACCATCGGCGCTAGAGAGCTTAACTTCTGTGTTCGGCATGGGAACAGGTGTGGCCTCTCTGCCATCGCCACCGTACATTTTGTTTGTTATATGTAACTCGGTAATTTCCGAGACAAATAATATTATATTCACCTTCGCCAAAAAATGCAAGTGAAATTTAATATTTTTAGGTTGAAGAACCTTCAAAACTAAATACGAACCGCCAAGCGTCGCTTGCGTCTTTTCCAATCGAAGTTAAGTCCTCGATCGATTAGTATCCGTCAGCTCCACGTGTCACCACGCTTCCACCTCGGACCTATCAACCTCATCGTCTCTGAGGGATCTTACTCGCTCGAAGCGATGGGAAATCTCATCTTGAGGAGGGCTTCATGCTTAGATGCTTTCAGCACTTATCCCTGCCACACGTAGCTACCCAGCGGTGCTCCTGGCGGAACAACTGGTACACCAGCGGTGTGTCCATCCCGGTCCTCTCGTACTAAGGACAGCGCCTCTCAGATTTCCAACGCCCACGACGGATAGGGACCGAACTGTCTCACGACGTTCTGAA
>NZ_FOES01000070.1 GCF_900110685.1 Piscibacillus halophilus
CCCTCACTGTAATGGCACTATGATTAGAGCGAAGAATGTCCCAAGTGATTAGCACTCACTTGGGACGTAGTAAGTCGCGTTAGCGATTTTGTTCCTTATAGATAGGTCCAGCTTGTAAAATATCTTCTGTAACGTGATCAAATTTCTTGAAGTTATCGTGAAACTTATTAGCTAGCTCTATAGCTTTATGATTGTATGCCTCTTTATCATTCCAGGTCTTCTTAGGGTTAAGTACGTCACTTGGTACACCTGGGCAATGTTGAGGAATGGCTAAGCCAAAGAATTCATCTTGAGCTGTTTCAACATTGTTGAGCTCACCTTCTAAAGCAGCTTGAACCATAGCACGTGTGTAGCTTAATTTCATTCGGTTACCGACACCATAGGGCCCACCAGTCCAGCCTGTGTTAACTAAGAAAACTTGAGCATCATGTTCATCAATTTTCTCACCTAACATTTTTGCGTATTCAGCAGCTGGTAATGGTAAGAATGGAGAACCAAAGCAAGCTGAGAATGTCGCTTCAGGCTCTGTTACCCCACGCTCAGTACCCGCGAGTTTACTCGTATAACCACTTAAGAAATGATACATGGCTTGTTCTTTTGTTAGTTTGCTGATCGGAGGTAGTACGCCAAATGCATCTGCCGTTAAAAATACAATCGTATTAGGATGACCAGCAATACTTGGTTGAATAATGTTATCAATATGCTCAATTGCATAAGCTGCACGAGTATTTTCTGTTAAACTCGTATCATCATAATCAGGTAGACGAGATTCTTCATTTACCATTACGTTTTCTAAAACGGCACCAAATCGAATGGCGTTATAGATTTGTGGTTCTTTCTCTTCTGAAAGGTTAATACATTTTGCGTAGCATCCACCTTCAATATTGAAAATCCCGTTTTGAGACCATGCGTGTTCGTCATCACCAATTAGGCGACGATTCGGATCAGCTGATAAAGTCGTTTTACCTGTACCTGATAAACCAAAAAATAACGCGACATCGCCTTCTGAACCAACGTTAGCTGAACAGTGCATCGATAAAACATCTTGCTTCGTAGGCAGCATGTAATTCATAACTGAGAAAATAGACTTTTTAATTTCACCTGCGTATTCGGTACCACCGATTAGAACGACTCGATGTTTGAATGATACGATGACAAACGCCTCAGAATTAGTACCATCTACTTCGGGGTCTGCTTTAAAATGTGGGGCAGATACCACCGTAAATTCAGGGGAATGAGAGGCTAACTCTTCTTCTGTTGGGCGGATAAATAATTGATTCGCAAACAAATTGTGCCAAGCGAACTGAGTGACAACCTGAATAGGTAATCTATATTTACTGTCTGCTCCAGCAAAGCCATTAAACGTAAAGATCTCATTTTGTTCAGAGAGGTAATCTGATACTTTGTTTAATAAATTTAAGAAAACCTCTTCGCTGATCGGTTGATTAACGTTTCCCCAATCAACTAAATTTTTAGTCTCTTCATCTTCGACAATAAATTTATCTTTAGGTGAGCGACCCGTGTATTTTCCTGTTGTAGCACGAACTGCACCAGTAGAAGTTAAAATACCCTCTTCCCTAGATAGAATTCTTTCTACTAGACTGGCGATTGGTAAATTCGCCTGATTATTTTTATGCTGAGTAAGCTGGGATACAGACGCTTGAACATTCATCGTTTTCACACCTAACCATCCTTTACAATACAAAATTTATCATTTTATTAGTTTATTTGTTTAATAGTATAACACATTTGTTTTAATAATCCATACTATTTATATATAATTTTTCACATTTTTTCTTCATTCAAGTTTTATTATAAAGTAAAAGTTATAGCATGTCATAATCATAAGTTTATAGTTTTTATGAACGAAGACAAGGTTGCTTAATAAGTAAGTATTATATATGGTATGCTAAAGCTAAAGGGTCCGACATATACCCATTGACACACTGTCTGATTCAAGTTATGATAAATCAGAAACGGAACATCTCTTATCCAGAGCAGTGGAGGGAGCAGGCCCTATGAAGCTCAGCAACCATCACATTTGTGACAGGTGCTAACCTGATGCAAGGGAACACCCTTGAACGATAAGAGTGAAAGGCAGCGAATGTAAACCTTTCCTCATGAGTGGGAAGGTTTTTTCTATGTTATGGGTAAATAATGATGAAATTTAAACAATATAGCTTTTCACATCAAAGTATAAGAGAGCCGTTGAAGATACTAATCGAGGAGGAAACGATTACATGACACATCAACGTCGCCTATTTACTTCCGAATCAGTAACGGAAGGGCATCCGGATAAAATTTGTGATCAGATTTCGGATGCGATTTTAGATGAAATTTTAAAGAAAGATCCAAATGCACGAGTGGCCTGTGAAACAACTGTTACAACAGGGTTAGTTCTCGTAACAGGGGAAATTTCAACTACAACTTATGTAGATATTCCAGCCATCGTTAGAGAAACGATTAAAGGCATTGGCTATACACGTGCTAAATATGGATTTGATGCTGAGACTTGTGCTGTATTAACGTCCATTGATGAACAATCCGCTGATATTGCTCAAGGAGTTGATGAGGCCTTTGAAAAACGTGAAGGTCGAATGACAGATGAAGAGATTGAAGCAATTGGAGCGGGAGATCAAGGCTTAATGTTTGGATATGCTACAAATGAAACAAAAGAACTTATGCCATTACCGATCTCACTATCTCACAAGTTATCGAAACGTTTAAGTGATGTGCGAAAATCTGGTGAACTGGACTACCTTCGTCCAGATGGAAAGACACAAGTAACCGTTGAATACGATGATGATGGAAAACCTGAACGAGTGGATACAATTGTTATTTCTACTCAACATCATCCAGAAGTATCTTTAGAACAGATTAATCAAGATTTAATTGAAAACGTCATCCGTCCAGTTGTGCCGGAGCACCTCATTGATGAGAACACGAAATATTTTATTAACCCGACAGGTCGATTCGTCATCGGTGGACCTCAAGGAGATGCAGGATTAACAGGTCGTAAAATTATTGTGGATACGTACGGAGGATATGCAAGACACGGTGGAGGAGCATTTAGTGGTAAAGATGCTACGAAAGTAGACCGGTCAGCTGCTTATGCCGCACGTTATGTTGCCAAAAACATTGCGGCCGCAGGGTTAGCTGATTCATGTGAAGTTCAGCTTGCTTATGCAATCGGAGTCGCACAACCTGTTTCCATCTCAGTTAATACGTTTGGTACTGGAAAAGTAAAAGAATCTCAGTTAGTTGAGGCTATTCGAGAAACATTCGATCTTCGCCCAGCTGGGATTATTAAAATGTTAGATTTAAGACGCCCAATCTATAAAAAAACAGCCGCATACGGACATTTTGGCCGTACGGATGAAGCTTTTACGTGGGAACACACAGACCGTGTGAGTGATTTGAAAAACTTTCTTAATGTTT
The DNA here is from genome assembly GCF_900110685.1 of Piscibacillus halophilus. Lineage (GTDB taxonomy): Bacteria > Bacillota > Bacilli > Bacillales > Alkalibacillaceae > Piscibacillus > Piscibacillus halophilus. Next base: position 3,439 of record NZ_FOES01000070.1, read on the forward strand.
AATTAAAAAAGTTGTGACAAAAGCTAATATAGATTCGTCTATTAGTTAGAATAAGATATGATCTATATTAGTTAAGGAAGTGAAGAAAAATGTGCGGCTTCATTGGTGGAATCAGAAGACGACCTGTTAAAGACGAAGAAATACAACCAGAGATCAAAAAAGGAAACGATGTGATCTACCATCGTGGCCCAGATGATGATGGTTATTATGTTGACCCATATATCTCCTTTGGATTTAGGAGGTTAAGCATAATTGATATAGACGGTGGACACCAGCCGCTATCCTACGATGATAATCGTTATTGGATGGTTTTTAATGGTGAGATTTATAATTATGTTGAATTAAGAGACCGTTTAGTAGAGGAAGGTTTTACTTTTTCAACTGAATCAGATTCAGAAGTGATTCTAGCCTTATTTTCCAAACATCGTGAACATGCATTTAAACAATTAAGAGGTATGTTCAGTATTTTAATTTGGGATCGGGAAGAAGGACAACTTTTTGGAGCGAGAGATCCATTTGGGATTAAACCTTTATATTATGCAAATGACGAAGAAGGTACATTTTTCGCTTCAGAGAAAAAAAGCTTGAATAAAATAATTGAAGGTAAATCTAACTTTGATCTAGATAGTCTTCAGCATTATTTAAGCTTTCAGTTCGTACCTGAACCCTACACATTATCAAAAGGAATTAATAAAGTTGAACCTGGGCATTATTTCTATATGAAGCCAGGTGAAGAACCCACTTTTGAGAAGTATTATCAAGTTGAATTTAAACCTAAGAATCTAGAAAAAGATGCCCTAATAAAAGATATTCAGCATGCTTTGTTAGATTCCGTGAATGTTCACATGCGAAGTGATGTACCAGTCGGTTCATTTTTATCAGGTGGAATCGATTCTACGATTATTGTAGCGCTTGCTAAGGAGATCAATCCTAACTTGAAAACTTTCTCAGTTGGATTTGAAAGAGATGGTTACTCTGAAGTAGATGTAGCCAAAGAATCGGCAGAGGCATTAGGTGTTGAGAATATTTCATATACCATTACACCTGAAGAATTTGTGTCGCGATTACCTAAAGTTATATGGCATGCAGATGATCCATTAGCAGATCCTGCTTGTGTCCCATTATATTTTGTAAGTCGAGAAGCAAGTAAACATGTGACCGTTGTCTTATCAGGTGAAGGCGCAGATGAGCTTTTTGGTGGTTACAATATTTACAGAGAACCGCAATCTTTAGAAGTTTTTAATTCGATTCCTAAACCAGCTAAAGACTTATTGGGCAGAGTCGCATTATTCTTACCGGAAGGTGTTAAAGGTAAGAGCTTCTTAATGCGGGGAACGACTCCTTTACAAAATCGATATATAGGAAATGCAAAGATTTTTGAGGAAAATGAAAAGTCTTATATATTAAAGCATTATAATAAGATGCTACCTTATCAAAAAGTGACGGAACCTTACTATCAACAAGTGGAAGACGAACATCCTGTCACTCAAATGCAATATATTGATATGCACACTTGGATGCGAGGGGATATATTATTAAAAGCTGACCGTATGACGATGGCTCATTCGTTAGAGTTACGTGTACCTTTCTTGGATAAAGAAGTGATGACAGTTGCCAGTCAAATTCCGGTTGATTATAAGATTGCCAACGGTACGACCAAATCGATTTTAAGAGAAGCGGTTACCTCGTTTGTCCCTGAACATGTGCTCAATAGAAAGAAATTAGGTTTTCCTGTACCGATTCGTCATTGGTTAAAAGATGAACTCTATGATTGGGCAAGAAACCTTATATTAGCTAGTCAAACCGATCATTTAATCGACAAACAGTATGTTCTTACTTTATTGAATAAACATGTTGAAGGTAAACATGATTACAGCCGAAAAATTTGGACCGTCTTAATGTTTATGCTCTGGCACCAAATTTTTATTGAAGGTGTTTATCATGAACAAGATTTAGTAAGTGACCAAAACTTTGAGATTCAAACATTAACTTCATAAAATAAGAGCCCTAAAATCTCAGGGCTCTTATTTTTGTAGTTTTTTATAAGTTTGTCCTTTTTCTACATAGCTTTTTCTTACACGTTCTAATTCTTTATAATCATCTTCATTTAGCTCACGGATCACCTTTGCTGGTCGGCCAAACGCCATCGTGTTTGGCGGAATGGTCTTACCAGGAGGGACTAAGCTTCCTGCCCCGATAAAGGCATTTTCTCCAATCTCAGCACCATCTAAAATAGTAGACCCCATTCCAATAAGGGCATTCTTACGGATCGTAGAAGAATGTAAGATCACTTGATGCCCAACTGAAACTCCGTCTTCCAAAATAAGTGGATAATCAGGGCTTTGATGAAGCATAGATTGATCCTGGATATTGACGTTTTTTCCTATGTACGTAGGTGACACATCGCCACGTATGACCGTTTTAAACCAAACGCTACTATACGCTCCAATGGTAACATCTCCAGTGATGACGGCATCGTCCGCAATATATGCCGTATCATCGATTGTTGGGTACTTTCCTTGGTATGGAAGTATCATGTTGTTCCTCCTTTTTCTATAAAAATAAACTATTTCGTTATGATGATAATACCATCAAAATATCACATTTCATTTTAAAAGGTACCGTCAATAAGTTTGTGTAAAAAAGTAGGGTGATCCGGTGGAGGGTTATTTCCCCTCCTCGCTTTCGGTCTGAGATCCATAACGTTCCTCAAACATGGCGTGCAGTTCAGGGCTTGCTTCTTTGAACCCACGGAGTTTGCGCGTAGACCATTTGGTGTTGCATTCATCTGAAACCATATAAATCACCTTCTCCACGGCTTCTTCGGAGGGAAGGCTGTTCATCGTTTTCAGACGTTTCTTGAACTCCTTCATGGTGCGCTCGATGATGTTTGTCGTGTAAATCATCGGACGAATAGAGGAAGGGTAGTTCAGGAACGTGGTAAGGAC
>NZ_FOES01000056.1 GCF_900110685.1 Piscibacillus halophilus
TTTTCCCACACCCATGACAAAAGCGACTTTTACAGGTAAAACATACAAACTTAGGACTTGGCTCTCCTTCGCACCCCAAACATTCATATCGTGCATAACCTAAGTCTTTTGTTCCGCATCTAATAGTTTTTATAACTGTTTCCTCTATATCATCCCGATAATCTACTGGGAACCTTTGGGCATGTAATGCCCAAAAACCATTAAAGTGTTCTTTTAATATTTGTTTAATAACTCCAGAACCTTTTTTACCCATACCGAAATATCTCCTAAATTTATTAGTTAAATTCTATCACATACTTATCCACAACTGAGTCATTTTATAATTTCCTAAACAATGAAAAAAATCCGCCATTTCAGCGGATTTTTCTCTATACGATCTGCTTTTCTTTATGGCTCATTAAATATTGGTCAACTTGGTCAGCTACTTCTCTACCTTCACGTATAGCCCAAACGACAAGACTTTGGCCACGTCGAGCATCACCTGCAGCATAAACACCTTCTTCATTTGTTCGGTAGTCTCTCATACCATCTACCGTCCAAATTCGACCACGCTCATCTGTTTTTAAACCAAAATGTTCTAAAACCTCTTGTTCAGGCCCTAAAAATCCGATTGCAATCAATACTAAATCTGCTTCCCACACTTGTTCTGTCCCTGGAATTTCTTTCGTCACAAGTTTTCCATTTTCATAAACTTTTTCAACGTTAAGTGTATGGAGAGCTGTTACTTGACCATCTTTACCTTTTTCAAAACGCTGAGTTAAAATTTCATATTTGCGTGGATCTTCTCCAAGGGCTTCAAGTCCCTCTTTATATCCATAATCTAACTTAAATGTCATCGGGAATTCAGGCCATGGATTTTGGTCTGTACGTTCTTCAGGACTTGCAGGGTGTTTGCCAAACTGAACAACACGTTTAGCATTTTGTCGTAGTGCAGTCGCAACACAGTCAGCACCTGTGTCACCCCCACCAATTACGATCACGTTTTTTCCTTCAGCCGTAATCGGTGTATCTTTTGGGTCTGTTTCAAGTGCTTTAGTTGCTGCCGTTAAATATTCCATCGCAAAATGAATCCCACTACTATCACGATTTTCTAATGGAACGTCACGTGGATCTTGTGCCCCTGTACACATAATGACTGAATCATAATCGCGTTTCAGTTCATCACGTGTCACGTCCACACCTATTTCAGTGTTACAAACAAACTCAATACCAGATTCCTTCATAACGTTAATACGACGCTCAATTGTATCTTTTTCAAGCTTCATATTCGGAATTCCGTACATTAATAAACCGCCTGGGCGATCATCACGTTCATAAACCGTTACATGATGTCCCATTTCATTTAATTGGTCTGCCGCTGCTAAACCAGCTGGTCCTGAACCAACAATCGCAACGCGCTTACCTGTACGTTTACTAGGTACTTTTACCTCTACCCAGTTATTCTCAAAACCTCGTTCAATGATTTCGTTTTCGATTGATTTAATCGTAACGGGATCATCATTAATCGCTAATGTACATGATCCTTCACATGGAGCTGGGCAAACACGTCCTGTAAATTCAGGGAAGTTGTTCGTTTCTTCTAATCGTCTTAACGCTTCTTCCCAATTTTCTTCACTGACCAGTTCATTCCACTCAGGAATAAAATTATTAACTGGACAGCCTACGTACGCACCATCCCATTCTGCTCCAGTATGGCAAAAAGGCGTTCCGCAATCCATACAACGTGAACTCTGTTCTTTTAAATCTTGATCACTAAAACGAATCACATATTCTTCCCAATTCTTGATTCGATCAATAGGATCGCGGACATCTTGATCTCTTCTCGTAAAGTCCATAAATCCTTTTAAATAACCCATACTGTTATCTCCCTCCTTTGATGCTTGATCACGACTCACAAAACTTTAGTAGATAGTTAAATTCCTCCGCTATTACTGAACGACTTTTTCTTGATCAGAACTTCCGTCTTTTTCTAGCATTGCTTTAAACTCTTCAGGAATGATTTTAACGAATTGCTTCACAGATGTTTCCCAATTATTTAAAATATATTTCGCTCTTTTACTACCTGTATATTGAACATGATTCATTAACATGTTTTTCAGTTCAGTAATTTCATCTCGATCCTCTAATGTTTCAAATAATACAAGCTCTTTATTACACTTTTTCTTGACTTCTTTCAAATCACTTGACCAAACGTAAGCAATTCCTCCAGACATACCGGCTGCAAAGTTTTTACCAATACCACCTAAAACCGCTACTCGACCACCTGTCATATATTCACAACCGTTGTCACCAACACCTTCTACAACAGCATGTGCACCACTGTTACGAACTGCAAAACGTTCACCAGCTCCACCGTTTATATAAGCTTCACCACTTGTTGCACCGAAAAGGGCCACGTTTCCTATAATCACTTCTTCCATACGGTGGAGATCCGACAGAAGGTTTGGTTGGAAGATTAACTTACCACCTGATAAGCCTTTTCCAACATAGTCGTTTCCATCACCTTTTACTCTCATGGTAATACCATGCGGAACGTAGGCTCCAAAGCTTTGCCCGGCAGATCCAGTGAACCGTAAGTCGATGGTGTCTTCAGGTAAGCCTTCCTCACCATACCTCTTCGACACTTCATAACCTAATGTTGTTCCTACCGTTCGATTTGTGTTTTCAATTGGTAAATTGAGCTGGACTTTTTCGCCATTTTCTAATGCAGCCTCGACTTTTGGAATGATCACAGACGTATCTAAATGTTGATCATCGTATTGATTAATTTCTACACGCTCTTTCTCAAGCCACTTAGAATCTGCGCGGTGAAGGATTGGCTCTAAGTTTAGCTGTTTCGCTTTTGGATGCGTTTCTTTCTTCGAATTAACTGTTAAAAGTTCTGTACGACCAATAAGCTCATCTAGTGTACGAACTCCAAGCTTCGCCATGATTTCACGCATCTCTTCAGCAACAAAACGCATATAATTTACGACGTGATCCGCGCTTCCCTCAAATTTCTTACGTAATTCTGGATTTTGTGTGGCAATTCCGACTGGACATGTATCTAAGTGACAGGCACGCATTAAAATACAACCTAGGATTACCATTGGTGCTGTTGAAAAACCATATTCCTCAGCCCCTAATAATGCGGCTTTAACCACATCGCGACCCGTCATCATTTTTCCATCTGTTTCTAAACGAACACGTTCTCTTAAACCGTTTAAAACAAGTGTCTGATGCGCTTCTGCAAGTCCTAGTTCCCAAGGCAGCCCCGCGTGACGAATACTCGTTTTTGGTGAAGCACCTGTACCGCCTTCATAACCACTGATTAAAATGACATCAGCTTTACCTTTTGCAACCCCAGCTGCAATTGTCCCAACACCCGATTTCGCTACAAGTTTTACATTTAATCTTGCATCCGGATTGGCATGTTTTAAATCATAAATAAGCTGCGCTAAATCCTCAATTGAATAAATATCGTGGTGTGGTGGTGGCGAAATCAATCCTACTCCTGGTGTTGATTTACGAACTTTTGCAATCCAAGGGTGAACCTTTTTACCAGGTAAATGACCACCTTCACCAGGCTTAGCCCCTTGTGCCATTTTGATTTGAACTTCATCCGCATTTGTTAGGTAATAGCTTGTAACCCCAAAACGACCAGACGCTACCTGTTTAATGGCACTACGTCTAAAATCACCATTTTCATCTGGTGTAAAGCGGTCTGGGTCCTCTCCACCTTCACCACTATTACTTTTACCACCAATACGGTTCATCGCAATAGCTAGTGTCTCGTGCGCCTCTTTACTTAAGGCACCATAAGACATCGCTCCTGTCTTAAACCTTTTCCAAATGTTTTCAACTGGTTCCACTTCATCGAGCGGAATTTCTTTTGATTCATCAAAGTTAAAGTCTAATAAATCTCTTAAATACGTGACTTTTTCGCTTTCAACCATATTGGAATACTTTTCATATAACGTCTTACTATTCATTCGAGCGGCATGCTGTAACGTATGAATGGTACGAGGGTTAAACGAATGATGTTCCCCGTCATGTCTCCATTGCATATCGCCACCAGAAGGTAACGTTTTGCGGTGGCTGTTATAAGCAAGCTCATGTCTTGTTAACGACTCTCCTGCAATCGTTTCTAAATTAATACCACCTAATTTAGAGGATGTTCCATAGAAGTATTTTTCCATGATGTCTTCATCGATTCCAATGGCTTCAAATGTCTGAGCACCACGATAGCTTTGAATCGTTGAAATTCCCATCTTAGACATGACTTTTACAATACCCGATGTTGCCGCATCGCGATAACGTTCAATCGCTTGTTCATAAGTAAAGCCCTCAACAAATTGATCATCAACTAACTTTTCAATCGTACGATAAGCTAGGTAAGGATAAATCATATCAGCTCCAAAGCCGATTAAGACTGAGAACTGATGAACATCACGTGCTTCAGCCGTTTCTAATATTAAACTTACCTTCGTGCGTAAACCTTTTCGAACTAAATAATGGTGAAGTCCACTCGTCACAAGTAATGACGGCATGGCCACTTGCTCGCTTGATGTATCACGGTCAGTTAAAACAATCATCGATACACCTTGGTTAATAGCTGTTTCGACACGTTTAAATAAGGATTCAAGTGCTGACTCTAAACCAGATTCGCCACGAGAAACAGGGTAAGTCACCGATACTCGCTCAAAACGGAAATCACTACGACTATTATGCACAACGGCATCAAATTCTTGTTTTTTCAAAATAGGTGTATACAGACGAATACGACGACAATGTTCTGGACCATCATCTAAGAAATTATGTCTTGGACCAAGATAAGATGTCGTGGATGTCACACCTTTTTCACGAATCGCATCAATCGGCGGATTCGTGACCTGTGCAAACAATTGCTTAAAATAATTGAACAACAGTTGCGGTTGTTCAGATAAAACTGCTAATGGTGTATCATTTCCCATTGAGCCAATCGGGTCTTTCTTTTCAGTGACCATTGGCAAGATATTTTTCATCGTTTCTTCTTTTGTATAGCCATTCGCTAACTGGAATTTTAATAACGTACCGTCATCCATCTCCTCATCTAGATCAGGATTGACAGATCCTTTTAGTTGGATAAGCGACTCATTTAACCAATCACGATAAGGAAATTTAGTTGCAACCTCACGCTTAATGTCTTCATTGAATAAAACGTCATGTTTTTCTAAATCAACATAAATCATTTCACCCGGAGCTAAACGGCCTTTTTGAACCACTTTCTCAGGCTCCACATCAACAACGCCAACTTCTGAAGATAGAATAATACGGTTATCTTCTGTCATATAATAACGAGCCGGGCGTAATCCATTACGGTCTAGCGATGCTCCAATCTGTTTACCATTTGTATAAGCAATTGCTGTTGGACCATCCCACGGTTCCATAATCGTACTCAAATACTCAAAACAAGCACGCTCAGGATCTTTCATCTGTTCATTTAAATCCCAAGCTTCAGGAATCATCATCATAGCCGTTTGAGACATTGAACGGCCGTTCATAACTAAATACTCAAATGCTTGGTCTAACATTCCAGAGTCACTAGATGTTTCATCAATAATTGGTAGAAGATCTTTATGACGATCACCGTAAACACTAGAAATCGCTGCTGTTTCACGCGCCTTCATCCAGTTTACGTTACCTGTAATTGTATTAATTTCTCCGTTATGCATCACCATTCTATTTGGGTGTGCACGCTCCCAAGACGGGAATGTATTCGTACTATAACGCGAGTGAACCATTCCGAAAGCAGTTTTAGCTAATGGATCTTTTAAATCTAAATAAAACTCATCCATTTGTTCTGGCGTAAGCATTCCTTTATACACCACAACATCAGGAGATAGACTAGCAAAGTAAAATGGTCCTTCCTTGAACTCCTCCATGTCCGCAATTCGACGTTCAATCATTCGACGAATGAGATATAGAGATTGATTGAATTTCTCAGGGGAGTGAGTCGACTTTGTTTTTTTAATAAATACTTGCTTGATATAAGGCATCGTTGACTTCGCCGTATCTGACAACATTGAATCGTTTACTGGCACTGTACGCCAACCGATTAATTCATGATTTTCTTCTTCAATGACTTGATTTATCACCTTTTCAGCTTTTTCTCTTAAGCGATCATGTTGAGGTAAAAACACCATTCCAACTGCATAGTCACCAGACTTAGGTAATAATTCATTCCACTTTTTACGATAGAGCTCATCAGGAATCTGCATCATAATACCAGCACCATCACCTGTACGCGGATCAGACCCACGACCTCCACGGTGTTCTAATCGACAAAGGATTGTAATGGCATCTTCAATCATTTGATGAGATTTCTCATTATCTATATTGGCAATAAAACCAATTCCACACGCATCACTTTCATGTTTAGGATCATATAACCCTTGTTTTTGAGGAAGTCCTGTACGTATCATTCTATATCCATCCTTTCTGAATTGATGCTATCGAAAAACTCGTACTAACGAGATGAGTATTTAAATGAATAAATTGAAGGTCCCTTTCATTTAGAGGATTGTTGCTGCGAACTAAGTACGAGGAAGATTACGGTTTTAACAGACCATAAAACTGTTCAAAAAGTATAAAAAATGCGACAAATAGCTATTCTAATCGTATAATTTTTCTGTTATGCTATCAATATATATATTCGATACAATCAATCTCAATTTGAGATATAGCGCTTACAAGGGTTGATATGATGGAACTTAGACAAATTAAATACTTTATAAAAGTTGCAGAATTAGAACACGTGAGTGAGGCAGCAGCTGAGTTGCACGTAGCTCAGTCCGCTGTCAGTAGACAAATCGCCAATTTAGAAGATGAATTAGGTGTTAAGCTCTTTATACGTGGAGGTCGACGCATTCGCCTTACGCCAGTTGGAGAAATTTTCCTTGAACGGGTGAAAAGTGCGATGAATGAATTGGAAAAGGCAGAACGAGAAATATACGAATTTCTTAACCCCGAGTCTGGTACGATTCGACTCGGATTTCCAACGAGCCTGGCTGCTAAAACATTACCAAATGTGATTTCTGCTTTTAGAAAGGAACATCCACAGATTGGTTTCCAATTGCAGCAAGGAACGGTTAACGAATTAACTGAAGCCGTCATCCAAGGACATATTGATATCGCCTTCGTGTCACCTGTCCCTTCAGGCCAACCTCAACTCCAGGGTCATGTCTTTTTCACAGAAAAAATGATGGCTCTGTTATCTAAGCAGCATGAACTGGTAAATGAACCTTATTTGAGGTTAGATCAGCTACGTCACGAACCATTCGTTCTTTTTAGGCAAGGTTACATTATTCGAGATATTGTGATGAAAGCTTGTTCACAAGTAGGGTTTCAACCAAGAATCGCTTTTGAAGGTGAAGATGTGGATACAATCAAAGGGTTAGTCTCGGCTGGATTAGGGGTGAGTGTCTTACCAGAAATTACATTGAATGACATGCCAATGCGTGACACGAAAGCCATTGAAATCGTCGAGCCTGACGTAACGAGAACAGTCGGAATCGTCTTACCAACCAACCGTTCACTCGCACCATCTGAAAAAGTCTTCTTTGATTTCTTAGAAACCTATTACAACAAATTGAATCAGTTTGGATATTAAAAATGGAGCTGTCCTGACTGTCATAAGAATGACAACTAGGGCAGCTCTATTTTTATGACGCTTTGTTTCTATCATTAATAATTAACTCTTTTATTTTCAGTTCTCCATCTATTTGCGAATGTCTCCCTTTTATTTGTAAGAAAACCTCATCAATTTGTAAGTTTGTGCTTTTTATTTGCAAGTCTTTATATCATACTTGCATGTTTCCGCTTTTCATTTGCAACTACTCAAAAACTAAGTCAACCCGATTGATTAAGTACGAATCTAAAAAGACTGTGGCATTGGGCCAAGAAGAGTACATGCCTATCAATCTGTCATCACTTGAAAATAATACGTCTGTTCATTTTCGTCATGACCTACAACTAACTGCATCAATCCTTGTAATTCTTGATCCTGTAAGTAAAATTGCATTTTCCCGTTCTGGAGGTGATTCGGTTTAACTTTAATGACACGATTGCTCGTTTCGATTTGTACATCCCCTGTGTCAGAATCTAGATGCCTTGGGTCGTCTAAATACAAGATCATTTGACGATTCATTGGGTTATACCAAGCAATTCCTTGCCGGTTTCCACCTTCACTATGAATCATATCGTAATGTCGAACCGGTTCTTTTATAAATTGCTCGATTTGATCTTGTTCATCAGAAGGCGTGGCAACAAATTCATTTTGACCTTGCCCCATCCAATAACCAAACATGAGAAAAGCTATACATGAAGCCACCCATGTTACAGAAATCCATCGCTTTTTACGTTTATAAACCTGATACTCTTCAGCCTGCTTTTTCTCTTGTACATTCTGCCAGACTCGTTTTCGATCTACTTCATTTAATGCCTCATCTGATTGTAATAGTTTTTTCCATTGACGGAAGTTATCATAGCAATGCTGACATTGGTTTAGATGAGTCCAAATAAACGTATCATCTTCAATTTGACCTTCAATCCAATCAACTAACTGCTCATCGGTTAAATGGTTGGTCTTCTTCATGCGAATCACCTCGCTTTTCAAATTCTTCTTTTACATAATACTGTCTTAACTTCTGAATTCCATATCGAATGGACGACTTCACCGTTCCAATCGGTTTGTTCCACTTACTCGCAATCTCTTTATGAGATAATGCATGAACATAATTATCAACAATCGCATTTCTTTGTTGGGCCGGTAATTTAAACAATAACTCAATTAATTGTAAGTTTTCTTCTTTCTTTAAATAAATATCTTGTGGGGATGAGTGAGACTGAGTTGGCTCATGCTCCTCTTGATTTAATTCTATCTCACGATTCCGCTTTTTAATATAATCTAATGATCTACTTCTTGCCCTTACTGCAATCCATGCCTTGACACTTCCGCGCTCAGCGTCATATGTATGAGCTTTATGATAATACTCTAAAAATAAATCTTGACATAAATCTAACGCCTGTTCATGATTTTTAACTACGCCTATGACAATTCGATAAACATAATCAATATATCGTTCATAAAACAAATGAAAGGCTTGACTCGAATGCTGATCCATCCCCCTGACTAGGGACTCGTCAGTCTCCCACATACACTCACCCCTTCCGCTAGTTTTATCTAATATAAATTTTTATGGTGCTTCTCAATAAATGTCAAGTAGAATTCTTAGACACGAATCGACATAAAAAATTTTTATAAAAAAATAAATCCATTTGCAAAACTCGAGCGTAACACATATGACAAAAAAATATTTAGGGGGATTCATATGTGGAAAAAATGGTTGAGTCAATTATTCATTGCGGTTTTACTGATTGGTTTCATTCCACCAATGTCAGCATCAGCAGCTGGAGGAATCACGCTGTATACACCTTATACCGGAATTTCGGTAACACCAGGAGAATCATTATCATACGACATTGAAGTCACCAACGATTCTTCTGATGTTCAACGACTCCAGCTCAGTGTAGACGATTTGCCTGAAGGTTGGTCTTATCAACTTTCTTCAAATTCAAAATCAATTAATGAGTTAGCCGTTGCACCAAATGGAACGCAAAATTTTACGATTGACTTAGAAGTCCCTTTACAAATTGAAAAAGGAAACTATCAATTTGATGTGGTAGCCGAGTCAGATAATGGTACAACAACAACTTTACCGATTACGGTCAATATCGCTGAAGAAGGAACCTTCCAAACTGATTTATCCGTTGAACAACCAAATATGGAAGGTGACGCGAATGCTACCTTTACGTATTCGTTAGAACTATCCAACCGTACTGCGGAAGAACAGACGTATGCTCTTTCAGCTAAAGTACCTGAAGGATGGCAATCGACATTTAAAGCGGATGGAAATAATGTAACAAGTGTGACCGTCGACTCTCGTGGTAGCCAAACTGTCGAGGTCGAAATTAATCCAGCCGAAAATGTTAAAAAAGGTACTTATGAAATTCCAATCACAGCCCAATCCGGGCAAACCAATTCAGAAGTTGTCTTAGAGTCTGTCATTACCGGAACGTATAGCTTAAACCTTACAACAAGTGACGGACGCTTAAGTGGTGACATTAAAGCAGGTGATGAGACAACACTCGATTTAGTTGTAGAAAACAACGGTACATCTGATTTATCAAATATATCTCTATCTAGCGATGCACCATCAAAATGGGAAGTAGAATTTTCGGAAAGTCAGATTGATGAGTTAAAAGCTGGTGCCTCTACTAACGTTAAAGCAACAGTAAAAGCAAGTGATCAAGCCATTGCTGGAGACTATGCCATGACTTTAACTGCAAGTGCTCAGGAGACCTCAAGTGAAGCTCAGTTCCGAATGAGTGTGAAGACTTCAATGTTATGGGGTTGGATTGGTGTTCTATTAATCTTAGGAGTGGCGGCAAGTCTATTCTTCCTCATCCGTAAGTATGGGAGGAGATAAAGATGACTAAAGTGATTGAAATAACGAATGTCGTAAAAAAATATAAAGAAGTCACAGCTGTTAACCAATTAAACCTAACCATCCAAAAAGGGGAAATATATGGACTTCTAGGACCAAACGGAGCTGGAAAATCAACGACCATCTTTATGTTATTAGGATTAACCGAACCAACTGAAGGTGAATTATTTATTGAAGGAATTTCTCCTACAAAACGCCCGATTGAAGTCAAAAAAAAGGTCGGTTTTCTACCAGATCATGTTGGCGTATATGAGGATTTGTCCGGCTTTGAAAATATTATTCTTACAGCTAGATTAAATGGTTTTACAAGAAAAGAGGCAGAATTGAAAGCTGATGAGTTACTACAGCAAGTTGGACTAAGCCATGCAAAACATAAAAAAGCCGGAAAATATTCGCGCGGAATGAAGCAACGTCTCGGATTAGCGGATACTTTAATTAAAGAACCATCGATTGTAATTATGGATGAACCAACTCTGGGGATTGACCCTAAAGGAATCCAAGAATTTTTGCAAATGATTAAAGAACTAAGCGTTGAAAAAGGAATTACGATTCTATTATCGTCTCATCACTTACATCAAGTTCAACAGATTTGTGACCGAGTTGGCATTTTTGTCAAAGGAGAATTACTAGCAGAGGGAGATTTAGACACTCTACAACAGCAATTACTCGATAAGCACACATTCCAATACGAAATTGATACAAAGGAATCATCTGATCGCGTAGAATCGTTCCTTCAAACTAAATATCCAAAATTACGCACATCTGTTTATGAAGGAAAACTACACGTTACAACTAAACAAAAGGATAATGGAAACTTAGTAAAAACGTTAATTAATGATGGTGGGTTTCACCTTCTTAGTTTCCGACCAATGTCTTACGGTCTAGATGATATCTATCAACAGTATTTCCAAGGAGGTGACGACCTTGGATCGAGAGAAGGTTAGTCTATACACCCAAAGAATCATAACCAGCCCGTTCTGGGTACTAGTCGGAAAAGAAGTAAGAGATCACATTAAAAGTATACGTTTTAACATACTCATGGTCATCATCTTATTAACCTGTATCGGTTCATTGTACGCAGCTTTGACTCAAGTACGAGACGTTGCAAACAATATTGAAGCCGGTGAAGAATTATATCTTTATTTAAAAATTTTCACGATCTCAGGTGAAAACGGCACGTTACCTCCATTTGTCACATTTATAAGTTTTCTAGGTCCTTTATTGGGAATCGCCATGGGATTTGACGCGATTAATTCTGAGAAAAATAACAAAACACTTTTACGGATTATGTCACAACCTATTCCTAGAGATTATCTAATATTAGCCAAATTCACAGGAAGCTTATTTGTTATCGCATTTCTTGTGATCATGCTCGGCACACTAATCTTTTCACTAGGAATATTAATTATGGGGATTCCACCAACATTCGAAGAGTTTATTCGTGTGTTCGTGTATTTAATCATGATCATAGTGTATATCGGTTTTTGGCTAGCTTTATCCATATTGTTTTCGATTCTTTTCAAACAAGCTGCCACTTCAGCTTTATCAGGAATTGCGATTTGGTTATTCTTCAGTGTTTTTTATTCCATTTTAGTCAACTTACTTGTCACAGCTAGTGTGCCTGACCAGTTATTCCAAGATGCACAAGGAGCGAATCAAGATAAAATTACAACTTATATGAGACTATCTCCAAACTATTTATTCTCAGAAATAACTACGGTATTGCTCAACCCTGGATTTAGAACTCTAGGTCCTGTCACGATGGAACAAGCAAAAGGAGCCATACCGAGTCCACTTGCGATTAACGAAAGTCTTATGATTGTTTGGCCACAATTTATCGGCATTTTAGCATTAAGCACCATCTGTTTCTTAATCGCCTATACGATTTTTATGCGCCAAGAAATCCGAAGCTAACCTCCCAACCTGCTCACACAATGTGAGAGGTCATTTGATCAATAATGAAAAAACTGCACCTACATATAAAACGTAGTGCAGTTTTTTCATCTTATATTAAAAACACAAGTAATACAGACAAAGTTACAATACTTAATAATGTTGTTACTAATGTGACACTTGAAACTAAGTCTGGTCTCGATCGGAATTCTAAAGCAAACATAGTTGTCGTAGCCGCTGCAGGCATTGATGCTTGAATAATAAAGACTTTACCAAGAAGTTCAGGAATCGGTAGTAATAAAACACAAATAAATGCTACAACTGGCATTAATACAAGCTTAATAACCGTCCCCAAAACAACTTTTCCCGTTTCAAATTGTTCAAATGATATATTAGCTAATTGCATCCCTAAAACAACCATCATAAGAGGTAATGCTACTGCTGCCATGAAATCTACCATTTCAATGACACGTGAGTGCAGTTGTATGTCTAAGAAGTTTAAGCTTAATGCCGCAATAATCGCATAAGTCGCTGGCATTTTAAACACTGCATAAATCGCATAACGAAACTCATAACCACCACGTGAAGCATAATAAACGCCAAATACATTCATGATAATGGTTTGAACAGCCATAAATAAAATCGCATAAGTAAAAGCCTCTTCACCTAAGGCGAATAATATAATCGGGGCACCATAATTCCCAGCGTTCATAAAAGCAGTTGATAGAATCATACCACTCTCTTCACCGCGGTCCCATTTATTAAACCAAGCAAATAATTTAGTGATAATAATGGTTGCGAATAATAATATAAAATTGACTAACACAATCATCGAAAACTCGCCGCTAAAGTCTTCATTATAAAATGCTTGGAAAACTAAGAATGGTATAAATATATAAATCGTGATCGCAGACGCCGATTTCACATCAAGGTTTCTCCATTTTTGCAAACCATAACCGATCGCAAACACACTAATAATCGGTAAGACGACTTCGAGAAAAATCCCCATAAGTACACCAGCTTCCTATTGTTGTTACTAATATTTCTATGATGTAAAATAACTAAAAAACATCTTCAGAACAAAATCGCTAACGCGACTTACTACGTCCCAAGTGAGTGCTAATCACTTGGGACATTCTTCGCTCTAATCATAGTGCCATTACAGTGAGGGCAATGAAGCTCAACCTCTTCATCATTATTTTTATCCACACTAAACTCTCCGATGATATAATCAGGTACTTCATCAGTTCCATTACAGTCAAGACATTTAAATATAACTATTTTGATTTCTTCATCCAATCCGAAAGGATCATCTTCTAACCATTCATCGATGTCTCCGAACAAATTATCCTGATCTTTTTTCTGGGACAAACTCATACCTCCTCCATTTATTA
>NZ_FOES01000075.1 GCF_900110685.1 Piscibacillus halophilus
TGAAGCAACCCATAAAGCCATTTCTTCTGGTGATTTCTCTAAATAGTTATATAACGTCCCCCTTGAAATACCAAGCTTGTCTGCCGTTTTTGTTTTGCTAAATCCTTGTTCTAATAATTGTTGAATCTTAATGTACACTTCCCACTTTTCCACCTTTCGCACCTCCAGCAAAGTTAATGAACTCTAAAAACCTATCATATACTTTTCCGAAGGAAATTTGGTAAAAAAGTGTTCAATTTTATCTAGCGAAAACTGTATAATTTAGTTTAGCAGTTACATCTCTCTCCTTAAGTCTTTTCCAAAAGTTTACATGATAAGAATTGTAATGTAAATGTTATTTGTTATAAAGGTTAAAGAAGATTTTCAACGAATAATATTAAGTAAGTATCGATTGTTTTGGTGGAAGATTCGCCAAAGTTAAAAGTTGTTTCGCCAATCTGAGATTTGGTCTCGCTAAAGTTGGAAGGCATTTCGCTATTATGAGATCTGCTTTCGCTAAATTGGGACAGGCTTTCGCCAAAATGATGAATGGTTTCACCAACATCCAGAGTTTGTGAATTAGTTCACAAAATTATCAATGGTTCGTAACAAAGCTTTAACTGATTCTAGATTAGTAAAAAGTGTGAATGGGGTATAATATGGGTGAAGGGGAGATGTACATGTATAAAAAGCATGAAAAGTGGCTAATTATCCTCAGTTTTAGTGTGGCAATTATTATGTTGATTTCGATTATAGGAAGAATTTTTTAATAGAAGGGGGTTGTTCTAGTAATGGAGTACGATCCGGTCTTTTTTAGTCGTACGTTAACGGGGCTGACGTTAGCCTTTCATATATTATATGCAACGATTGGTGTTGGGGTTCCGTTAATGATTGCGATTACGCAGTGGATAGGGATTAAGAAAAATGATGAACATTATATATTACTCGCTAGGCGTTGGACGCGTGGTTTTGTAATTACGGTTGCCGTCGGAGTAGTGACGGGGACTGCCATTGGGCTTCAGTTATCACTCTTGTGGCCGAACTTTATGGAGTTAGCGGGTCATGTGATTAGTTTGCCATTATTTATGGAGACGTTCGCGTTTTTCTTTGAAGCTATTTTTCTTGGTATTTACTTATATACTTGGGATCGTTTTGAAAATCAGAAGAAGCATATGCTCTTGTTAATTCCAGTTGCGATTGGGGCGTCATTCTCTGCCTTTTTCATTACGATGGTGAATGCGTTTATGAACACCCCGCAAGGTTTTGATATCGTCAACGGGGCATTAGTGAATGTGGATCCGATTGCGGCGATGTTCAACCCAGCGACGCCAACGAAGGTTGCGCACGTTCTAACAACAGCTTATATGACGTCAGCTTTTGTTTTAGCATCGATTGCAGCGTTTCATTTATTTAAGGGACGTGACCACATTTATCATAAAAAAGCTCTTTACTTAATGATGAAGGTTGGTTTAATCTTCTCGATTGCGACCGTTATAGTCGGTGATTTTTCTGGTAAGTTTTTAGCGGAATATCAGCCTGAAAAGTTAGCTGCTGCTGAGTGGCATTTTGAGACGGAAGAAGCGGCACCACTTGTGTTGTTCGGATGGTTGGACGATGAAGGAGAAATAAGAGGGGCCATTGAAATTCCATATGCCTTAAGCATTTTAGCACATGGTGATCCAACGGCTGAAGTGACGGGACTAAATGAGTTTCCAGAAGAAGACCATCCACCTTATATTGTGCATTACTTCTTTGATTTAATGGTGGCAATCGGCATGTGGTTGACCTTTATTTCCGCATTTTATTGGTTAGCGGTTCGTCGCAAGTGGAAGGTGATAAAAAATAAAGTGTTTAACTTCGTACTGGTGTTGTCGGGTCCGCTTTCCATGATTGCGATCGAGATGGGATGGTTCTATGCCGAGTTTGGTCGCCAGCCGTGGATTTTAAGAGGGTTTATGAGAACACCTGAAGGCGCAACATCAGCAGCTTATGTAGATACGATGTTGTGGCTGTTTGCTGGATTGTATTTAGTTTTAGGAACAGCGAGTATTGTTGTGTTAATTAGAATGTTTAAGAAAAATCCGGTAGAAAAGGAACTCGCTGATCATGCTAATGAAAGAGGTGAGAGGTAATGGATTTAGCGATTATAGGTGTATCCGTACTGTGGCTATTTTTATTCGGCTATATCATCATTGCCTCGATTGATTTCGGTGCTGGATTTTTTAGTGCATATAGTGAACTCGCAAATACCAAGCATGTACTACACCATATTATTCAGCGCTATTTATCACCGCTTTGGGAAGTGACCAATGTGTTTTTAGTCTTTTTCTTCGTTGGAATGGTCGGGTTCTTCCCAAGTTCGGCCTATTACTACGGAACGATCTTATTAGTTCCGATTAGTATATCGATTATATTGCTAGCGATTCGTGGGTCCTATTATGCGTTTCAGACTTACGGGGCAAAAGATAGTAAGGCATATATCTTCTTATATGGTGTAGCGGGATTGCTCATTCCTGCATCACTTTCGATCGTGTTGACGATTTCGGAAGGTGGATTTGTTGAGATTGTTGGTGACAACCCGAAGTTGCTGTATGGGGAGTTGTTCTTTAGCCCACTGACATGGAGTATTGTCATTCTAAGCGTCGTCAGTGTGTTATACATTTCAGCAACCTTTCTCACAGCGTATGCAGATGTGGCAGAAGATTTTGCTGCTCGTGAAGTGTTAAGAAAATATGCATTGGCTTGGAGTGGACCGACGATTTTATCTGCTGGGTTAATCATCTGGCAGTTAAGGCAGCACAATTATGATCACTTCACAAACATTATGAATATATGGTGGGTCTTTGGCTTATCTACTATATTCTTTGTCATTACTGTGTACTTGTTATGGAAACGAAAATTTTTCAGCATGGCTTTTTGGAGTTTAATCATCCAATTTGGCCTAGCGTTCTTTGGATACGGAGTGTCGCACTATCCTTATTTGTTATATCCGTACCTCACAATTTACGACGGGTTTACCAATGACGCAATGGCGCAAGCGTTAATTATTGCGTTTATCGCAGGGTTCGCGTTATTAGTTCCTTCAATTTTATTACTCGCAAGACTATTCTTGTTCAACCGAACTTACGTCAAAGGTGAAGAAAAGAGGAGGTATTAATGATGGATCAATTCTTAATCACATACGCACCTTTTATTGTGGTGATTATTTCGATTGTACTGGCTTTCTGGTCAGGGTTAAAAGATGATGCAGTGAAGTAAATGGATACCCCGAGTTTAATGCTCGGGGATTTTATTTTTAAAAATGCGCGTTCTATTTGCAAGAATGAAATGGCTACTTGCGACTTTGAAGTAGTTATTTGGAAAAATTAATCGTTTACTTGCAAGAAAGACTTGTTTACTTTGAAAAATCAGATCCTTATTTGCGAAAGCGAATGTTTTATTTGCAATGTTCTATATGTAAAATATTGATAAGGAGGGAGAGGGTGTAGGTTGAACAAAAATCAGATTAGACAAGTCATTGTTCTGTCCGTCATTAGTTGTGTGGCCCTTTTTTATATTGAACAAATCTTAGAAGTTTCATATGTATTAAAGACTTCTTCTAAAATTCTACTGTTCTTAATCGTTCCTGTTCTTTTCATAAAAATCGTACTAAAAGAAAAGCTGATGGAATCATTAAGATTGAATCAAATCGACGTTAAAGGCTTGCAACTCGGAATTGAGCTAGGTATTTTATCGATGATCGTCGTTATCACTGCTTATGTTTTACTACAAAACTACATAGATGCGGAAGGGATTATTCTTGATTTACAAGAGCGACTAAATATTACGCTTGAAACATACGTGTTTGTCGCGTTGTATATCACGTTTGGAAATTCATTATTAGAAGAGTTTTATTTTCGAGGGTTTATTTTTCTTAAATTCTATCAATCTGGTTATCACTGGTTAGGATACATTTTTTCTTCCGCATTGTTTGCCGTCTATCATGTGGCGATTTTCGCTACATGGTTTAGCTTTGAAATTATGTTATTAGCGTTAGCAGGATTATTTATAGTTGGATTTATATTTTGCTGGCTCAATACTAAATCGAATAATTTTTTAAACTCATGGATTTTACATATTTGTGCCGATATTGCGGTAGTTTCCATTGGTTTTTATTTATTTTGGACTCTCTGATGGTCAGAGAGTTTTTATTTTTGTTTAGGAAATTATAAAATGACTCAGTTGTGGATAAGTATGTGATAGAATTTAACTAATAAATTTAGGAGATATTTCGGTATGGGTAAAAAAGGTTCTGGAGTTATTAAACAAATATTAAAAGAACACTTTAATGGTTTTTGGGCATTACATGCCCAAAGGTTCCCAGTAGATTATCGGGATGATATAGAGGAAACAGTTATAAAAACTATTAGATGCGGAACAAAAGACTTAGGTTATGCACGATATGAATGTTTGGGGTGCGAAGGAGAGCCAAGTCCTAAGTTTGTATGTTTTACCTGTAAAAGTCGCTTTTGTCATGGGTGTGGGAAAAAATATAC
>NZ_FOES01000055.1 GCF_900110685.1 Piscibacillus halophilus
AAAATAAAAAAAGCCGAATGCCAAGAATCACCAATGACTATAAGCGATTCATCACATTCGACTTTGTCTTTATAAAATAGAATACAAGACTCCATACAAGCTTAAGATACTTGTATGTTCGTATTATGAAGATTACTTGTAGTCAAGTCATTTACGGTAACTTGGTAGAAACTTGTGGGCCATATTCCCACGATTATACAAGTGTAAATTTATTTAGTTGTTCGTGTATGTTTGTGATTATATATTAATTTATAAAAAAATGAAACCCCATTTTCTAAAAAAACGAACAAAATTTAGAAAATGGGGTTTTAAGTACGTGTTTTAATATAATCGCTCCAGTTCTTCCTCGACAACCCACTTATGATTCGTCACCTTCAAACCATTAGGGAGTTCAAAGTCGACCATATAAACCGTCGTCGGAATGGAATAATCGATTGTATGTATCGCATCGTTCATCCCTTTCATATGTTGCGCATGAGTTAAGACTTCCGCGCCGTCATCCAAAGGGTCAGCCGTTACATCCACGAGCTCCTCATGCACCACTCACTTATGCTCCTGCACTCGCATACCAGTATTCGTTGATGTATAAATCGTCGCGTAAGCAATGGGCTCATACGCCCCAACAATGGTCACTTCAACCCCAGCCATATGATCAGCCCGACTAGATTTAATTCGAATACCTATTATATTTTCTATTGTTATTTTAGATTACCTAGACTTACTTTTCTATTCATATTTGTTAATTGTAAGTTTTCTAATTCAGAGCGTCGGCTGTTTTTTAAATCCAACGTTTAGAACGATACTGCCTATCATAACAAAAGAAGAAAAAAGAACCGAAGTCAATAGTATATACGATACTTTAACTAGAGGTGTAACTGTTTTAAGCCCTTTTCTGTCGGTATGGTTATTAAACCATTATGGAGTTATTCACTTTTTCACTATAGATATGATCACTTACGCAATTAGTGCATATTGTATTTCAAGAGTAGACATCAAAGAAAGGAAAGAAATAGTTAACAAATCTATTAAAAAGTTTTTAGTTCAATCGCAGAATTTTGCCTTATGGGTTAGAGCACACTCGACTATAAAAAAACTCTTTTATTTCACCTTTATAACCGTATTTTTTAATACGTGGTCCTGGGAAGTTGGCCTTTACTTGCATTAAGTGAGATGAGTTCGAAAAGTGAGAAATTGTACAGTATTATTCAAGGCATTTTTGGATGTGTTGTCATTCTTACAAATCTTATAATTCCATTTACCCTAACTAAAATGACCATTAAGGTGTATCTGGTTGGAGCGATCATTTGGGGATTCGGAATTGCTTATTACGGTTTTTTCTATAACATTCATTCATTTTTTATTGGCAGCGCAATAGTAGCTATTGGATTGCCAATCGCTAGTTTAACACGTATATACCTTATTCAATCACTTGTACCTGAGGAAAAATGGGGAGAGCATTTAGTTCAAATGCAGTTCTGCTATATCTTTCAAATACAATTTCTTTAGGCATATACGGATTTCTAGTATCATTCATTTCAATACAAAAATTAATGCTGTCTAGTGGAATCTTAATCATTATTACAAGCGTTATAGGTTTACTATGGGCGATGCATAAAACGAAATTCCGTTGGCGTTTTATTATAAATTCTTTTAAATAATTGGTTATAAGTAGACACACTACTAAAACCATTTCCAAGTGCAATTGTTAATATAGATTGCTCTGACTGTATGAGCTGTTCCTGGCTTTTTAATAAACGATACAGTTGAAGCCATGAATAAGGAGATAAACCAATTTCCTCCTTAAAAAGGTGTGCGAACTGATATTTGCTCATACCTGCAACAAGAGACATTTGATCTAACGTCCAATTATCTTGATAGCTATCTTTTAACGCTTCTATTACTCTATTAATATTTTGCTTACTTATTATCTTTGGAAACTGATTTTGGTGTGAACCAGAACCATATTGAAGCATGAATATTGCTATTTGGGACAAGCTATTTTCAAGGAAAAGTTGATTGGACATGGAATTAGAATCCCTGTTAATCATCAAGAACTCTCTTATAAAAGATGTCCATTTATGAATCTGTGGATGCTTATATGGAAGTAAAGCAAATTCAGGTTCAACCATAATGATACCTAATTGAAGGGCCGTCTCTTTTAATAATGACGGTTGAATCTCGACTAAAAATTTTTCCTTTGTTGCTTTTAGTTGTTTATGGTCAACACTTGGCATTTAATATAATAAATTCATCTTGCCCTATGCGGACATCACTTTGACGAAACAGGTATTGAGCCTCACCAAATTGAGAGAAAATTAGTTTATAAGAATCATCGTTTCTCCAGTCTCGTTCATGTAAATGATCATATCGTATGAGAAGAAGTCCGTCATTCATTGTTATCTAAAATCATTATTTGTCTCCTGTTCATGAAATAATATCGTGTTGTTTAATCTTAACATTTATCAAAATTGGCAGAAATTATTTTTGATTTTTAATTCTCATACCATATTAGCCTTGATTATGTCTATAATAGGATTCAATCGCAGAAATTTAGACTATGCTAAAAGTATATTTCTATATTGTCTTTGAACTAAACTTCTTCATTTTACGAACATAATTGATTTGGCCGATATGATAGGCATTATGTGTAATGGCATTACCTAATAATTCCTACCACTCTGCCTTTACTGGAAAACCATTCACATTTGACTCAAGTTTTTCAACTGTGATAAATTCCTCCCACCGTAACAGAACGTTAAATAATTTTTCCTTAAGTTCCGTAAAGCTTTCATTGTCATGAATATGAAAGCTAGATGCATTATCATTCAGCGTTTCGATCGCATGAAAGTTAGAAGTCTCAAACCTCATTTGCCATACTTCATTCCAATAAATGAGGTGTTGTGTGATTTCAGCTATACTGTGACTTTCCTCATATGGTTTCCAAAAAGCTTCTTCGTTCGATAGTCCCTCTACTGATTCTTGAAAGGAGGCATACCAACTACGATCATTTACATTAGCTAAAAATTGGTCGACTAATATAGCTTTCGCATAAATCATTCGTTTCCACCTCCCTTGAGGTCGCACAACTTATTTAAACTTGTTCAACTTTTGGTATTTTATGTAATTCCCACTTCACCTTTGAACTCTATTAACCTATTCAAAGTTCTTCATTCCTTGACTAATTCTAAACCTAATATTCCAATCAATATTTTAGTATGAAAACAAACTCTTCAACCTCCATATTACGAGCATTCGCAAATCCCTTGTCTTCATCTACTATAAAAAAACCACACTTTTCGAGCACTCGCCTTGAACCAATATTATCTTTTGCGGCACGGGCATATAATGGACGCATAGGATCCAATCGCAGAAACTGTTTAAGTGCTTCGGTTGCAACACCCTTCCCCCAGCTCTCGCGATTAATCCAATAAGTCACTTCTCGTTCACCGAACATGTCAAAGCTAATCACATGACCCACTACCTTATTCTCCTGAATGATACTTTGCTTAAGGATCGTTTTCTCTGTCAAAATCTTATTCCAGTGATTACAAAACTGACTCCAATCTGATGGGTTTTTAGAAGTAAAAGCAGCCATGTAATTGGAGATAGGATCTTGTTGGTGTTCAAAGAAAATTGGTAGATCTCCTTCTTGAATATCCCTTAGTATAACTCGGTTCATAAAGCACCTCCTAAATTAACGAACCTACCTATAGTTAAATCCATTAGACTTCCACTAATATTAACATAATTTTTAAATTATTTTTAGCACAAATAAAACACGTGAATTCAATGTGAATCCACGCACTCAATCAATCTAAAATTTCCAACAACTTCTTTACCTGAAATAGCTGCCATAATAGCAGTTACACGCTGTTGCCCATCAATTAAAATTTTCTTACCATGCGAAACAGTACCATCTTTTAATCGTGTATCAGGGTTCTGCCAAGTAATTATGTAGCCTACCGGATAATCATTATATAACGAATCTAGTAAATCCCTAACTTTAGATGACTTCCATACAAACGGACGTTGAATTTCAGGGATCGCCACAATGTCTTGTTCAATCCAGCTGATTAACGCATTAATATTGGTGTTATTTACTTGATAATTAGACAAAATACCACCCCTAGTTACATGTATATTCCTATTTTACACAATTTTAACATAACCTTAAAATCATTGTTTCCAATAAAGATTGAAGTTCGTCCCAATTAATTGTACTAGGACAAGTTGATACAGTCATAACATGTACCACAGCGAGAGGAGTGGTATACGTATGACAAACCAACTATTTTTTGGAGATAACTTGAAGGTTCTTAAGAATTCTATTAAGAGCAATAGTATAGATTTAATATATCTTGACCCTCCGTTTAATAGCAGTAGAGATTATAACCAAATTTTTATTAATGAGTATAAAGAAAGTCCTTCTGCACAATTAAAAGTGTTTAATGATACTTAGTTTTGGGACAATGAAACTGAAAAAACATATCTAGAAACAATAAATTATTACAATAACGAGAATGTTTCCAACTTTTTGATATCAATGAGACAACTACTTGGTACCAACAAAGTACTAGCATATTTAACAATGATGGCTCCAAGATTATTAGAATTGTATAGAGTATTAAAGAAATCAGATTAAGTTTAGTTTTTCAGCTTCAAATCAAATCATTAGTAATTATTCATAAACGTCACTTTGGCTACTTAGTCACCATACTTATAAAACAAACATACAATATCATTTCTCATATTTATAGGTAAACACACTTTTTAGAGGTGATTTAAGTTGGCAAGAGTAGCCTATAATCAAAATGATATTAATTTGATCGCAAGGATGATGAGGGCAGAAGCTGAAGGTGAAGGGCAATTAGGGATGCTCATGGTAGGCAATGTCATTGTGAATCGTCTAAAAGCTGATTGTTTAGACTTCGAAGACTTAAGATCCATAGACGATGTCATTTACCAAGTACAAGGAAACAATTATTCATTTGAAGCTGTTCAAAAAGGAGATCTATTTTATAATCCAGCCAGAGGTGTAGAGAAAAAATTAGCCGAAAAAGTATTAAAATTTTGGAGGCAACACCCTGCCCAATATGCCCTTTGGTATTTTAACCCTTATGCTGAATGTCCTTCTACATGGTTCGGTCAACCGTTTACTGGTCAATATAAACAACATTGTTATTATGAACCACAACCCGCTACGTGTGAAAGTGTTTATGGGTGGTAATATACATCTTTGTAACACATTTTTTGTTCCCAAGAGATTAGCTAAATGGCTAGTCTCTTTATTTATAATTACTCATGGTCGTTTTCTCCTGAACCTTTAAGTATACCTTCTCTCCAAAATAAAATAAGATATACGTCACCACCAACACGCCTGGTATATAAAGCCAATCTGATAAATGAGAGAGAACGGGTTTATGTTTTAGGTAAAAATAGTTACCATCAACTATTGGGTTTACCATCAAGGCAATTAATAGATAAATCCCAAACCATAAGTTCGCACGATATTTATCAAGTTTGTTTATGGTGGCACGATAAGCCATCATCGCATAAAACGGCAATAACAATGTGATTACATGATTAATAAAAAAACTAATTCCTAATGGATGCGTGATGCCATAGACGCGACTTGGGTATATAAAGCTGGCCCAAGCATACAAACTGAAGAAGCATAAGACTCCAAATAACTTTTCATTTCTTGTAAGTAAATAAATAATACCTAGAATGGTGTTAACGCGACTAATATGTAATGGCAGTGATTCTGATAGGTCGAAATTCATGAGGACAGCGTATGATCCATAGAGTAAGATTTGCTGAGAGATGCTAATGATAAGGATGATCATCGTGATGATTCTTCGTTTATTCTTCAAGGTACTGCGATAGTAAATCATTAAAGAGCCTATAAGGACAAGTCCAACTATATAAATAAGATGGTCAGGTCCAAAGATTGGAATATATCCCTCACGTTCCAAATTAACCAACCCTTCTGCTTGATCACTTAAATTAACTTTAACATAATTTTCACGTTTAATTGAATATAGATCTCATTTTAATTCGCCCTTCCCCCTTGACATATATTTTATACACGTTAACATAAAGAGTATAAAGAACGTTTTAAAATTATTTAACAAATGTCTTTACCTATTTATTTTGAATCCCACCGCTTGGTGTTGTAAGAAAGGGTTAAAGCTAATATAATCAATAGTGGCTTCAATGATTATTTGCGTCATGATGAAAACATCAAGTTTTATTAGTTTTAAGTCATCTGGGATCCTATAGAACGGTAGTTTAGCCTACCTATTATATAGAAATATGGCTTATCTCTTTTTGAGATGAGCTTTTGTTTATCGCTATCGTTAAAATATTTCTAAACAGATTTAATGTTTTGAAGTATTTTAATAAAAATATAAAAGGGGAGTTTTTTTAACAATGAATAATTGGAAAAAAGCACTTATTGTAATTTCAGCACTGTTATTGATTGCTGTACTGGCAGCTTGTGGTGACGGTAATGAGGAATCTAACAGTGAACAATCAGAAGAGGAGTCCAATACAGAAGTTAATGAAGA
This sequence comes from Piscibacillus halophilus, assembly GCF_900110685.1. Lineage (GTDB taxonomy): Bacteria > Bacillota > Bacilli > Bacillales > Alkalibacillaceae > Piscibacillus > Piscibacillus halophilus. The sequence goes on from NZ_FOES01000055.1 coordinate 6,570, forward strand.
AGAAATCACCATTGGACAAATTAATTGGGCAGAAAATATTGCCGTCACTAATATGTGGAAAGTGATCTTAGAAGATAAAGGTTATAACGTAGAGTTAAGCTTACTAGACATGGGAACTATGATGCAGTCTTTAGAGAGTGGCGACTTAGATGCTAATTTAGAAGTATGGTTACCCGTTCAAGATGCTAATTATCTAGAGCAATATGAAGATACAGTTAACTTCTCGGATACTACTTGGTTTGACAATGCAAAAGTAGGACTTGTTGTTCCAGAATATTTAGAAGAAGTTAATAGTGTAGAAGACTTAAACGAACATAAAGATATGTTTAATGGTGAAATTGTCGGTTTTGATCCTGGCGCGGGTACGATGGAAGTTACAGAAGATTTAATTAAAGATTATAACCTTGAGTTTGAGCTACTTCCTAGTTCTGAACCTGCTATGTTAACTCAAATTGGAGAAGCAGTCGAAAATGAAGAACCAATCGTAGCACCACTTTGGACTCCGCACTGGATTTTCTCTGAGTATGACCTTAAATTCTTAGAAGATCCGAAAAATGTTTATGGTGGCGTTGAGAAAATTCACCATGCGACTCGTACAGATTTCGCAGACGATTATCCTAAAGTCAGTGAATACTTTAATAACTGGAAGATGAATGACGAACAAATTGGTGAGCTAATCAACTATGTTGAAAATGCAGAAGAACCAATTGAAGGTGCAGAAAAATGGGTTGAAGAAAATCAGGAATTAATTGATGAGTGGGTAAATTAAAAGATATATTATAAGAATTAACAGAGCTAGTCCCTCATTGAAGAGACTAGCTTTTTTTGTATTACATTAATTTTATATCCATCAATTTTTAAGCAGGAATTTATGGCATTAAATTAGAACAATATAGAAGATCTGTATTTTTTTGAGGAGGGACCATGTGAGGAATATCATTTTGCTTTTATCAATTTTACTACTACCTTCGTGTATTGCAGATACTGATCAACTTACTTTTCAAAATGAAACTGGTCATTGGCAAGTTGAATATCATGTTGACATAAAAGGAGAAGACAGTGAATCTACGAGACTTTTCCTAAAGTATGTTGGTGAAGGTGAAGCACCAGAAAACATCAATTATAGGATTGACAGCGTAACTGGAAGTAATGGAGGGAACAATACTCTTTTAAAGAATGGTTTGCTTGATATATCTCTAGGTTCTTGTTCCGGATGTTCTATTACAAGAGAAGATGAGGAAATTGAAATAACGATTGAGTGGAATAACGATAGTGAAACGTTTATGTTAAATAACAATAGCTAATAAAGCTGGCTTCTCTAATCGAGAACCAGCTTTATTGTATTTTCACCTATATAACAAAAAAGTAGTCCAGTTTAGGAGTTTATTTTCCAAAACTGAACTACTTATTCGACCAAATATGTTTTAACAGGGGGTAATACATTTAGCTTTAGCAATCTTTAGCTTTTTACAACTCCAGCTTCTGCTAAATCTACGCCATGACGGTAGTAGTCTAAATACTCAGGCTTAAGGGGTTCTTTTCCGAGAATTAAATCTGCTGCTTTTTCTGCTAGCATTAGGACGGGTGCGTGAATGTTACCATTCGTCACATATGGCATAGCAGATGCATCCACTACTCTTACATTGTCTAGTCCGTGAACTTTCATTGATTTTGGGTCAACTACTGCCATAGGGTCTGATTCTGGTCCCATTTTAGCCGTACAAGACGGATGAAGAGCTGTCTCAGCATCTTGTTTCACCCATTCCAAGATCTCTTCATCTGTTTGAACAGATGGTCCAGGTGAAATTTCACCTGAATTATATGGTTTCATAGCTGGTTGATCCATAATGTTTCTTGTAAGGCGTACGGCTTCAATCCACTCACGTCTGTCTTGTTCAGTTGAGAGATAGTTATACACCATGCTTGGATGCTCTTTAGGATCTTTCGAACGAATCTTTAATGATCCTCGTGCATCAGAGTACATAGGACCAACGTGTACTTGGAATCCGTGCTTCGTATCAGCTTTTTGTCCATCATAACGTACCGCAACTGGTAAGAAGTGATACATTAAGTTAGGATAGTCGACTTCTTCATTCGACCGGATGAAACCTCCACCTTCAAAGTGGTTTGTTGCGGCTGGACCTTTACGTCCAAGTAGCCATTGTAATCCAATCCAAGGCATACGTAATTTATTTAAGCTTGGTTGCTGTGATACCGGTTGTGGACAAGAGTACTGGATATAAGCTTCTAAGTGATCTTGAAGGTTTTCACCAACACCTGGAAGATTGACGACCGGTTTAATACCTAGTGATTCTAAGTGCTCTGCATCACCCACACCTGATAATTGTAGTAATTGTGGTGTGTTGATCGCACCTCCAGCAAGAACGACTTCACCTGCACTCACTGTATGGTTTTTACCGTTACGACGATATGTCACGCCAGTCGCTTTTGTGCCATCGAATTCAATGCCTGATACAAAAGCACGTGTACGAATCGTTAAGTTTTGACGACTTTTAATTGGATCTAAATAAGCACGTGAAGCTGAAAAGCGTCGACCTTTGTAAACATGTTTATCAAATGGACCGAATCCCTCTTGGCGATAACCGTTCACATCTGGTGTTCGATTGTATCCTGCTTCAACCGCTGCATCAAAAAAAGCTTGGAATAAAGGATTCTTAGCTGGACCACGTTCTAATTTAACTGGACCATCATGGCCACGGTAGGGGTCGTCTGGATCAGCCGCTAGGGCGTTTTCTAAACGTTTGAAATATGGAAGTACATGTGCAAAGTTCCATGTTTCCATCCCTTCATCAGCTCCCCAACGTTCATAGTCCATTGGGTTACCACGTTGATAAATCATACCGTTGATGGAACTTGAACCACCAAGTACTTTCCCGCGAGCGTGCTTAATGCGACGTCCATCCATATATGGTTCAGGATCTGATTCATATTTCCAGTCGTATAAGCTTTTACCAGCTGGGAACGGTAATGCTGCTGGCATTTGGATTAATAAATCCCATGCATAGTCACGACGTCCTGCTTCTAGTATTAACACTTTATTATTTTTATCTTCACTTAAACGGTTACCGAGTACGGAGCCCGCACTTCCGCCACCAATGATGACATAATCGAATTTTTCTGTCATATTCAGACCTCCTTGAATGTTGTTAGAACAGTTGATGTTTTTATTTAAACCAATTCAATGGTTCTGGTTTCAAATTGCGATAAATGTGCTTTGTTTCTGTGTATTCTTCTAATCCCGCTTTGCCTAACTCACGACCAATGCCGGATTGTTTATATCCACCCCAAGGTGCTTGAGCGAAATACGGGTGAAAGTCGTTGATCCAGACTGTCCCCATGCGTAATTGAGCTGACACGCGTTCAGCTTTATCAATGTCTGTAGTAAATACGGCACCTGCAAGCCCATAAATTGTGTCATTCGCTAGGTGTACGGCTTCATCTTCATCTTTAAAACGTTCAACTGTTAATACTGGGCCGAATACTTCTTCTTGCACGATTCTCATATCAGAACGACAATCTGTCATAATCGTTGGCAAGTAGAAGAAACCATTTTGTAGCTCGGGATCTTCAGGGCGAGAACCGCCAACTAAGACAGTCGCACCTTCTTCTTTTCCGATTTCCACGTATTTTTCAACTTTTGCGCGATGTTCTGCTGAAATTAATGGTCCTGATTGCGTCTCTTCATCAAATCCGTTACCTAATTTAATGCGTTTCGTACGTTCAACTAGCGCTTCCACGAATTCATCATGAATGGAATCTTCAACAAGTAATCTTGCACCTGCTGAGCACACTTGACCAGCATGAAAGAAAATAGCGTTTAATGCTTGGTCGACAGCTGTTTCGAAATCCGCATCTGCAAAAACGATGTTCGGATTTTTCCCGCCAAGCTCAAGCGCAATCTTCTTCACATTTCCGCTTGCTGTTTGCATAATCTTCTTACCTGTCTCGATACCACCTGTGAAAGAAATGAGATCAACGTCATGGCTTTCAGCTAGTTCGTTACCTACCGTTGTGCCTTCACCAAGAACAAGGTTGACAACACCCTTCGGAAAACCGACTTCCTCCATTAGTTCTGTTACTTTTATAGTTGTTAGTGGTGTAATTTCACTTGGTTTCATCACAATTGTATTTCCTGTCGCTAGTGCGGGAGCAATTTTCCAAGCTGCTTGTAATAGTGGATAGTTCCACGGTGTGATTTGACCACATACTCCAACTGGTTCACGAACGACTTTACTTTGACTATCCGGAATAGGTGATTCGATCATTTCTCCACCATCTTTATCAGCTAAACCGGCAAAATAACGAAAAACCCCTGCGATATCATCCATATCTGCACGGCTTTCTGTGATGGTTTTACCAGTATCAAGAGATTCTAGTTCTGCTAGTTCTTCTTTATCTCTTTCGATTAATTGTGCGATGTGAAGGACTTTCTTCCCTCTTTCAGTTGCAGGTGTTTGACTCCACTCCCCATGATCAAAAGCTTTTCGTGCAGCTGAGATGGCAAGTTTTGCATCCTCTTTATCCCCTTCAGCGACTGTTGCAATAACTTCCTGGTTAAACGGGTTAATGATATTCCTCGTCTTTCCTGAGCTTGCCTCAGTCCATTCCCCATTTATAAACATATTTTTCATTTATTATCCTCCTTACATTAATTTTATTAAATTATTTTTTAACGTATTTAACATTTTTAATGTTATCATAGTGGATATTTTTTGTAAACCAACACCCAATTTCTATAATATAAATTTTGACATTCACTCAAGATGCGGTATAGTTAAAGTTAAAGTAGTTTAATTTATATTTAATCATTTAAATTATAAAAATCTGCAAAACTCGATAGGAAAAGAGGGTTAACATTGGAAGGAAAAAAACAGCAGAAAGCAGAAGAATTACTGGAGCAAGCTGAAGGAGCTGTCATTGATGCTATCGCGGAAACTATGGATTTATACGGAGTCACACCATCAATAGGAAGATTATATGCAACCATGTATTTCAAGCATGATCCATTAACTCTTGATGATATGAAAGATGACCTTGGTATGAGTAAGCCAAGCATGAGTACCGCTGTTCGAAAGTTACAAGAAATCAATATTGTAAAGAAAGTCTGGAAAAAAGGCTCTCGCAAGGATCTATTTGTAGCAGAGAAAAATTTCTTTCAATATTTTTCTCATTTCTTTGGAGATAAATGGGAAAGAGAAGCTAAGTTAAATTTATCTGCTATAGATTATGCTGAGGAAATGCTACAACAGATTATTAATAATGATGATACCGAAGAAGAAGTGAAACAACGGGCTGAACAAGATTTACGACAACTTGAAGAGTATAGAATCTATTGTCATTGGTTGGAGAGGCTTGTCCACTCTGTAGAATCCGGTGAGATTTTTGAATTCTTACCAATTGAAGAAGCGAGTTCAAAAGACAACAATAAATAAAGTTTTTCTTGTTACTTATGAAAAAAGAGGTGGAATTACATCCACCTCTTTTATTAATATAATAAAATCTATTCAATTAAAAAAGATTACGATTCTTCTTCATTAGTTAATACAATCTCCGCAACCAACTCCACATGCACTGTATGTGGGAATAAATCAACTGGTTGTACGGATTTTAATTCATAATTAAATGGTTTTAACTCAGCTACATCTTCTGCAAATGAACTTGGATTACAGGATACATACACAATACGTTTTGGCTTAGAACGCCCGATTCGACGCATCACTTTACCACCTGCACCTGAACGAGGTGGATCTAATAATAAAATATCTGGCTGCCCAAATTCTTCAAGTACATGATCAATTCCTCGACGTGCATCTTGTGCTATAAAGTACGTATTATCAATACCATTTTCCACAGCATTTCGTTTTGCCGATTCAATCGAACTTTCAACAATCTCAACACCAGCTAGCCTCTTCACACGACTCGCAAAAGGTAATGAAAACGTTCCAACTCCACAAAATAGATCAATCATCGTTTCGTGTTCTTTAGGTTGTCCAACTTCTAATGCCAAGTCTATTAATTTTTTAGCTTGTGTAGGGTTTGTTTGGAAAAATGTATCGTACCATAAACGATAACGATATCCATAGATTTCATCATAGATAAAGTCTCGACCTGCTAATACATGAATGGCTTCTGCATCCACACGATCTGCCCATAATGTGTTTTCTAACCACATTAAGCTTTTGACCTTAGTGAATTTACTAATCCGATTAATTAAGTCATTGACGGCTTCCTCAAGCTCTCCATTTGGTGATTGTGTCGCAATTAAAGCTAACATGATTTCACCAGTTGTAAAGGATTGACGAACCATTAAATGTCTTAATAATCCTGTATGCTCTTCTTTTTCATAACCTTTTAGACCGTGGTCTTTAGCCCACTCAGAAACTTCTAATGAAGCATTAACCATATCATCACTGGCAATTAAACACGTCTCAAGGTCAAAAACGTTTTTGAAATTCCCTTGTTCATGCATTCCCATGTTACCTTCAGGAGAGAATGTGAACTCCATTTTATTACGATAATCCCAAGGTCGATCCATTCCGATGGTTGGTTTGACGAGTTCTGGCTCAAAACCTTGGCTTTCAATTGCTTTTTTTACATACTCTGTTTTATGTTTTAACTGTCCTGAGTACTCCCAATGTTGCCAGACACATCCGCCACATATATCAAAATGAGGACATGGAGCAATCGTTCTTTCAGGACTTGCATCCATAACTTCTTTTAATTCTGTTTTACTCCACTTTTTAGTTGGATATAAAGCGTCCACTAACACTTCTTCACCTGGAATGGTTTGTGGAACGACTAATTTTAACTTTTTAGGATTGCCTTTTTCATTTTCTCGCCATACGACTGCCTGACCAGAACCGCGTTGATCTAATCTTTCGATTTTAGCTTGAAACTGTTCTTTCTCTTCTTGGGACATATGTAAAATCCTCCTAACTTCACACCTATAGCTTATCCAATCATCCATATAGAAAATACCACAAATCTAATGTTGATGATATAAAAACATTTTTATTAGGTTCTAAGTCAAATGTTGGGGTGAGCATACGCTCACTCCTAATTTAATTGATACGAACCCTTAAATTCTTATATTGATGATGCAATAACACCTTTAATCTAAAACGATCAAACCGTTTAAAGCCAAAGGCATTACGCTTAATCACTTTGGTTTGATTATTAATCCCTTCAACATACCCATTATGTAAATCAAATGCGAAGCTGTTCATGATTTGCTTTTGCCAATTTTGAAAGGTCGATATCGACCTTTCAAATTCTACAACTCCCGATGCCTTCACAAGGTCGTAATAACGATATAATTCTTCTTTAATCTCTTTAAGTTTATC
>NZ_FOES01000054.1 GCF_900110685.1 Piscibacillus halophilus
ATAGAAATAACCTACAAACATCATCTTGAATAATACGAGTGGGTCGAGCGAAGGTCGACCATTATCTTCAGAGTAATATGAACGAACTTTTTCTGGAATGAAAGAAAAGTCTATGTATCGATCTATTTTTCTTAATAAATGATCATCAGGGACAAGCTCATCAATTGTAACCATTTCTATTTCCATTTGACGCTCTTTATTACTATTAAACATGGGAACACCGCCTTTTATTAATCTAACTATATTATAACAAATTAACGCGGTGAATTGTTAAAGTTTAGGCAAAAAATATAGGCTGTCGAGACTTTCTCAACAGCCTGAAAGCTACCTATCACTAGATAGGTAGCTTATTTATATCCTTAAAATAGCATTATATGACACACATTTTTTTCGACAGCAAGTTATCCTCTCTTAGCACCTCGACCTCCACGACGGGACTCCGTATGCTTCTTAAGAGACGCTAGCTTATCTTCGCTATCCTTTAAGAATTTATTCATCTTAGACTCGAAGCTTTCACTACGTTTCTTTTGAGCTTGCTTTTCATACTTCTCATTGGCTTTCTTAATTGAAAGGCCAATTTTCCCGTCATCTTCAACGTTTAACACTTTGACATCTACTTCGTCTCCGACAGATAAGTGTTCGTTAATATCTTTAACGAATTTGTTGGCCACCTCACTGATGTGAACTAACCCTGTAGAGCCATCTGGTAGTTCTACAAATGCTCCAAAGTTTGTGATGCGGGTAACCTTACCACGCAACTTGCTGCCTACTTCAACTGACATAAAAGAAATGCTCCTCCTTAAAAAATTAAAAGATATATTCTTATATATTATATATAAGCAGAGAAATAAGTGTCAATAAGAAGGGTCTTCATCTGGTAATTTAAAGATGATTTCCCCATCCTCTGAAAAGAAGTAATCTTTTCTGGCAATCTTTAATAAATAATCAATGTCACTTAACAGCTCAATTTCACGTTCAAGTTGTTTATTTTCTTCTTTGTACTCTTCTAAGGTGGCGACTTTATCTTCATATTCATTTTGCTTCTCATCCATTAAGGCTCGTTGGTTGTAGTGAGTCACAAAGATGGTGCCCATCACTAAGACAAACAGCACACCAAAAGCTATTAATCGGCGAAACAAATACTGTTTTTGTTTCGATCGAAATTTCTGGTGTTCTTCGTGTTCTTGAACGTAATCGGATTTAATTTTCGTTACTTTACGTCGATTACGAGTCCGCCTCGTCATTCTTTCGCCCCCTATTTTTCCAAAGGTTAAACATGTCCAATTTTAACTTATTTATTATTCTACTACATTTTGCCAGTAAATTCAGCAGGTAATTTTGAACAAATTTCGGAATAAAAGGTTGAATAAAGAAGGCGATGATTTTATATATAATAACGACCAATCTCCAAATTAAAGCTAACAGACCAACTAGAAGTGTTACAACAAGGCGAATAACCCAAATAATTGGCTTTATGATAAGAGCACGGACAATACGGCTGATTAGTTGATATATATTGACCGTTAAACGAATAAAACCATTTAAGATAGGAAGATAAATTGGCTGAAATAATGCAAAATAGGTTGAAATCCCTAATAAAACAGCCAGGAATAAATAAAATCGAATCATCCCACCATTTGCTAAAAAGAGCAAATAGAATATGAGGCAGCCCTGTGTGAGGAGAAATAAAGTATCGACGATCACACGATTCCAGTAAGTGTGAGGGCGTAATAGCAGCTTATAAGTATCGAATAAAGCTGCCATAACCACCCCTCCACCTACCATCGTCAACATGGTTAAAAACTGTATGTCTAGGTTCATTTAAATAACTTATTAAAGAACCCTTTACTTTTCGTTCCTTGGTGATCATCGATGTAATTAAAAGCTTCTATTTTCCCTTGGATGGTTAAGAGCCCTTCCTCCACATTTAGATTTTTCATGTGAAGATTTTCTCCTCGGACAACTAAATATCCTAAATTCGTTTGAAGCAAGAACTCTTCAGTATCAAAGCTGTCTACATCTTTCACGCCAGTAAGTTCTAATCGACGTCGATTCACTAACTTTAACTCTTGATTTTGCTCTCTCTCACGCTCATTCTTATATAGACTTTGTTCATATTGCATGTCCAATCCCTCCTATCATATACCTATGATAGGAAGGACAAGATTACCACACTTTTTTCTAATCCGCCTGTTGTTGTTCTACTTTTTCTTCATTTATGACAGAATATAATGTGTTGGCCTCATCTTTTCTTACCTGCTCACTCAACCTTTCCACACGAATCGTTAAAATCGTGTGTCCAAAACGTATTTTAATCTCATCACCTACCGTTAATTCCGAAGAAGCTTTTGCTGGTCGTCCATTTAATTCAATTCGTCCTTGGCTCGCGACTTCTTTAGCAACTGTTCTTCTTTTTATTAACCTTGATAATTTGAGAAACTTATCTACTCTCATTTTGACACTCCTTGTGCGCTGTATAACTATGTTTGTTTAGCTTTTTCCCAGTATTGATCCATTAATTCTAATGACGCTTTTTCTATCGAAACTTGGTCTTCTATTAACATCGCCTCTACTTGTTGAAAACGTCTAATAAATTTATCACATGTGCGATGTAAGGCTAGTTCTGGATCAATTTTATAATATCTAGCAACATTCACTAGTGAAAAAATTAAATCTCCAAACTCTAGTTCTGCATCGTTATTGGACTGATTCGACAGTGCCTCCCCGAACTCCTTTATTTCTTCTTTAACTTTATGAAACATAGGAGCTGGATCATTCCAGTCAAACCCAACTTTCGAAACTTTTTTCTGGATTTCTAAAGCATATAATAATCTAGGTAACGCTTCATTCAAACCTTCTAAAACTGATTGAGGCCGTCTTTTTGCTTAATTTTTTCCCAATTAGCTTTCACCTCATCAGCTGATTCCACATCCACATCACCGAACACATGAGGGTGACGTTCAATCATTTTATCAGTCACTGAGCGAATGACATCATCCACAGTGAAATAGCCCTTTTCTTCTGCTATTTGACTATGTAACATCACTTGAAGCAACACATCTCCTAATTCTTCTGCGATGTGATCATCGTCCTCTTCTTCAATCGCATCAATCACTTCATACGCTTCTTCAATCAAAAAGCGCCGTAGTGACTCGTGTGTTTGCTTTTGATCCCAAGGGCATCCACCTGGCCCTCTTAATATCGCAACGACATCTCGTAACGATTGGAATTGATGGTGTAAATGCTCCTCTTCAACTGGTTTCATATATAAAGTTGTTAAATTAGAAAACTCGAACCCTCTATCTAATTGATACAATGGGACTGTTTCTACTCGCTCGTATTGAGGGTCTCCTGCCGCGGTTACGATGGTAACAGGGTAATCATGCGGCAAGTCTTCCATTAGTGTTAACTTCACATCCGACGCAACCATCGCATCGTACACTTGGCCAATCACCACATGCTGTCGATACTGGATTTGTTCTCTTTTAAGACTCGTTCCATCTAATAATTGAAATCCTTCAATAGGGTCCACTTTAACCGAGGTAAATAAAGCATCAATGAAGCTTTGTCCACCTAAAATCTCAACATCACAACGATTTTGATTCAATAATAACTGAACAGTACGTTCAGCTACGATTGGATGGCCTGGAACGGTATATATAATGTCTTCATTTTGACTCTTGTTAATCAACACTTCTGAAATGTTTTTATAAACGGACTCAAAGTCGTCATGTGATTCATAAATATCGTCCATGGACTCAAATTGAACCCCTTCATTCTCTAATGATTGAATCACCGGATGTTCTTTTGTTCTTGTATAAATGATCCCTGAATGGTTAGTTAACTTTCGATAAACTCCAAGTGGGATTTGGTCAAGCGTACCAGCTCCTAAACCAACGACGGTGATCTGTCCCATTTAAAATCTCCTTTCTAAACGATGACCGATGACAGTCATCCACTCTTGTTTAGTGAATAGCTTTGCCATATATGTTCCAGCTATTATAACTATGAAACCTATTAGACACTGTATAAGGACGTATGGAATAAGTAACCCTCTATGCTCTAAAGATGGTTGATAAATCATAGGTAGAATTTGTACGATGGCCCCCATACTCACCACTAATAGCATGACCTTTAAACTAAATTTTAACGGTAATGTGACTTGAGCAATCGCTTTCCATTTTACGATTAACATCACTAATAACACGGTTGCTGAAATTAAATAAGCTAAGCTTGATCCAATCGCCCCTAAAACTGGAATCAACAAGACATTCAAACCCCACTTTAAAACCACCATTAATACAACCCATTTGAGTTGTTCAATACGATAACCATACTCCTGTAAAAACACAGAAATGACAACCGTCATCGATAACAAAAACACTAACCCCATCATTAACTGAATGGCTAATGCCTCTTCATTTGTTTTAAACAATAATGGGTTTAACTGTGGCACAATAACGGCCAAACCCACGGATGCGGATAATGATAATAAAAAGGTCCATTTAAAAGCTATTATTTGCTGCGAACGATTTTTGTTAATCGTCGGAATGAGCGCCAGTGCCAACGATGACCCTAAAACTAATCCTAACTGAATCAACGAATGGCTTCGATCGAAAATACCTTTAGCAATTTTAGCCTCATTAAACGAGTAACCAAATTCCCTTAATAAATCAACCATCGAAATGACATCCACGACTTGAAGGACTAAATACAATAAATAATTGATACTATAGACGGCTATTCCCACAAACAACGCTCGAATAAACCCTTTTTGAAGTGGTTGATTAAGTTTCGCGTTAATAGAAGAAGCTTTTTTTCTATATAAAATCATTAATAAAAGACTTGCGGCAGCGGTCCCTATAATCGTTGCCCAAGCGGCATAGACACCTAATTGATATAAAGATGTTGGCAAATAATAAACGGTTAGAACCGTCACAACAATAATACCAATGACACGACAAAACTGCTCTACAACTTGGGAGAGTGCTATGTATTCAGTTAAACCTGTACTTTGAAAATATCCTCTTAATAATGAGGTTAAAGGAATGATTAAAAACATGGCTCCTGCTATTTTGATTGAAGTTTGTAAATTCGGATCTCCCATTATGTGTGCTAAAGATCCAGAGGCGAGCCATAGCATAACAAAAACCAGAAACCCTAATCCCCATAACCAATAAAAAACAGCCCGCACTTGTGGTAAGCGAACCGCTTCATGACTGTGCTGTTGACGAATAATCGTATGTGATAAAGCACCCGGAATACTATAAACAGATAACATTATCGCAATCGATAGTATTGGATATATTTGCTGATAAATGTACAAACCCTCATCGCCAGCAATATTTTGTAGCGGCACTCGGTAAATCATGCCCAAAACTTTACTAATAAACCCTGCTACAGTTAACAATAAAGCTCCTCTCACCCATAATGCCTGTTGACTCATATTAAACTCCGTTCAAACTAATTTTTCACTATATTATAGCACATAGTAAAAGAACAGTAAGGAAAGACCCATTTCCCTTACTGTTCAACTTCAGCTTGATGTTATTCCATTTGTCTCGCCAAAAAGTTAGCAGCTGCTTGACACACTTTCACTTCGACATCGGTTAATGAACCTTTGTCCATTAACATAATCACACTACCGACAGGATCACCGTTAGATACGATAGGTTGAATAAGATAAGATGAGACCGTTTCCTCTTTACCTTCAACAATTTCAACTGTTGATTCATTTTTTTCAACTTTTCCTTCACGCTTATCCATTGATGATTCAATTTCTTTACCTATGTTTTTGTTTAAATACTCTTTCTTAGATGCTCCTGCAATAGCAATAATCTCATCTCGATCTGTTACTAATATTTTTTGCCCGAGAGAATCAAATAATGCATGTGCATACTCCTGTGCAAATTCACTGAGTTCATTAATAGGTGAATATTTTTTTAGAATAACTTCACCTTCACGATCAACGAATATTTCTAATGGATCCCCTTCACGAATACGTAATGTTCTTCTTATCTCTTTAGGGACAACAACTCTGCCGAGATCATCGATACGGCGTACAATTCCTGTTGCTTTCATTTCTTGAAATCCCCGCTTTCTTTGATGTACTTGCATTGGTGACGATTGCGACCCGCTCGACACCTGCTAGTATTTTTTAGTATGAGACAAGAAGCACAAACTATTCATTTATTGGTAATTTTTTTGTCTCGGACAATTTTGATAAAAATTCTTCAAGAACACTATATCTTTCCATTCGGTTCTGTCGCTGGAATTGAAAAACAATTTTAAGCTTTTGACCTTCAGTACCGAGTTGAACCATTCGTCCGAACTCATTAGCTAATGTAAACAATTGAGCACCATCCACTTTTAAGCTCTCTTCTTCTTCCATAATCATCTCAATTTTATTTTTGCGTTCATCGATCGTCTTAATTCGTTCTTTTTTCGCTAATAGGCGAATGCGTGAGACTTGTAATAAATCTTCCACTTCTTGAGGATATTCACCAAATCGGTCTAATAATTCATCTTTCAGATTATAAATGTCCTGGATCTCTTCAACAGCTTGAATCTGTTTATACATTTCAATTTTTTGTGCTTCATCTGTAATGTATTCAGATGGAATATAAGCATCTAAATCTAGTGACATTTCCACTTCAAATGGTTTAGTCTCTTCGTAAGTCTTACCTTCTTTTTTCGCTTTAATAGCGTCGTTTAACATTTGAGAATATAGATCAAACCCAACTGAATCAATAAAACCATGTTGTTCGGTTCCTAGAAGATTACCGGCTCCTCGAATTGATAGGTCCCGCATGGCAATCTTAAACCCTGAACCAAGTTCCGTAAATTCTTTAATAGCTTCTAGGCGTTTTTCAGCTACTTCAGATAACACTTTGTTTTGTTGATACGTAAAATAAGCATAGGCTAAACGGCTTGAACGTCCAACACGTCCTCTTAACTGATACAATTGACTTAATCCCATTTTATCCGCATCATACACAATTAACGTATTAACGTTTGGAATATCGACACCTGTTTCAATAATGGTTGTACTGACTAGTACGTCAAAATTCCCTTCTAGAAAGTCAAAAATAATCCCTTCCAACTGACCTTCATTCATTTGACCATGAGCGTAGTTGACCCGGGCATCTTCAACTAACATATCAATTTCAGCCGCCACTTTTTCAATTAGATCAACACGATTATACAAGAAGAACACTTGGCCGCCTCTTGCCAGCTCCCGTTCAATCGCCTCCCGTATAAACGCAGGATTATACTCTAAAACGTATGTTTGAATTGGGAAGCGATTTTCAGGCGGTGTTTCAATAACTGATAAATCACGTACACCTACCATCGACATATGAAGTGTCCTCGGAATTGGCGTTGCCGTTAAGGTTAACACATCGACATTCGCTTTAAGCTGTTTGATTTTTTCTTTATGCTTAACACCAAATCGCTGCTCTTCATCTACAATTAATAACCCGAGATCCTTGAACACAACATCTTTAGACAAGACGCGATGCGTTCCAATCACAACATCAATTAAACCTTTTTTGAGTTTATCTAAAGTCTCCTTTTGTTGCTTTGGCGTACGGAAACGACTTAACAATCCAATATTCACGCCAAACTCTTGAAAGCGCTCCTGGAAAGTCTCAAAATGCTGTTGAGCTAAAATCGTTGTTGGCACTAATACCGCGACTTGTTTGTTATCCATAACCGCTTTAAAGGCTGCACGAATCGCCACCTCTGTCTTGCCATAACCAACATCCCCACACAATAAGCGATCCATCGGGCGTTCGCGTTCCATATCTTTTTTAATCTCTTCGATACAACGAATTTGATCTTCCGTCTCCTCATACGGAAAAGCCGCTTCAAAATCGCGCTGTATTTCTGTATCAGGTGCAAACGCGTGTCCTTTAGAAGCTTCTCTCTCCGCGTACAACTGAATTAAGTCATCAGCAATATCTTCAACTGAAGATTGAACACGCGATTTAACTTTTTTCCATTCACTTCCACCTAAACGATAAAGTTTAGGGGCCTTCCCTTCTGATCCTACATATTTTTGAACTTGGTCAATCTGGTCTACTGGAACATATAATTTATCATTTCCAGAGTAATTAATGACCATATAATCTTTATGTAGATCATTAACTTCTAAAGTTTCAATTCCTAAATACTTACCAATACCGTGATTAATATGAACAACGTAATCGCCAACCTTTAACTCTTGATAGCTCTTGACGCGCTCTGCATTTGAAATCTTATGACGCTTACGCTTTTTAGGCTTCTGCTTCTTAAACAATTCTTCTTCTGTTAAAACTGCTAGCTTAAACGCAGGCATTTCAAAACCGTGACTTAAATTACCTTCAATGATGATCGGTTCATTTACTGGAAGCTCTGTATCAGGGTCAACTTTATAAGCCGTCATTTTATAATCTTCAAGTACATTGACGATTCGATCCATTCTGTCTTCGTCTTGGGCCACAATCACGACTGAGTACTTCGCATTGCTCCAACGATCAATTTCGCTTTTTAGCATCGGCATTTGACCATGGAAAGTCTGCATTTGACGACTTGAAATATTGATAATATTTTCAGGCTTTGTATTTGGAATATGGCGTAAAAATAATGAGAAGTATACCTTAGGGTGAGTCATTTTTTGCATGACAGTAGCCCAGTCAAATGTCAACGTCAATCCGTTCACTAATGACTGGGTCTCAAGCATATCGGTATACCAATTAGCCTCTTCTTGATCTAGCTGCTCAGCTGTTTCAATCACACGACTCATTTCATCAAAGACAATCATCGTGTCATCGCTTAAGTAATCTATTAAACTATGGACCTCGTCATAGAGTAAGGATAGATATTTTACTAGACCCGGAAATGGTTCACCTTGTTCGAGACGCTCGATATCATAACCGATTGTCTCTTGTAGCTTTTCTTGTTGTTCTTGTTCTTTAAGCTTTTTTAGCGACTTTGCCAAAAGCCCCTTTAACTTTTCGGCAGCTTTTGTCATTTGTTCATGGGTAAGTAAAAACTCATGAACAGGGCCAATGTGAACCGTTTGAATCTCCTTTTCAGAACGCTGATCATCTGGATTAAAATAACGGATCGACTCTACTTCATCATCGAACCAATCGATTCGAATCGGATTAGGTTCAGTTAAAGGATAAAGATCGATTATCCCGCCACGCCGACTAATTTCGCCTGGTGCTGTGACCATATCCGTTACCTTATAACCTAGGTTTACAAGCTGTTCCATCGTTTCTTCAAACGGATACTCTTGACCAGCTTTAATTTCAACAGACGCTTGTTCACTGACATCTGCTGGTGGTAATACCCTCTTTAATGCGGCAACAGGTACCACTAAAATACCTTGTTGGTTGGTTTGCCATTTTTCCCAAACTTCTAAGCGTTGAGCTTTCAACTCAGGGGAGGCTGTTTCAGTTTCGGCTGCTAGCAACTCATTAACTGGATATAACAATACCGAATCCGGGTTCTTAGAAATCGACGCAAGCTCATCATAAGCCTTTTGAGCTTGTGTTAGGTTATGTGTAACGTACAATAATGGGCGTCCGGTTTCTTCTTGAAGGATTGTGGCTAACAGTTGTCTGGTTGATGTTGTCAGTCCTGCCACTAACTGCTCACTCATCCCACTCTGAAGACCTTCTAATAAATTCACGATGTCATCTTGTAATGTAAAGTATGTCTTTATGTTCTGCAACAATTACTCCCCCTTGCACAATCTCAGGTCACTTTGATAAAAGTAAAGCATTTATAAAGTGTTAACAAGCAGAAAAACGCTTTGGTGGTTACCAAAGCATCAATTGATCACTTAATGAATAAATGTATCATTTTCAAATAGGTTTGGGTTTTGGGTTAATATTTCTTCACAATGCTCACAAACTAGTTGGACAAAGACTTCACCATCATCGTTTAGTTGAACAATATCTAGAGCGAGAGGCTGCTGGCCAATCAGTTCATATACACGTTCTTCATCATCAATCGTGCCCATTGTCTGCTGACAATGCCTACACTTCATCGTTACTGCCACGGAAAAACCTCCTTTAGCAAACTATTACTTAGGTTTGCCAAAAACAAGGAGATTTATGCAGGCTACTTGCTATTATACGTATTCATCACTTCTAAAAAAGATTGACTCATCCAATCCTCACAAGCATGTGCAGATTTTTCAATCGCTTCATCCACAACAGCTCGGTCAGATTTCGCAAATTTACCTAACACATAATCTACGACTGGTAGGTCTGTTTCAGGTCTGCCAATGCCAAAACGAATGCGGTTAAACTCTTTAGTTCCGAGTTGGTCAATAATACTACGAATTCCATTATGACCTCCATGACCGCCTTTTTGACGTAATCGAATTCGACCGGTAGGTAAATCTAAATCATCGTAAATGACTACAAAATCTTCTGGCTCAAGATTATAATAGTCAGCCACTTTTTTTACCGCATTTCCTGATAAATTCATATAAGTCTGTGGCTTTAATAACATAACTTTTTCTCCATTCCAATGCTCTTCTGCGTAATGGGATTCAAAACCACTTTTATTTAGTTTCCAACCGTTTTCTTTTGCAATATAATCCAGAACCATAAAGCCAATATTATGACGTGTTTTCCGATACTTAAATCCTGGATTACCTAAGCCAACTATACACTTCATTTTATGCGACTCCTTTTTACTTTAGTATGATTTTTTCCCACTCGGTAAATGCTTCGGGCGGACGCATTTTGATTTTTCTTAAGCTTATTTTACCTAATTATATTAATCTCTACTTAAATCATTTCAAAAAAAATTATGTAATAAGTGATTAGCCTACCAATGGTTAATATAAATAAAGATCGAAGTCGAGAGGTATGTGACTTCGATCTTTAAAACCTTTAAACATTAAGATGATGTATTACTCTTCATCTTCTGATTTTTCGTTAATGACCTCAGGCTCAGCTTCTTCATCGCCGCCTTCTTCACCTTCTTCAGGTACATCAGCTGATTGTGGTGGTAAAATCGTAATAACTGTTGTATCAGGTTCATCTAAGAATTCATATCCATTACCTGAAGTTAAGTCACCGACCGTGATACTATCTCCAATTGTTAGCTCTGAAATATCAATTTTGATTTCATCAGGAATATTGTTTGGTGTAGAACGCACGTGAATCGTGTGTAGAGTTTGCTGTTTAACACCACCATCTTTTACACCTTGCGCTTCACCTTCAAAATTAATATCAACTTCAACATCTACTTCTGTAGACATGTCCACTTGATAAAAATCAGCGTGAATTAATTCGTCTTTAATTTGGTCTGATTGATAATCATAAAGCATAACATTTAATTGATTTTTTCCTTCAATATCTAATGAGAAAACAGCGTTACGACCTTCGTCGCGAACGTTTTTAATTAATTCTACGCCCTCAACAGCTACAGTCACAGGTTCTTTCCCTTTACCGTAAACGACTGCTGGGATATAACCATCTTTTCTTAATCTTCTTGTTTGAGAACGACGTAGATCTGAACGATCTTTCGCTTGAATTGTTGCTGCCATGTTTATTCAACCTCCGTATTTTTAATCTATTATTTCCCCTTCCCTTTATTATACCTTTTTAAACGTAGAAGTAAAATCTTAGTCGAAGAGTGAACTAATAGAACGGTGTTCGTGAACACGCTTGATGGATTCTGCGATTAGTTTACCTACGGATAGTTGGGTGATTTTTGGCGACTGTTTCTCTTCCGTTAATGGAATACTATTTGTTACAGCTAATTCTTTAATCTTAGAATTGTCGATTCGTTCAATAGCAGGACCAGATAACACGGGATGTGTACAACAAGCGTAAACTTCTTTGGCTCCGTTTTCCATCATGGCGTTAGCCGCTAATGTAATCGTTCCTGCCGTATCGATAATATCATCAATTAAAATCGCTGTCTTGCCTTCCACATTACCGACAATATTCATAACCTCTGCCACATTTGGACGTGGACGGCGCTTATCAATAATAGCAATTGGCGCTTTTAGACGGTCAGCTAACATTCTAGCCCTTGTTACGCCACCGTGATCAGGTGAAACAACCACGACATCATCTAAATTCTTCTCTAAAAAGTGCTGACTTAGAATTTTAACACCAACTAAGTGGTCAATAGGAATATTGAAAAAGCCTTGGATTTGTGCAGCGTGTAAATCAAGAGTGATCACACGGTCAGCTCCCGCTGTTTCTAATAAATCGGCTACCAATTTAGACGTAATCGGTTCTCTGGAACGTGCCTTACGATCTTGTCGAGCATAACCGTAGTAAGGCATCACAATATTAATCGTTCTAGCAGATGCACGCTTTAACGCATCTACCATAATGAGTAGCTCCATTAAATGCTCATTAACAGGAGCGGATGTCGATTGGACTACGAATACATCACAACCGCGAATACTTTCTTCAATATTAATCTGAACTTCTCCATCACTAAATCGTTTGACTGAGCTTTTTCCTAATTCAACCCCAACATGTTCGGCAATTTCTTGTGCGAGTTCTGGATTTGAATTAAGACTAAAGACTTTTAAGTAAGGGTCATTGTAATGGTTTGACATAATTTAGAGAACCTCCAAAAAGATATATTATTGACGTTTATTCAAACGTTCCACATAACCTTCTTTGTTTTCTTGACGGGATCTTGCGATAGACAATGCTTTTTCCGGAACATCTTTCGTAATGGTCGAACCGGCAGCAACATAGGCACCTTTTTTAACGATGACAGGTGCAACTAAATTAGAGTTACAACCAATAAAAGCTCCATCTTCAATAATCGTTTTGTGTTTGTTTTTACCATCATAATTTACTGTGATGGTTCCACATCCTATATTCGCATCTTTTCCTACTTCAGCATCCCCAATATAGGATAGATGGGATACCTTACTGTTCGTATCAATCGTCGACTTTTTAACTTCAACAAAGTTTCCGACCTTTACATCATCTCCGATGTCACTCGCAGGTCGAATATGTGCAAACGGTCCAATGTTTACGTTATTGCCAACTTTACTTTCCGTTACAACGCTATGCTTAACAACTGTATTTTCACCAATTTCACTGTCCTTAACCTCACTGTTTGGACCAATGATTGAATCAGCTTTAATAATCGTTTGTCCTGTGATTTTACATCCAGGCTCGATGACTACATCTGATTCAATTTGAACATCCGGACCAATATAAGTGTTCTCATCGTCAATGATTGAGACACCATTACGCATGTGTTGTTCATTAATGCGGCGTTTCATAATTTTTTCAGCTTTTGCTAGATTCACTCGATCGTTAATACCAATCGTTTCTTCTGGATTAGTTGTTGTATGCGCTACGACCTTCAAACCGCGTTCTTTGGCTATGAATAGAACGTCCGGTAAGTAATACTCTCCTTGCGCATTATCATTGGATACATTTTTAAGTGCGTCAAATAGTAATTCATTATCGAAGCAATAGACACCCGTATTAATTTCATTCACAAGCTTTTCTTCTTCCGAAGCATCTTTATGTTCGACGATTTTTTCAACTTCGTTATGTTCATTACGAATCACTCGTCCATAACCAGTTGGGTCATCAAATTTAGATGTTAATACGGTTACTTGAGCTTGCTCCTTTTCGTGGTATTCCATTAACTCATTTATGGTCTCTCTTGTTAATAAAGGCGTATCTCCTGTTATGACAACCGTTGTACCATGTTTATCTTTTAGGTGAGGTTCAGCCATTTGAACGGCATGGCCAGTACCTAACTGTTCTTCTTGTAATGCATATTTAGTTCGGTCGCCTAATTTTTCCTTAACCATTTCTGAGCCATGACCGATAATAGTGATGATTTCATCTATATCAAGGTTAGATAATTGATCCACAATATGCTCAACCATCGGCTTCCCACAGACGGGATGTAATACTTTATATAATTTTGATTTCATTCTTGTCCCTTTACCTGCCGCTAATATGACGGCATATCTATTAGACATAATATGACTCCCTCCAACACATTCATCCATTATGAATATATCTTAAAATAAAACCGCTTGCAACTTAACTGGGTTTAAAATATATTAACATTTTTTGAGAGTTTTTAAGAAGGTGTTAGAAGATAGAACAAAATCGCTAACGCGACTTACTACGTCCCAAGTGAGTGCTAATCACTTGGGACATTCTTCGCTCTAATCATAGTGCCATTACAGTGAGGGCAATGAAGCTCAACCTCTTCATCATTATTTTTATCCACACTAAACTCTCCGATGATATAATCAGGTACTTCATCAGTTCCATTACAGTCAAGACATTTAAATATAACTATTTTGATTTCTTCATCCAATCCGAAAGGATCATCTTCTAACCATTCATCGATGTCTCCGAACAAATTATCCTGATCTTTTTTCTGGGACAAACTCATACCTCCTCCATTTATTAACTGATTCA
>NZ_FOES01000053.1 GCF_900110685.1 Piscibacillus halophilus
CCGGTATTAGCCCCGGTTTCCCGGAGTTATCCCAGTCTTACAGGCAGGTTGCCCACGTGTTACTCACCCGTCCGCCGCTCGTTCCACAAACGTCCTCCCGAAGGATTCAGTTTGCTTCCCGCGCTCGACTTGCATGTATTAGGCACGCCGCCAGCGTTCGTCCTGAGCCAGGATCAAACTCTCCATAAAAGTAGTTTGATTGGCTAATGTCGTTCATTTCCTTCCGCCAATCCAGAAAGAAATAAGAAATTGACTACAGGCTATTTTGTTTAGTTTTCAAGGTTCAAATGTCTGTCGCCTCAAAAATGCGACTTTATTAATATAACAACTTTTCAACAGGAAGTCAATAACTTTTTATAAGTTTTTTACTCCGTTTTTATAAATTGTTTTGTGTGACGCGTTGCCTTAACGCGACGATTAATAATTTATCATGGTTTTGAGTCTATGACAATAGTTTTTTGTGTATTTTTTCAAAGTAAGTTTATTCTGAAAGTTATCGCATCTCGTTAAACCTAGAAAAAGACCATCATGACAGGGAATTAAACAGATTACGTCCTGTTACTTCCCTATTATTGTCTCAATTAACTCAATAAAAAACTGCTTGCCACAACCCTATTCTTAGGTTGCAACAAGCAGCAATCTCTATACATTCATTATGAACGATTTCTCATTTGAGGGAATAATAGAACATCACGAATAGATGCGGAGTTAGTTAATAGCATGACTAGACGATCAATTCCAATTCCTAACCCACCAGTTGGAGGCAAACCATACTCTAATGCTTCAAGGAAATCTTCATCCATTAAGTGAGCTTCATCGTTTCCTTCTTCACGCTCTTTTACTTGTGCTTCAAAACGTTGACGTTGATCAATAGGATCATTTAATTCCGAGAATGCATTTGCATGTTCACGTCCAACGATAAATAACTCAAAGCGATCTGTAAAGCGTGGATCTTCTTCGTTTTTCTTAGCTAATGGAGAAATAGCTACAGGATGACCATATATAAATGTAGGTTGTACTAACGTATCTTCTACTTTTTGTTCAAAGAATTCATTAACAATATGGCCATATGTCATGTTTTCGTCTACTTCTACTCCATGCTCTTTAGCTAAGGCATGTGCTTCTTCATCTGTCATTTCCGCCCAGAAGTCTACACCTGTCACTTCTTTAATAGCATCAACCATATGCCATCTCTTCCATTGAGGAGTTAAGTCGACTTCAACATCTCCATAATGCACTTTAGTGGTGCCTAAGACTTCTTCTGCGATATGAGCGACTAGATTTTCAGTAAGGTCCATGATGTCATGGTAATCAGCATAAGCTTCGTACAACTCAATCATCGTAAACTCTGGGTTATGTCGAGTCGATACCCCTTCATTACGGAATACTCGTCCGATTTCATAAACTTTCTCTAAACCACCGACGATTAAACGCTTTAAGTGTAGCTCAATCGCAATACGCATATATAATGGAATATCTAACGCATTATGGTGAGTTACAAATGGACGTGCTGATGCACCACCTGGAATCGCATGCATCATTGGTGTTTCAACTTCTAAGAAGCCTTTGTTGTCAAGATAGCGACGCATGGACTGAATAATTTTACTACGTAGAATAAATGTCTCGCGACTTTCTAAGTTCGTAATAAGGTCTAGGTAACGTTGACGATAACGTTGTTCAACGTCTTTTAGACCATGGAATTTTTCCGGTAATGGACGAAGTGACTTAGTTAAGAACACAAATTCATCCGCTTTAACCGAAAGTTCTCCTACTTTTGTTTTAAACATAACACCTTTGACCCCGACAATATCCCCTAAGTCAGCTTGTTTGAACACTTCATAGGCTTCCTCGCCAATCCGGTCTTTACGTACATATATTTGAATTTGACCTTCTAAATCTTGAATATGGGCAAATCCTGCTTTACCTTTACCTCGCTTTGTCATAATACGGCCAGCAATCGTTACAGGATATTCTTTTTCCTCTAACTCTTCTTTTGTGTACTGATCATAAGACCCTTTTAGTTCATCAGATAAATGTGTACGTTCAAACTTATCGCCAAATACATTAATTCCTGCATCCTGCAAGGCACGTAATTTTTCTATACGTGTCTGCATTTGATCATTAATTTCTTCTGACACCTATCTCACCTCAAATTATTAAAATTCTTCTATGAACTATGACGCTTTAGACGCTAATTTTAGTTCTTAGGTATATTCATCTAAAATCTCATTTGATTTTTTTCGATTTACACTCATTAATACGTTTTCTAACTTTACCATTACCTTTTTTGCCTTTCAAGTACCAAGCCATTTCTAAAGTTGTGTGTTCAACCTTTGGGTATTACGTTCCATATGTAGGTGGCTCACTAATTATAAAGGCCCCTAAGGTCAATCAGCCACCGATTACCTAACGCTGTGCCTTCTTATATATACGAACGTCTTCAACGTCTTTCTTAGATAACTGGTTCAGCCATTCTTTAAGAGATGCACCTTTAAACTTTAAGTTTGGTTCGATCTCTTGGAGTGGAATTAATACAAAAGCCCGTTCATGCATTCTTGGGTGTGGAATCGTTAATGTCTCTGTATCTATCGTATTATTATTAAACAATAATACATCCAAGTCAATGGAACGCGGACCGAAACGGATAGTCCGCTTTCTTCCAAGTTGCTGCTCGATCTGTTGACAAATATCTAAAAGTTCAAACGGCGTAAAGTCTGTTTGAACTTGAACAACCATATTTAAAAAATCTGCTTGTTCAGTGTATCCGACAGGTTTTGTTTCATAAATGGAAGACATCTGAACAATATGAATGCTTGAATAGGTTTTCAAACTTTCAATAGCTTGATTAAAATGTTCTTCTCGTGGTTCAATATTGGTTCCAAGTGCTATAAATGCGTTAGACATAATCTTGGCGCTCCCTATATATTTCAACACCTGCTGATTCATAATAACCTGGAATAGGAGGACCCGGCTTATCAATATGAACTTTAACAGCTTCTAGTTTATTAAAAGCATTAAAGAGTGATTGGGCGATTTTTTCTGCGACGGTTTCAATCAAATTTTTCGCCTCACCTTCAACGACGCGCTGAATCACTTGATAAACTTGTCCATAATCCATACTGTCATTCATATCGTCCGTTTGCCCGGCTTGTCTTAAATCCACCATAAGTTCTACATCTACTGTAAATCGTTGGCCCAGTTTATTTTCCTCTGGGAACAACCCATGATATCCGTAAAACATCATTCGATTGAGTAGAATTTTATCCATGTACCCGTTCTCCTTTTCCCATCATCGAATCCATCATTTTTGCTGCTCGAGAAACTTCCTTAACATCATGGACTCTAACGATTTCACATCCTTGCTGGATTCCGTAACAGACGGTGGCAATCGTTCCCTCTAATCGCTCATCCACTGGTAGGTCAAGTGCTTTACCAATCATCGATTTTCGTGACGTCCCTAACAAGATCGGGTAGCCGAGTGTACGCAACTCGTGTAATCGTCTCATGACTAATAGGTTTTGTTCTAATGTTTTTCCGAAACCTACACCTGGATCTAGGATAATTTGATCATCCGTTACACCGTGCTGCTGGGCAATTTCAATACTCTCTGATAAGCTTTTCTTCATATCTTCAATAACATCGTCGTATTCTGGTTCACCTTGATTGTGCATTAAAATAATAGGGGCTTTATATTCTTTAGCAACAGCCGCGATTTCAGGATCTTGTTTGGCACCCCAAACATCATTAATGATGTGGGCACCTGCTTTAAGTGCTGCATCAGCTGTTTTCGATTTAAAAGTATCAATTGATAAAGGAACTTGAACATGCTTCGTTAACTCTTCAATAACTGGTACGACTCGTCCAATTTCTTCATCAGCCTCTACAGGTTTATGACCAGGCCTTGTTGACTCGCCACCGATATCAATAATTTTCGCTCCATCGTTGACCATTTGCCCCGCATGCTTAATGGCGGTTGAAGTAGAATTGAATTTTCCCCCATCAGAAAAAGAATCCGGCGTCACATTTAAAATCCCCATTACAACCGTTTCTTGATCGAATTGAAGGGTCATATTTTCATTAATGTCTAATTGACGCATGCTTAACCCGCCTTACTGCTTTAATTGTTCTAATTCTTTGACTGTAAAATGATATTGTTCATGACAGAACTGACATGTCGCTTCAGCCCCACCATCTTCTTCAATCATTTTATCAATTTCTTCATTACCTAATCCCGCAATCGCATTTTCAAGGCGTTCTTTTGAACACTTACATTTAAACTGAACATCTTGTTGAGATAGAAGCTTCCACTCCGTATCATTGAAAAATTCATTTAAAATATCTTCTGGTGTGTAACCTTCACGAATAAGAGTAGAAATCGGGCGAATGTCTGACACACGTTTTTCGACTTTTTTAATCGTTAAATCATCCGCCTCAGGCATCATCTGAATGATAAAGCCACCCGAAGCTAGGATCGATAAATCCGGATTAACCAAGACTCCTGCACCTACTGCTGAAGGAACTTGTTCAGACGAAGCAAAATAATAAGTAAAATCTTCACTCACTTCTCCTGAAACAATCGGTACGGAACCCGTAAAGTTATTTTTCATGCCTAAATCTTTCACGACACTTAATGTACCGTTCGTACCTACTGCACGGCGAACGTCTAGCTTACCATGTTCGTTTAAATCGAAATTGACGTGTGGGTTTTTAACATAACCACGAACATCACCATGGGCGTTACTATCTGCAATCACATAACCGATAGGGCCGTCACCTTCTAATTTAACCGTTAATTGATCGTCACCTTTTAACATAGAACCCATCATAGCAGAAATTGTTATGGTCCGACCAAGTGCTGCTGAAGCTGCTGGCCATGTGTCTTGTCTTCTACACGCTTCACCTACTGTGTCCGTAGAACGAATAGCAAAAGCACGAACTTGACCATTATAAGCCGTTGCACGAATCATATAATCACTCATGTTGTTCACCCTTCTCATCCTTATTAATACAATATATTTCATATAGCCCTTTTAGTGTAAGAGCCGAATCGACGTAATCGATTGTTTTTGATCCTTTACCTATTAGTTTAGCTAGTCCTCCTGTAGCAACCACGGTAGGCTCTGATTTTGCTCTCGCCTTCATTCTTTTGACGACCTCATCAACTTGTCCAATATAACCAAAATATATGCCAGACTGCATAGCTTCAACGGTCGATTGACCGACAACATCCTGAGGGCTAGTTATTTCGATACGAGGAAGCTTTGCTGCTTTAGCATATAAGGCTTCAGTAGAAATTGAAATCCCTGGCGCGATCGCACCACCTTCATAAGCCTCATCCTCATTGACATAACAATAGGTTGTGGCTGTACCGAAGTCGATAATGACTAAAGGAGCTCCGTATTCTTTAATCGCACCAACTGCGTTAACGATACGGTCCGCACCAATTTCATTTGGATTTGGGTATTCCATCTTAAGACAAGTATCCACTTGACTCGAGCCAACTATAAGTGGGTCTAAATGGAAGTAACGTTCACACATCTTTTGTAAAGAAAACATAATAGGCGGTACAACAGAAGAAATAATAACACCATCAAAGTCTTCAAAGGTTAACCCATTATGATGCAGCAAAGATTTGACTTGCATGGCATATTCATCTTCTGTTTTATGACGATTTGTCGCAATACGCCATTGATATTTTAGTGTGCCTTGATCAAAGACACCTAATACTGTATTCGTATTTCCCACATCTAAAACAAAAATCATGTCGACAGCCCTTTTCTATATAAAATAAAAAACCATTCATAAAAATTATAGTTTGCCACGTAAATCATAACATAAATCACTCTAGGTGTGGATTGTAAAGTTTTATAGTAGTAGTCAACACTGACAACTCATAATCGACCATTCATATATACTCCTAATTAATATAAAAACCCCCACCAATATTATTTGGCAGGGGTATCATTTAGGCATTATTCTTTTCGATTTGAGTCATCATCTGAAGAGTCTGCTGAGTCAGCTTTTTCTTCCTTCTTCTGAATGTTGACTTTTACATCTTGATTTTCATTTTCCAGAGTAGACTCCTTAGATGGTTCAGGCTCCTCAGTTACTTGAGGTGCTTCATCTGTTGTAGCAGATGTTTCATCTTCATTTTTTTCTGTCTTCTCAGGTAAGATTCCTTTATGGAACAAGCTATTAATCTCGGCTGCATCTAACGTTTCAACTTCTAGTAACGTTTTAGCAATTAACTCTAACTGCGATTTGTGCTCTGTTAAGATTTCTTTCGCTCGTTCGTAACAAGATTTAATAATCGCCTGAATTTCTTGGTCAATTTCATAAGCGATTTGATCACTGTAGTTCGGGTCGTTTTGAATGTCACGACCTAAGAACACTTGACCACCAGAACTACCAAATTGGAGTGGCCCAAGCTTATCACTCATACCAAACTCCGTCACCATGCGACGCGCAATGCTTGTCGCACGCTGGAAGTCGTTGTGTGCACCTGTGCTCACTTCACCGAAGATAATTTCTTCAGCTACACGACCACCGAGTAAACCGGTAATTTTATCGAGTAATTCAGGTTTTGTCTGGAAGTATCGGTCTTCTTTAGGAAGCATAACCGCATATCCACCCGCTTGACCACGAGGGACAATGGTTACTTTGTGAACCATGTCAGCTTCATCGAGTACAACACCAATTACGGTGTGACCACTTTCGTGATAAGCAACGATGTTTTTCTCTTTTTCAGAAATAACCTTACTCTTCTTAGCTGGACCGGCAATGACACGGTCGATGGCTTCATCAACGTGTACCATTGAAATTTTATTAACATCATCACGCGCTGCCACTAATGCAGCTTCGTTTAACAGGTTCTCTAAGTCTGCACCAGAGAAACCTGGAGTACGCATAGCAATTGTTTTTAAATCAACGGATTCATCTAATGGTTTATTCTTAGCATGAACCGCTAATACTTCTTGACGACCTTTTACATCAGGAGCATTAACCGTGATTTGACGGTCAAAACGACCAGGACGTAATAATGCAGGGTCTAAGATATCTGGTCGGTTTGTCGCGGCAATCATGATAATTCCTTCATTAACCCCGAAACCGTCCATTTCAACTAGTAACTGGTTAAGTGTCTGTTCACGCTCATCATGACCGCCACCAACACCAGCTCCACGT
Source organism: Piscibacillus halophilus (assembly GCF_900110685.1). Classification (GTDB taxonomy): domain Bacteria; phylum Bacillota; class Bacilli; order Bacillales; family Alkalibacillaceae; genus Piscibacillus; species Piscibacillus halophilus. The sequence goes on from NZ_FOES01000053.1 coordinate 7,183, forward strand.
TGACGACCAACAGCATCAATCTCGTCAATGAAGACAATACATGGTGCGTTTTTCTTCGCATTTTCGAATAAGTCACGAACACGTGACGCACCGACACCCACAAACATCTCAACGAAGTCTGAACCACTGATTGAGAAGAATGGTACACCCGCTTCACCTGCAACAGCTTTAGCAAGTAACGTCTTACCAGTACCAGGAGGCCCCACAAGTAAAATACCTTTAGGAATTCTAGCCCCTAGTTCAGAGAATTTACGTGGATCTTTTAAGAAGTCCACCACTTCTACAAGTTCTTGCTTCTCTTCATCAGCCCCAGCCACATCTGGGAACTTCGTTTTCTTTTTATCTTCTGTATACATCTTCGCCTTACTCTTACCGAAGTTCATCATACGGCCACCGCCGCCTTGCATTTGACCGAGTAAGAAGAAGAAGAGAATAAATAGAATGATAAACGGAATTAACGTCGTGAAAAAGCGTGCCCAAGCACTAGGCTCTTCCGCTGGTTCGACTGCAAATTCGTTTACTTGCTCTTCTGCCGTACTAACGATTTCAGCAAAAATCTGCTCGTTCGCTGGGAGTTCAGCAGTAAAGGAAGATGAACCTCCATCTCCTACCTTTTCCCCTCGAGCTTCGTACGCTTGATTTGTATATTGTAAGGTCAATTCTTCAATTTGACCGTTTGATAGAGCATCTCTAAATTCATTGTAATTTAGTTGTTCCGTATCAGGGTTCGGGTTATTTAACATCCCGATGATAGCGATTAACACTAAAAATATAACAAAGAAAAAGAATGTATTTCGGAACACTCGGTTCATTACGTACCTCCTCCTAAGCGACAAAACTAAACTTATACTACCATAATAAATTTGTGTGCCTCAACTATTTACACGTGAACTTTCTCTGACAATTCGTACAAGGACTATAATTCAATTTATGAATAAATTTCTGGCTTTAATACTCCGATATAAGGAAGGTTACGATATTTCTCTTGATAATCTAACCCGTACCCTACGACGAATGCATCTGGAACTTCAAAGCCAACTAAGTCAGCTTTAATATCCGATTGTCGGCCAGATGGTTTGTCTAGTAATGTCACAATCGTAATTGAATTAGCTTGGCGGTATTTGAAGAGATCCACTAAATAACTTAGTGTTAGGCCACTATCAATAATATCTTCAATAATGAGTAAATCGCGACCTTTAACTTTTGTATTTAAGTCCTTTATAATTTTAACTTCTCCAGTTGATCTCATTCCACCTTCATAACTAGATACATCCATAAAATCCATTTCGATATGAGTATCAACTCGTTTTAATAAATCACTCATGAACGGCATTGCGCCTTTTAAGACCCCGACTGCTAATGGAAATTGACCGTCAAATTTTTCAGTAATAACCTTAGCAAGGTCCTTCGTTTTACTTTGTATCTCTTCTTCAGATATTAAAACTTCTTTAATCTCATCGTGCATGGAGATCCCCCTAATCATTTATGAAAAGTAATTTGAATTAAGTTATGACCGCTATCTTTCACTAAATGACTCTTACAAACAAATGGTATCCATATAATCTCGCCGTTGGCCTCAACCATTGGCCACTCATCTCTTAAGTATTTAGGAATTTTATTGTCAATAAAGATATCTTTTACCTTCTTATGACCATTCATTCCTTTTGGTTTTATACGGTCTCCATTTTTTCTTGTTCGAATCGTTAGTGGAAATGATATGTGATATGCATCACATACAAATACATGAGTACCTCTTTCTTTAACTTGTGCAACTTTTGTTGCTTTAGCTACCCATCCATTCGGCAGCTGAACACTCTCATCTAAATACAAAGGTTGTTCATAACCTGTATAAGATTTAGAACCCTTTCTAATTTGACATTCATCGTAAGCTTTAACAAATGCCAAATTTTCATTGACTTGATAATGACTATTTTGTTGTTCAGAAATTAACCATTCATTAAAGGTGTCAAAATAATCTTTATCCATCATCTCATTTGTATAAAGATAGTTTAATATTAGATGAAAGATTCTCCTTTGTAAAGGTAAGGCAATGGCTTTATATTCTTGAATCGAAAACGTGACTTTTTCAGGGTCCAATTTGACCATTTCACGGTAATGTTGATCGGCTAATGTTTGTAAAAAAGCATCCTCTTCATTTAATTGTTTCTGTAAATGAAAAAGACTTTTGGAAAGGCCGGGGTTTTCTTTCTCTAAAGATGGCATCACATGGTGTCTCACTCGATTCCGAGTATAATCATCTTCTTCATTAGATGGATCAAGCCTTGGTTTCAATTGATGTTTTTCTACATATTGATAGATGTCATCTTTTCTTAAACATAAAAAAGGCCTTATTAACCATTGGGACCCAAGTTCTCTTTTAACAGGAATACCATTGGGTCGAACCCCTTTTATAAATTGCATCAACATCGACTCAGATAAGTCATCTTGATGATGACCAAATACCAATTTGCCATTGGGGACATTTTTCATCGATTCTTGGAAAAATTGATACCGCATCTCCCTAGCCGCTACTTGTGTTCCTACATGATGGTCTCTTTTATATTCATTAACATTCACTTGTCCAATTAGACACGGTATACCTAACTTCTCAGACTCTTCTTTGACAAACCTGACGTCATCTAAAGATTGTTGTCCCCTTAATTGATGATCTACTGTCAAGGTTGTTAAAGATAAATCCCATGAAGTTTTAATGGAGGCAAAGAAATGGAGGAGCGCTAATGAATCAGGCCCTCCAGAAACAGCTAGAAACAAAGTATCGCCATATTTAAACAATTGATGTTGTCGATTAAATTCTAATACTTTTGTTTCCATTTTCCAGCACACCATTCCATAGAATTACTATTCTTTCATCGTACCACTTTATATTTTTAAAGTTCAATTGATGTACCTTTATTTTACAAAATAAAATAGTAAAAAAGAGCAACGTGAATGAAGATGATGGATGAAATGCCGATTGTTTCTGGCCAAACATTCAATTTTGGCGAAGGTGTATTATAGTTAGATTGAGGCTTTTTCATTTGCTGTGCGTTTATATGTTCTAAATCTTTCTTCATTTCAAGGGCAGATTGATACTTTCCGTGAAATGCATGATTTAAGACATGGTGAATCGGCTTTAAGGACTTCGCTTGATTCAATAACTTTAAAATATCTCGTTCACTAGATTTTTGAATTTTGACGTGTGGGTCCATGTTTAACAAGCAGACGGCATAAGCAAAAAGGTCATAAGTCGGTTCAGCTCTTCGGTCCCCCATTTTCCAATATCCTCGGTCATACCACGTTGTGTACTCTCGAATCGAACGATTAAAGGCTGTAACCCCTCCAACATCAATTAAGCGTGCGTGTTTTGTCCGTTTGTCGATTAAGATATTATCTGGTTTTAAATCGCCATATATGTAACCAAGCTGGTGTAATTGATTTAGCTGACTTAATAATTGAAAGCTAATGGGAAACATCCAGGATAAACCTTCACGTTCAATCCATTGACCAAGCGGGACTCCATCTATATATTCCATGACATAAAAAGCTAATTTAGAACTTTGTGAAACATACGCATCATCTACATCCAATAAAAGAGGCCCAAGTGGCTGACCTTGGACCTTCTTTAACATCTTTAGGACGTTCACTTCAGCTGTTATGACACTAGAATCCTGACTAATCTTTAAAGCCACATAGCGATTTCCTAATAGAGCTAAGTAAATGGAGCCGCGGGCACCTTCTCCAATCAAGCGGATGATGACATAGGTCCGCTTATTCCAAATTCCTTTTAGCTGTTGGTGCTTATTAAGACGAACCGTAGGATGAATCGATGATGTCATCCGAATCGTCCCTCCATTCCTCAGCAGACGGAACATCTTCGAAAGATCTTACGGCTTGTTTTAACGCCGCTCCTGTTGGGGTAATACCTCCAGCCGCTAGTTTTGGAAAAACTTTTGCCACCCGTTTACCATCATTCGTCCATGGCAGTAATTCCTTCACGACTTGATTTCTAGCTGGGAATTGAAAAATAGAATAATAGTGATTACCCGCTCTTGCTTGTAAACTCAAGATAAAATCATCAATCGCATCTTTAACAGCTTCCATTTTATGCTGCATACTCGCGCTCGTATCAACCAGAATTAAAACTTGAAGATCAACGGTCTCGCCTAAGTCCTCAACCACCTGTTGAACTTCTCCTCTAGTCTCAGGTGGCAAATCTTCTTCATTCGTTTCTTTTCCAAAAATTTGTTTTAATTCTTTTGAAACAAATCCTTGAATCGTCTGTGTCATAGCTTGACGAGTGACAGTCTGAACCGTTTCTGATAATACATCGGCATAGACAATTCGACTAATTCCATTTCCAGAATTCGCAATATCGTTAACCTCGGATAATCCGACCGGTTCTTCAGTTTGATCATCATCAAGCACACCGATGACATTTACAGCAATTCCTTTTTGAGCAATCATCGAGCTTACTTTGATTGGGTCTTCTCCTTGATTCGAACATCCATCTGTAATTAATAGAATTTGACGTATCGTTCCTGTCTTCATTTTAGTTGCGCCTCCTTCGTCTTTTTATCCATTGTTGACGATTTTGAGGCGTCATATACTAGTAGATTTAGAATTAAACAGATTTAGGATAAGCAAATGAAGCCCACTTAGGTTTACTCTTTTCAATTCGAGTGACGAGAACAGTCATGTCATCTAAAATTTGATTTTGATTACTACGAACGACTTCTTCCAAAATAATATCTGCTATTTCTTGCGGGTCATCTGTTTCTAAATCTTTTAATTTTCGCTTAAGCCATACTTCTCGGTTTTCTTCTAATCGTGTCGTTTCTAGAAGACCATCGCTAACCATGACTAAGATGTCTCCGTCTTTAAGTGATTCATTAACTGGCTCGACATCAAATTCGTCTAATATGCCAATCGGTACATTACTGCCTTCAACAGGATATACCGAACCCGATCTAATAATGTAACTTATCGAAGCCCCAATTTTTAAGAAGTTCGCTCTTGGTTCTTGTAGATCAATAATGGCTAAGTCAAGAGTGGCATAGATTTCATCAGAGGTTCTTAACGATAAAATAGAGTTAATAGATTGAATGGCCACTCGTTCATTAATGCCCGACTGTAAAATTTGTTTAAGTAACTTTAAGGTCTCGGAGCTTTCTAAATAGGCACGTTCTCCATTGCCCATTCCATCACTTATCGCAACAGCATAACGACTTTTACCTAATTCAAGCATGACGTAACTGTCTCCAGATAAGAAATTCCCGTTTTTAGCTGCATGAGCGACACCTGTTGTCAGTTGATATCGCTTAATCGATGCAAAGTTAAATGTCCGATAACCGCTTCTTGCATCAACCGGGTCTTCACTTTCTACCACAATCGATTCTCCAAATAATTCGGATAAAATCGGAGCGATTAATTTCTCGCCTTCTCCATGATATTCATTAAAGTGTAACGTCATTTCGATATCGACATTCCCTTGATCGATGGAGTACAGTTCGAGACGGTCTAAATTTAAGTTTAACTGCTGAATCATGCGTTTAACTTCTTCTTCATGCCAATCATGTTCTTGTCTTTCCTTAAGAATTTCTTTAGCAAAATTATTCATAACCTCAGATACACCATTTAACTGTTCAGAAACAAACTTTCGACTTTCTTTCACTTGCTGTTTTAGACGTTTATTCGCCTGATAGAATGATAATTCATATCTCATTTGATCAACCATTTGATCTTGCTTAATACAGAAGTTTTTAAGTTTACCGACATTCAGATTCATTTGAGACACATCGTGATTTTCAATTGATTCCATCGTATCGTGTAGTACGTTATAAGTACGATCAAAGTTATTCACCCAACACTGATGTTTTTTAATACAAGTTTGGCATGTTTTTTCGGATACTCGGCTTAAGTATTCATCTACCTCAGAAGGTGCTTCAACATTCTTTTGTTCTAAATCGTAGTATGCAAAGCTATGTGATAACGCTTGAAACATCTCCGAGAATCGTTCGACACGTTCAGCTGTTGCATTTCTGACCTTTTTTACATATTGTTCTTGGGCTTCTTTTTCCTCTTCAGTCCCAGGAACAAAAGCTGCTACTTTCTTAATCAATGATTTCGGCGTTAGGATAAAGACACCTGCCGCAATACTTGCTTCAATTAATAATTGTTGAAAGGAGATCATATCCACTTGATACAGACCAATTAAAGTCGTTGCGACAAACATTCCAACGACGACACCGTATTTATTTGTCACCTTCAGTAACCCACCTAAAAGTCCAGCCAATGCGAGTAAGCTAACTTGGTAAAGGTGAAAAGTGCTGACTAAACTAAGCATTAACCCGACAATAACCCCAATAGCAGATCCGACGGTTGCTCCCGCAATAAAAGCACTTAACAGAACAAAATACTTCGATCCAACTTGTTCTAAGCCAATTCCAGAAATAGATAAACCGACTAATCCAGTTAAAACAGCTGTCGATAGAATCACCAAGCAAATAATTTCCTCTACTTTGACTTTTAATGCTGGACGTTTATTAGACAAATACGGAAACGATTGTAAGAAAATCATAATTAAAAAAGCACTCAGAACGGCCTCAGTCGCTAATATAGCCGCATCGTACATCACAATATTTCCATCGATTAGATAATAAGATCCTCTTCCCAAAACAGAACTTACAAGTGTCGCTGCAATCACTGGACCTGTGACTCTAGCCATTTTTTGTAGGAAAAGCTTATAAATAAACATTAAAATAAGTCCAGAAGATATGATATAAAATGTTTGTGGGAGATTAACCGATATCGCCCCGATGGACAAAAATAGAAACACATAGAAAGCTGATTGTTTTCTAGTAATGATGGTTGTGGCTAAAAATGCTAGTGCAAATGGTGATAAAGAAGATAAGATAATGGCTCTTCCAAGAAAAAAGCCAATGATATACAATAACCAGCCTTGATCAAACAACTTACGAGCTACTAAATTCTTAGTAGATTGATAGATTTGACTTAGCTTATGGAATTTTGGTTGTTCCGTCGTAACTGTGCCTACTTTTGATAAGATTGCCATACTCACGACCACCCCTTTAAATAGATTCAACCACATTATCTATTAAATTTTTTGTCAAAATACCATGACGGTTTCAAAAAAGTTTTCGACGATTAAGCCTAACCTTTTTCATTTTTTCTACAAAAATTGGTTCTGAAATATGTCGTTTATGAAAAATGTTGTAACATCATAAAAAGTTATTAAAAAAATTGTTGACACAGTCTTAAACCTGTTGTACTATAAATTTTGTGTTTGAAAAAAATACTTAATTGACCACATTTGGCGGTGTAGCTCAGCTGGCGAGAGCGTACGGTTCATACCCGTGAGGTCGGGGGTTCGATCCCCTCCGCCGCCACTCTTTTTATAAGGCCCGTTGGTCAAGCGGTTAAGACACCGCCCTTTCACGGCGGTAACACGGGTTCGAGTCCCGTACGGGTCACTAAAAAACCCCGTTCTGAATAAATCAGAACGGGGTTTTGTTTTGAGATTTAGGCTCTATAATATTTGTTGGGGTAAAGGTTATTTTCTGATAATTCACTATAAGTCTTTAAGAGTAACTTCCAGGTTAGGCCTTCCCTTTCCACGGGCGATCCGCGAGCCTCCTCGAACTCCACTAACGTTACGTTCTGTGGGGTCTCGCCTGGCTCGCTTCACCCGTAGGAGTGTCAGGCCTACCTGGATTTCAGAGAAATTTGCAAAAATAAAAACACGCAAGCTCCTAATTTGTTAGAATTTGTTTAGACCAATAAACAAAAAACAAAGGAGTTGCGTGTACTATGTATTCTAACATTTCCATCCCTGGTTTAGAAGAGTTTAATATTACTAAATCCTTTGAAGGTGA
>NZ_FOES01000052.1 GCF_900110685.1 Piscibacillus halophilus
GAACATGCAGATGAATGGGATGATTAATTCTAATGTTGAAAACAACGAGCGTGGTTTATTGCCGTACCCAATTATTTTAGCTGCAAATAAGGGTGAGCCAGAAGCAATGAAAGTAGTTATTCTGCATTATGGAAGCTACATGACCAGTCTGTCCATGCGTAAGCTTCGTGATGAGCGCGGGAACATTTATTGGGGTATCGATGAAGATACACGTGATCGTTTGCGTTCCAAACTAATGCAGTCTATTTTAACTTTCAAAATTTAAGTAGAGAGATTTCCCCTTTCATTATATTATTTGTTCTTTGACAAAGAAAGCATGGAAGATAACGCCATGCCGTATAACAAAAATCAGATACATTCTGCTGATGATAAGCAACCTGACAAGTACGCCAAGACTTCCAACATGGAACGAGCGAAATAATACGTTGTCTAAAACAATCGTGGTGGATTGCTGGCGATAACCCATCAGTCAGGATAATGATACTCCTCTATCGTCATGGTTCGAGCGTTTGAAGCGTCGCAAGCTATGAATAGGGCTGGAAGCAATACTTGCAGGGGTGAAATTCCCGTGGAGCTGTGACCAACAGCCGTCTGATTTTTAATTGATTAATTATAAGGGGGCGTGTTTTTTGAAACAGAATTTGATTCCTTATAGTATGCAAATTGCTATGTTAAAACAACTGCTAACCCGTAAATTGATTACTGAGAAAGAATATTACATGGTTAAAAATAAATTAATGAAAGAATATGGTGTTATTTCTGATATTACAAGCTGAATTGTGTTTCTATTGGCGATACATTTTGTATGGGAGTTATCATATTTCCAATCATTCGATTTTTTGATGTTAGAAGATTTAAAGATGTTCAAATTGAACTTCAATAATATAATCGGTCTAGATTCTAGAGCAATGAGGATTTTTTTAACAAAGGAATACATGACAAAACACCTCTCGAACCGAACATTCGAGAGATGTTTCGCTCTTATTTGTTTACAATGCGATTGTACGTATTAACAGTTAATACATAATAGACTGCATAGATGATAACAAAGAAGACTATAGCCATTAGAATAGGGAAGATAAGATTGATTCCAATTAGATTAGAAATAAAGTTGCTAGTAAAGTACAATGTCACACAACTATGCAATATTCCTACGGTTAGTGGCAATCCGAACACAAATAATGACTGTCTTTTGATTGATTTACGTATATCCTTTTTATTGACACCGATTTTTCTAAGGATTTCATAGTGTCCTTTCGCCTCATTCGCTTCTGTTAACTGTTTGAAATAAATGATACTTCCACTTGCCGCTAAAAATACAAGTCCCAAAAAACCAAAAATAAAGAGAGTAATTGCGTTTCCTTCTTTACCTTGCTTATACTCAGTATAAAATGATGAAGAAACTTGAAAATCGTTTCCAACCAGTTTATTTACTTTCTTTGAAGTGGCTTGTGCCGTTACTTCATTTTCCACTTCATATACTTTATAAGTTAATGGAGCCTCTTTTTTGGCTATCTCAGCAAACATTTCGTTACTGACTACGAGAAAGAAATCGGGATAATCGAAAGGTAGCACATTACTTTCAACCATATGAACAAATGGCAGTTCGCTGCTTCCTTGAGGCAATTGAATCGTTATATTTTCTCCTTTAAAAACCGACTTCGTATATTCAGTAAACCTTGGCTGGATTACTGCTGCTTGATTTCTTGATAGTAAGACTGTTTCATCCTTATTTAAAGCATTCGCTGCTTTATTAAATGTACTTTCTGAGATTAATTGCACAGGATTTATGTCATAATCCAGTTGAAATGAGAGTATTCCTTTTACCTGAATGACGGGTATGTCTAGTTGGGCTTTTATTGGATGTCGATGATCTGCTTTTATTATGCTCTCCACCTGCGAATCAAATTCTGGACCTTTTGACAAATGCGAATAACTGAACGGAACAACTTCCTCAGCTCTTTTTTCGTTGCTGTAATACCCACTGTAAGTTGCACCTAAGAAACAGATCGTTGCAGAACTCAACAATGCAATGACTGTAAAGGTACGTGCATTCCCTCTAATACGAAACAGTAAACGAGATGTTTCAATTATTCTAGTTCCTCTGTAATAACGCGACTTATTTTTTTGTGATAATCTTAATAAATAGACCGTTACAGATCGAAAAAATAAATGGGTGCCAATGACGAGAGCAACAAAAGCAATACCATAATTTTTCATTAAATATTCCGTAGTAAATTCGTCAGGAAATGGTTTTAATATCAGCCAGTAACTAACGACAAGCAATATAACTCCGATAACAGCCGATATAAGTGAAACCTTTGGAATTTGTTCACCTTTTTTCTCATCATAGAATAATTCGATTAATGTAAAACGATAAATCAAACGGTAACCTTGAACGGAAGTGAATAAAATAATGACCATAAAGACTATGACTGTTTGGGTAATCGCTAGAATGGAAATACCGAAGTCCACCTCGGCAATTGAACCCATAAGTTTTATTAAAATCATTGCAAATAATTTGGAAAGTAAGGTTCCAAGAATAATTCCAATAACTATTGCAATGATTCCCATAATCAAATTTTCATAAAATAACATTTTTGCAATGGTTTTCTTGCGTAAACCAAGTATGGCGTACAATCCGACTTCTTTCTTCCTTTTTCTTGTGAAGAATGAATTGGAGTACAAAATAAAGATTGCTACGAATAAAATTAAGATAATTGATGATACCCCAAACATGAAACTCATTGTATCCGACAATTCAATGCTTTCCTGAATTTTTTCGCTATATTGCAAGGAAGTGAACGTATAATAAATAACCATGCTGAAGACGAGCGTAACAAAATAGACAAAATAATTATTGAAGTTACCTTTAATATTTTTCCTTGCTAAACTAAATAACGTCATTTGCTCCACCCCCCAGTGCTGATAGAACATCCAACACCTTGTTGAAAAATTCTTTGCGGGATCTTTTCCCTTTCACAAGTTCTGTGAAGATTTTACCGTCTTTAATAAATAGGACGCGATTACAATAACTTGCCGCATAAGCATCATGGGTAACCATTAAAATTGTTGCCTTGTCTTGTTCATTAAGATCCTTTAAACTTTCTAATAAGTCTGTTGCTGATTTCGAATCCAACGCACCTGTTGGTTCATCTGCCAATATTAGGTTTGGCTTTGAAATAATCGCGCGTGATGCTGCCGTGCGTTGCTTTTGTCCCCCAGAAATTTGATACGGGTACTTATTTAAAATGTCGCGAATGCCAAACTTATCTGCCACTTCATCTGCTCTTCGTTCCAATTCCTTAACGTTCAATTTTGCCAAGGCTAACGGCAAGATAATATTTTCTTTCACAGTTAGAGTATCTAATAAATTATAGTCTTGGAAAAGGAAACCAAGTTTGTCACGGCGAAAGGCAGATAATTGCTCTTCATTCATCTTTGTCAAATTGATTCCGTCAACCACGATGTCACCAGCAGTCGGCTCGTCAATTGTTGCCAATATATTTAGTAAAGTTGATTTACCAGCACCCGAGGGACCCATAATACCGACGAATTCACCTTCCATGACGGTTAAGTCTATATCCTCCAAAGCTGAAAATACATTTCCCTTTGCACCATAGACTTTTTTTATTTGTTTTGCTTCGACAATAGTTTTCATATTTAAATCCTCCATTCAGAGTTGTTTTGTTTTACGTTTTTATTTTACAATAGGTGCCCTTTATATAAACTTACAGCTTGATCTCGTAACCTTACATTTTCGTCACATTGATAAAAAATATGTTTAAACACGATATTTTCTTTGTATGTTGGTCGATATTCAATTAATATGATGTTAAAGAAGGATGATTGTTTGGAGGGAAGAGGAATGAAAATCATGATTGTGGAAGATGATTTGACCATTCGTGATATGGTAGGGGAAACATTAGAAAAGTGGGGTTTTGAAACCGTTAAGATCGAAGACTTTGACCAAATCATGCAGGTATTTCTTAATCATGATCCTCACCTAGTCATCATGGATATCAATTTGCCATCGTTTGACGGATTTTACTGGTGTAATAAAATCAGAGAAATTTCAAAGGTCCCTATGATCTTTCTCTCTTCCCGTGATACACCAATGGATATAGTGATGTCGATAAACATGGGAGGAGATGATTATATTCAAAAACCTTTCCATATGGATGTATTGATTGCAAAAATTAATGCACTCCTCCGCAGAACGTATTCCTACATGGAAACACAGTCTAAGACAATCGAACATGATGGAATTATATTAAACCTTGAGAACGGAGAGGCCTTACATGGAGATCGAAAGTCGGAACTCACGAAAACAGAATTTCTTATTTTGAAAATCCTGATGAAAAATAAAGGAACCATCGTCAGTCGTACGAAAATGATGCGTAGCCTTTGGAAGAATGAAAATTTCGTAGACGAAAATACATTGACGGTTAATATTGCTCGTCTGCGTAAAAAGCTTGCTGAACTTGGAAAAGAACACTTCATTATGACTAAGAAAGGACAAGGTTATATTATCCAATGAGTTTCTTTCAATATCTAAAAGATAAACGGAATTTCTTTATATTAAACGTGATCATTATGTTCTTTGTTTCTTTGATGACGATTGTGAGCACAGATTCCAGAAACACTGTAAGTAATATCGTATATACCAATGTGGTTATCTTTTTTATTGTAGCTATATACGTAATCATCGAATACTATTACAATAGAGAATTTTATCGGGAATTAAATGATTTGGTTGAAAGTAATCATGAAGAATTTCTCGCAACTCTGCCTAAACCGCGAAACGATGAACAACTGTTATATCTTGAGTTATTAAAAAAAGTAAATAGTGTGCATGGCGATCAATTACAAAAGTTGTATAACGAAAAAATGGATCATCAAGATTTTATTACATCTTGGATTCATGAAGTCAAGGTTCCGATTGCGGCAGGTCGCTTGCTTATGGAAAACAGTAATGGAAGAACTGTTGAATACCTTGTGGACAAGTTTGAAGATGAGTTGGATAGAATCGAAAATTACGTGGAGCAGGCTCTTTATTATTCTCGCATTGATTCTTTTTCCAAAGATTATTTTATTTCCGAGGTAGTGTTGGATCAAGTTGCTAAAAACAGTGTAAAGAAATTTGCCAAATCTTTTATTAACAAGCAAATTCGTTTTCATATGGACAATATTGAACAGGTTGTCCATACCGACAGTAAATGGCTTGGTTTTATTATGGATCAAGTTTTTTCAAATTCTTTAAAATATACAGGTGAAGGCGGGGAAATCTCCGTACAATTTGAGGAAGATCTAAAAGAAAAGCGGCTACAGATTCAAGATACAGGCATTGGAATTAAGCCAGAGGATATCAGCCGCGTATTTGAAAAAGGATTTACAGGATCTATTGGGAGAAGTCATGCCAAATCTACCGGTTTAGGTCTCTACCTTGCAAAAGAAATGGCTCTTAAATTAGGACATGACCTTTCCATTCATTCAGAAGATGGGAAATATACGAAGGTCATCATCCACTTTCCAAAAATCAGAAATTATTATCATCTATAAGTATAATGGTGGGGTTAAAGAAATTGGTTAATCGGAAAATAGTATCAAATTAAAGGTGTTCAAGTAGAATAATGTTTATCGTAAGGCTTAAGAAATATTAAATAATATAGCCAATAGTAAGTGAATTAATTGATAAAAAAATAAGTACTTGAAAATAGCTATAACCAGGTTTTTATTATATTTTAATCGAACTTTTCAAATATGGTTTTATTAATACCACGATAAATCAACGTTATATGTCCTCTTTTTATCTCCAGTTCCAAGTATGGGAAATATTATCCATGGTTTTAACATGCATATGCAATGACTTTTGAAAATCAATTGAGGCTCAAACACTTTATTTAAGATTTTTATTTGGTTATAATTTTTATGGGGTAATCGGAAAATAGTGTAGAAAGAGGGTTAAAAATAACCCTCCTCCATTGCTTTAGTCAGTGGTGAAAAGTCAGCACCATAGATTTCTTCATAAACCCATTCATAGCCTATTTGACCCCAATTCGGGAATTGATCAGGTAACAATTTTATGAAAGTAGCTTCAACTTCTTTGAATTTCTTTTTCTTTTGGGTATTCGGATTATAGTGTTGAAAAACCTTATTAAATAAATTAATGTTCATAGCACTGTAAATCGTATAATTGGATCTACGCCAATATTCTGGACACAAAATAGATGGTGGATTGGACAGAGCTCCATTTCATAAGAGTGGGTTGGTCTATGTCGCTTGACATGGAGCCTCTATGGGCATGGGTGTCTTGCGAAGGGCGAAAGGGTCAAACAATCCTTTCGCAGGCGGACGAGCCTAACATGCCCCCCCTCCATGTAAAGCGCCGTGCTCAGACATGATGCAGTGACTTAGCCGCCACCCGGATTTCATCTTCAACCTGTTGTGGGGTCTTATATTGAAGGCTGCCATGCATTCGCTTTCGATTATACCAGCCTTCAATGTATTGGAAGAGATGAATCTTTGCAGAGGCGTAATCCAGATAAGTTACGTGATGTATTTCTTCCTTCTTCAAAATAGCATGGAAGGATTCAATACAGGCGTTATCGTACGGGCAGCCCTTTCGATTGAATGATTGTCTGATCTTTTTTGACTCAACCTCTTCCATGAAAGCCTCACTCGTATATTGGGAACCCAAGTCACTGTGCAGAATTAACTCCTCTGGTGGTAGATGCGTGGCATAGGCGTTATCCAATGCTTTAATCACCAGGTCTGTTGTCATTGTACAAGAAAAGGAATAGCCTACGATTTTCTTTGAATGCAGGTCCATCACAGAAGCAAGGTAGCACCAGCCATCCTTTAATGTATGGATATACGTAATATCGGCCACCCATTTTTCATTGATGGTGGTCGTAGAAAAGTCCCTGGCCAGGATATTCTCGCGTTCGATAACTGTTTCTTTGCTTGGTGTTGGCCGATATTTTTTAATGACGATGGAACGGATGCCCTCTTTTTTCATCAGTCTCTGTACACGTTTCAGACTTACTCTATATCCTTCCGCACAGAGATATTGGTGAATTTTTGGGGCTCCATAACGTCCTTTGCTTTCTTCGTGGATCTCTTTGATCCTTTTTGTCAGCTCCTTGTTTTCCCGCTCACGCTTGGATTCGGTTTCTTGGAGTGTTAGGTAGTAGGAGCTTCGCGGCAATTCCAAGACTTCACACATAGTTTGGATGGGATGTTGGTCTTTATGTTGATCAATCACGGAAGCTACTGCAGATTGGCTTACCTTTTCGCGAATATGGCCATAGCCTTTTTTAAGATTTCATTTTCTTCCTGCAGCCGGCGAAGCTCCTTTTGAATCTTGGTATAGTCATCCGCCGTTGCCACGGTTCCATCTTCAAATTTGACGGGAGAAAACTTTTTGACCCAATTATAAATGGAGACATCAGATGCACCATATTCGCTGGTTAATTGCTTGACTGGAGTGCCAGATTGATATAATTCCACAACCATCCTTTTGAAATCTTCATTAAATTTATTTTGGTTTTTATTATGGCCTTTCATTGGACACACCTCTTCTTAATCTTATTCCTCAAAAATTATGAAACTAACTAGGATGTGTCCATGAAAATATACTAGCACCACATGTTTGGGGTGGGAAAAAGAAAAAAGACCATTATCTTGAACAAAACGTTTGAATCATTTCCAGAAATATTTCATTTCCCTAAACCCTACATCCCAAAGCTTTTCATTCCCCTTAACGATTATCGTAATCTTACTTGCACGTTCAAGTGGAATTTCAAACATTTGTGGAAACAATTCCGGATAATTCAGTTGCTCCGTTCCAGAGCCGGATAATACCTCACGACCATCGACTAAAACTCGTATACTTCCATCACTATCCATTAAGTCCGGTATTCCATAATAAAATGAAAAAATAATCTCCTTCTTGGACGTATAAGTGTAGGTTTCACTTCCTTTGCCTTTGGCGCCAAATATATTATATCCAGGTTCGACGTTTTGACCGCTAACTTTAAAGCTGTACGGTTTTGTTCCCGCTGTTGTATGCCCGGAACTATTTTTCAGTTCATTTAAAGCTATAAAGGGACCCTCTGCTTTGGTGAACGTTTTCTCCACAATTCCGCAAATTGCTAATACCCCGATTAGAATAACAATACACGTGATAACGGTAATAGCCATATTTAGCCAAAAGTTTTTTGTTCGATACCCTAGTTTGTACGCTCCGAATCCGATGCTTGCGCCTAGAGAGTTTTGAATGGCATCGTTAATATCAAAGCTTCCGAGCAAAGTTAGTGCCTGTATGGTTTCGATCACGAGAATAGACAGGAAGAACAATGAAAAGAAACGAATAAACTTCACACGGAATAACAATGGAATCAATATGCCGAATGGAATAAAGGCTGCCACATTTCCTAGATCTACGAAATCCATCAGAGTAGGATGCAGAAAATCAGAAATCTTTGGCAAATGGTAGAACTCAATCGGAAAAAAAATAAAGGTGACCCCAGTCGTGCTTGCAAATGCACCTATTCTGCCGAAAGCGAAAAAAATAAAATATAGTATCAAAATAGTATAAAGAATAGTTACGGTAAAAATAACTGTACGTTTTTGTGGCAATGTTATTTTGCCCTTGGCAGTCATATAAAAACACCTCCTGAAACAGTGTATCAAAAGTCATGTTTAAAATACATGATTTACTATAACCGTTACAGATATCAATGGAATCTGATGACCCCTATTCAATACAGAGATCACCTTCTTAAGTCTGCCTAGCTTTTTTATGATTGTCCTTTACAAAGGGTACAGTCTAAAGAAGGAATGGCTCCTTTTTTGTGGAAATAATCGCACCTCTGGTTGTCTATCCGCTTCGTGGACAGGATTATCCTCCACACCGACTAAATTTTTTTACGGTCAATTCCACAAATTTATTGACAGACCTGTTTTAGGACTATTTTTGCACAGTGGCAAATCGTGCAGGAGTGACCCTGCCACCTTTTCTAAAGAGTTGATTCATAAATGGTAATGAGGAGTATTTCATAGTACTGGAATCACTTTCTTCAAGTAGCTTGGCCTTATAAAAGTGTCTTTTACAAAGGGTACATTATAAATTTAAAGTCCTCTTTATAAATATATTTAGAATTTGAATCAAACGTTGTTCTTATGCCATTCTTCTCGATTTAATTCTCCGTTTATTGCGGCTGCGGATACAGCTCCTGAAGCAGCTGCAACAATAGATTGGTGCAAGTGTGTAGTTGCATCCCCAGCTGCATAAACACCAGGTACACTTGTTTTTCCAAACTCATCGACTTCAATTATTCCAGTATCCAACATCCGGCAACCAAGTGCGACAGGTAATTCCGATCCAAGTACCAATTCTGCCTTGAAGAAAATTCCTGTGCATGGAATTTCTGTTCCATCCTCAAGCTTAACATGCCTTACCATGCCTTGATTTGATTGGATGGAATGAATTGGTGAATGAAATAACGGGATATTATGCGCACGCAATTCTTCACGTTCTGCTTCACTTAATTCATTGGGACCATTTGTACAAACTACAAACTGCTTTGTCCACCCGTAAATCAATGGGACAAAATGCATTAGCGCTGCTCCTCTGTTTATGACAACTAATTGCTGATCTCTTAGTTCCCAGCCATCACAATACGGGCATACAAATGCGCTCTTACCATAGACCTCCGCCAACCCTGGTATGCCAAGATCGCGATCCTTCATTCCGATAGCAAACAACAGTTTTCTAGTGGCTATCTTCAACCCTGAAGCAGTTTCCAACAAAAATTGACCATCTTCACCTTCTATCAACTCGATAGTATCTTCCAAATGTGAAACTGACGGATAAGTGTGAAGCTGCGATTTAGCAATATTTCTAAATTCATGTGGGCTAATGCCATCACGTGTTAAAAAGGCATGAGCCTCTCTAGTCACTGCATTACGCGGTTGCCCCTCATCGATAATCAACGTCTTCTTCCTAGCCCGTCCTAGTATAAGTCCAGCGCTTAAACCAGCAGGACCTCCTCCAATAATAACAACATCAACTTCCTTCATGATTAACTCCCTTCCTCTTATTAGTTTAACTTTCCAAATGTGTATACGCCCAATAATTACTCTGTACATCTCATATGTAGTTAAGACCTAACCAGTACTACTGAAATACTGTATTCTCACTCTGCTACGATGTTACATGTTGGCATCACCTCCTTACATAAGAACTTATCCACTAGCTCATTCGACTTTTAAATAATTTACACATCTTTGAAACATCATCGATAGGCGCTGATTTTACTCTGTATATAGATTTTTCAGTCATAAATCCCTAGTAAAATTCGATGACAGTCAGCGATATGAATATGCAGACTACGTACAGAAACTCTTCCTTAACTTTCGATCTCTTTCCTATAATCTTCCGGGGACATCGTTTCACAATACCGGATTAAAAATCGCTGTATCTTGAATCAACTTATACGGTCCTTTTATACATGTTCATTTTTGGATTCTCCTAATTTTTTATTATAATTTCATTAAAGACTATAGAGACACTTATTATCTATAATTGGTTGAAAGAATATGTGCTAGAAAACGATGTTCATTTCCCGCACAAGATCGGACATTTTTTTATTTCTCAAATGCTCTTCCATTTTTTCCTCTGCTTCCAATACTACTCTTTGAATCGGACAATCTGGTCCGTGATCGAAACTACAATCAAACAAAGAGGCAGATCCCTCAATTGCATGAATAATGTCAAGAAACGAAATATCCTCCCAATTTCGTTTCAGTCTATATCCACCATTCACTCCTGTTATGGATTCAATCATACCAGCCTTTACTAGCTTGGTCAGTATCTTGGACAGATAAGTTGGTGACACCTTTTGCTTCTCAGCAAGCAGCTGAACGCCCACAGGTTTATCCGGAGTCGCTGCAGTAAGAAAAAGCATCGTATGTAGAGCATAATCTGTAGCCTTTGAAAACTTCATTCATCATCACCCTAATTAAGGATTTTATTTATCTATAATAACTTGAATGTTGTTAAACTCCAAGTATAATGCATGGGCTATTATATTATAGCAGCTAGTCGAACTTCTTGAAAATGCTCTAATCGTGACTATAAAACCCCATTTCTCTCGTTATGAATGGTAATGCTTCTCTTATATATTATTATGCAGACACATTACTACGATATTGTCAATCTATGCCCCCAACTTAATATAACAGCTTATAACCTATCCTTCTTTCTAATAATAGCTTGTAGAAATATTCTTTTAGTTCTTTTTTATAATTATTTATATATTTGGTTTGAAGGCTTCAATGATTTTCATACATTGTGAATTAAGTAGAGTTTTGGAATTTATTATTTGAAATAACAATTCTACGATGTAAACTCGATTTGTCTTTTCTGCTTATTTCATTCTAGCCTTGACTTTTATTAAATAGTCTATCAAATTTCAAGTAATGTAACATGTACTTTGCAAGTGTTATGATTGCAAAAATCAACATTAAAATTATTGTGATGGAAGCGCCTGGTGGTGTACCCAATTCATAAGAAGTGACTAAACCACTTAACATGCCGACAAGTGCAATGACCATTTCATTTAATATGACACCGTAGAAGCTTTTGCTTAAACGAAGCGATATAGCTGCAGGTAAAATGATAATGGCTGAGACAAGTAAAGCCCCGACAATCGGCATTATTACTGCTATTGTGACCCCTGTTAACACATTAAACAAAATCGACATCGTTTTAATAGGCAGGCCAGCTTTAAAAGCTGTTTCCTCATCAAATGTAAGAACATACATAGGTTTTCGATATATTAAATATAATAATCCGATAATTATCGTTAATCCTAGTAACATCCATATTTGTTTTGTGAATAGTAACAATTGAACCGAATAGAAATTGTGTTACACTTAATGTAATTCCACCAGCACTTATTTCCATCAGGACAAGCGCTACTGCCATTCCGACAGACATTAATATGGCAATCGAAATTTCAGAATATGTGCGATAAATTTGACGCAAAAATGCAAGCAGAGTTGCGATAATGATTACCACGAGAATATTGGTACATGTCGGATTGATGCCAATTAACAGACCAAGCGCTACCCCAGATAACGAGACATGGGATAAAGTATCTGCCATTAGTGATTGCCTACGCAATACCAAAAACAATCCTAATATTGGAGTGATTAATGAGATTAAAAATGAAGCTTGGAAAGCTCTTTGCATCAATCCATAGAAAAACATCTCCAAGGTGAGTCCTCCTTCCGTATCAACTCAATGTGTTTATTAGCGTAGTGACGAATCTCTTCATGATCGTGTGTAACCATTAAGATACCCTTGTCATGCTCTGTACTATTGTGCTTCAATAATTTATAAAATTCATTACGTGAACGTACATCCATTCCAATTGTAGGTTCATCTAATATAAACAAATCTGGATCTGTTGAGAACACACGAGCAATTGATATCCGCTGCTTTTATCCACCTGATAATTCCCCTATCTTTTTATGATGCATCTCCCACATTCCCACTGATTCAAGGGAACGACGAACATGCCCTTTATCTTCTTTATCTAACCTTTTAAACCATTTGCCTCTTTGAAAACGCCCTGACTGCACCAGTTCTAGTACAGTGCTCGGGAGATAGATGAGCTTGTTCAGCAATGTCTTTGATCGTGATGTCATCCAGCAGATGGGCTTCCATGTATTCGATTGTCTTTTGTAATGATTCTACCAGTGCCATATGGTTCACTCCTTTAATGGCATGTTACCTTATTAACTTCTCTAAATCCTGTCATTTTGCGCTCGATCCAGACAGTTGCCTTTACGTAATAAATCATACCAACATAAACCAAACGAATTAGTTAATTTTCATAACCTGTTAGCACAGCAAGTAGTCGATATTTTCTATATCTTTTTTTCAACTCATACCTTAACAATACATTGCCAGAATCAGAGGGAATACCCCGACCTCTCCGCTACTCAAATATGGGACTGGCTAAAGGAGCACGATCCGGAAATTGAAGTTGGGGAAAATACGGTAAGAAGCCGCATCCGGCCGCTGCGAAAGATGTACGGGAGCCCAAAGGAGGTGCAACAAAGGCAGTATGAAGCCGTTCCCAATCCCCCCCAATGGAACAAGAATCATGAATCCACTTTTCTAAAACTCATTTTTTGAAAGCATCGCAGTCAACAGATTCTTGATAGTTGATTCATTGCTTCATATTCTTTGTTTGATAACTCTAAAAGAATATCAGAAGCCTGATTTAGGAATAGTAATTCATGAGTCTCTCCAGCCTTATTAATAAGCTTAGATACCTCCTCCCACATAGGTGCGATTTTAGTAAATAGAATATATCCATTTTGTAAAGGAGTATAATCAACTATACTCAAACATTCTTTTAAGAAATCTCTATACATATTTCTAAATAGGGATTCTCCAGTTCCCCCTCGCTCCATTAGTGTGGCTGCTAAAACTAAATCATCCTCAATATTTTCACTTCTCTCAAACCACTTCTTAATCTCTACAATTGTTTTCTTAATACCTTTATAGCCCAAATTTTTGATAGGAGGATTCTTATAATCTAAAGCGTTATTTTTGATTGCTGTTATAATCACATCCTTTAAATTTGGCATATCCTCTTTTTTCTTAATGGTATAAGACAGATTTTTTGAGACATTGGACCTTTTTCGTTTCTTGCCAATGCCAAATTTTCAAGACTTGTTTTTACCATTCCCCCCTGTTGCTTTGTATCAATCAGGTAGGCAAAACTGTCGTCATATCCATACATTGCCACATAATGACCAGCAAATTGTACCTTATTAGTGAAGTAATAACTGTCAAGCTTTAAGTCTACTACAACTCCTTGATCTATGTTTTGTCTAACATGTTCCCAAGCCTCCCTTTTTATGTTCTTACTATTTTATTTAGCTAGACCTTTCATGTTTAATTACGTTTAACAGATAAGAAATGACTTTAAAAAACTTTATTTTTGTATTATTCATTATTTTGTTCGATCAGTTTTTATGGAATTGTAATAAAATAGAGTTTGACATTTAAAGTATTTCTTCTTTTGGTCCTTTATATTAAATATTAAAAATGATTCTACCCAACTGTTAATATTCAGTTGTGTGAATCGATTTCATAATTGACGTTTTTGAAAATGGGTTGAGTTACCCTACGATGTTTTTTAATGTTTTTTTAAAAAGGTATTGCGATTTAATCACGCTGTTTTTAACGAATGTTGCTCCATTTCTAGTCTGATCCGGTCTGCGGCTAATTTTGAGGCATTGTAAACAAGCGTCACCAATTGGAAGTGAAGCCTGGCTTTCTTACCGGTCCGATGACGGACATTATTGAGTCCAAAGAATTCCTTTAAGTACGCATTAACCCGTTCAACAGCTGTGCGTTCCTTGTAAAGTTCATTCCACTTTTTCGAACCTCTAGCTGGATGTGTGTACTTGCGGATATCCGTCGATTGCCTGATTTTAAAGGTCATTTGACAAAGGGAATCGAGTCGCAATGGGCAAGCTGTACATTCTTTTGGACGTGTGTATTTCAGTGTCTTGTACTTCTGGTCGAAGCTGTCGTAACGATAAGAATGTTCCCGGACGCATGTAGGTGCGAAATGTTCATCGTATCCAACTACTTCCCTTTCATTGCGCTGGTTATATGGGATGACAGCCTGTAGATTCTGATTGGTTAATTGCTGATATATGGGCTCATAATCATAACCTGCATCGAAAAGACCGGCGGTAAATAAAGCTGGAAGATCCCGATCAATTTTCTTCAATAATGGGATGGCTGCCTTCCCATCATTGAGATTTCCTGACGTCATTATACCCGTTAGAATGTATTGACTCTTTGTGCTGACGGCTAAATGTCCTTTATAACCAAACCAGAAGGTATTTTTCCCATCACTGTTTTTCTTGATTCCCCATTTTGGTTCGATGGGAGCTTCTTTATACAACGTTTCCACTGATTCGGATAGCTGGTGAACAATCTCTTTCTCATAAATCGGGCGTGCGTTTTCGGCAGCCTGTTTTTCCTTTAACCATTGCTCTCGTTCCACCTTCGGCTTGCGTCCGCGCTTTTTCGGTGTCTGCTTTTCTTTCTTTTTGGAGGCTTGCGCACGATCTCTTGCCTCAAAATGCGTGGCAACGAAGGCGATGTTTTCATCGCTGATATGCCCCTCGTTGATGGCAAGTAGAATCAGTTCATCATGGATATGTGTCATCACATTTGATTCGCTGATGACAGTAATCATCCTTGAATAGGAGGCTTCAGATGGAATTTGGTCCGAGTGAAGAAACCCACAGTCATATCGAAAAACCGGGTCACGTTTTAACCGTTTGATTAGGTCCTTGATTGTCACGATACGCTCCACCATACGAGCGATAAGTGAATAGACCATGGCACCATAATTCAGTTCTCTTGGGGCACCTACTTTTTTTGGTTTATCGAAAAGATTCCAAAAAGGATTCAGATCGATTGTCGAAAAAACAGCCTCAAAGTGGTGGGTAGGTTCCAACTCATATAATTCATGCATGTCAAATAGGCTTGGTTGACGTATAATGGACATAGGGCATCTCTCCAGTCTGTTATGTTTGTGTGGTAACTTACATTATACAGGATTTGGGGAGGTGCCTATTTTTTTACGTCTTGAAAGCCTTGAGCCCCAAGGGCTCGGGATTATGAAATTAACTCGTGTTATTGTTTTTTTAAAAATTTTTCTCTGATTTTTGGCATTTTACAAAAAAACTTGTTGAAGGTAATGAAAGGGGAAATCATCACCCATCTTTGCAGTTTCGAAGAGAGTTGAGTGTATGGTACCGAACGGCAGGTGCGTTGTGCATTTAACGCTTTTTGTAAGCGAGTACTGAAAAATGAAGCAATCAACATATACAAAGAAAGGCAGAAACGGAGATAACATTTTCAAATTTAACACCGCTAGAAGAAAAACAGCTCTATACCTTAGACAAACACTAAAAGGGAGAAGAAATAGAAGGACTTCAAGTAGCTGGTAAGAGAATTACTCCTACACTTCTTGCAAAAGCGATGCATAGCTTGCCAGTTGAGAAGCGTACTATCATCCTACTATACTACTTTTTTAATCTTTCTGATGTAAAAATTGATCAATTGTTCAACATTCCACGTTAGTACTGTACAGTATAGGCGAACGA
>NZ_FOES01000050.1 GCF_900110685.1 Piscibacillus halophilus
GATTATTTTCATCATCATTTTAGGGTGATAAGCAGGGCAGCCGGTGTCGCGTGAAAAGCTTGCGAAAGCTTCTTCCGGAATTTGTTCGACTAAATCATTCACAACAAAAGCCATATCATCTTTGTCTAATTTTATTTCTAAATCTAAAGGCAAAACCACTTGATTCATGTTATAATGTTTAAACATAAGGATCCTCCTTTGGGGTTATGGTGTAGTTACTTTAATTCTATCAAAGGGGATCCTTTTTGTTTATCTAAAATTAAAAAAGAGTATAAAAAAATCGTGGAGAACATCAATTTTGATGTCTTCCACGATTTTTTATTTTACTGGGTTTTGTCCCAGCCTCTAACTTTATAAATCCATCAAACCTAAACTAATTTGTAAGGCTTCATCTACTTGTTTCATAAGATGTTCATCTAAAGACGTAATCTTATCCGTTAATCGTTGTTTATCAATAGTGCGTATTTGTTCTAACAAAACTACCGAATCTCTTTCAAACTTATACTTTTTCGAATCAATCTCGACATGGGTGGGCAACTTAGCTTTTTGAATTTGCGCTGTAATAGCAGCCACAATCACGGTAGGACTGAAACGATTACCTATATTATTTTGTATAATGAGGACTGGGCGAACTCCGCCTTGCTCTGACCCTACTACTGGTGTAAGATCAGCATAATAGACGTCGCCACGTTTTACGTACAAATTAATTACACCCCACTCACTAAGCGCTCAAGAGTGGTTTCAGCCTCCTCTTCGGCTTCAAATGCTTCAGATGCAATTCCTAAGTTGATATTTCTCATTTCAACATAACCACGGCGCATCTTATCTTTAATCTTACGTTTCTTTTCCTCTTGTACATAAGTGTTAATGGCTTGAAGAATTAAAGCTTCACGATCTAATTCTTCGTGACTCTCCACTAAGTTATCACACTCATCTATTAAAGATTCAGGTAGCCTTACGACGATTTCTTTCGAAGTTTCAGACATTCCTTACACCCCCAGCATAATTCGCGCAGCAAAATCTATTCATTATGATAGCACTCTTCCCCATCTTTCGTAAAGAAAAAACAGAAAAAAAGTCGGTTGTGAGAGAATTTTTAGTGATTTTTATAAGAAACATCAAATTGTGCTTACATATTAATATAGTACCTTGGAATTCTTTTTCCTAGCATACAAGGTATTTCATAGTTAATGGTTTCAAGATGATCTGCAACGTCATCCATCGACACTGTAGCGTTTTGTTCACACCCTATTAACGTCACTCGAGTCCCGACATCATAAGATTGATCTAACTTAATCATACATTGATCCATACAGATTCTACCTACAATAGGATGTTTCTGACCATTAATTAACACATTAATACTTTGAAGCTTACGAATCCATCCATCACCATAGCCAATTGGAATCGTCCCAATCCATTCATCTTCACTTGCGCGATAAGTGGCACCATAACTAATAGCATCACCTTTTTGGATTTTCTTTACATGGATGAGTCGGGAGTACAATGCGAAAGCCGGTTTCAGTAGAATCGTCTGTTCCTCTTTGACATGTTTAGAAGGATATAAGCCATACATACTAATCCCAAAGCGCACACCATCATACATGTCATTTGGAAAACGCATTGAAGCAGCTGAATTCCCAATATGCACTGTAATAGAATCAGGTAAATGAGGTTTAACTTGTTTTAACCATTGTTTAAAAGCTCCTAATTGCTGATGGTAATATTTAAAATCTGGTTCATCAGCTGTAGCGAAGTGCGTGAAAACACCTGTTATAAAAATATTAGTTCGATCACACGCTCTAATAACATCATATGCTTCTTCGACACTTCTTATACCTATACGCCCCATTCCAGTATCCACTTTAAGGTGAATAGACAGATCCTGATCTGTTAAATGTTCGTTAGCTTGATGAACCCAATCGGTCTGAAATGCCGTTAATGTGATATTGTTTTGCGCTGCTATATCTGCATATTCAGGATTTGTCCATCCCATTACAAGAATGGGAACGTTTGAGAAATGTTCTCGAAGTCTTATAGCTTCATCTAGTATAGAGACAGCTAAAGTAGTCGCCCCCGCTTCTAATGCAGCTTGAGCCACTTCAACTTCACCATGTCCATATGCATCCGCTTTGACTACCGCAAAGACTTCTTTATCTTTTAAATGATTTTTTATTTCTTCTACATTATGACGAATGGCCTCAAGGTCTATTTCTGCCCATGTATCACGATGATATCCAGCTTTATCCATGCTTAAACCCTCTTCTAATAGTAAAATTTGATGTCATTATTATCTTAGTAATCTTCTTAATCTGTCAATCATATGAACGCTGGAAATTATAGACCCTCCTATTATCGCAGCTTTTTAAACACAAAAAATTACCCATAATAAGAACTATTACGGGTAATTAATCATTTAACACCTTTTTCATTTTATTTCATCGCTTGACCTTGAACAGATTTTGCAATTGCCACCATCTCTTCAACGGTTAACGTATCACTCGCTAACACGAAACTCATTCCATCTTGCTGCCACTCAAGGGAATTGTTAGATAAATGACCCACTGTAAAACCTAAATCCACCATCTCACCTTGTGCATAGACTGGTACCTCTACTGAAGTCGGATGAGAATCAGTGTACATTTCTTGAACCAATGTGAAATGCTTGTCACCTTCATACGATAGAATGGATCGCTCACCGCTATCAAACGAAATGACTTCTTCGTTTGTAAATTCTACCCCCTCAGGTAGGTTTGTAGGATAATAAACTGCCATAGACTGTTCTTCTAACTCAGTGGATGTTGGAACACTAATCGTTCCTTCCGCTAAGTTTTGTTCAGTATTAAATTCCCCATCTTCTATTTCTGGATTAAATTCAAAATCGGTAAAATCTACTTTGACCATCGTCTCATTTTGAGAATTTAAGACCCGTACATGAGCAGGCTCGTACGTTTTCTTATGGAAGTAGATCTTTTGGTAAGGTAACTGCTGGTTACCTTTGTAATTCGTCTTCACTGTAAACTCATAGAAATTTTCAGTACTCTTGAATTCACGGTCTGCGTCATTTTCAATATCAGACACTAGTGACGTGAATAAATATGGCTGGCTATGTTGCTTAGGCCAATCGTTTTGGAACTTGTAACTTTTGTTGATGGAAGGAGTTAATACAAAAACACCTTCGTCATTTCTTAAGATTACTTGGTTCCCTTTTTCATCTAATTCATTTTGAAGTACAACTTTGTAATAATCGTCTTTCTTATGCCAAACTTGTACATCAAATTGTTGTGGTTCTTCACCTGTTTCGATGACCATGTCTGCATTTGCTCTAAAGCTTTCTAGATCTCCTGCTTTTTTGTTTAGTGCGTCCACAACGTCATCAGCCGTATCCTCTCCACATGCTGCCAGTAGCCCCACCATTGACAAGAGTAAAATGAAGAGCACTAGTTTCCTTTTCATTCAGACAACTCCTTCGCCTCATAATCGTTACTTATTCTTCGGAACAAGCGATCTATTCGTGTTGCGGTGACAATGTGCACATTGGATCATTTGTTACCCCGCATTACACTATATGAGACGACTTGTCTTAATATGCAGACTAGCTATAAGAGAAATTTATTTTTCTATAATCACCTGTGCCACTGCATATTCTTTACTATGAGATATGGATACATGTGCTGATGTTTGTACCTCTCCCTTGTAAATAATTTGAGGCCTTCCTACCTCATTCGATACAATCTCAATGGACTGAAAAGATAGTTGACTACCAATACCTGTACCAAGAGCTTTACTATAAGCTTCTTTAGCAGCAAAACGACCCGCCAAAAACTCTATCTTTCTCTTTTGATTCATATATTGTGACAATTTTTCTCGTTCTCGTACTGATAAGATCCTATGAACCAACTTATCGTTTTTGTTCATTAAACGTTCAATTCTATTCAATTCAACTAGGTCTATTCCTGTTCCGATAATCATAAATTAAGCCTACTTCCCTTATATTTAATTGAAACTTTTATAAAAGATTAGTATCCTTAAGAAAAGTGTAGACGACAGTAAGTTAAGCGTATACATACTTTTAAAGAAAGAGGCGACTGCTATGTTCTTTATCCGAACCGAAAGTTTTCAACAGTTTCTAAGGTTTTATCCTGTTGTGTCGGTCCTCGTCGCCATAAATCTAATCCTTTACCTATTCACTCGAGTGATACCTATTCCTTTTTTCATTGATTTATGGACTTTAATGGTTGGGTTCAATCTTTATGTACAAATGGGTGAATATTGGCGACTCCTAACCCCGATTTTTCTTCACGGGGGCATTACGCACGTTTTATTTAATAGCTTTAGTATCGTTTTGTTTGGTCCAGCTTTAGAAAAAATGCTGGGTAAATTTAAGTTTATTTTAGCATACTTATTAATGGGTGTTCTGGCCAATGTAGCCTATTACTTCCTTGGAGATTTAATGGCAACTCATGTTGGAGCATCTGGCGCCATTTATGGCCTTTTTGGTTTGTATGCTTATATGATTTTTGCTCGTCGTGACTTAATTGATGCACAAAGCACACAAATTGTGGTCGTCTTTATTATCATCGGTTTCTTGACATCGTTCGGACCAAATATCAATTTTATAGCTCATATATTTGGCTTCATTAGTGGAGTAGCTTTAGGTCCAATCCTCATAGATCGAATCAAACATGGCTATTATTAAATTAATTGAGGTGTTAGTTGAATGGAGCAAAAACAAATTACACCATACATTGCTGTTACGATTGGCGTATTAGCCGTTTCTACTTCTGCCATATTTGTAAGGTTAGCTGATGCTCCTTCTTCCATTGTAGCACTTTACCGTTTGTTATTTGCTGTACTACTTATGGTTCCAATCGTATTAATTAAGTTCCGCCAAGAGTTAACTGAAATCACTTCGAGGGATTGGTTGCTTTCAATAGCATCTGGTGTTTTCTTAGCATTGCACTTTATATTATGGTTTGAATCATTAAATCATACGTCCGTTGCAAGTTCAGTTGTATTAGTGACCACTCAGCCAATATGGGCCTTTTTAGGTGGTTATTTATTCTTCAAGGAACGGTTTACGAGTGGAGCTGTAATTAGTCTCATCATCGCTTTAGTCGGGAGTGTCATCATAAGCTGGGGAGACTTTCATATTAGTGGAATGGCCTTGTTCGGTAATTTTCTAGCATTAATGGGTGCGATTGCGGTCACAGGTTACTTTTTATTCGGACAAACAGTAAGAAAACGGTTATCTTTAATCACTTATACCTTTATCGTTTATGGGATTAGCTCAATCACATTAATCATTTATAATCTTATTTTAAATGAGCCATTTACAGGGTATAGCTCGGATACATGGTTATACTTTCTCGCTTTAGCCATCATTCCAACATTTTTCGGCCATTCATTATTTAATTGGGCAATTAAATGGGTTAATGCCTCTACTATTACGATGGGAATTTTATTTGAACCAGTGGGAGCTTCTATATTAGCCTATTTCATTTTGGATGAATTGGTCACTTGGTCACAACTCTTAGGTGGTGTGATCGTCATATTCGGTCTAATTCTATTTATTTTTAGTACTTCTAAGAAAAAGAAAGTCAAAGTTTTAGACAAATAACAGAAATAGTATAAAAAGAGGTGAGGTTTATGGGTTTTCAATTAATGGTAGATGGCGGGGCTGATTTACCAAAAGAGGTCATCGAACGTTTTAATGTCAAAATCGTTCCACTAAATATCCATTTTAAGGACGAAGAGTACAAGGCAGGCGAAGATCTCGACATCAATACATTTTACAAAAAGTTATCAGAGACTGATGAGTTACCTAAAACATCAGCATCGAGCCCTAATGATTTTTACAAAGCTTTTAAAGAAATCGATCCAGATGTTCCAATCTTAATGCTGGCTTTGACTAAAAACTTAAGCGCAACTTATCAAAACGCAGAACTTGGAAAAGAAATGCTTCTAGATGAGGAACCTGAGCGAAAAATTGAAATCATCAATACTAAAACTGCTTCATGTGGAGTCGCTTTACTAGCGAATGAAGCTCTCAAATTAAAAATGAATCAAGTAGACTTCCACGAAATCGTCAATCGCGTTAAGGAATATGTGGAGAAAACAACGACCCTCTTCTCTCTAAAGACCGTTGAAAACTTAATTAAGGGCGGACGTTTAGATAAAATGAGAGGTGCGATTGCTAAAACATTAAATATTAAATTATTAATGAAGGCTTCAGATGAAGGAACCATTGAAGTGACGGAAAAAGTCCGCGGAGAAAAGAAGGCTCTTCGTCGATTAGTTGAACAAATTGGGGAATATTCTAAATCACTCGAAGGTAAAACCATTGCACTCGCTCATAGTAATTGTGAAGAAAAGGCCAAGAAAGTTTTAGCAACTATTCGCGATAAATATCAACCAAAAGAAGAACTCCTTGTTGAAATGGGGCCATTAATTGCCACCCATGCAGGAGAAGGTGGATTGGTAATATCTTTTCTAGAGGATGAATAAAAGTGATTTAAAAAATAAGTCTTTCCGATTGTCATTCGGAAAGACTTATAATTTCATTCCTTTCACAAAATCGTTCAACGTTTTGAACATAGGAGCAATTTGGGATGCTGTCTTCATAAATTGATTCGTTGTTGCAATCACTTTATCAATGTCAATTTCTCCTTGATCATCTTGAAAGTACTGTACAAATGGAGAAACCGTATTTTTAATTGATGAATCATGTTCAAATTGATTGGGAACTTCAAAGAATAATGGTTGTTGGTAATTTGAAAATTGTTGTTGATAAGGAAACGGTGAATTTTGTTTCGGATAATAATATGGGGGATAGTAGTAATAATTTTGGTCATTATAATCGTTTGAGAAGTTACGGCTTTGATTCAAGGCAAACACCTCCTATCACATCTTATGTAAGAGGTAATAGGTAGGGTGTTTGTCTAACTTATTTAAATTTGTAATTCATGTTTAATTCTGTCCAGTTGCAATCCCTCAATACATGTATCATCAATAAATATGGCCGGAGTTGCAAATACCCCTTGTTTCTGTAATTCTAACAAATAGTTAGGATTGTCTGTTATATTTTTCTCTTTATAATTGACACCCCATACATCTAACTGCTCTTTCAAACGTTGAGATTTCTGAGATTGATCATGGCTGTAAATGGTCACAGATTGCTTTGTCACTACTCGTCACCTCATTCTAGTTGTTACACAAATGTAATACCCCGTTAAAGAATGAGATAAACTAAAAAGTTATTAATTTTTTAATGAGTCAGCATGTAATCCTAATTTTTTAATGAGAGCAATCGCTTGTTGCTTTTCACTTTCCGTTAACCCCTTCATGATTTGTTCAATTTGTTTCCAATGTTCCGGGAATATATCGTTCAACAAAGCGGTACCTTTTTCCGTGATTTGAGCATAGGTTACACGTCGGTCATGTTCAGATCGGATACGAGTTATATAACCTTTTTTCTCTAAATTATTAACGACATATGTAATACTGCCGCTTGTCAACAAAATCCGCTCCCCTATTTTTTGTAATGGTTGCTGTCCACGATGGTATAGTAATTCTAACGTTGCGAATTCAGTTGGGTTCAACCCATAACGGACCATATCTTCTTGTGCTAAATCCAATACTGTACGCGCTGCTTTAGATAAGACAACAAATAATTTTAAGGATGAATCCTCTCTTCTTTCTTTATAAGTATCATGTTCCATTACGTATCACCTCTCTATTGTATAAACTCATTATAAGGATAAGAATATAGACCGTCAAAACAGTTTGCAATTGTAGATAAATTTGTCATAATAGACTTGCTTTTAAGGAGGAATATATCATGATTGAAGATACTGGCGAGCGCGTGATTCCTAAATTAATGGACCCATTAAATCCCCTTCTATTAGAACATATCGCACGTTATCAATTTGCTCTAAATTACTTATCCGGCAGGGTTCTAGACTTATCATGCGGTGCAGGGTATGGCACACATATGATTGCCAAACAACGCAAAAAACATATTTCTGAAGTTATTGGACTCGATTTAGATCAAGAAATTATCGATTATGCCAAAAATGAATACTATCATCCTCAATCGACATACGAAGTGGCTGATGCAACTGACCCTAATCTTATCAATCGGTTTGGAACGTTTGACTGTATTGTAAGCTTTGAAACGATTGAGCATATCGAAGATGAAAAATCCATTATAAATAATTACCATCGTTTATTAAAACCGGGGGGAACATTGATTGTTTCAACTCCATTTGGTGAAGGACGTGGCGTACCATGTGGCAATCCCTTTCATATTCACCAACTAACACAAGATGAGTTTAGGGAGTTATTCAATGAGCGTTATGAACAAGTCAATTTCTTTTACCAAAATGGTGTTGTCATGGAACCAAAGCAACGTGAAGGTGTTAGATACCCTTTAGGCATCGCAGTGTGTCAAAAAGGAGAAGAATAGCCTCTATTCTTCTCCAATAAAGTTTTCCCCTACAATCATATCTATCTCTTCGGGTAGAACCTTCACCTTTATTGGAGTCTTAATATAAACTTCGCCATCTGTATCTACGTCTTTGATTGTTTCTGGCTCAATTATAACTTCTTTTGCTTTTATGTGCTTAATTTGATGCTCTTCTTCATTTTCCTGATGTGTGTAAGATAACGAAAACCAATCTCGGATGGTTTGTAAATTGGATTCTTTAATAATCATCACATCTAATAGCCCATCTTGAATTGAAATGGTTGGCAAAGGGAATTGATGAGTCCCTATAAAGTAACCATTCATCACTAAAATCATCACTGCCTCTTCTTCTACGACTTCTCCATCAGTTGTTAACTTGAAATGAAATGACTCACTTTGCTGAAGCTGTTGAATAGCACTGATAAAATAACTAATTCGACCAAACGTCTCTTTAAGTTGATCATCTATATTTTCTGATGCTTCAGTAATCAACCCAATTCCAGAAAAGTTTAAGAAGAAATAATCATTAATGGAGGCAACATCTACCGTTTTAATATTGGGCTCCACTATAGATTCTGCTGCTTTTTTTAAATTTTGAGGAATGGAAAGAGCACGGGAAATATCATTACAGGTTCCACCTGGTAAAATAGCAAGCTTCGGCCGATTTTCGATTTTCATCAACTCATTAACTACGACATGAACAGTCCCATCCCCACCATAAACAATGATAAGTTCAACGGATTGATGACACGCCTCTTTTAACTCATCAACTGATTCGGTCTGTATTATAGTAAGCTCTTTTATATTGGGGGATAAGATTGGCATGACTTGTTGGACTAATTTTTCCTTTTCATCTCCTGGTTTCTCGCTATTTAAAACTAACAGAACACGATTAAATTTCATAAGACCACTCCATTTGTCTATAGTTTTCCTCTTCCGTATAAAATTCAAACAATGTAAGGACTAGTTTTGGTGATTCATGAATATGGGTATAGTAGTAAAAAATATATTAAAGGAGAGGATTGTACATGGGTGTAATTCTATATTTAATCGTGGGAGGCCTAATCGGTTGGATTGCTGGGTTGTTGTTAGGTGGTGTTCCAGGCGGAATCATTGGAAATATTGTCGCTGGTATAGTAGGTGCATGGATAGGTGAGTCGTTATTTGGTGCACTTGGACCTGAAGTTTTAGGGATTCCGCTTATCTCTGCCATTTTAGGTGCTCTCATTTTTGTAGCCATTTTAAGCATTATTATAAAAATCATTAAAAAATAGTCATGACTTTAAGAAGTAAAGATATACCTGTGATCGCAGATTAAAGGTATTTCTTTACTTTATTTGATTTATCTTAATGAACATTGTCCTATGCATATCAATTGAATTTTATTAATAAATATCAAACAATTAATACATATATTTTATTTAGAAAGGTGTCTTTCAATGAATATACAACTCAGCGTCCTAGATCAATCTCCACTTTTACAAGGTCATAATGAACAAGATGCCTTAGCCCAAACGATTGAATTAGCTAAACACGTCGATCGATTAGGTTATAAACGATTTTGGATGAGTGAACACCACAGTACCAAAAGCTTAGCTGGCTCAGCACCTGAAATTCTAGTTTCAGCTATTGCTGCTCAAACAAAACATATAAGAGTTGGAACTGGTGGCGTTCTACTGCCTCATTATAGCCCTTATAAGGTAGCAGAAACTTTCAGAGTGTTAGAAGGACTATATCCTGGAAGAATTGACCTCGGAATCGGTCGTGCCCCTGGTGGTATGCCTGGAGTTAACTATGCTTTAAACCGTGGGGAGTACCCAGACGTTCATAGTTACCCAACCCAAGTTTCACATTTAATCGATTATTTAATCGGCAATTCACCTGAAGGATATGAGGTGAAAGCTACACCTTTAGGAGAAACCATCCCTCCGGTGTTTATGCTGGGTTCAAGTGGTGGAAGTGCCTCTGTAGCAGGGCAGTTAGGTACAGGTTATACTTTTGCCCAATTCATTAATGGCGAGGGGCATCCGGCTGCCATTAAGCGTTATTATAATAGTTTCATACCATCTCCAATGATGAGAGAACCACATGCAAGTGTTGCTGTTTTCGCAGTGATTGGGGATACAGAAAAAGAAGCAGAATTTTATGCATCTAGCTTAGATCACGCTCTACTGACTTTAGCTCAAGGAAAGGTGCGCAACTACTTCCCTTCTCCTGAAGAAGCCAGTCAAAACAAATATAATATGTACGAACGAGAAGCCATTCAAGATAACCGAAAACGGATGGTTGTAGGAGATGTCCAAAGTGTGAAACAACAACTCGAACACTTGGCTGAAACTTTCCAAGTTAATGAGATTATGGTGAACTGTATCGTTAGCCCATTTGAACGCCGTTTAGAATCATATACAAAGCTTGCTAAGGCTTTTAATTTATAAGGAGGTTAATCATGTTAGCTTTTGATCATTTAGTTATTTTTTCAAACGATCCTAAGCGACACCAAGAGATTTTCTCTTCCTCTCATAAACAAGTGGGGGTTTCAGGAGGACAACACGATAACTGGGGAACCTACAATCATCTAGCATTTTATAAAAACAACGCTTACATTGAATGGCTTGGAATTGAAAAGGATGAAAAAGCGAAATCGTCTGAAAACCCTTTAATTCAGCACGCTTATTTTGCAAAGAAAAAGGATCAAGAAGGACCGATTCAATTTGCACTTCGAGTAAAAGATATCGAAAGTTATCAACAACATTTTGATGAACACGATATTGCATACTATGGACCTTTTCCGGGAAGTCGCACACGTCCAGATGGGTCAGTTCTGGAATGGAAAATGTTATTTCCAAAATATCATTTTGATTCAGAACCCCTCCCCTTTTTAATTGAATGGAATGGTGAGGGGAACAGGCCTTTAGATGATGCAGATTTAAACCCAAGCGACTTTAATCGAGTGATTATTTATTCCGAACAACCAGATGTTTTCTCAGAACGATTAAAAACAATCTATCAACTCGACGACTCTGAAAATATGGAATGGGAACTAGAAAATGGAAAACTATGTGTTAAACAAGGAACTGGATTAGAAGCTCGTTTTAAATTTAATCAAATCAAATTTAAGTCTATATATTAAAAATAGTTAAGGCCTCAAGATGAGGTCTTTTTTATACCATTTATTTATTTCCTTTTTCGAAATATTCTTTTACCGAATTATTCGTTATGATATAATATGCATAATTTAAAGAATATTTTGAAGGTAATGAGGAGGCCAACATATGAGTAAAACAACCTATCCAATTGTTTGGGATTTAGACGTCTTTTTCAAAGGCGGAAGCGAATCTTCTGAATTACGTCGTCACTTAAATGAAACGAAAGAGCGTGTCGGTACATACGCAAAATCTTTAGAAACATTTGAAACCCCAACTTCTGCTTCAGATGCTGATTTAGTAGCTGACAAGCTAGAAGAAACATCCAGTCTTATTCAACATATTTCTCAAGCTGGTGCATTTATCAGCTGTTTAGAAGCTCAAGATATGAGTGATCAAAAAGCAGGTGCATTGCGCAGTGAAATTACAGAGATGAACGCATTGTACGGCTCAGCTTTTAATGTATTAAAACAAAAGCTAGCTAAAACTGAAGACCGTGTTTGGAATGAATTACTTGAGCACGAACAATTAAAGGATCTTCAATTCGTATTAAATGAATGGCGCACTCAAGCCCAAGAACAACTTTCTGAAGAGGAAGAAGCTTTAATATCTGCCCTAGAAGTTGATGGATACCATGCTTGGGGACAAATGTATAACACAATCGTAGGTGAAATGACGGTTAACGTTAATGGCGAGGTCCTTTCAGTCGGACAGGCGAACAACCTTTTATCTCATGAAGATCCTGCGATTCGTCAAGAAGCATATGAAAAGTTAGAAGAAGCTTGGAAAGAGAAAGAAAACCTATTTGCTAGAACGTTAAACCACTTAGCTGGATTCCGCCTGAACACTTACAAAAAACGTGGCTGGGATCATGTTTTAAAAGAACCACTTGAAATTAACCGAATGAAACACGAAACACTTGATGCTATGTGGGGAGCTATTTCGAAAAATAAAGATACCTTTGTTGAGTACTTGAACCGTAAAGCTCAACTTCTAGGGAAGGAAAAATTAGAATGGTATGATCTCGGGGCACCGACCCAAAAGGAAAAGAAGAAACTGTCTTACGATGACGGTGCTGAATTTATTTTGAAGCATTTTGAAAAGTTCAGTCCTAAAATGGCTAGTTTTGCGAAGCGTGCATTTGAAGAAGCTTGGATTGAAGCTGAAGATCGCCCTGGAAAACGCCCAGGCGGATTTTGTACTGGTTTTCCACTAAGTCAACAATCACGTATTTTCATGACATATAGTGGATCCATGTCAAACGTAGCAACACTTGCACACGAACTTGGGCATGCATTTCATTCCTATGCGCTAAAAGACGTTCATCCACTTAACCGCCGTTACGCGATGAACGTGGCTGAGACAGCGTCAACGTTTGCAGAAATGATTGTAGCTGATGCATCCGTAAAAGAGGCAACGACTGATGAACAAAAAATTGCTTTACTAGAAGATAAATTACAACGCAGTGTGGCATTCTTTATGAACATCCACTCTCGCTTCCTATTCGAAACTCGTTTTTATGAAGAACGTAAAAACGGTTTCGTTTCAGCTAGTCGCTTGAATGAGTTAACTGACCAAGCACAGCGTGAAGCTTATCGTGATGCCGTTAACTCAACCAGCCCTAGCTACTGGTCGAATAAACTTCACTTCCATATTACGGGCGTACCGTTCTACAACTTCCCGTATACATTCGGTTACCTCTTCTCGTTAAGTATTTATGCTAAAGCACTAGAAGAAGGTAAAAATTATGAGGATAAATACATCGCCTTATTACGAGATACGGCTGTAATGACTGTAGAAGATCTTGCCATGAAACATTTAGGCGAAGACATTACAAAAGAATCGTTCTGGGAAAAAGGGATTGAGCTTTGCAAACATGATGTAAAAGAATACTTAAACTTAACTAAATAAAGTTGACAAAACCTCGCTGGATTTCCAGCGAGGTTTTTCTGTAATTTAAATATTCTTCTCATAATAAACAAATGGCTCTTTATAATGACCATGGCGTTCCGCTGTTACATAAGAATAGCCTGCTTTTTCAAACAATCTTAATGCCGCTTTATTCGAGCCATTTGTATCCGTTCTAAGTGATGGAATGCCTCTACTTTTCGCTAACGCATCGGCATACTGGTAAAATGCCAGTCCAATCCCTTGTTTACGAGCATCCGGATCTACCGCTAGCCGTTTCATACACAAGTAAGGTTTTTTAGAAATTTTCCATGATATTTCATCATACTCATGGTGGCCCTCGTCACTTATGCACGCAGCTCCGAAAATCTCTCCATTTTGTTCAAATACATACAATTGCCCATTATGTAAATCAGATTCATAGTGTTTTCTAGTTGGATAAGTTTCATCCCACTGATCATTGCCTTCTGCCAACATCTTTTTCTTAGCCTTATCGACGAGCACTACTATTGAATCTAAATCTTCAAAATGCCCTTCACGAATCATGTTGTCACCTCTTTCTTTGTATAAATTTTAATTGATAAAAATAAGTCATTCAATCGATTGACATTCAAATGTTCATTTGAATATAATATAATCAAACGAATATTTGAATGAGTGAGGTTATGATGATGAAACTTCCTAATTGCACATCCGAGGTGACGGAAAAGGAACTAAAACATGTCTACACATCATTAAACAAAGTTCCAATTAAATCAGTTAGTCAATTATTTAAAGTGTTGAGCGACGAAACGCGAGTTAAGATTGCGCACGCTTTAACGATTCAAGAAGAGTTATGCGTATGTGATGTAGCTGCGATTACTGATACATCCGTCGCGAGTGCTTCCCATCATTTACGTACGTTAAAAAAACACGGATTAGCCAAAATAAGAAAAGATGGCAAAAACGTTTACTATTCGCTCGATGATCATCACGTACACGACCTTATAAAAATCGCGATCGAGCACCAAGAGGAACTGGAGGAATAAAGTTATGGGAGAAAAAGAACAAAGCTTTTACGTTCAAGGAATGTCTTGTGCGAACTGTGCGAAGACGTTTGAAAACAATGTAAAAGAGATTCCAACAGTCGAAAACGCGAATGTGAACTTTGGTGCTTCAAAAATCACAGTCACTGGTTCTGCCTCAATTGATGAGCTTGAACGTGCAGGATCGTTTGAAAACCTTAAGGTGACTCAAGAATATGAGCAAAATTCGAGTAAATCCTTTTGGGATTATGTAAAAGAAAATGGTAATGTTGTTGGCTCATTAGTTTTATTAGCCTTAGGAATTACATTGTTCTACCAATTAGGTGAGGAACATCCAATAACGATTGGAGGATTTGTCGCATCCATTGTTGTCGGTGGTTACCGATTATTCATTGCCGGTTTTCAAAACTTAGTTAAGCTTCGTTTCGATATGAAAACATTAATGACGATTGCGGTCATTGGGGCAGCTTTGATTGGAGAATGGATTGAAGGCGCAGCTGTTGTCATTTTATTTGCCATTAGTGAAGCACTAGAATCTTATTCTATGGATCAAGCACGAAACTCCATTAAATCTTTAATGGGAATTGCTCCAAAAACGGCAAATGTTATCAGGAATGGGAATGATCAAGAAATCAACGTTGACGACATCCAAATTGATGATATCGTAGTCGTCAGACCAGGGGAAAAAATCCCGGTTGATGGAGTGGTTTCTAAAGGTGAATCTTCTATTAACCAAGCAGCAATTACAGGCGAATCCTTACCTGTGTTCAAAGGATTAGAGGATGAAGTGTTTGCTGGGACATTAAACGAAGAAGGATATTTAGAAGTTCGTGCCACTAAGCTAGTGAAAGACACGACTTTAGCTAAAATCATTCATTTAGTTGAAGAAGCACAAAATGAAAAAGCTCCTGCACAACAGTTTGTGGATCGATTTGCAGCATACTACACACCACTCATTATGTTGATTGCATTAGGTGTTGCAACCATCCCACCCCTCTTTTTCGGTGCAGGATTTGAAAATTGGCTATACCAAGGTTTAGCAGTATTAGTCGTCGGCTGTCCTTGTGCCTTAGTCGTATCAACACCTGTTGCAATTGTAACCGCCATTGGAAGTGCTGCACGTAATGGCGTACTTGTTAAAGGTGGCGCCTACTTGGAAGCGTTAGGCCATATAGACGCGATTGCATTTGATAAAACGGGGACGATTACACAAGGTAAACCTGAGGTCCAAAGCTACAAGATTTTATCAAACAACATGAGCGTTGAAGAATTTTTCACAATAGCTAGCAGCCTTGAACGCCAATCACAACACCCACTTGCTCAAGCTGTGATTCATTATGCTGAACTATTTGATGTAAATCCATATAATGTTGATGATTTTCATTCTGTAACTGGAAAAGGAATTATGGGGACGATTGAGGGAATCCCATATAAAATCGGTAGTCCTGGAATGTTTGAAAGCCTTAGTTCCTCAATTGAAAAGGAAGTAGAAAACTTACAGGATGAAGGTTATACCGTGATCCTTATGAGCCAAAATGATGACATCGTTGGATTAATAGCCATTGCCGATGCTGTACGCGACATGTCTAGAAATATGGTGAAGGATATTCATCGCTTAGGCATGAAGCATTCCATTTTATTAACAGGGGACAACGAAAACACAGCTCGTACGATAGCTAATCAGGTGGGGATTAAAGAATATTTAGCAAACCTATTACCAAAAGATAAACAAATTCAAATTAAACAGCTTAGCGGCAAATATGGAAAGGTTGTCATGGTAGGAGATGGTGTTAATGACGCTCCAGCCTTAGCTACGGCAGATGTAGGAATTGCTATGGGAAGCGCTGGTACTGATACGGCACTCGAAACAGCCGACATTGCATTAATGGGTGACGACTTAAGCAAACTTCCGTTTACAGTCCGTTTAAGCCGTCGTACATTAAACATTATCAAGCAAAATATCGGATTTGCATTAGGTCTAAAAATATTAGCTCTCCTTCTGGTCATCCCTGGATGGTTGACACTTTGGATTGCGATTTTAGCTGACATGGGAGCCACATTACTTGTTACACTTAATGCTTTAAGATTAATCAAAAACAAGGAAGAGGCTGGGACAAAACCCAGTAAAATAAAAAATCGTGGAAGACATCAAAATTGATGTTCTCCACGATTTTTTTATACTCTTTTTTAATTTTAGATAAACAAAAAGGATCCCCTTTGATAGAATTAAAGTAACCACACCATAAACCCAAAGGAGGATCCTAATGTTTAAACATTATAACATGAATCAAGTGGTTTTGCCTTTAGATTTAGAAATAAAATTAGACAAAGATGATATGGCTTTTGTTGTGAATGATTT
>NZ_FOES01000048.1 GCF_900110685.1 Piscibacillus halophilus
ACCAATGGGTTAGACGTAGGATTAGACAAATTATTTGGAAGCGATGGAAAAAGGTTAAAACAAGATATAAAAGTCTTGTTCAGCTTAAAATACCAAAACAAAAAGCTTGGGAATGGGCTAATACAAGGAAGGGATATTGGTGCATAGCATGTAGCCATATACTTCACAGAGCTATTAACAATAAAATTCTCGAGAAAGCTGGTCTAAAAGACTTGAACCAACTTCTCGAGAAAGCACACTCAAACTATTGAACCGCCGTATACGGAACCGTACGTACGGTGGTGTGAGAGGTCGGAGGTTAATCACCTCCTCCTACTCGATTGTGTAATAATATTGTAACTTTTTTAACTTATTTGTAAAAATTCCACCGATTACCACTGAAATTATCCCGAATTTTCTGTATAATGAAACTAGACATCATAGATTTGAGAGGAGAAACTGAATTTTGTTAAAAAAGAAATGGGTAAAGGTAGGGATCGTTTTTCTAGCCATTCTATTAATCATAGATGTTTTAGGTAGTTTTTACTTTTATGACCTAGCCATTAAACGTGAGAAAAAAGACTTTCTACAAGAAAATGACGATCTAGTGGTATCAAGAGAAGCTATGGATGTGTTTGTGAGTGGTGGTTGGCATGAATGGGTGGATAATCAAGAGTTTGAATATTGGGAGATACAGTCGTTTGATGACTTAAGGTTGCAAGGTTATTACCTTGAGGCAGAAGAGCCAACTAATAAAACCGTTGTCTTTGCTCATGGATATCTTGGCCGCGCAAGAGATATGGGGATTTTTGGAGAATATTATTATAAAGAATTAGGCTATAATATTTTATCCGTGGACTTGCGGGGACATGGACAAAGTCAAGGCGATTATATCGGTTTTGGCTGGCATAGCCGTTTAGATATGGTAGATTGGATTAACCGTTTATTAGAAAAACAAGGTGAAGACACTGAGATTATATTACATGGTATCTCAATGGGAGCTGCAACAGTTCTAATGACTAGTGGAGAAGAGTTACCTAAAAACGTTAAAGCGATTGTAGCGGATAGTCCTTACACGAGTGTATATGATTTGTTTGATTATCAAATGGGACGCATGTTTAAATTACCATCGTTCCGTTCCCGTTATTAGATACAACTAGCCTAGTTACAAAAGCTAAAGCAAACTATTCATTACGTGAAGCCTCTGCTCTTAAACAAGTACAAAAATCGGATCTTCCAGTCTTATATTTCCATGGGAATAGTGATGATTTTGTTCCGACTCGCATGACAAGAGAACTGTATGAGCATACCAATAAAGCTCAAATTAGAATATTTGAAAACTCGGGTCACGGTGAAGCCTTTGCGATTTATCGGGACGAGTATATTCACTCGTTAAATCAATTTATCGATCAACATTTGAAATAAGAGAGCCGAAAAAATAATCGGCTCTTTCTTATTTTTGTGTTTAAAGAAACCGGCTTTATTAGTCGTTTTTTTGA
This sequence comes from Piscibacillus halophilus, assembly GCF_900110685.1. Taxonomy (GTDB): domain Bacteria; phylum Bacillota; class Bacilli; order Bacillales; family Alkalibacillaceae; genus Piscibacillus; species Piscibacillus halophilus. The sequence goes on from NZ_FOES01000048.1 coordinate 1,479, forward strand.
CGTTTTCTTTTTAACAAAAGATAAATCGCCACGATGGATACAGGAATAAGAATAGGGGAAAGTCCAACGATTAATACGACAATGCTAGATCCAACTTTCAATAATGAATTAATCGTATCCATGAAAAGTTTTTGAGCCTTGGCAAGAGTATTTAAGTCATCTTGAGATTGAACGTCGGGAACTTTAATGTTTCGTTCTTCGATAGAAATGTGGACGGTTGAATAAGCGACATGGTTTTCGATATAATTCATCCGGCCTTTAATTTGTTCAATGTCTTCTTGAACTTTTGAGAGGTCATCAGAAATCTTTAACAAATCTTCTGTTTTGTCCGCTTGTTCCATGAATTGAAGTAACCGTTCTTCAACGGCTTCTTTGGCTTTTAAACGAGATTCTAAATCTACATATTCTTCTGTTACGTCTTCACTTTGTTGATTACGGCTTTTAATATTTGTATCTTCCGTTTCTAGGCTATTCATAAAAGAATCAAATTCTTGTTGAGGGACGCGTACTACCATGTAGCCTGATTTTTGTTCATCATCACCTCTAGCGTGTTCAGATGATTCTACGACATATCCGTCGATTTTGGATAACTCTTGCTTAATTCGATCAGTCATATTTTGAAAATCGTTCACTTCAACTTCTAAGTGACCTGTGTAAATGATCATTTGTTCAGATTCCTCAAAATCAGACCCATCGTCAGGTTCGTCACGTTCAACGCTAGCCTGCTCTTCAGTTTCAGTTTCGGTAAAACCCTCTTTCCCATTATCTGAGTCTTCTGCCATTTCGAAATCAGTTTGATTAGCTGAACTTTCGCCTGATTCATCATTACTACAGGCATATAACCCAATCATTAGTGTGAAACTAATGAAACTAATTAACATCACCCATTTTTTCATAATTGGCCCCCTAATGTGTTTTAAATTTATAGTCGATTTGTCATAGTTAAAGTTACATTCTTGATTAAAGATCTTATTCTCAGGGAATATATTGGGATATAAACTTATAGAAGGTGGAGCAGCATGCATAAGAAACACGCCATAAAAGGAGTCCTTGTTTTTATATTTCTAATCGTACTTTATGCTTTTCACCAACGGTTATGGCATATATCTCCAGAAGATATTCGAACCTTTATATATATGGCGGGATGGTTAGCTCCGGCATTTTATTTATTATTATTTATGTTAAGGCCATTAGTTTTATTTCCCGCTTCCGTCTTTTCGATTGTTGGAGGTTTAGCCTTTGGGGCACTATGGGGATCTATACTCGCATTTACTGGTGCCACCCTAGGGGCTATATTAGCTTTTTGGCTTGCCCGCTTTGTTGGAGAGGATGCCTTTAAGAAGTTGAAGAATAAGAAAGTACTGGAATTAAAACATAATTTTGAGGAAAAAGGTTTCTTTTATATTTTATTGTTACGATTCTTGCCAATTATCAATTTTGACCTCATTAGTTATGGTTGTGGTTTATCAAAAGTTAAATTTAGACATTTTATTAAAGCAACGATGATTGGAATTATCCCAGGTACCTTAATTTACAATTTCTTGGGTGCAAGTTTAGTAGTGGGAAGTCGGTGGACAGTAACGATTGTTATTATCATCTATTGTATTTTAATTATTGTACCAATTATATGGAGAAAAAATATTATGAACAAAATTGAACAAGTAGAACAAAAAGTGACGGAGGGATAACTTGAAATTTTTACAGCAAAAGATAGGACAGATTGATGGAAAAAGTTATAAAGCCTATAAAAGTTTACAAGGTACATTTTATTTTCCTAAATTCAACTTGCACATTGATTATGTACAGGGTGATCCATTCGCATCTCCATCAAAGATTCGATTAGTTATTCCAAATAAATATCAATCGATTGACCAGGCATGGTTAGAAACGACAAGACGTCAAACGTATATAGAGGACCATATCGCACGGCGAGTGCAAAAGGCCATTTTTAAAGAGAATACACAAGTACGGGGCAGTGGGAAAAGTGGTATGGTTGCTATAGACGGTCCAGACCAAGCGATATTAAAAAGGTCTGCCGTTCAGTTAAATAATAGAGAAGTTACGATTTGTATATCAGTAGGACTACCGGCTAATGGACGTCGAATTAATGGAAAAGAAGCAGAAAAATTGTTTTTCAAAGTCATCCCATCGATTCTTAAACATTCGTTATTTGCCCTTAAACAAGACGATTTAACGAATGCCATGCAGTTAGCGGATCAACACGATGTGATTCGTAAGAAAATGAAAGAAGAAGACTGGGTGGCATTTATCGCTAATGGCTCCATTTTACCAAGAAAAAGTGGGGTTAGTACGAAGCCGTTAGAAAACGCTGTACCATTCCAAAGTCCGAAAGAAAATGAGGTTACGATTTCGATCCCTCACCGCGATGAACCTCTAACAGGTATGGCCATTAAAAAAGGCATCACCCTCATTGTAGGTGGAGGTTTTCACGGGAAAAGTACGTTATTAGAGGCGTTGGAGAAAGGTGTTTATGAACATATCGCAGGTGATGGGCGTGAGTATGTCCTAACTGACCCTAATGCGGTAAAGGTACGAGCAGAAGATGGACGTAGTATAAGCAAGGTTAACATCTCACCGTTTATAAATGATTTACCGAATGGCTCAGACACAAAGACTTTTACAACTGAAAATGCGAGTGGCAGTACCTCACAGGCAGCGAATGTTATGGAGGCTTTAGAAGCTGGTGCAACTTCTCTATTAATTGATGAAGATACAAGCGCAACGAATTTCATGATTCGAGATGAACGAATGCAACAGCTGGTTGCGAAAGATAAAGAACCGATTACCCCGTTTGTTCAGAAAGTCAAACAACTTCGTGATGAATTAGACGTTTCTACCATTCTCGTGATGGGTGGATCTGGAGATTATTTTGATATTGCTGATCAAGTTATTATGATGGATCGATATTTTCCTGTTAATGTGACAGATAGTGCAAGAAAAATTGCCGATGAAAACCCGGTCAAATGGCCAGATGCTTCATCAAGCTTTGGTTCATGGACTGACCGTGTTGTGGTGACCGATTCTATCAAGATAAAGTTGGGTAAAAAAGCAAAAGTTCAAGCGAAAAACCGACATTCGGTGATGATCGGTCGAGATGTAATTGATTTATCCTTAGTAGAACAAATTGTCGATGATTCCCAAACAAGAATGATCGCAAATATGTTAAAATATATGGCGATGCACGCACCATTTAAAGAAGATCAAACGTTAGTTGAATGGCTGAATCATTTCGAAAAGGAAATCCATCGAAAAGGATTAAGCTTTACCCAGAAAAGCAAAGAACAACACCCGGGTGATTTAGCGATGCCTAGACGTTTTGAAATAGCAGCAGCGATTAATCGCCTGCGCCAGATTAAAATAAATTAAGAGAAAAGGAGGGTCGTGCATGGAGATCAATCAATTAAAGCAAGAATTAATTGAATACAGCAAAGAAATCGGGGTTCAAAAGATTGGTTTTACCTCAACCGATACATTTGAAACACTAAAACAGCGTTTAATGGTTCAACAGTCATTGAGCTTCCATTCTGGTTTTGAAAAAGGAACGATTGAAGAACGCACGACCCCGACTAAGTTAATGCCAAAAGCGCAATCTATTATATCGATTGCATTAGCTTATCCATCAAGAATGAAAGATGCACCAAAAAGTCGAAAAGGGGACCGTCGGGGTATTTTTGCCCGCGCATCTTGGGGTAAAGACTATCATGATGTTCTAAGGGAAAAGCTCAACCTAATCGGAGAGTTTTTACAGAAAAAATTAGACGGCGTTGCCTGTAAAGCCATGGTGGACACAGGAGAATTGTCTGACCGTGCCGTTGCAAAACGCGCTGGTGTCGGATTTGTTGGTAAAAACTGTTCATTAATTACGGAAGAGTATGGTTCTTGGGTGTACCTCGGAGAATTGATTACAAATGTACCGTTTGAGCCTGATGAACCAATTGAGGAAGGGTGCGGCGATTGTAACATTTGTGTGGATGCCTGCCCGACCGGAGCATTAGTTCAAGGTGGTCAATTAAACGCCCAGAGATGTGTAGCGTATCAAACGATTACAAAAAGCTTTTTACCAGATGAATTCAGAGAAAAGCTCGGAAATCGCTTATATGGATGTGACACATGCCAAATTGTTTGTCCGAAAAATAAAGGAAAAGATTTTCATCTGCACCCAGAAATGGAGCCAGACCCAGAGCTTGCAAAACCAAAACTGATTCCACTGTTGAAAATGTCTAATCGAGAGTTTAAAGAAAAGTTTGGCTATATGTCTGGATCATGGAGAGGTAAAAAGCCGATTCAGCGTAATGCGATTGTGGCATTAGCTCATTATAAAGATGAAACGGCTTTAGACACCCTAGAAGAGCTTATGCATAAAGACCCTCGCCCAGTTATTCGTGGAACAGCTGCTTGGGCCATTGGGAAAATAGGACGTCAAGATGCTTATGAGATGATTGAAAAGGCCATGGAAAAAGAAAGTGACGAAGATGTTTTATTTGAAATGGAGAAAGGGTTAGAGTTTTTAACTCAAAAAATATAAGCTCTTTTAAGGGAGATGTAATGATGAAACCACTAACATTAACCAGCTTTGAGTCAAGTATTGGAACATTTTTAATTGGTGGTCATGAAGAAGCAGTGTATTTTGTCAAAATGGGAGACCGAGATGAATGGGTTGAAAAATGGCGGTTGAAAAATCAAGTTGCAGAACCAGTCTTTGATGAAAATGCTTTTTCAAATGTAAAAGAAGAGTTTCTTCAATATTTAAATGGAGAGTTAATAAACTTTACATTTAAAACAGACTTATTGGGAACTGAGTTTCAAAAACAAGTCTGGAAAGCTCTAAAAGACATTCCGTATGGTCAGCAATGGACATATAAAGATATTGCGGGAGCGATCAATAAGCCTAAAGCTATTAGAGCCGTTGGTGGAGCGATTAATAAGAACCCAATTACAATAGCGATTCCATGTCATCGTGTCATCGGAAGCGATGGCTCGTTAACAGGTTACGCTAGTGGCCTAGATAAGAAGAGATTTTTACTTCATCATGAAACAAAATCAAAGCATTGGTTACACCAAACGAGTTGAGGTATGCTATAATACATCTCGGTAATTAACGAATTAAAGAGGTGTCAACATGGGAATACATGTCGTACTATATCAACCAGAAATTCCAGCTAATACAGGAAACATCGCTCGTACTGTACTAGCCACTGGCTCAACACTACATCTCATTCGTCCGTTAGGATTTTCTACTGATGATAAAATGTTACGTAGAGCAGGATTGGATTACTGGCATGATGTTCATATACTTTATCACGATTCACTTAATGAGCTTTATGAAAAGTATCAAGATGGAAGTTTTTATTATATAGAGAATTTCGGAACAAAATATTATACGGATTACGATTATAGTAATCCAGATGAAGATATCTTTTTTGTGTTTGGTCGGGAGACAGATGGAATCCCAAAATCCTTGCTTGAAGGAAAAGAGGACCGTTGTTTGCGGGTTCATATGACGGATAAAGTGAGATCGCTCAACTTATCTAATACAGCGGCAATCATCGTTTATGAAGCTTTAAGACAACAAGGATTTCCCAAATTAGATTAATAACTATTCAACCCACTCTATTGATGTAGAGTGGGATTTTTTCTAGAATCAAAATAAAAAAACTGGTAGGGTATGACCCCTACCAGTTTTTACTGAATTATTTTTTAGGTTGTCCTGGTTTTGCATCGTAACCAGCTGTAAATATGGATACTAAAAATGTTACACATACTCCTAAGATAACTGCTAATTTCATGAAGATCCACCTCTATTCAACATCATTACTTGTATTATAACCAAAAATGATAACCTTGTGAACTATTGACAAAAACTGTTCAAATAAAAATAACACAAGCTCTCGTTCTAATTGAATACATATATGACAAGGAGGTGTCGAGATGATCGAACCTAACTTGTCTTTAGAAGAATATGTCCAATATATCATGGAGGGAACTCATCGTCCCTTAAAGGCTCATGAATTATTATACCATGCCGTTCAATTTGCTATAAAGAATGATAAAGTTCCTTTAAATGTCGATCGCCATTTATTAAATAAAGTTCTTGAACAGTATTTAATTCCGGCTAGTCAAGGCTACGATATTCAAAAAAGAATGCTCATATTAGTCGGACCACCTGGTAGCGGAAAGTCGAGCTTAGTTCATTTTTTAAAAAAAGCGTTAGAAACTTATTCTTATACAGATCAAGGAGCCGTGTTTCGAATTAGCGGCTGCCCTATGCAAGAAGATCCATTATTAGCCCTTCCTCAAGACATGAGAGAGCAACTTCCTATTCAAGTTGAAGGATCTCTTTCTCCATATAACCATTACAGGCTAATGAAGGAATGGAAAAGTTGGAGAAATGTTCCTATTGAACGTTTTTACATATCAGAAGTTGATCGTAAAGGAGTCGGAACTTTTTTCCCTGCTGATCCATACTCTCAAGACACGTCTGATTTAGTCGGATCTATTGATTATGCAACCATTACTAAGTATGGGTCACCATCTGATCCAAGAGCATATAGATATGATGGTGAGTTTCAAGCGGCCAATCGTGGTATATTAGAATTACAAGAAGTGTTTAAATGTGAGCCTAAGTTGTTGTATCCGTTTTTATCACTGGCAGAAGAAAAACAATATAAAATTTCACGTCAATCATTAATATCAGCTGATCAAGTCGTGATAGGTCACACAAATGAGCCAGACCTTCAAAGGATCGTGCAACTTAATCAGACGGCGATTCTAAATCGAATGGTATTTATTAAAGTTCCTTATTTATTATCCATTGACCATGAGGTTTCTATGTATCGAAATAAAGTTTTAGACAAAGATAAGGAACGTTTAGGCTTCAAAGCCTTAGACACTTTAGCGGCAGCGTTAATATTGACACGGATGAAAAAACCAACCGATGGTATGACGAAGCTTGAGAAACTAGAAAAGTATCGTAATAGGGTAACGATTGGCGATGGAGAAGGAATGTTGGGTCTAGATCCGCGTTATGCTTTTCATGTATTATCTATTGTCTGTGCAAAAAACTTGAACATTATTGAAGTAAATGATTTACTAGATGAATTGAAAAGGATTATTCTGCAAGATTATCGGATTCTAGAAGAGCAAAAGGAGACGTATCTATACAATATTCAACTCGCTTATAAATACTACGATCATGAATGGTTGAAATTGATTAAAAACATAATAGAAAAAACATCACATGATGAACTTCAAGAATTGACTAAGATTAGTTTATCTAAAAATATGACGAAACTACATAATGTGCTAGGAATTGATGAAAGTAACTTAGATCATTTTTTATCCATTTGTGATAAATTATCGTTAGATGTTAATGAATTAACCTACGATGATTTACCAGAACGTGTAAAAGATATGATTTTAGATTTATTCATTTTAAGTCAACGTCATTACCTTGATGAATGGATCGAGAATTCGATCCTCCCTCAGTTATTGAACCTTAAAATTAACGTGAGTCATACAATAAATCTACACTTAATCAAAGTAATTGAGAACTATATATCAAGGTATTTGTAATTTTGTGCTTTAATCCGACAATTTTTGTTGTGTTTACCTTTTCTATATGAAATTTTTCATATATACTAATTGTGATGATTATGATGTTTTTCAAGTTATTTTTTTCAAGTTGTTTGCGAATACTGAAAGAAGGGTAAACAGCTTGATAGAAATAATTCGAAAAACTTATATACAAACTAGTAGCTTATGTTACTTATTCGAAAACTGATGGGGGTAGTAAACAGTGGCAATCAAAGGGTCTAATGACAATGTTTGGGATGCTTTTCATGGTCCAAATATGGGCTATGTTGAAGAGCAGTATGATTTATACCTTGATGACCCTGATGCAGTTGATGAGACACTGCGTCATATGTTTGACGAGTACGGGGCACCAACTTGGGTGTCTAAAACAACTGGAGAATCATCAACTAGTCAGTCAACGACATCAACAGCTGATTTGCAGAAATTAACAGCTGCAATGAAGTTAGTTGATGCAATCCGCAGACATGGACATTTAGAAGCGGATATCTTTCCAGTCGGAAAGCAGGATGAGCGTTATTCAGCTTTAGTAGATCCGAAAAAATACGGTCTATCTGAAAGTGACTTAAAACAATTAGATGCTAAGCTTTTAACAGCTGAAGTGCCTAGTAACGTTCGTAATGCATGGGATTTTGTACAGCACTTGAAAAAGAAATATTCAGGGACGATTTCTTTTGAATTCAATCATATTCCCGACGACGATGAACGCGAGTGGCTCTACAACAAGGTAGAAACTGGCGCTTTTGATGTTTTATTAAATAATGAAGAAAAGAAACAAGTATTAAAGCGTTTAGGTGATGTTGAAGGCTTTGAGCAATTTTTAGCTAAAACATTTGTGGCCCAAAAGCGATTCTCTATTGAAGGTTTAGACGTTATGGTACCGATGCTAGATCGCATGGTGACGAACGCCCATAAAGATGATGTTGATCACGTTATGATGGGGATGGCTCACCGTGGCCGTTTAAACGTCTTAGCTCACGTTTTGGGTAAACCTTATGACTTAATTTTCTCTGAGTTCGCTCATGCACCTGACAAAACGCTCGTTCCTTCTGAAGGTTCAACAGGTATTAATTACGGATGGACAGGTGATGTGAAGTATCACTTTGGTGCGAATCGTGAATATGTAGAAGATGATGAAAGTAAAACAAAAATTACTTTAGCACATAACCCTTCACACTTAGAGTTTGTTAACCCAGTCGTTGGTGGATACACACGCGCGGTTCAAGATAAACGTGATGAAAGCGGTTATGCAAAAAATGATGTAAACAAAGCTTTCAATATACAAATTCACGGTGATGCCGCATTTATCGGTGAAGGTGTGGTAGCAGAGACTTTAAACTTATCACAATTACGCGGTTATGAAACAGGTGGATCTGTCCATATTATTGCGAACAACCTAGTTGGTTTCACCACTGACCACAAAGATGGACGCTCAACAAAATATGCTAGTGATCTAGCTAAAGGATTTGAAATCCCGGTTATTCATGTTAATGCAGATGACCCAATAGCATGTCTAACAGCGGTAGAATTTTCTTACCAATATCGTAAGAAATTTAATAAAGACGTGTTAATTGATTTAGTTGGATACAGAAGATACGGTCACAACGAGATGGATGAGCCAAGAGGGACTCAACCGCAACTTTATAAAGACATCGATAACCATCCAACTGCTTACGAAGTTTTTGCAAAGCGTCTAGTTGACGAGAATGTATTATCTGAAGAAGAGTCTAAGAAATATAAAGAAGATGTTAAAAAACAACTTCGTGAGATTTACGACAACATGACGGAAAGCGAACGTAAAGACCCTTCTGTACCAGATTTACCAAAAGAAGTGGTTAACGGATTAGATAAAATTGAAACAGCTGTAGATGAAGAAACACTACGTAAGTTAAATGAAGATATGTTAAAACGTCCTGAAGGTTTTGAAGGCTTCAAGAAGCTTGAAAAAATCTTAAAACGCCGCGGCAAAGCATTTGATGAAGGTGAAAAAATTGATTGGGCATTAGGTGAGGCTTTAGCACTTGCTTCAATCCTAAAAGATGGTACACCGATTCGTATGTCGGGTCAGGACTCTGAGCGTGGTACATTCGCACATCGTCATGCGGTATTGAATGACGTTAATACACAAGAAAAATATAGCCCTTTTCATGGTTTAGAGGGGGTAAACTCTTCATTCAGTATTTATAATAGTCCTTTATCTGAAGCTGGCGTATTAGGATTTGAATACGGTTATAGTGTTCAATCTGACGATACACTAGTACTTTGGGAAGCTCAGTACGGAGACTTTGCCAACGCGGCACAAGTTATTTTTGATCAGTTCATTTCGGCAGGTCGAGCGAAGTGGGGTCAAATTGCTAGTATGGTCATGCTTCTACCTCACGGGTATGAAGGTCAAGGACCAGAACATTCTAGTGCCCGCCTTGAACGTTTCTTACAACTTTCAGCTGAAAATAACTGGACAGTAGCAAACGTTACAACATCGGCTCAATATTTCCACTTATTACGTCGTCAAGCTGCTATTGTAGGAACTGAAGCTGCACGTCCATTAGTCTTAATGACACCGAAGAGTCTGATTCGTAATCAACGCGTAGCCGTTGATTCTGAAAAATTAACTTCAGGTAAGTTCTTAACGATTCTTGAACAAGAAGGCTTAGGTGAAAAACCTGACAGTGTTAAGCGCCTAGTGATTGGTAGCGGTAAGATTATGGTAGATATTGAGGAAGAATTAGAGGATAAAGATCCAAACGATGAAATACACATCGTCCGTTTAGAACAAATTTATCCTTTCCCTGAAAAAGAGCTACAAAAGCTATTGAAGAAATATAAAAATGTAGAAGAGATTGTTTGGGTGCAAGAAGAACCTAAAAACATGGGAAGCTGGGACTTTGTTAAGGAACGAATTCAGTCCATTAAGAAAGTGAAGCAAAAGCTAAACTATGTTGGACGTCCTTATCGCTCATCTCCAGCCGTTGGAAGCCCGAACATTCATAAGTCAGAGCAAAATCGTATTATCAATGAAGCATTAACGCTCGATTAAAGGAGGAAATTTAAAGTGAAGGAAATTGTTGTTCCTGAATTAGCCGAATCGATTACGGAAGGTACAGTTGCAGAGTGGCTTGTAGCTAAAGGCGACAAAGTTGAAAAAGGTGACCCGGTCGTTGAACTAGAAACAGACAAAGTAAACGTCGAAGTGAACTCAGATTTTTCTGGTGTTGTTGCTGAACTTTTAGTTGAAGAAGGCGACGATGTTGAAGTTGGTGACGTCATCGCGAAAGTAGACGAGAGTGGCGAAGCAGCTGGATCAGATAATGCTGATGATTCAACTGAAGCAGAAGCAAAAGAAGAGAACAAAGAAGAGCCTAAGGAAGAGAAAAAGCCTGAAGCTAAAGAAGAATCTCCACAAACAGACGAGGGTGGAGAAAGCAAAACAGATCAACCTGTTGCATCTCCAGCAACTCGTAAGCGTGCTCGTGAATTAGGCATTGATTTAAGCGAAATTAAACCTAAAGATCCAGTTGGACGTATTTCTAAAGAAGATGTTGAAGCGGCTGCTAAAGCAAAAGCTGATGCAGGTAAGAAATCTTCTAAGAAAGAAGAAAAATCAGCTGAGAAAACTGAGTTTGATAAACCGGTTGTTCGTGAAAAAATGTCACGCCGTCGTCAAACAATCGCTAAGCGTTTAGTTGAAGCACAGCATACGGCTGCGATGTTAACAACTTTTAACGAAGTAGACATGACAAACGTGATGAAAGTACGTAGTGAACGTAAAGATGCCTTTTTAGATAAACACGGTGTTAAACTTGGTTTTATGTCATTCTTTACGAAAGCAGTTGTGGGTGCTCTAAAAGAATTCCCATTAGTGAATGCAGAAATTCAAGGCGATGAAATCGTTAAGAAACAATTCTATGACATTGGTGTCGCTGTATCAACTGAGGAAGGTCTAGTTGTTCCAGTTGTCCGTGATGCTGACCGCTTAAGTTTCGCTGGTATCGAAGAAGAAATCGGTAACCTAGCTAAAAAAGCTCGTGATGGTAAGCTTGGACTTAATGACCTTCAAGGCGGCTCATTCACAATTACGAACGGTGGTATTTTCGGTTCATTATTATCCACTCCAATCCTAAATACTCCACAAGTTGGTATTTTAGGAATGCACAAAATCGAAAAACGCCCTAAAGTAATGCCTGATGATTCAATTGAAGTTCGTCCTATGATGTACATCGCCATGTCATATGATCACAGAATCATTGACGGACGTGAAGCTGTACAATTCCTAGATCGTGTAAAACAAATGATTGAAGATCCTTATGACCTATTATTAGAAGGTTAATTAATGAAGCCCGTTCATTTATATGAGCGGGCTTTTTATATACATTTTTCATTTTATAAAAAACACTCCATATACTATTAAAAAGTTTGTGGGGTGACTTTTATGTATAAACAACACTCATTACCTACTTTTTTTCACAAACGAGAACCTTTTATGAGAAAAGCGAATGAAAACGACTTCTTTGGTAGTGGTCAACGTCCCCCATTGGATGACAGCGTTCTAATTAAACTTTTTAATCAACATAGTAAGTCCATTCAATTTATCCAGTCTAAACTAAATGTAAAACGGACGTTACTGAATCATTTAGCTTATCAAAAAAACCTTGAAGAGAGCTTAGTTTATAATCGATATGATATTGAGAAAAAGGTAAGAACACGAGTGTTACTAATAGATGCCTCATACTCCATGAGACAACACAAAGAAAAAATTCAAGCTCTACTCAAAAATGAGAGGTACGATATTATTCTTTATCACGATCGAGATATTTTTCGTTATGAAATAGACACTTTCACGATTCCTAACTTTAAGGGAGGAACGTCTTATACCAAGCCACTATCAAGACTGATGGATATAAAGGTTCCACTTACCATTCAACATGTAACAGATGGTGAAATTGCTTTATATGATGAGGCAAAAGCTCGAACAATTTTAAAACAATTGAGTATGGTTCTTTATAAAAGGATTGTATTATAAAATCAACTCTTTCGGTAAAGCTAAATATAACTGAGAGGGTTTTATTGATTTAATATTAAAAATTATAGAACATTTTAATTTCCAAGTATTTTATTAGATTAAATTGTTGTTATAAATTATAAAAATTGCTACAATCAGAAATTGTGGTATGAGTCATATGAATTAAAGGGAGGACAAACATCTTGGGTATTATATTAGATATTATCTTTGCAATGGCAGCAGTTGCAATTGTGTTAGCGATTGCATGGTTTATGTCAAACGATAAGAAAAACATACCTTATAAAGGAATCGCTTTCATGTTGATTTCGCAACTGCTAATTACCTGGTTTATGTTCAATACATCTATCGGTGAAATGATAATAACGTCTATTTCTGCGGCATTCAATAAACTAATTGAATTCGGGACAGTAGGTGTTGAATTCGTTTTAGGTGGTATTGAATTCGACGCTGAAGCAGGGGTTTTCTTTTTTGACGTATTATTAATTATTATCTTTTTCGCAACACTTTTATCTGTTTTAACTTATTTAAGAATTTTACCTTGGTTAATCAAAGTCTTAGGCGGAGTTATTTCTAAAATTACAGGTTTACCTAAAATTGAATCGTTCAACGCGGTAAACAGTATGTTCTTTGGACAATCAGAGGCATTAATTGCCATTAAATCTCAGTTCCACAGAGTAACTGAAAATCGTCTATATATTGTAAGTGCTTCTGCAATGGGTTCTGTATCAGCTTCAATCGTAGGTGCTTACTTACAAATGCTTCCACCTCAATATGTATTAGTGGCTATCCCACTAAACATGTTCAGTGCATTGATCTTAGCTTCTATCATTGCGCCAGTAAGTGTTAATGATGAAGATGATGAAGTTGACGTAAAAGACGTTTCGGAGTCTAAGAGTGTGTTCGAGGCAATGGCTAATGGTGCGCTTGATGGTGGTAAAATTGCCTTAATCGTTGCAACGATGTTAATTGCATTCTTAGCATCACTAGAGCTAGTGAACTACGTATTAGGTGCTATTACTGGTGGTACAACCCTTCAAGAGGTGTTAGGTTGGATTTTATCACCAATCGCATTCTTAATGGGTGTTCCAGCTGCTGAAATTGGACAAGCTGGTGGAATCATGGGACTTAAGATCATCACAAATGAATTTGTGGCGATGTTAGAATTACAATCTGCTATGGATGGACTATCAGAAAAAGCTATTGGTGTTATTTCCGTATTCCTAACAAGCTTTGCTAACTTCTCATCTATCGGTATCATTGCGGGTACTGTAGCAGGTATTGACAATGAAAAAGGTAAAACCGTTTCTCGTTTCGGTATGAAATTATTAATTGGTGCGACTTTAGCATCAATCCTGTCTGCAACTATTGCAGGTCTATTCATATAATTGATAAAAAGGTTTGGATCAACACGGTCCAGACCTTTTTTATGTTTAGTGGTATACATATCGTGTAATAGGGGTAACAAAAGAGAAGAAAGGGTGAAGTTCATGGAAACGTATGGTTTATTTATAAATGGGAAATGGCAAAAAACGAATGAAGTGATGGATGTCATCGATAAAGCAAACCAAGAGGTGTATGCTAAAGTATCCAAAGCTGAAGAAAAAGATGTGAAATCAGCAGTGGATGCAGCGGAAGAAGCATTTCGAAAAGAATTAACAACGCCATATGAACGTTATGAAATATTAATGAAAGTATCTAATTTACTTAAAGAAAACAAAGAAAAGCTTGCTCAAAACATGACTCACGAAGCTGGGAAACCGATTAAACAAGCCCGGTCTGAGGTGGATCGAGCTGTGCAAACAACCATTTTATCAGCCGAAGAGGCTAAGCGATTAGCTGGAGAAGGGGTACCGGTTGAAGCGGCTCCAGGCAGTGAAAACCGAATGGCTTTTACAATTCAAGTGCCAGTTGGTGTAGTAGCAGCGATCAGTCCGTTTAACTTTCCTTTGAATTTAGTATTACACAAGGTTGCGCCTGCGATTGCGGCGGGAAATACGGTTGTATTAAAACCTGCAAGTACTACCCCAACGACTGCGCTTTTGCTAGCGGAGCTTTTCGTAGAGGCTGGCTTACCTGACGGTGTCTTAAATGTTGTGACAGGAAAAGGATCTGAAGTAGGTGAATGGCTAACAAATGACGAACGAATTCAGCTGTTCACGTTTACTGGAAGTGTTGAAGTCGGGCTTAACCTCAAACAGAATACAGGCATGAAAAAGTTAGTGTTAGAGCTTGGCAACAATTCTCCAGTCATAGTTGATCATGAGACTGACGTTAAAGAAGCGGCTCAAGTCATTGCAGCTAAAAGTTATGCTTATGCGGGACAAGTATGTATATCCGTCCAACGAGTTTATGTTGATGAAAAAATTCGTAATGAGTTTGAGACGGAACTTTTAAAAGCTATTGAGGGTTTAAACGTTGGTGATCCTTTCGATGATCAAACTGACGTCGGTCCTATGATTACGATTAAAGAAGCCGAGCGCGCAGAACAATGGGTCAACGAAGCGAAGGAAAAAGGTGCCAAAATCTTGGTTGGTGGTTCTAGAAAAGACAATTTCTTTGAACCAACTGTGGTCACAAACGTCACACAAGAGATGAAGGTTGTTTGCGAAGAAGTTTTCGCTCCTATCTTATCACTGATCTCCTACAATGATTTAGATAAGTGCTTAAAAGAAGTCAATCAATCGGAATATGGACTTCAAGGTGGAATTTTTACAAACAATATTAATAAAGCGATGAAAGCCGCGCGTCGAATGGAGGTTGGTGGCATCATGATTAATGATGCTTCACAATACCGCGTTGACCTGATGCCTTATGGTGGAGTGAAAAATAGCGGATGGGGCAAAGAAGGACCGAAATACAGCATCAAAGAAATGACTGAAGAACGCCTAGTCGTAATGAATTTAAAATAAACTAAGTGGTAACAAGCTGTGATGCTCATCACAGCTTGTTTTTTAAAACATGACCATAGAATTTAGAAACATGACCATAGAATTTAGAAACGTGCCGATAGAAATCGAAAACATGACCATAGAATTTAGAAACGTGCCGATAGAATTCTGAAACATGCCCATAGAATTTAGAAACGTGCCGATAGAAATCGAAAACATGACCATAGAATTTAGAAACGTGCCGATAGAATTCTGAAATATGACCATAGAATTTAGAAACATGCCCATAGAATTTAGAAACATGCCCATAGAATTCTGAAATATGACCATAGAATTTAGAAACATGCCTATAGAATTCAAAAACATACCCATAGAACTTTGAAACATGTCGATTGAGTTGAAAAATCAGCCCATTGGATTCCGTAACAAGTCTATAGATTAAAAAAACACTCATAAATAGAACCTAGTGGTGCTATGGACTATGATAGATGGGAATTCTGCGAACAAGTTCCACTCCATCAAGCCATGACGTTTTTAGCTAAAATAAAAAGAGGCTGGGACATAACTAGCCTAAAATAACGTAAAAAAGGCACCAACCATAAAAAGTATGGTTTGGTGCCTTTTTTCTGCTTTGTTTCGTTATATGCCCAGCTTGTTTTCGCGTTCATGGTGGTGAACTTTCTTAGATTCACCGCCATGAACGCAAATCCTAATTCATTTTTCACCTTCTCTTTGCCCCTAACAGACATTCGAGAGAAGCGCAAATTAGCCTTCAGAAATCCAAAAACAGGTTCAACATCTACTTTTCGTTTGCCGTATAGTTCACCCGTTTTTTCTTCCGAAAGCTTT
>NZ_FOES01000047.1 GCF_900110685.1 Piscibacillus halophilus
GTTTAGCATTAAAAATTGTATTACTCATGTTTAAACACCTCTTTATCGTTAATCCTTACCAGCAGTAGAAATACACGAGACTCCTACGGGAACAGCACGAGCTGAAAATCACCCAAAGTGAACGTTAGTGAACTTTGGGAAGTTGAAGCCGTGCCCGTGGAAAGCGAAGTGTATTTCCACTGCGGCAGATCATAAAATTCTTTTGATAAATCGTCCTAGTTATGACTAATTTCATTATAACAATGAGAGATAATCAACATAACAAAACCCCAGTTAGGAACTTTTTTAATTAGTCCACTAACTGGGGTATAGTTCATCTTTCGCCTGTGTAGCTTTTATTTTTTATATAGAACAAGCTAAAGTATTTTTTACGAATTTTGTTCGAGAAACCCTTCTCCATTTAACCGTTTCAAAACTCATCACAACGAGTAAAAACCAAGAAAACCTCTACCTATGTACGTTCATGATTTGATATCTATTAAAACATTTAATTTAAAGACATTACTCAGCACTTGCCCTACCACAACAGATATTCACACATATATTACTAAGGAAACCACCAATAAGGAGGGGTATTATATGTCACACGGTGGATACGGTTACGGAGACGGCTTCGCCCTAATTGTCGTCTTGTTTATTTTATTAATTATTGTTGGTGCCACTTGGGGTTATGGTGGTCACGGATACTAATACGGTCATTCAGTCAAATTAGACCATTGTAATGGTGTTTAGTTATTAAACCAGTGTGTTAGTCATCTAAACACACTGGTTTATATTTATGAGTTCCATTCAATTTTTATAAATGTATCTTCTTATTGAAAGGAGGTAATCAATTGCTTCAATTATTAACATCATTATTATCGAAACAAGGACAGCAAAATCCAATTAACATGCCGCCTTCTTCTCCATTCGACCATATGATGTTTCCAGGACCTCCACAATCTTTTTCAAGTCATGTTCAACCGACAGGCTTTCTAAATTCAATTTTAAAAGGTGGTAACGTAGCGAACTCTAGATTCCCACAGATGCCATCAGGGTTAACAGGACAAACAGGGACATTCCCCCAAAATTTCAGTCCATTTTTTAACCAAATGGCTTCTCAAGGATTGTCATCCAGTGTTCCATCAGGTCTCGGAGTAACAAGCAGACTCGATCAAATAAAGTCGATTATCAATTTAGTAGAAAAATCAGCTCCGGTTATTAAACAATACGGCCCAATGGTCAAAAATGTTCCTACTATGTTTCGTTTATTAAAGGAAATGAATAATTTAGAAGACCAAGAGGATTCTAGCGAAGAACCTAACATAAATGATGTTATAACAAATACCACACAAAATAGTAACCAGAATTCTGAGGAATTTTTAACAGATGAGAATTCTCGGTATCGAAATAATGAAGACCAAGATAATAATCCCCCGCTTCCTAAATTATATATATAAATTTGAAAGCTGAGGAGGACGCAACGAAATTTTAAACAAACTGTGGACTCCTCTTCATTATTACAAAATAAATGTTTTTCAAAAGGAGAAAACTACCTTGGTGATCCAAACGAATTTATGGCTAAATCGTTTTATAACTCAATGCCAAAATAGACGTTTGAAAAACTTATACGAAATTCAACGAGAAACATTATGTTTACCAATTAAAGAAGATTTTCCAGACATCCATGAAGAAGAACTTCAATTTCATCTACTTCAACACGGCCTATTTGACCCTAAAGAATGGAGACATGTTGATGAAACCATTCAACAAATGGAACAGTTAAATGTATGGAAAACAGTAGAACAAGAGTATCAACGTTTAAAGAAGAAATGGAAAGGACCAAACGTTCCGATTTATATCTTCCCTGTAACAAATGCACAAGCTCATAAAAAGAACCATTTAAGTGATAAGGGGGGCCTTGCTTTTAAAGGAGCGGTTTTTCTATTTCTTTCACCAACATTATCCACACAAGAATTAAAAGCTTTGTTTGCCCATGAATATAATCATGTGTGTCGTTTAACTCACATGAATTTATATAATAAAGCAATCACCTTAAAAGAAATATTAATACTAGAAGGCTTAGCGGAATATGCAGTAAAAGAACTATACGGCAGTCAATACTTAGCTGCGTGGATTAATTTATATTCTAATGAAGAGATTTTAGACTTGTGGATCAACCAGTTCGTCCCCGAATTAGATCTAGTAGACAAAAGTAAGTTAGACATTTATGTATACGGTGTTGGTAACCGTCACTTCCCTAAATGGATTGGTTACAACATTGGGTATCAAATAATCGAGTCTTATCAAGAACTTAATGGACCCATCACTTCTTCTGAATTACTATTAAAACCTACAGATGAAATAATAAACGGTTCAAAATTCAAATATTAAAACCAGTTAATAACTTTAATATAAATTTATATTAAAGTTATTATTATTTTCAGGACGTTACTCTATACAAGCTTTTCTATCTCACATAATATATGATGAATAATCGATAGAAACAAGGTTATTCAATATAATTTATGGAGGTATATAAATGTCTTTCTTGGGACCTCATCTTGGATTTGGACACTTTCATGGATTCAGACCCCATCCAAGATTCAGACGTTTCCATGGATTTGGACACCATCCGAGATTCGGCCGCCGTCGCGGATTTGGACGTCGTCGTGGATTTGGTCATCACCATGGATTTAAACCTTTCTTCTAAATTAAGATACAATTGATTATTAAACTTACTACAAAAAACAGTCAGAGATCATTAAAGGGAGGGGATTTACCCCCTCCCTATTCACCACTTATTTCATATCATCACTATTTAATTTACCAGGTAATCTTTTTAACCAATTTACATACTCATCTCCGTGAAATAATTGATTTATTTTTTCCAAATAATCTAGGGTGATCTGGACATTCTCTTTTTCGGTAGGGAGGCCCATATCCTTCTTCAAAAGTTCAAAAACATCATTTTGATTATCAATCATTGACAATTTTCGCTTTTCAGCACCTTGGGTAGTCAGTTTGACATATGAATATCGATGATCTTCACTTTTCTTGATTGTCGTTACTAAACCTTTATTCTTTAAGCGTGAAATAACCTGTGTTACGGTCGATGAATCTAATAAGGTTAATTCTGACATCCTGGATATAGTAGCTTCTTCTTCAAAGTAAATTGTCCAGATAAAGTTTAATTCTGTTAATGTTAACCCAAGCTTTTGAGCAGATTTATTTAAATCTTTTTCTATAGCTTTATACAATCCACGTGTTAAGCATATAAAATAAGGAAGACTAGATTCATCCATTATAAACTCACCTCTCCCATGTTTAATCCCTTTATTAAAGTGTTTTAATATATGTATTGTCAGAAAAAATCATACCACTTCAAATATCAGTTTAATTGTTCTTTATATTAGGTGACTATTATAATTCATCCATTTAACAAGCATATGATATATTAATAGATTTTTTATCAAAGGACTAAGGAGGGCTACTGATGGGATTTTGTGTTTTTCCTGGATATAGATATTGCGGTCCTGGCTGTAGCGGTCCTGGAGCACCTATAAACAGAGTTGATGCAGCTTGTCGAGCACATGATCAATGTTATAGAAGTAACGTTCCAAGAGCCAGATGTGACCAAGAATTTATGAGACGTCTCCAGCCACTCATTCATCCCCATACCAGAGAGGGAAGGCACGCTCGTACTATCTATAATTTTATGAAGTTACGCTCACGTTTTAATCGTTTTTAAAAAATTTATGTAAAATAAAGTTGCAACTGAGTGCAACTTTATTTTTTGAATATTAGTATCCGTATCCGTCACCCCAAGAAGCTCCAATGATAATTAGTAAAATAAACAACACCACAACTAAAGCGAATCCGCCGCCGTATCCATATCCTCCATCTGACATGTACTTTCACCCCTTTTTTATTTCTTCATTGTCAGCGTATGCCAAATTCAATTTATTGTTAGGGCATTCGCTGAGTTTTTGAAATAAACCTTTAAATACAAAATAATTCACAAAAATATATTCATACCCAATACTCACCCACACAATTTAGCTTTTTACCCATACATTATTCTATAAAAGTGATGAATACATTATTTTAAAAAGGAGTTGAACAGCCGTGATGGATGAAAGAGATATGAATGAAAATATCGAAAACCAAGAAGAGATGGATACCCATAGAGAAGAAAATGTAGATCCATGGTCGTCTCTTTTATTTGGTAGAAGACAGCCTAGAAGAATGCCTGAACAGGATCACAATCCAGAGACTAATGAAGATCAGGAATAGTTAATACAATCTATTAGAGGTTCACCCTATATTATATAATTTGATATAGTAGATATTGTCTTTACTAATAGTCAATATCTACTTTTTTTATAAAAATAATAGTGCAGAACACACCCAAAGGAGCATGTTCTGCACATAAATAAAAGCCATAAAAACTTGCTTTTATTAAATTACCAAATGAACGCTGAAGCTAACGCAACACCTGCTATAAATGAAAGAGCAATCGGGACACCAAATCCAAATCCTCTTCGGAAGCCTCCGAATCGACCATATCCATATCCAAAACCACCAGGCGCTCCAATTGGATCAATCCACACTCTACTTGGTGTCACCCTATTAATTCTTCCTACATGAACTCTTCCATTACGCTCCCTAATTCTGACGACTCTCCCATGATATCTACAACACATATCATAAATATGTGGGTTCGACATATAATCTCTCTCCTTTCTCTTATATTTTATGAACCTAAACTTAATAAGATTGGTTAAACGTTTAAAATAATAGACTTTTAAACATTAAGCATTCGAAATAATAGGTTGATCACTGATATCTGGATCAATAGCACCAGTCGAATTCAATAAATTATTCGTGTGAATAACGAACCCAGTATTTAGCGACCCTGATCCAGTGTTAGATTCTGATGAAGATTTTGGGGAAATATAAAATGAATCACCAAAGTTAATGGTTCCACCATCCACACTATTAATGACAGTTGAACCAACGATAGTTGGCATCTTTCTACGCTCCTCTCATTTCAGATAAAAAACCCCTTATCCCTATAAAAGGGATAAGGGATCATAGGCATAGCATATTTTCTTAACATTTATTAAATGCTGTTGCTCCTACGATAATTAATAAGATAAATAATACAACGATTAAGGCGAAGCCACCGCCATGGCCATAACCGCCGTAACCACCATATCCTTGGCCATATCCACCAAGGCCTCCGAATCCACAAGACATCTTTAAACCCCTCCTTATTCTTACTAGAGAAAATTAATTACCATTTAAACCTATTGTGTTATACGAAGAAAGGAAAACATAGGCAAAGTACTTTAATACCTTAGTACCAAGAAGCACCTACGATAATTAATAAAATAAACAGCACAACAATTAACGCAAATCCGCCACCATAACCGTAGGACATATCCACACTCCTATTCTATAAATTATTAGAGTATTAACTCTTTCTACTTACTCTTATTCTAGATAAACTATTATCGTATGGACGATAGTCATATGAATAGAAAATTATAAGATTAATATATGGACCTAAAAATTAAAAGAACCGAGATTACGGACTCTATCCGTTTACTCGGTTCTTAATTGATTCCATAATTTACTGATGAAGATTACTTTTTTCAACAGGAATCCATATTTCACTTTTAAAATGAGGAGAGGATGTGTCTGGATGTTCATTCCATAAAATCTCTGGCCCATTTACTTGTTCAAAGTTCGAAGATGGAAACCATTCTGAGTAAATCCTCCCCCATGTTTCTTGTAATGTCTCAGGAAAAGGTCCCTCAGATAAAAATACTGCCCACGTCATAGCTGGTACCTCAAGAGCCGTAAATCCCTCAGGACCATCCTGATCTGTTGCAACCCCAATATAGTGATCTAATCCACCTTTTTCTTCCATACGTCCTTCTGAAAAATTGGTTGAAGCTTGTATGATTCCTTTTGGTTCCAAATTAGATAAGCTTTTTAATTGTTTGATTTTCTCTTCATTTAACTCTTGCCACATAGCTGAAATATGTGGATTTTCACCTTCAAAAACAATAGGAACCCTCTTCATGATGCCAACCACACGAAACGCTTCTTTTTCTACAATTCGATAATCCATTTCTGTCCCTCCTGAAATTTTCAATTGGACAGTCATGCGTGGATACGCTTTTAAGGATTGACCTTGCCTCTTCACTTCAGATGGAGTAATTCCATGTACGTGCTTAAAGGCCCTTGAGAAAGCGTCGGCTGATTGATAGCCGTATTTAATTGCCACATCAATGATTCTAGCATTTTGGTCTAACAATTCATTAGCCGCCAATGACAAACGTCTCCGCCGAATATACTCAGATAATGAAACGCCTGTTAAAAACGCAAACATCCTTTTAAAGTGAAACTCTGAACAGTAAGCTCTCTTAGCAACTTCCCCTAAATCCATTTCATCAGTTAAATGGTCTTCAATATATTGAATCGCTTGATTCATTCTATTTAGCATATCCATACCATGACCACCTTTCGAAGACCATATTATCAAGAAAATGACTACTAAATCCGACAATCTATGCTTTGTTTAGTCGTGGCAACAACTTTCTTACCTTTTAATTACTAACTTTGATTTAGAAATTTATTCTAATGACTCAAGTTCCTCTTCCACCACCCATTTATGATTCGTTACTTTTCTTCCATTTGGTAAATTGAAATTAACCATATAAACTGTGGTCGATAATGAATAGTCAATGTTATGTATAGTATCCTTCATACCTTTCATATGTTCTGCATTAGTATGTACCTTCGTTCCCTTTTCTAGCTTCCCTTCCCCAACATCTAAAAACTCCTCCTGTACAATCCATTTATGCTCTTCAATTGTTATACCAGTATTAGTTGATGTATATGTCGTGGCATAAGCTGTCGTTTCATAAGCTCCAACAATCGTCACTTCAACCCCATCCATCATCCCAGACATATGATCAGCCCGACTAATTGCATTACTACCTACAGGATAGGTTGGATCTTCTGCAGCCTTTAACTCTCTTGGAACTTCTGATGACCCATGATAAATCATATCTAGGTGGTGGTTCATTACGATTTCTTCACCAGTTAACACACGGTAATGGGGATTTTGGAACACATAAAACACAAAAAATCCGATAAACAATGCCATAATTATCATCATATCTTTCTTTGTCATGTTCTCTCTGCCTTTTGATCTAATCTTTTTAACCATAAACCAATGAAGACCATTACCACACCAGAAGCTAAAAATGCTAAATCATATAAGAGTGGATTTTCCGCCATCGGTCTAACCCGGTGGACTTGTAAAATGTGATGATCAATGATCCCTTCAACTAAATTAAATACGCCACCGCCAATAAAAATCCCGCTTAAAAAGATCTTCCAACTATAACCCAATTCATCATTCCGAGCATCTCGAAAAATTTTTATAGCACCCCAAACCATTAAAGCTGAAAATAAAGCAGTAAAAACCCCATCTGTTATGATTTCTAATTTTATATTTGAACTAAGAATCAAGTGATGCCACTGTAATAACTGGTGAAAGACGATTCCATCAATGGCACCAACCATTCCTAAACCAAGAATAAACCCAGCCGTGAATAAATTTTTATCTTCCTTAGTCAACTTGATCATCCTTCTATCGATACTTATTGATAAAAGGATAGACATAATTGATTAACTTAATACTTTAGCTGTAGATGTAAAGAAATTAACGAAAAGTGAATTCCTTCATTCTAAGACTCTTTTTTGGGAAAAATGGTATAAGACCATGAATATATAAAGTCAACCACAAACACAATCATCCAGACCATACCAATACCATAAACCGTTTCGTTTGGATACGGTGAATCTTCGTATTGTCCCGCTTCGAACCAGGACCAGTCTGTTAAGTAACCCATCATTTCTTCAAAACTATCCGTACCATAAGACCAAAAAATGAATTGCACGACCACAAAAATAACTAAATGAATCATCGCGCTTCGACGATTAATTTTTGCAATATATTTAGGGTCTCTTTGACGTTCCATCACTCGATAATCTTTCTCTGTAAGGAGTTCAACACCCCGCCATTGACCAAACTTCTTTCGCATCCATCGATCTAACTTCAAAAAGTCACTAATTCCAAAGGTGAAAGCATATATCACAAATATAATGATGATCATGGTAAAGGTAGAAAACTCACCCGTTTCTTGATAAATAACTAATCCTAAAATCGCTTCAAGCACGACTAAACCTAAGAAACTAGCAATAAAAAGTAAGCTAAATTGCTTTTTACCTAAATAATAGCGAAATAAACCAAACAATAATAACAAGATGAGTGACAATACTTCAATCGTGATAAAAATATCCCATTGATAATCCACTAACCATCTCATATAAGCCATTTCCTTTCCCATTTTAACGTGTTATTCACTTCCTAATTTTACTAAACTCCTGCTCAGATAACTATATAATATTGATAAAAATCCAATACAAAAAAGCAAGAACTCCTAATGAAGTTCCTGCTTGAAATAAATAATATTAGGAAGCTATACTTTCCTTAATTGATTGACTCTTCGTTACCTTGACTGTGCTATTCGCTTCCTGATAAGCACAATATAAAAGGAAAAATGAAACGAGCAAGTACCCTAGTGAATACTGTGGAGCAGCATTAAAGGCTAATTCTGGCGCATGCATAAATCCTGCGAAAGACAATGCAGCCGCTACTAATGAAAAAATGCTCGCCCTTACAAATTGTCTATCTATTACAAACACTGTAACCGCACCTAAAATAATGGCCGTAAACATAGCCCCTTGCCCGAGTGGGACGATCCCCTCAGAAATACCGGCGACTGTTTCACCAGCATCGGAGTTAAAGCGTGTCATGACGTAATTAGCGAAGTATGGGAGCATAGCAATCGCAACGGCTGGGAAATATTTTCTTTCATTAGATTGAAAGGCTGTTCCAACCATTGAAATTCCTACAAATACAAGAATTGGAGCAACAGTAGCAATTGGGATCACAGCAGACAGTGCCGCAATTACACCTGTCATCGCAGCCACTCCGAACACAGCTGCATTTAAAATACTATAACCACGACCAGCGCCCATTTCTTTAGAGCCAACTGTTGCAATATATACCGTCGTCGGGAATAATCCACCGAATACGGCTCCAAGCATGGTACCAACACCATCTACCGCCTGACATTCGCGTACATCATAAGAATCACCAGCTGCCGCCATGGCATCTACATTGTTCATTGTCTCAATCGCATTGTATAACGTAATAGGTAAAATAACGGCCAATAATCCAACTAATACTGTAAATAAATGCCCCATTCCCTCAAAAGCCGCTAAACTAGGTAACAACGGGTAAAAACCCACATTAGCCAATCCTTCAGAAATCTGTTCAGTCGATTGATAGCCCAATGTGAAAGCTAATACCGTTCCAATCACAATCGCAAATAATGAAGCAGGAATTTTAAACGGCATCGTCACTTTTCCAATGACGCCAACAATAATAATCACAAGTGTCACAAGACCAACCACTGGAATAGAAAACGTATTAAATAACATCTCACCCGCAATAAACGTGATAGCTACACCAGCAAGGGCTCCAAGCATGGCAGCTCTAGGAATTTGGTTGCGAACCCAGTTTCCAGTAAGACTGACCAAAGCCTCAATCAATCCACTTAAAAAAGCAGCAGCGACAGCAATTTTCCAAGCAAGTTCAGGATCGTTGGTTAAAGCATATGCTGGAGCAAGGACACCAAATAAAAACACAAACATAACTGGGGTACTGATCCCATAAGACAACGCCGTGACATCGGTTCTTCCTTCTTTCTTCGCAAGACGGTTGGCCATAAAAGCATAATATAAATTACCAACCATAACAGCAACCGCTGCACCCGGAATGACTTTACCAAAGACAATACTAGCTGGGAACCCCATGCCAAGCATGGTCACCGTAATAATCACAAAGTTTGCGAGGTTATTTTGAAACAATGCAAAAAACGCATCTGTATCTTCTTTCTTAAACCATGGATAGTTAACTGTATGATTCATCCTTTTACCTCCTCCGTTACTTCATTAAGAAAGGTTACGTTGGACCCTTCAAGCGACTTGATTCGAGCTAAAGACTCTACACGATGCCCTGCCTCTTCTAGTTTGTCACGACCATCTTGAAATGATTTTTCGATTACAAAACCAATCCCAACCAAGCTTGCACCTGATTGTTTAACCACATCAATCAACCCAAGTGCCGCCTGTCCATTTGCTAAAATATCATCAAGAATTAACACCCGATCATCCGATGATAGAAAATCCTTTGAAACCGTAATCTGATTAGTCTCCTCTTTTGTATAAGAATAAACGCTACTCGTATATAGATGATCCGTCATCGTTAATGACTTTTTCTTACGCGCAAAAACGAGTGGCACATTTAATTCATGAGCCGCCATAAAACTTGGCGCAATCCCAGATGTTTCAATTGTTAAGACTTTCGTAATATCATGACCTTGGAATCTCGAGATGAACTCTCTTCCAATCTCCACCATCAAGTTCGTATCAATTTGATGATTTAAAAACTGATCGACCTTGATCACGTGATCCGATAACACAGACCCTCTCTCCTCAATCGCTTTCTGTAGTTGTTCCATGTCAATGCCTCCCGTACAAAGATTTAAAAATAAAAAAAGCCGAATGCCAAGAATCACCAATGACTATAAGCGATTCATCACATTCGACTTTGTCTTTATAAAATAGAATACAAGACTCCATACAAGCTTAAGATACTTGTATGTTCGTATTATGAAGATCACTTGTAGTCAAGTCATTTACGGTAACTTGGTAGAAACTTGTGGGCCATATTCCCACGATTATACAAGTGTATGATTATTGAGTTGTTCGTTTATGATTGTGATTATATATTATTTCATAGAAAAATGAAACCCTATTTCGCAGAAAAACGAATGAAATACTGAAAAAAATTATGTTAGTTCGTTATCTGGCTATTTTTCAACTGGATAGGTAGCTTCATAAATCAGTTGTTCTAACTCCTCTTTATATACTTGAGCTTGTTGATCTGACCAGTTAAATTCTTTCTTCATAAATGCCATGACTGCCTCTTTGTGCTTACGTACCCAGTCTATCTCAAAGAATAAGGCACCTGTCCTTCTAACAAAAAAGTCTACTGGTTTATAAACTTGCTCCTCATCAATAGCGTATCTCAAGCAAGCATATACAACTAAATCAAGACCTTGACAATTAGGTTTGTCCTTAAGAATATCATAAATTTTATCTACATTTGACCCATAGCGGTAACTAAGCTTCTGCGCCGTTTCTTCTTTTAAGCCAAGCTCTACACCTTTTTTAATTCTATCATGCAAAAACGCTTTAAAACCATCTGAGCCATCAACATCTCCACCTGATATTGGTATGTTTTTCGTCTGTGATTTTGGATAACTTTTGTTTTCCTCTTCATGTAACTGTTTGGTTACTAAATCCACGATATTTTCAGCCATTTTACGATAACCAGTTAACTTCCCTCCAGCAATGGAAATAAAACCGGAATCCGATACGAATATTTCATCTTTACGAGAAATTTCTGAAGGTGATTTACCTTCTTCGTGTATGAGCGGTCTGATGCCTGCCCAGCTTGATTCAATATCCTCTTTCGTAATATGGACAGACGGGAATATATAATCAATACTTCTTAAAATATAATCACGATCTTCGACTGTCATTTTTGGTGAGGCAATATCTTCATTATAAGTCGTGTCTGTCGTACCCACATAGGTTTTACCATCCCTTGGAATGGCGAACACCATTCGACCATCAGGTGTATCAAAATAAACAGCTTGTTTTAAAGGAAAACGTTTAGAATCGAAAACTAAGTGAACACCTTTAGTTAATTGCAATGTCTTGCCTTTTTTCGAGCCATCAATTTCTCTTAATGTATCCACCCAAGGACCTGCCGCATTCACAACCTTCTTGGCTTTAATCTCAATTTGTGAGCCATCTATGACATCTTCTGTTTGAACACCCACAACTTTACCATTTTTATAAGTTAGGTCGGTTACTTTCATATAATTAAGGGCAAGCGCGCCTTTTTCAACAGCCTTTTTCATAACTTCTAAAGTTAAGCGAGCATCATCTGTTTTATACTCTACATAATACCCCGCTCCTTTTAAACCATCTTCCTTGATTAATGGTTCTAAGTCACGCGCTGTATCTGGTTTTAACATTTTTCGTCTTTCAGATTTTTTGACACCTGCTAAGAAATCATATACTTTCAAACCAATATTAGTGGTGAATGGTCCAAACGTACCGCCTTTATAAAATGGAAGCAACATCCACTCAGGAGTCGTTACGTGCGGTCCATTTTCGTAAACAATCGCTCGTTCCTTTCCTACTTCAGCAACAACACTTATATCTAATTGTTTTAAGTAACGTAATCCTCCATGGACAAGTTTAGTTGATCTACTAGATGTACCAGCAGCAAAGTCTTGCATTTCAACAACACCCACTTTTAAACCACGAGTGATGGCATCTAAAGCAATTCCAGCACCTGTGATGCCTCCACCAATAACAAGAATATCAAAGGTGTCACCTTGAAAACTCTCTTTAATTTCGGATCTCTTTAAGTTTGTAAACTGCATTTAATCGTTCCTTTCTATATTTAGTTCTAATGTCGTGAAAACAAAAAAAAGAGACCACAAAATCAATCTATTTTTCAGAAAAATAGATTGCTGTGGTCTCTCTCATAATCTCTACCAACTATATTAACTTATCTATTATTATATCATGCTAGTTTAATCATTTAAAGACTTAACCTTTACTTATACTCACGTGTTGCGTTAACCGCTTTTCTCCATCCATTATACAGATCCTGACGTTGGTTTTCGTCTAATTTATTGGTGAATTTTTGTTTCAACTTCCATTGTCTAGCAATTTCTTCTTTCTCTGACCAGTATCCCACTGCTAAACCTGCCAAAAATGCTGCACCTAAAGCTGTGGTCTCATTAACAGCTGGGCGATCTACTGGAACCCCTAAAATATCACTTTGAAATTGCATGAGAAAATCATTCTCCACAGCTCCACCATCAACTCGAAGCGTTTCCAGTTTAGTTCCAGAGTCTGCTACCATTGTATCTAATACATCCCTTGTTTGATAGGCAAGAGATTCAAGAGTTGCACGAATAAAATGTTCCTTAGTCGTGCCACGCGTTAACCCAAAAACAGCACCACGAGCTTCACTATCCCAATAAGGTGTTCCTAAACCGACAAACGCTGGAACAAAATATACCCCTTCGGTAGATTCTATTTTATTCGCATAGTCTTCACTTTCAGATGTTTTATTAATCATTCGCAATCCATCTCTTAACCATTGTATAGCCGAACCAGCAACAAAAATACTTCCTTCAAGTGCATACTCTACCTTTCCATTGATTCCCCAGGCTAACGTTGTAAGTAGACCTTGCTTAGATTGAACCCCTTCTTGACCCGTATTCATTAACATGAAACATCCAGTTCCATAAGTATTCTTCACCATTCCTGGTTCAAAACAAGCCAGACCGAAGAGAGCGGCTTGTTGGTCTCCAGCCATTCCTGCAATTGGAATTTGATAGCCAAAGAAATGATAGTCTACTGTATATCCATACACTTCTGAGGATTGTCGAACTTCTGGAAGCATTGTCTTTGGAATCGATAAAATATCTAGCAACTCATCGTCCCATTCCAGATTATAGATATTGAACATCAAAGTTCTAGAAGCATTTGAATAATCAGTTACGTGTTGTTTTCCACCTGTTAATTTATAAACTAACCAAGAATCGATTGTCCCAAATTTCAAATCCCCATTTTGAGCTTTTTCACGAGCTCCATCGACATGATCTAAAATCCATTTTACTTTCGTACCTGAAAAATACGGGTCAAGCAATAATCCTGTCTTTTCTTTAAAAATTTCATTATAATTTTGTTCCCTAAGCTCATGACAGATCTCTTCAGTTTGTCTTGATTGCCAAACGATCGCTCTATAGATAGGATTTCCAGTATGTCGATCCCATACGACCGTTGTTTCACGCTGATTCGTAATGCCGATTCCAGCTATATTAGCAGGAGAAATTTCAGCTTTACGTAACACTTCAGCAATACAGTTAAGAATTGAATTCCAAATCTCATTGGCATCATGCTCAACCCATCCAGGCTTAGGAAAGAACTGCTCGAATTCTTGTTGTGCCATATCTACAATCTCACCGTTTTTATTAAATAATATAGCTCGAGAGCTAGTTGTTCCTTGGTCTAGTGATAGTATATATTGTTCCAATTAAGATTCCTCCCCATCTGTCTACTAAATTCTAAAAGGTGTTTTAAGCAGTTCTTTCTTTACAAAGAAACTTTTATAAAATCGTATACAATGCTGTATTAGCAAGCGTAATCATGGTCATTAGGATCGTATTAAGGAATGTCCCGACATAGACATTACCAGTTTTTCTAAATAGATAACGGTTAAATACAGCGGCAATTAATAAAACTGGTACTAAACCAATAACTAAAATTGAAGATAGTGATTCTCCAGGGTATCCAGCTGTACCTGTTATAAATAATAAGCCATATTGGTATACGAGATAGAGGACTAAACCTCCGATAAAATGTAAAATCGCAACGATATAACCTTTCATCCCATCATACTTCTCAC
This sequence comes from Piscibacillus halophilus, assembly GCF_900110685.1. Lineage (GTDB taxonomy): Bacteria > Bacillota > Bacilli > Bacillales > Alkalibacillaceae > Piscibacillus > Piscibacillus halophilus. The sequence goes on from NZ_FOES01000047.1 coordinate 14,693, forward strand.
TAGCTGTATTAACATTTACTGATACACCAACAATAAAGAAGTAAATAAAGAACAGTGGTGCATATTTCAGTAACGCTACTACATGTTGACTTTCAAATGTTTTAACCGCAAACGTCCATAGACGGAAATCTACTGTGAATAAAGCATCTATTAAGTAAAGGAATCCATACCCAATCGCAACAGCTACAACGGCCGTTACTAAAGAAGATAGAATCGTTTTAAAACTAGCTTTCACACCGTAATTTTCAATGGTTGCTCCCTCAGGTTTCTTAGACACATAATGATAAGCCACCATTACCATTAACATAACGATTGCCACATTAATAGCCCAATATACTATTGGATTAACGGTAGGTCCACCAAAGAATTCAGAGACCTCAATAAATTCACTTTGGCTCCTTAAGAAGATGTACTGAACCACACCTAACAATAACATGACAGCTGAACCTGTTTTAATATGTTTATCAAGATTTTTAACGAACGAATAAATCAGTACGATTCCTGAGAAAGCAATCGTGACCATACTAATTTGCCTTAACAACCTCATTCCGTAAAAATCTTCCCCATACAATGCACTGAAAAAGACTGCTGGAAATAGTGCACCCAAAATAATTAAAATATGAGCAGCTAGTTTACCACCATTAGTCTTTGGCTCAGGTAACGGTGCTGGTTTCGTTGTGTAAATATTTTTAAAGAATGGCAATTTAGATAGCAATCGGATGACTGGAATAAACAACATAAAGAACCCAATCAAAGCTACAAAGGATGCATATTCCTTAAACACCCAAGTTTGACCATCATCGCCAATTTGCACTCGGTCACTATAATCTGCAAACGTCATATCATAAAAATCTATCGCGTGACCCGTAGATTCTTTCGAGAAGTGATTCCATGGATGAGTCTCATTTGGTTGGTAAATGACCCTTTTACCACCAGCCACCTCATAAACTTCACCTGCTTTAGGATTTTCTGGGTTGCCTAAAAAACCTTGACCCTCTTCTGTATGTACGTAATCCTTCTTCACAACAGGTGTTCCATTAGCAGCCGCTTCTCCATCAAAAAAGAATTCATCATACTTTCCAGCAATTTTTCCTGAGGTGCGTGGTCCATATAGACTGTTAATATCTTCATCACTGTAGTCTAATGATCTTAACCACTGATAGTCAGAACCCATAGTTAATGAACCATAAATTTTTCTTATACCGGTCTCTTCATACTGCATTTCATCTAACATGACCGCATGCGTGGAAGAGAAACCACCCATTGAATGACCTGATACCGCAATGATGCCATTACCTTCCTCATCTTTTAATACATAATCCTGGTCATACATATACTGAACCGCATCATGAATAGCATGTGGCCAGAACGAGAAAAATGGAACTGGCTTTTCCATAGTTCCTGTTGAATGCCCATGATCATATTGATCTAATGCTAAAACAACATACCCTCTTTTGGACATTTCAATCGCTTGAGCATCCTGCATTTCAGCAGAATTTAAATAACCATGTGTCGTAATCAATGTTGGTTTTGCTTCTTGATCAGCTCCATCTGGTTTATAAAGTAAACCAGAAAGTTCCCCTCTTTCTGTCTCAAAATATATTCGAGAAACATCTACATCTCCATTAGAACTATTAAATTGATAAGCTATAAAACTCCCAATCACCACAATAAGTAAAGATATGACTAACAAACTAATTGGTTTCTTTAAATAACTCATATTCTCCCCCTCAAAATAATTAGTCTTACAAAAAATTCTCATCAAACAAATAGTTGATGAATTACACCTCCTTTAAATTTAAGATAATTAAAATATTAAAAAAGACACACTAAATCCCCTTGGTAAGAACCAAGGCAATTAATGTGTCTCTTAATCTCGTCACAACATATTAACTTTATTTGTAAGTATATATTTATTTGAAAGCGTTGTCAATTTTACGAATTCTATTTTTTTATAAAATGGCTTAAAACGCTTTTTAAAACTTACCAAAGCTCCCTATTAGATGTGGTGACAGCATAAGCACCATTCTCCATAGAATTCTTAACATCCTCTTCGGTTCGTATAAGCCCCCCAGCAATCACTTTAATCCCCGTACGCTCATATATTTCCTTAATCACTCCTGGGAGAATTCCTGGTAATACTTCTATATAATCCGGTTGAATCTTTTGGCACACATTAAGGTTATGATCAAGTGCATGACTATCGATTGCAAACAAACGTTGAATCCCCATCACATTTCGTTTTTTCGCAAACGAAATAGCACTCGACTTAGTCGAGATGATGCCATCCACCTTTACATTATGTATTAAATACTCAAGACCGTATTCATCACCTTTTAACCCTTGAATTAAATCCGCATGCATAATAATTTTCTTATTATGCTGCTTAGCAAGTTTCACTATACTTTCAACTTGTGATAAACGTGTCTCTAGAAAAATGATAAGTTCATGATCCGTCTTAAGCACTTTCTCGAAATCTTTCATATTACGAAGCGCAGGAATAACACAGGTATTCATTTAATCACTCCAAACCCTAAAGATATAACCTTTACTAAGACCATTATAGTATCACAAAATCAATGAAGTACAAAGCGAAGGCTCTGAATCTATCTAGATTAAATCTGGAATTACAAAAAACAATTTTTAAAACACACTTTGACATACTACTACCTATGTAGTAACATTAAATCGGTGATAATAATATGAAAATTCAAAAAACAATTGATACATTAAAAAAGCTCGGTTTTACCGAGTACGAAGCAAAAGTCTATATTGCTCTATTACAAGAGCACCCGTTAAACGGGAACAGCATAGCTATCAAATCAGGTGTGCCTAGCCCTAAAATTTATGAAACACTCCAGAAAATGCTAGACAAAGGCTATGTTTTCACCGTTTATAGCTCTGAAAAATCAGCTTCAAAACATTATAGTCCGTTACCTTATGATGACTTAATAAATTCCATCGAGAATGAATTCTTAAGTGACATCACGTTGGTCAAAAGTTCTCTAAATACCATTACACACACTTCCAACTTAAATTGGACTGAATTATTTGTTATTGAAGGTTATGGTATTCATCAATCGCAATGACTCTCGGAAGATCTGTTGTTTCTTTTAACTTCGTTGAGCTTATCTCATCAAAACGACGCATAACCGTCGTTGGAGAAACCATAAAGCGATCAGCTACATCTTTAAAGTTTTTACCATGAATTAGCTCAATCGACAGAGCTTGATTAAACTCAACGGATTGTCTCTGATAACGTTCTACAATTGAGTTGTCCTCATAGAATCGTTTACGGCATTCTCGATCCCCGCAAATATAACGTCGTTTTCGATAAATCAACACCGTGTTTCTACCAAACGCTTGTGTATGTTGAATCTTTTGAAGCCTGTA
>NZ_FOES01000022.1 GCF_900110685.1 Piscibacillus halophilus
TATAGTGAATTATCAGAAAATAACCTTTACCCCAACAAATATTATAGAGCCTATCAAAAAAAAGGCAAGCTTTAGCCTGCCCTTTTTAAAATCAATATTTTTTAACTCACTTTATACCAGCAAAGGCCAATCCCGCCCTCACCTAAATGAGTACCAATGACAGGACCAAAGTAACTGAGAACAAATTCTACATTAGGATATTTCTCTTCCAATTCTTCTTTCCATTTTTGAGCAATTTCCTCGCGCTCAGCATGAATAATACACGCTTTCACTTTTTCAGATTGACTCGCTGATTCGTTTAATAATTGTTCCATTCGTTTAAAAGCCTTTTTACTCGTACGGATTTTTTCAAACGGAACGATCTTTTTATCTTCAAAGTGAAGCAGTGGTTTTACTTGAAGTAAGCTCCCTACCATGGCTTGAGCACCACTCAAACGACCACCTCGTGCTAAATGGCTTAAATCGTCCACCATAAAGTAGGCACGCATATTTTCTTTCATTTCATCAAGTTCCTTAACAATGTCTTCAGGTGCTACACCTTGTTGAGCCATTTCAGCTGCACGGAGTACGTAGAATCCTTGCGCCATACAGCTTATTTCTGAATCATAAGGATAAACTCTTACTCCATCAACTGATTGTCCAGCTGACACAGCAGCTTGATAAGTACCACTAATTCCACTAGATAAATGAATAGAAATAATAGCATCATACTCATTCGACAGCTCTTCATATTTATTCAACACTTCTCCGATTGAGGGCTGCGATGTTTTAGGAAGCTCGTCCGAAGTACGTACCTTATCGTAGAATTCCTTAGTCGTTATGTCATATAACTCTCGGTAGGTTTCTTGACCAAAGTTCACAGAAAGAGGTACAACATGGATCTTCATTTCTTTTAATCGTTCTTCCGGTATGTAGGCCGTACTATCTGTTACGACAACCGTTTTCATTACCTCTACCTCCCTTTTTCTACTATAAATTTTACTATATATCCCAAATAATTGCGATATAGAATAAATAAAAAAGTAAACAATGACGAATCCTTTAATCAAATAAAAACCGCCGAGGAACATTCCCCAGCGGACTAATTTATTTTACTTCTACCCAGCCATTTTTAATCGCTGTGACAACAGCTTGAGTTCTGTCATTTACGTTCATTTTTTGTAAGATATTAGATACATGATTTTTAACCGTTTTTTCACTAATATAAAGTGTCTCAGAAATTCCACGGTTGCTTTGACCATCCGTCATCAATTGAAGCACTTCACATTCACGTCTTGTTAATAAATGTAATGGTTTGCGGTATTCCACAGGTTGGAATGCCGCGCTTGAACCGTTTGAGCTAGAACCTGTGCCTGCCAGTGCTAAACGGTGGTAATCTTTAATTAGGTTGTGAGTGACTTTCGGATGAACATAAGAACCTCCGTTACTCACAATTTTAATAGCATTGACTAGCTCATCAGTGTCCATCTCTTTTAACATATAACCTAATGCTCCTGATTTAAGAGCATGTGTGACATATGATTCATCATCATGAATGGATAAAATAATCACTCTTAAGTCTTCAAATCTTTTAATCAGCTTTCTAGTCGCTTCAACTCCATTAACATTCGGCATGTTAATATCCATAATCACGATGTCAGGTCTTGTTTGTTCAACAATCTCCATAGCATCGGTTCCATCGCCACCTTCAGCGACAACTTCAAAACTATCCTCAAATTCTAATATGCGTTTTACACCTTCACGAAATAGTTTATGATCATCAATTAACACGATTCTAGTTCCCATACATTTGACCTCCTATGTTTAACGTTTCTATCCCAAAGTATATCGAATACCGTCTCATTATTGTTCATCGTAAACATTCGGTAAAGAAATTTTAACCTTTGTGCCATGTCCTAACTCTGACTCAACCTCTAGTTTGCCGTCCAACATTTCTATTCGTTCACGCATTCCAATCAATCCAAATGATTGGTTTCTCTTCTCTTCTTGGTCAAAACCAATACCATCATCAATCACACGAATATTCAACTGGTCATGACTGGCTTCAAATTGAACACGTATCAATTTAGCTTGAGCATGTTTAACTGCATTTTGTACAGCTTCTTGAATCATTCTAAAAACAGCCGCTTCAAACTTATGTCCGTATCGCATTTCCTTACCTTTAAACTCAAAATTGATTTTGAGTTCATGGTATTCCTCTATTGTGGATAGATACTTCCGCAATGTCGGAACTAGTCCTAAGTCGTCCAATGCCATCGGTCGCAAATCATAAATAATGCGACGCACTTCGTATAGCGCATTTCGCGCCATCTCTTTCATCTCTTTTATCTCTTTTAAGGCTTCGTCCATTCCACGCTGTTTCATTGTTTTATCGACAATATCTGAGCGAATTAAAACATTAGCAAGCATTTGAGCTGGGCCATCATGAATTTCTCTTGATAAATTCCTGCGCTCTTCTTCTTGAGCTTCGATAATTCTTAATCCAAATTCATGCTTTTGCTTGGCCGTTTCTAACGCTTCATTGACTCCTTTAAAGTCTTCTTGTAAATAAGTCAAGATCACGTTAATTTTACTCATTAATTTTTCAGCCCTGTCAACATTCGTGGCTAGTGCCTTAATCCTCTGCTCTAACTCATCGCGCCGTTTAATTAACGCGACTTCCTTTTGTCGTTGAACAACCAGCTGTGTTTGTAGCTCATGCGTACTATTATAAACTTTACGCACTTCTTCTTCAGAATATAGCTCAAAGTTCTTACTCACTTCTGACAATCTTGCCCTAGAAGCTTTAAGTCGCCTTTCCAATTCGTCACTCTCACTAATTATATTCTCTACCTCACGCTTAATTTCCTTCACTTCTTTGTTTAGGGCTTCTTGTTGTTTTCTAGATTCCTCTCCAATCTCAAACACTTCCCGTTTGCTATTGGTCACAACATTGATCATCTCTTCTATAACGGAGTCTAGAGCTTTTTCGTTATCCTTAACTACCGACATTACCAATTCCTCCATCATGTCTATAACCATTCGAAAGATTTCAAATATTCGCGTGGGTTTTAGTCACATTTTATCATTAAAAAGGAAACTGCACACCCTTTGCTCGAAATTTGTAATAACTTTATAATATATGAACGAGAGGAGATTAATATTATGCTAGAAAACTACTTAACCATCAAAGAGCAAGGATCACACGAAATAACGATTCAAAAATCTCGTTTTATTGGACATGTTAGACGAACTGAAACAGAAGAAGAAGCACAAAATTTTATAGATGCAATTAAAAAGAAGCATAAAGACGCTACCCATAACTGTTCTGCCTATATGATTGGTGAACAAAATCTTATTCAAAAAGCCCATGACGATGGCGAGCCAAGTGGAACAGCTGGTGTACCTATGTTAGACGTACTTAAAAAAATGAATCTAAAAGACACTACTGTTGTTGTTACTCGATATTTTGGTGGTATCAAGCTTGGTGCTGGTGGTCTAATCCGAGCTTATTCAAATGCGACATCCGAAGCGATTAAACAAATTGGTGTCGTTGAACGTTCATTAATGAAAGAATTTTTAGTTAAAGTAGATTATGGATTAATAGGTAAATTAGAAAATGAATTACGTAATAGTTCTTTTGTAATGGGAGATATTGATTATCTAGATCAGGTTACTTTCCATGTATTAGTTCCAGTATCACAAGACAAAGAGTTTAAAACATGGATCATCAATTTAACATCAGACCAAGCTGAAATCTCAGTGTCTCAAGAACGATATATTGAAAAAGACCTATCAATCTAATCATTTAAGCCGTTTGCAGTCATATGCAAACAGCTTTTTTTACAAAAAAAGATCCCCCAAATAGTTTGGAGGATAAATAAAAAGATAGCGTCTAAATAACCCTTTATGATCGAGGTCAATTACTATTTTATTATTTTTATATAATGACTTCAATAGTTAATAAGTTGATAAATATTTTTGTTTTTAGCCCTAAAAATTTGATGTATGAGTCGATTTTTTTCATAAAATTGTAATAAATATTTAATAATAATTATTATAATTATACTAGGTCTATGGAATTATTTATGATTTTATAGAAGGATAATCCAAAAGTCACTAAGAAAATAGTTAGAGTATTAAAAATTATTCTAGGGGGGAAATTAAAGAATGAAGAAAGTCTTAACATTGATTGCAGCTGTTGCAATCGCACTATTCTCTTTCTCTGCTTTAGGCGTTGGTGCAGATTCAGAGGATCAATATTACTCAGTCGTACTTAAAAACAACGCTAAAGTAGAACAATTTAAAGGTGATTTAGCATTAACGAATGCTGAGATTGTCTATGAGGTACCTGAAATTGGTTATTACCAAGTAAAAGGCGTAGCTGAAGACTTAAATCAAATTAAAGGATTTAAATCCGTTCAAGCAGCTAGTTCATCTCTATCTTGGGAGTTACCTGAATTACAAGAAATTGAATTCGATGGAGATCTTTCTGGTGACTTATTAGATGAATCTGGATTAGAATCGACTCCTGCCTATTGGGATATTCAGTGGGACATTCAACGAATTACAGAAAATGGTGCTAGTTATGAAGAACATACTGGTTCTCATGATACCGTAGTTGCAGTTATTGATACGGGTATTAACCCTAACCATGTTGATCTAGCACCAAATTTATTACCTGGCTCTAAAAACTTTGTACCAGCTGGTGGTTTCCAAGGTACTGAGCCTTCTGAAACTGGAGATCCTGACAATTATATTGACTTACATGGACACGGAAGTCACGTTTCTGGTTCAATTGCTGGGGCAGGAACGGGTATTGCAGGTGTAGCTCCTGACTTAGGTCTCCGTGCTTATCGTGTGTTCGGTACAGGATCAGCGGAATCTGCATGGATTTATAAAGCTATGATTGCAGCTGCAGACGATGGCTCTGATGTTTTATCTATGAGCCTTGGTGGATGGGATCTATTTGGACAAACATTTGTTAAAGATGAAAATGGTAAATGGGTCAACGCTGGTAATGATGTAGCTGATTATGTCGCTTACAAGCGTGCAGCGAAATATGCAGAAGATAAAGGTGCTGTCGTCGTTGTTGCAGCTGGTAACGATGGACTTGACTTAAGTAATAACAATGAAGTAATGGACTATTTAAATGCTGAATACGGGGATGAAAATATTGAGTTTCGCGGTACAGCTAAAACAGTTCCAGCTCAGCTTTCTAACGTGATCAACGTTTCAGCAACTGGCCCCAATGATGTTTTAGCAATTTATTCAAACTATGGAGCTGGTCAGATTGACATCACTGCTCCAGGTGGAGATCGAGCATTACTTCAACAGTATATCGATGAAGGTAAAGAAGACGAATACTATGATAACCTTCTTTACTATAATGAGTTCGCTCTAAGTACTGGTAATGAATCACCTACTGAATATTACTTCAGCATTGGTACTTCAATGGCTACACCAAAAGTATCAGCTGTTGCAGGTCTCATCATCGACCAAAATAACGGTGATCTATCACCAGCACAAGTTAAGCGTGAACTATTAAAAGATGCAGTTGATGAAGTCAAAGGTCAAGAAAGAAAACTTTTCGGTAATGGCCACTTAAATGCGCTTAAAGCAGTTCAATAGTTCGTTTTTATAATATGAACGATCCCGTTGACATTCCAACGGGATCGTTTTTTATTAGATAATAAAGTCTGTGAATTAGAGAATAAAATACATAAATTAGATAATAAATTTCGTGAATTAGATAATAAATTTCGTGAATTAGATATTAAACTTTCCAGAATGGATAATAAAACCCTAAAATTAGATAATAAATTCTGAAAAATAGATAATAAATCATAAAAATTGGATAATAATTTCTGAGAGATTATAAACCGAATTCCACGGACAATATCTCATCTATATGATGTAAAAAAGCTGCCCCAAAGGTAAACATAACCTTTAGAACAGCTCTTGATTTTTAATCTTCTTTATCTGTTAACTTGAATTTTTCCTTACTAAGATTAAATAGGCAAGGTCTTCGCGGTCATAACTTTGGAGGTCTTACGATTAATCGGAAGAAAGTAGCCCTACGAAAGACTTGTTTAACTCATAGAGCTATACAATACTGTTTTTGAATTATTTTGTCCCAATATGTCGATACGATGTTTATTTTCTCCTATTTTCCCAGTATAAATCACACTATTTTTGACGAAGATGAAATTGAAAGAATACGGCATCATCGAAGCTGAGAAAGGCTGATTGGTAAACAATGCGAAAATTATTATTGGTTATAGCTATCATCATGATTTATTTAGTATCTAATGGAATCAGTTGGGTTGAACGCAGTCTTAATCAATTAGACAAAGAAGAAATCGAAACAACTGAAGAATCAGAAGCTCAACCTACAACTAATAGATGGGGCGATGACATTTTATACATAGAACCTTCAGAAGAAAATCAAAAACCAGATGAAGAACAAATCATTCGAAAGTATGAAACCACTTTTGAAGATTTAAAAGAAGAAACGGTCAATGAAATTGGTGAAATGAAAGAAGAAGTATTATCTGAGTTAGATGAAGATACTAACCCACTTAAAATGGGCGCCTTAGTTTTGAAATATGAACAAAAAGCGACTCAACTTGAAGAAGATATTGATCAAAAATTTACGGAATTCTTTGATTCGTATAAATCTGAGCTAAATCGGCATGGCTATTCCACAAATTCTGTTTCCAAATTAGAACGTCAGTATAAAAGAACAAAGTCTCAGCTTAAAAACGAACTTGTGAAGGAAGCTAACACATGGATTGAAGAACAAAAGAACTTCTAAGAATCGACAAATTTATTGTTTAAAATTAAAGTTTATTGAAAATTTAGTAAAACAGTAGCATAATTTTTGGATGAAATAGGGGTAACAATTTCCTAAAAAGCTTATACAATTGAGTTAAGGTGATTATTTCGATGCAGTTTAAAGGCAAACCTTTTGAAAAAAAGGGACGCAAAGCGAGTGGTCTAAGGGATTGAACCTAAGACAGCACAGCTGCCTCATCTTGTTGGGGGAGGTTAATGTTGGTCATGATGACACATTATCAGAAGGGTACAGAGAAGCAACTGGATCGAGAATGGGTTTTACTTATAAAAAAAGCAAAAGAAATGGGAATTAGCAAAAGAGAAATTCGGGAATTTCTCGAATTTCAACGACCTGGATACTAATACTTCAAATTCCGCTTTGATACCGTGGATGATTTCGTTCACGGTTTCTTTATGTTTACTTATTTTTGATTTGGAAATAATAGAAACATAACTTTAAGTAGACTAGCAAATTTTACTATATTACAATATGACTATAAGTTTAAGAGAGTTGGTGAAAAACGTGCCCCATGGAAAGTGGTTTCGGTTTGGATATGCCATAATTATCATCATGATTATTATTTTTCTTTCAACTAAGATTCAGTTTATATTTGAACCGCTATTTGTCCTATTTCAAACTATATTTACCCCATTAATCATCGCCGGAATTTTATATTATTTAACAAGACCAATCGTTGATTTGCTTGATAAGAAAATGCCCCGCTCAGTAGCGGTATTAATTGTTTTTTTAACTGGGATCGGTTTAATCATAGGGTTAACTATGTTAATTTACCCTGAACTTCAAAGACAGATCGAAAATTTTGCAGAACAAGTTCCTAATTTTATAAATGAAGCGAATCAATTTCTAATAACTGTCCAAAACAGTGATTGGTTTGCTAGAATATCTCCAGATCAACAAGCTATAACAGAATGGTTAGAAGGTATTGAAGGACGGATCACAGAAATAGCTACTAATATTGCAGGTCATATTACAACTTACATCGGTTTGCTAGCGAACATTATCATTGTCTTAATCGTCGTTCCTTTCGTATTGTTTTATCTATTAAAAGATGGTGAACGTCTTCCAAAAAGGATATTAGGTTTTTTACCTAAAAAGTATCAACATGAAGTTGGCGATATTTTAGATGAGATGGATGATGCCTTGAGCAACTATATTCAAGGTCAAATTATCGTTAGTATTTGTGTCGGTGTTTTAATTTATATCGGTTATTTAATTATCGACTTACGCTTCGCATTGATCTTGGCGTTTATTGCGTTAATCACCAATTTTATACCGTTTATTGGACCTTGGATTGGGACAGCCCCAGGGGTTATTGTCGGATTATTTGAGTCACCTTTTCAAGCTTTACTCGTCGTCGTGGTAGCGGTTGTCGTACAACAAATTGAAAGCAACTTAATCTCACCACAAGTCATGGGTAAAAAACTCAATATCCACCCGATTACGATTATTTTCTTATTATTATTTGCTGGAAAATTTGGTGGAATCGTGGCCATGATCATTGCTGTACCAACCTATGCTGTTATAAAAGTCATTGTCAGCCATATTTACAGAATTATTAAGCTTAGAAATAAAGAGATGTTTGATTAAGATCATCATAAATTCTCTAACTTTAATCCCCTTATAGCATACTCACTTGGTTGCTATAAGGGGATTTTTCATGCTTTGTTATTACGTTACGATTGGTCAATTACTTTTTAATTTGAATTAATCCCATTTTTGATTGAGTCAATAGTCTTTTTGGCACTTTGCTTGGTTACATACGTTTCACTAGTCGCTACAACTTCATGGTTATTTGCTTTAATAACAAAATAATACTGATCATTCGCTGATTTTGTTATTTCAAAGTACATGACCATCACCTCCTGTTTAAGCTTATTTCTACAGCAAGGTTGAAATTCCTATATGAAATTAGTTCTAAATCTAAAAAGGCTACCCTAATTAAAGAGCAGCCTCTTCATATCATCTATTTAATAACCGTTTCGTAATCTTAAATGCAAAAAACAATGCAATGATAAACCCAATCCAATAAACCATCATTTTTAACCCTTGACCTGCATCATATGGTACAACGCCGCCAACAATAAAACTGCCTAATAACGCACCTGATATAGGAATCAGAATGGCAAATAGAGGATGTAATTGGCTAAACATTAAAAACTCTCCACAATACTCTGAAGACGAACGGATAAACGCGAACCATGCCAAGCCCGTGAAGATTAAACCAAAGATCAGAGGTATTAAAACATTTTGATCAGTACCGATGTTTAAATAACTGAACCAAAACATATCTTCCATTATAAAATTATCATTATAAACAGATCCGGGGTCCCCTCCATGAAGGTCCACCATACTCGCGATCAAAACAAATAGTGCTTGAGGATAAATTAGAAAAATAAAGCTTAAAACAGTTTGGGACTTAACCTCTCCTGTAATCGTTCCTACCAACATCGCTAAAGAAAAAATAACAAAATACATAGCCAACGGTGAGAAGAAAGCATATAACATATTTATTTCCGACAACAAATACGAAAACTCAGACTGAACAATGACTAAATATCCTGACAAAAATGATATCGCATAAGTTGATCCAATCACTATCAGGCCATAAAAATATTTCGTTAAAAACATCTGGGTTCGAGAAAAAGGCAATGCCATCATAAAGTCATATCGCTTCGTATTTTTCTCTAAACCTATTAAAAAACCTGCTAATAAAACAATCACAATGACTCCAATCACGGCATAAAGTTCCCCAGAAAACAGACTCTGAATTTCATAGATGGATTGTTCAGACCAATGCAGACTATTTTGTCGAGCTTTCCAACTATCAATTGATAATCCAGCAGCTACTGGATATGCCAAAATATAAACAACTAACAGAGCAAAACTGATTATTTTCGTATGCTTCCATTCTTTCATCCATAGTGCTTTAGGAAACATATAAATCACCCCCAAGCTTCGCGACAAAAATATCTTCTAACGTTAATGCAAGATCTTCAAATAAGATTGGATTAGCCTGATGAATCATATCAATAGAATCTTGATCATCTTGAGGAACTAAAACAACTGCGACTCTTCCTGTTTCACTTAAAATATGAACATGTTCTCTTAATGAGCTAGGCATTCCATCTTGAAATGCAACCTGTAGTTTACGATATTGATCCTTTAAATGCTCCATATCAAATTCAGAATCGACTTTTCCACCTTTTAAGACAACAATATGATCCGCTAATTTTTCTAATTCATCCAGACGGTGCGAGGAAATCAAAACTGATACCTCACGTTCAGATACAACTTCCGCTATGAGTTGTAAAATTTGCTTTTTAACGATGACATCTAATCCGTCTGTTGGTTCGTCAAGTAAGATATATTGAGATTTAGTTGAAAAGGCTAATATCAGGGAAAATAAAGCCTTTTGCCCTTTTGAAAACGATTTGATTTTCCCATCTTTATGAAAATTAAACCGTTCAAGTAGTTCATAAAAATAATCTTGGTCAAATGTATGATAGATTTGTTGATAAAATCTAATAATTTCTTTTATGGTATATGTTTTTAAAGCATCTGTTGAATCTGGAACAAACACGACCTGTTGCTTGATTTGAGGTTGAATAAAAACATCCTGGTCATCAACTGTGATCTCACCTTTTGATGGTTGCAGTATCCCAGCGATTAATCGAAGCAACGTCGTTTTTCCTGCTCCATTACGTCCAATAACACCCGTTACGGTTCCTTTTTGTACGGAAAAACGAATATCTTCTAAAATCATTTTGTTATGGATTTTTTTAGAAACTCCGCTCACTCTGATCATTGACTCTCCCCCTCTTGCTTCATATATCCTTCATCCACCCAACTTTTAAGTTTATCTGACGTAATCCCTATTTGATGAGCAGATATCACTATATGATGAACCTGTCTTTTTATCTTTTCGAGTTCTTTTTCTCTAACTAAATGTTCGACATCTTCACTAATAAAGGTCCCTTTACCTCTATAGGTCACAAAAATTCCTTCGCGCTCAAGCTCTTTATAAGCTTTACTAACGGTGTTGGGATTAATCATCAGTTGTGATGATAACTCTCGCACCGAAGGTACTTGATCACCTGGAAGGACAATCCTCTGTAATATTCTATGGCGCACTTGTTCAATAATCTGCTCATAAATTGGCTTGGGGCTAGTTGGGTTTAGTTGAATGTGCAAACTCATCACCTCACTATGCTGTATTAAGTGTACTATATGAAGTAGTACACTTACAACACTTTTTATCAGAATTAATTCATTTGCCTAAAAATTTTAAGCTGTCTGATATAATAGGTTTTAAAGGAATCCCATCTTAAAGGAGTAATAATATGAATCTAGAGAAGTTAAAACAACTGTTTCCCAATATAAAACGAGTTCATATGAATGAAGATGGTTATTATTCTTTTCGAGTTCAAGGGCAGTTATATGCTATTCCAAATGACGATCTCACAAATGAACAAAAGCAATTAATTGAAGCCTTCTCTGATCAAGAACCTTTACATACAAAAGAAGAAACAGAATGGATTCACTACCTTACTCAGAAAACTGACCGACCACCACATGACTTAAATCAATACCGTTTTATAGTGATCCATCTCCCTGAAAGAGCTACCGATCCATCGAATTTGAGACAATCCGTATCGATGGCGCTAAATAAACCATTTTTATTTATTTGGAAACCTGATCTTCAATTAGTGCTAATAGAGGAAATATCAGAAAAAGAAGAACCTATTGAATTCGAAGAAATTATGGATGTATTGAGTGATGATTTGGACTTAAAGTTAAGATTTTTCGTAAGTGATACTTATAATGACATTGACAAAGCCCCGTTGATTTATCATTGGTTTATTAAAACGGCCGAACAAATATTTGAAGTTACTCACCAACGAATCGTTAAGCAAGAGAATTCGTTATTAGAACTTCTTCCTATGAAATATTCTAAGGAAGATCGACTCTTTTATACTGAATCCATATTAAAAAACACCATCCATGATTCAGAACTTCTAAAAACGATTCAAACGGTTATCGAGCATCATGGGAATGTTACAGCTACAGCAAAAGCATTATATATGCATCGAAATAGTGTGCAATATCGTATTGATAAATTCCAAGAACAAACGGGACAAGATATGAAAAACTTTAAAAACATGATTCAAGTTTATTTAGCCATTCAATTAATAGATTCCTAACCTGCACAAAAATAGTCAAAATTTTTATGCAAATGGTCCATATGAAACCGTTTTATCTTTTATTAAACTAGAATTAACAAAAAAATTTGGAGGGGTTCTAATGGCTGAGTTACGTCTCGAAAACATTAATAAAATCTATGACAAAGATGTTCATGCTGTACAAGATTTCAACTTACATATTAAAGATAAAGAATTTATCGTCTTTGTTGGTCCGTCTGGCTGTGGTAAATCTACTACACTAAGAATGATTGCTGGACTAGAAGAAATTACTGCGGGTGAGTTTTATATTGATGATCAACTTATGAATGATGTTGCACCTAAGAATCGTGATATTGCGATGGTATTCCAAAACTATGCTCTATACCCTCATATGAATGTTTATGACAATATGGCTTTTAGCTTAAAATTGCGTAAAGTCAATAAAAAGGAAATTAAAGAACGCGTTCAAAAAGCTGCGGAAATCTTAGGGTTAGAAGAGCTTCTAGACCGTAAGCCAAAAGCTCTTTCTGGAGGTCAGCGTCAGCGTGTCGCATTAGGACGCGCAATTGTACGTGATGCCAAAGTATTCTTGATGGATGAGCCACTATCGAACTTAGATGCAAAGCTTCGTGTACAAATGCGTGCAGAAATTCAAAAGCTACACCAACGTCTACAAACGACCACCATCTATGTAACTCACGACCAAACGGAAGCGATGACTATGGCAACACGTCTTGTGGTTATGAAAGATGGAGTCATTCAACAAGTTGGTTCACCGAAAGAAGTTTATGATCAGCCGAATAATATGTTCGTCGGTGGCTTTATCGGCTCACCTGCTATGAACTTCTTAAAAGGGACACTCAATGATAACTCCATTACAATTGAAGGTCACGACATTGCTATTCCAGAAGGCCGAATGAAAACTCTTCGCGAATTAGACTATGTCGGAAAAGAAATCGTATTAGGCATTCGTCCAGAAGACCTTCACGATGAGCCTGCCTTTCTTCAAAGCGCGGAAGGTTCTTCATTTACTGCAATGATTGATGTAGCAGAACTTATGGGATCGGAATCTTACTTGTATTCCAAAATTGGAGAACAAGACTTTACAGCACGTGTTGATGCTCGTTCAAACGTCGAAGCTGGTCAAGATATCACGCTTGCAGTTGATATGAATAAAGCACACTTTTTCGACGTCGATACTGAAGAAAGAATTGATTATCAAGCACAAGTAAAAGAAGAAACTCAAGAAGTATAATTTTTTAACCTATAAAAATATTTAAAGATGGCTGAGACAAAAATAATGATTAAATAAAAGAAGGCGAACCTTAGACTGTATTAAACATCCAAGGTTCGCCTTCTTTATGGTAGTTACGTCAAAATGCTTCGCTTTCCGCAGGCACGGCTTCAACTCCCCCAAACTCACTTCTGTTCAAAGATTTAAGGATGTTCCGCTAATGACACAGCTAAATTTATCCATATATGACGGTTACATTAGGATGTTGAGTTAAAATACTTGCCGGAAAGCTTTCACTCACTTCCCCTTCCAACAAACGATTGATTGCCTCTTGTTTATTTTCTCCATATGCTAATAGAACTATTTGACGGCTTTCCATGATGTTTTCAATCCCCACTGTAATCGCTTGTTTAGGCACTTCTTCTTTCGAATTAAAGAATCGAGCATTTGCTTCTCGTGTTGAATCCGCTAACTGAACGACATGTGTGCGTGAATGAAAGCTCGTTCCTGGTTCGTTAAAACCTATATGACCATTGACACCTAAACCTAGGACCTGTAAATCAACGGGACCTTGAGACTGTAATAACTGCTCATATCTTTCACATTCTTTTTTAGGATCTTCTGCCTGACCATTCGGAATATGAATATGGTTCTTACTTAAATCCACTGACTGAAATAAATGCTTTCTCATGAACTGATAGTAACTTTGGGGGTGAGAACGATGGATCCCGACGTACTCATCTAAATTAAACGTTTTTACATTCTTAAAGCTAACCTTCCCTTGTTGATAATCACGAATTAACTGCTCATAAAGTCCGATAGGTGTACTGCCTGTTGCTAACCCTAATACTGCCTGAGGGTTCTCCTTAATCTCTTCTACAACGACCCCAGCAGCCATTTTACTCAAGTCCTCATAGCTTTGAACTTTATAAGTTTTCATCCCTTTCACCTCAATCATAAACAACACCTCGACAAATGGTTTTCTGTATATGAAAATTGGAATCAACTAACAATAAATCAGCATCTTTTCCAACTTCAATACTTCCTTTTCGATTAAACACACCTAATTGCTTAGCTGGATTCACCGAAGCCATTTGAATGATATCTCTAAAACTTGCTCCCGTTACTTTGACCATATTTCTCGCCGCTTGATCCATCGTTAATAAACTACCAGCTAAAGTACCATCACTAAGGGTGGCCTTGCCTTGTTTAACAGTCACATCTTGACCACCTAGCTTATATGTTCCATCTGGCTGTCCTTTTGCTCGCATCGCATCGGTGATTAATAAAATTCGATCTGGACCGATTGTTTGGTAAATCAAACGTAACATATCATCTGTAACATGAATCCGATCAGCAATGATTTCACTTTTTAAGTCTGGTAATAGCATCGCTGCTCCTACTGCCCCGACATCTCGGTGATGTATTCCATTCATCGCATTACATAAATGTGTCATTTGTCTGACCCCACGTTCAACAGCAAGTTTGATCTCCCTTGAACCCGCATCGGTATGACCAGCTGAGGCGATGATCCCTTTATCAACTAAGTACTGGATGAGCTCTCCATCCATGTCTAACTCAGGAGCCATCGTGACTGTTTTAATCATGCCCTTTGATTTTCCAACCCAGCGTTTCATCATGTTTACATTTGGTTTAACGATATACTCTTTTGGTTGTGCACCGGCCTTTTTAATTTCTACAAAAGGCCCTTCAATATGCAACCCTAAAACTTCAGCACCTTGTTTTAAGTTTAGCTCACCCACTATATCTAATACCCGTTCAATCTCTTGATGTTCACTGGTGATCGTAGTCGGTACAAAAGAAGTGACTCCCTCTTCTAGAACAGTTTGGGCGATTTGCTTAATCGCTTCAGGTGTTCCATCCATGACATCTGCTCCACCTGCTCCATGAATATGACCATCGATAAAGCCTGGAATTAAGTTAAGCCCTTCACCATCGACCACTTCACCATCACTAGTATGTTGATGACCAATCCTTTTTATGATTCCTTTTTCGATTAGTAGCGAACTGTTTCTTAATACATGGTACTCAGTATACACATTCACATTTTTAAATAAGGTTTTCATGTCATCACCTTTGAATTAATATTTTATATAAAATTAAATAATTTCGTAATATTATTTCAATACCTTCACATTCATATTATAATAAAACATAAGAATATTAAAGGGAGAGTTGTGCATGGTTCGTGATTCTTTTATTAAAAGTTTAATAGAAATTGTCGGAGAATCACATGTGGAATGTAGTGAAGCAGGGCTTATGGCCTACTCCTTTGATGCGACACCTAACTTTCAAAGCAAACCAGACGTCGTCGTAAGTCCTGCTAACACTGAAGAGATTTCTCAGATCGTTAAACTTTGTGAAAAACATCAAGTACCAATCGTCCCTCGTGGTTCGGGAACTAATCTTGCAGCTGGAACGACACCGACCCAAGGAGGCGTCGTCATCTTATTTAATAGATTGGATCAAATTATAGAAATAGATGAAGAAAATTTGACGATTACCGTTCAACCAGGTGTTATCACGAAAACCATTTGTGATACGGTTGAAGCTAAAGGGTTATTTTACCCACCTGATCCAAGTTCTATGAAAATATCTACTATTGGCGGGAATATTAACGAGAACTCAGGCGGCCTACGTGGTCTGAAATACGGTGTTACGAAAGATTATATACTAGCTCTTGAAGTCGTCTTACCGAATGGTGAAGTCATTCGAACGGGCGGTAAACTCGCTAAAGATGTAGCAGGTTATGATTTAACAAAACTATTGGTGGGATCTGAAGGAACATTAGGGATTGTTACAGAGGCAACGTTAAAGTTAATTCCGAAACCAGAAACAAAACAAACACTATTAGCCATCTATGAATCCATCGACCAAGCATCTCAGACGGTTTCTAGTATTATAGCCAATAAAATGACACCCGCCACGCTAGAGTTTATGGATCAACCTACCATCCATGCGGTTGAGGAATACTCACATCTCGGATTACCGACACAAGCAGAAGCCGTTCTATTAATTGAGCAAGATGGGCCTCACTCAGTTGTATCCGAGGATATTGAACAAATCGCTTTACTTTGCAGAAAAGAAGGAGCGATTGATGTAAAAATTGCTAACACCGAAGAAGAAGCGAATCGTTTACGTGAAGGGCGGCGAGCTGCATTATCTGCGATTGCTAGATTGAGTCCAACGACGATCTTAGAAGATGCAACCGTCCCAAGGTCAGAAATCGCCCCTATGGTTCGGCAAATCAATCGAATTGCAGAAAAGTATAATGTTAGAATTGCAACGTTTGGCCATGCTGGAGACGGCAACCTCCATCCTACTTGCATGACAGATGCTCGAAATCAAGAGGAAATGGAACGTGTAGAAAAAGCATTCGAAGAAATTTTTGCTTATGCAATTGAGTTCGGAGGTACCATTACAGGTGAGCACGGGGTTGGTGAAATGAAGTCACCTTATTTAGCTTGGAAAGTCGGCGATGCAGGATTAGAAATAATGAAAAATATTAAAGCTGCGTTTGACCCTCACAACATTATGAATCCTAGAAAGATGTTCGCCAAAGAAACTCGAAAAAGAATTGCACTTTAAGGTGGTGAATCCATGAGCACGATTCAAAAAGACTTTGAGGAGCGAATTGAAGAGAACGAACTCCTAAATTGTATGCGATGTGGTTTTTGCTTACCTGCATGTCCCACTTATATTGAAACGAAAAGCGAAATCCATTCCCCTCGTGGTCGAATCGCACTGATGAAAGCAGTACGTGACGGTGACATTGATTCCTATGAACAAGTAGAGGAATCTCTGAATGTTTGCTTAGGGTGTCGTGCCTGTGAGCCCGCGTGCCCAGCAGGGGTTAATTACGGACACATGTTAGAAGAAGCACGTGCCATTTTTCAAGAACATAACAAACCTTCTATAAAGGAAAAAACAGTTCGGAAAACGGTTTTCAAACAACTTTTCCCTAATCAAAAGCGTATGGAGCAAGCCACGAGCTTACTTAGTTTTTATCAAAAATCTGGGTTACAAAAAACAAGCCGTAAACTAGGGATTTTAAAACTCTTTCCAAAACATATGCAGCAAATGGAAAAAGCACTCCCACAAGTGAGTAAAGCAGAACGTTCAGCTGATACTGTCTTTAAAGCTGAAGGAGATACGAAAGCAACTGTTGCTATGTTTAGAGGCTGTTTAATGGATACGATGTTCCATGAAACGAATCAGTCAACCATTAAATTACTGAATAAGGCTGGGTGTGATGTCGTCGTACCTAATACGCAAAATTGCTGTGGCGCCTTGCACGGACATAGTGGAGAAAAAGAAGGAGCTTTAGATCTAGCGAAGAAAAATATTCAAGCATTTGAAGATGTGGAATGTGATTACATTATTACGAATGCAGGAGGCTGCGGAGCCTTTTTACATGATTATCATTACCTACTTCGCCATGATTCCATTTGGTCAGAACGCGCCAAAGAATTCGTGGATAAGATTGTTGATTTTTCATCCATATTAATCAAGCTCGGGTTTATAGATCAACATAACCTTCAAGTCTCACCACAATATGTGACCTATCAAGACTCTTGCCACCTTCGAAATGTTATGGGAGTCTACAAGGAGCCTCGCGCTTTGATTCAAGCTGTTCAAGGGGGAAGTTTGGTTGAAATGGAAAAGGCCGACTCTTGTTGCGGGTCAGCTGGGATTTATAACATTACCCAGCCTGATATGTCGATGCAAATTTTAGATCACAAAATGAAGCATGTCGAAAAGACTTATGCTCAAACTATTATTACTTCAAATCCAGGTTGCTTGATTCAAATGAGACTGGGAATTGAACGAGAAGGTAAGTCAGACTCTATGAGAGCTGTTCATTTGGCTGACTATTTATTAGAAGCATTAGTGAATTAAATTATTAAGAAGGCTAGCTAAACACTAAAAAGTAGAATGACAGTTATTTATATACGTAGAAGAAAGAAGCCGAACTCTTAGGTGTTAAATATAACCTTAAGTTCGGCTTCTATTATATAAGTTGATTGGTCTCAGCCTTTTCTTCTGAAGTAACTTTTTTTGTCTTCAGTTTTTATTATTCCTCATATAAATGACACGCTACCCAATGGTCTTCTTCCTTCTCAATAAATCTAGGCTTCTCTTCCGCACAACGTTCATGAGCCATTGGACATCTTAATTGAAATGGACAACCCGTGGGAGGGTCACTTGGATCTGGAACATCCCCTTGCAAGATTACACGTTCTTTCTTTTCTTTTGGATCAATACTGGGTATAGCAGATAATAAAGCTTGTGTATAAGGATGTAATGGGTTTTCATAAAGTTTATCTGTTGTAGCAAGCTCCATCATTTGTCCTAAATACATTACTCCTACACGGTCACTTAAATGTTTGACGACATTTAAATCATGTGAAATAAAAATATAAGTAAGGTGAAACTCTTGTTGTAACTTAATTAAAAGGTTAAGGATTTGAGATTGAATAGAAACATCTAATGCAGAAACAGCTTCATCTAAGATCACCAGTTTAGGATTAACAATTAACGCTCGCGCGATACTGATTCGTTGTCTTTGACCACCACTAAATTCATGAGGATAACAATCTAGTTGTTCTTTAGATAAACCTACTTTCTCAATCATGTTAGCTGCTTTTTGCTCAGCCTCTTTTTTAGTAGCAAGTTTATGCGTTAATAAAGGTTCCATTAATAATTTTTTCACTGTCATTCTCGGATTTAAGGAACTAAAAGGATCCTGGAAGATTAACTGCATATCCTTACGCATGAGACGAAAAGAACGCTTTCCTACATCCAGCAAATTGTCACCTTTAAATAAAACTTCTCCCTCAGTTGGTTCGTGTAAGCGTAAGATTGCACGTCCTGTAGTGGATTTCCCACAACCACTCTCTCCTACCAAGGAGAATGTCTCATTTTCTTTTACAGCAAAACTAATATCATCCACGGCCTTCACGTAACCTTGAGTTCGCTTTAAAACTCCACCCTTAATCGGAAAATGTTTCTTTAAATTTTTAACTTCTAGTACGTTCTGAACTTCTCTCATTAGCTCTCCCCTCCTCTACATGTAACCAACATTTACTCAAATGATCATCTTGAACTTGATACATTAGAGGTTCTTGATTAAAACATTGATCCATAGCATAAGGGCATCGAGTTGCAAATCGACATCCTAATTCTTGATACTGGTCTGGTGTTGGTACATTTCCTGGAATAGAATATAATTCTTCAGATTTATTACCTAAAGAACGTATAGATGATAGTAACCCTTTAGTATAAGGGTGTGCTGGCTCTTCAAATATTTTTTCTACCGTTGATTCCTCAACAATTTGCCCCGCATACATCACAGCGACCCTTTCGCACGTTTCTAAAATGACACCTAGATCATGCGTAATCATTAAGATTGCTGTGTTATGCAAATCCGAAAGTTCGTTCATCAAATCTAAAATCTGAGCTTGTATAGTTACATCTAGAGCGGTTGTCGGTTCATCTGCTATTAATAGCTTAGGTTGACAAATTAAAGCCATCGCAATCATCACACGCTGTCTCATCCCGCCAGATAGCTGATGAGGGTAATCCTTCATGACTTGATCAGGACGTGCGATTCCTACTTTTTTCAACATGTCTACACCTATTTTATACATCTCTTTTTTACTATAAGTTTTATGTATCTTTAATACTTCTAATAGTTGATATTCTATAGTGTATAAAGGATCTAATGCCGTCATTGGCTCTTGGAAAATCATTGAAATTTCTCTGCCACGAACTTTTCTCATTTCTTTTTTTGATATATTGGCTAGATCTTTTGTAGAATCGGTATTTAACTCAATACTGCCTTCTTGAATTTTTAGTACTTCAGGCAATAAATTCATGATGGCTAACGACGTTAAACTTTTCCCACTTCCCGATTCCCCAACAATCCCATATTTCATTCTCTCATCTATTTTTATATTTACATCTTTAACAATATTAAAATCTTTTTTATTCGTCATATAGTTAATAGATAAGTTTTCAATATTTAATAAAGGCTTCATGATTAACCTCCTAGGCTTATTGATCATTAAGTCAGCGAACCAAATCACTGTTTTAATTTCGGATCTAATAAATCTCTTAAACTATCTCCTAGCAAATTAAAACAGAAAATCGTCATCACAATGGCTACAGCAGGAAATAATATGGTCCATGGCGCAAATTCCATATAAGTTCGTGCATCATTCAACATAACTCCCCAAGATGGATTTGGAGGCTGAACACCTAAACCAAGAAAACTTAATGCTGCTTCAGTTAAAATTGCACCAGATAATGCTAATGTAATTTGAACGATAAAAGGTGCCATAATATTCGGTGTAATATGCCTAACAATGATTAGGGATGGCCTTACTCCGATAGCTTGAGCATTCGTAATATATTCATTTTCTTTTACCGTCATGACCGCTGAGCGAACTAGCCTAGTAAAAACAGGCATAAACACAATACCTATGGCGATCATTGTGTTTGTTAGATTTGGACCCAATACAGCTATAATGGTTAATGCGAGCAAAATATCTGGAAAAGCAAAGAATACATCCATAACCCTCATGATCACCTGATCAACTTTACCTTGGAAATAACCACTGATTAACCCAAGTATTAAACCTCCAATCGCCCCTATACCAACTGCTATTAATCCAACTTGTAACGAGACTTGAGCACCGTAAATGATTCTAGAAAATATATCTCTACCAAACTCATCTGTCCCGAATAAAAATTGACTACTTGGCCCTTCCAGTACATGTTCTGTGAACATTGTATCTGGCTTATAAGGAGCGATTAGCGGTGCTAACAGAGCTAAAAGTACAACAAGTAATATACCTATTAACCCGAATAGTCCTACTTTGTCATCTATTAACCTTTGTACAAATACTTTCATGGAGCATCACACACTTCCTTCAAAAAATAATACGTTTATTTGTAAGTAATTCTTGGATCTAAATAGGAATAAAGTATATCAACTAGTAAATTAACCAAAACGAACACGAACGCGATAAATAAAATTGCACCTTGAATAACTGTAAAATCTCTTTGATTAATGCTTGTCAATACTAGCTGACCTAAACCTGGCAATGAAAAAATCTGTTCAATAATAACAGTGCCACCTAATAAAACACCAATTTGCATACCTATGATTGTGAGTATGGGTATCATGGCATTTCTAAGTGCATGATTAAAAATGACTAAACGTTCTTTTGCTCCTTTAGCTCGGATCGTTCTAATAAAATCTTGTCTTAATATTTCCAGAATAGATGAACGCGTCATCCTCATAACTGCCCCTGCCATAGCCGTACCTAATACGATTGAAGGTAATAACATGATTTGCAGGTTTCGAATAGGATCTTCGAAGAAACCAACATAACCTACGGGTGGACTATATGAAAAAGTTAAAGCTAGAATGAGTATAAGAACGGTAGCTAAAGCAAAGTTAGGAATCGATACACCTAATAACGACACAATTCTTACTGTGAAATCTGTTTTGGTATTTCTTTTAATCCCAGCTATAACCCCTAAAGGAATCGCTATAATCCATGATAGAATAGCTGATAAAATCGTTAATTCAAAAGTAATCTTAAAACGATTCAAAATATCTGGTAAAACTTCTCTTCCAGTGGTCATGGATTCACCGAAATCACCCATTAA
This sequence comes from Piscibacillus halophilus, assembly GCF_900110685.1. Taxonomy (GTDB): domain Bacteria; phylum Bacillota; class Bacilli; order Bacillales; family Alkalibacillaceae; genus Piscibacillus; species Piscibacillus halophilus. The sequence goes on from NZ_FOES01000022.1 coordinate 21,953, forward strand.
TACCCCACTCATCCATGTTATGTATTGTTCAATTACTGGACGATCTAAGCCAAAATCTTTTCTTAATTGAGCTAATGATTCTTTTGTTGCATCTGTACCCAATATGGTTTGGGCTACATCCCCTGGTATAATTCGCAACGTAAAGAAAATCACGACAGAAACACCAAAAAGTACAGGTACTAACATCAATAAACGTCTTATAATATATGCATACATCGTACTCACCCTTAATATGAGAGGCTGCTTAGTATAAGCAGCCTCATTCTTAATTATTGTTTTGATACTTCTACAATATCTTCTCCATCATGAGGATAAGGAACAAAGTCAACGACTGAGTCTCTAACAGCTACATATTTCATTGGTGATACCAAGAATAAATTAGGTGATAGATCTAATAATAGATTTTGAGCTTCATTATAAATTTCTTGACGCTCACCTTGATCAACTGTAACCTTACCTTCCTCAACTAAAGAGTCATATTCCGAGTTAGTGAATCCCCACACGTTTGCCGAGCCATCCGTGTGAAAGAAATAATTTAATGCTCGGTCTGGGTCTGTGCCTGAACCGTTACGTCCAATCAGAACATCAGCAGAAGTGTTTGACCAAGTATCGATATACTCTCCCCACTCAATTTGCTTAATCTCAGCACTTACACCAATTTCTTCCCATTGTTGCTGTAATAACTGAGCTGTATCTACCATGTCATCATAGGTTGAAGCTGTCGTAATGGTAATATCGAACCCATCTGCATAACCCGCTTCTTCTAATAATGCTTTCGCTTGTTCAATATCATTTTGATAAAGCTCATGACTTTCTACATCTATCGACCAATCACCCATCGAAGGTGCTACTGGTCCAGAGACGACGGCATCACCATTCCATACAATATCTGTGATAGCTTGTCGATCTGTTGCTAAGCTTAGTGCCTGTCTAACTTTTGGATCATCAAGTGGTTCTGAATTCACATTGAAACCAACATAGCTATATTCCAAAGATTGATAGTCTTTTACATCAATTTCTTCTTCATTACTTATTAAATCTGCAGATTGAGCAGTTAATGTTGTTAAATCGACCTCACCAGTACGGATAGCAGATAATCTAGCTGATTCTTCTTTCATTGTGTAATAAATGACTTCATCTAACTTAGGTTGTCCTTCAATAAAATAATCTTCATTTTTAACAAGATTAACTCTGTTGTCCGCAACCCATTCTTCAAATTTAAATGGTCCAGTTCCGACTGCTACCTGTTGTAAGTCACCGTTTTCTTCAACAACCTCTTGGTCAACAATAGCAGCACTTGCATTCGTTAGGTTTGATAAAAAGGTTGCGTCTGGATTACTAAGATTAAACTGAACTTCATAATCTCCTACAACTTCAATACTTTCTACATTTGAAAAGTAAGAAGCAATATGAGAAGCCGTTTCTTCATCTAAAATCCTTTCAAAACTATATTTCACATCTTCTGCTGTTACTTCATTTCCATTATGGAACTGTACACCTTCACGCAAAGTAAAAACATAAGTAGAATCATCTGGTTGATTCCACTCTTCAGCAAGGTCAGGGACGACTTCCATATTTTCATCAAAAGTTACCAGTCCACTATACACTTGAGAATAAATTCTTACCGAAGAGTGTGCAGGTGTCTTATGCGGGTCCAGTCCTGCAGGTTCTTGGTCATTTGCTATTTTTAAAACCTGTTCTACATCCTCTGCCGCTTCTTGATCATCTGCTCCCTCATTTTGAGAATCAGAATTATCATTTTCCCCCTCACTCGTACAAGCAGCTAATAAAATACCTAATAGAATCAGTAAACTAACTAGAAAGCCTTTTCGCTTAAACATGTTTCATCCCCCTATAATTATAAAAAATTCGTTCATTATACGTTTAATTCCTTGACGTTAAACCGAGTGTTACCCCAATCCCCTAGTATTTTCTTCAAGTACTCGATTGAAATCCTGCTAACGATTTATTCCTCCCTTCTTACAATAGAAAGTTTTAAGTGAAAACCTATTTAATTATTATCATTATTCTGAAAACTCAACTTAAAAAATTAATTTCATTCATCAATCAGACTTTCTGATGGCTTCTCTAACAAATCCTTTAGATTGTTCTAATAAAAGGTTGGCTTGTTCATAATCTACATTCGCTAGAATCATCACAATAGCTGGCTTTACTTTATAATCTGTTTCTTGTAACACTTTTTCAGCCTCATCATAACTAACTTGAGTAGCTTCACGTACAATCTTTTTACAACGTTCTTTTAACTTATAGTTAGTGGCATTCACATCTACCATCAAATTTTGATAAACTTTGCCACACTTAACCATGGAAGCTGTTGATATCATATTTAAAATCATTTTGTGAGCAGTCGCGGCTTTGAGTCTAGTTGATCCTGTCAATACTTCAGGACCCGTGATGACCTCAATTGCAATATCTGCATAATGACTGATCTCTGACTCTTCATTACTAGATAAACTAACAGCTTTAGCCCCAACCATTTGGGCATATTTTAAAGCTCCTTTGACATATGGCGTTCGTCCACTAGCAGCAATACCGATCACGACATCATCTTCACTTAATTGACGTTCTTTCAGGTCCCTTACGGCTAGATCTTCATTATCCTCTGCCCCTTCTACCGCGACCATCATTGCATCCGAACCTCCAGCTATAACAGCCTGAATCATTTCAGATGAAGTACTAAAAGTCGGAGGACATTCTACTGCATCCAATAATCCGATTCGACCACTAGTTCCTGCTCCTACGTAGAACAACCTACCGTTATTTATAAAAGATTGGTAGACTACCTCAACTGTTTCCTCAATTTCTGGTAAAACTTTGCTAATGGCTTTTGGAATTAACATGTCCTCTTCATTCATAAGTTGTAATATTCTGTCCGTTGTCAATTGGTCTAATTCTTTTGATTTTGGATTATAAGTCTCTGTCATTAGTTTTGTTAGTCTCTCCATCATTAAACCTTCCTAGTTAATAATATTGCTACCAACAGGTGTTCTCCATCTTTTATGAATCACTTACTGATAGTAGATTGTGAGTTTGCACTTTACTCCGTAACTTGTATAACTAACATGCTAAATAGGTAATGGATATATTAAAATTTATGAAAGCGCTATAACTATAATGATAATCTAATTAAAATAATATATCAATATTTTGACTAATTTTATAAAATATTTTTTTAATATGTACCATTATAAAAAATGCTGTCTCATATCGTCACATTTTGACTTTGAGACAGCACTTTTTAAGGACTGGTATTTCTTTACTCCCTATTTTCATACTAACATAAATGCCCCTATACCCCTTTTCTGAACGAAATGAAAAAACACCCGAAATGGTACTTGCCCCCCAATATCGAGTGTCATAAACTATTGCTGTATTATTTCTTCTTTTTCACTTTTTCATTCAAATTGTTAATCGCAACTCGAGTTGAGTCTAAATAATCAACCGTTTGTTCATAAGACCTTGAAGCTAAACACATAAATAGAATATCAATAACATGTAGCTGGGCGATTCGGGATGAAGTGGCGCCACTTCTAAATGTGGCTTCTTTTGTAGCAGAAGTATACAAATTAATATCTGCCTGATCCGAAACCGTCGACCTTCCATATTTCGTTAAACTAATCGTTTTAGCCCCTCTAGCATTCGCAATTTCTAAAATCTTTGCCACTTCATGTGTTTCACCTGAAAAAGAAATTCCAAATACGACATCTTCATCAGATGCATTAGCTACTGCTGTTGCTGCCATATGTAAATCAGTCAATGCAGATGTTGCACGGTTAATTCTTAAAAACTTTTGATAAGCATCAATAGCAGGAATGCTTGATGCCCCCACTCCAAAAAAGTAAATACGTCTCCCCTTTAAGAGTGCTTCTAAGGCTTCATTTAAATTATCGGTATCTAATAAATTCGCTGTCTCTTGAATCGTTTGAACGCTATTTAATGTCACCTTTTCAATGGTTGATGTAATGGGTTCATTTGGCTCAATATCACGGAATTCCAATACTTCATTCCGTTGAAGATCTCCAGCCACTCGAAGCTTTAACTCTTGAAAACCTTTCAAATTTAACGATTTACACAACCGAATAACAGCGGCACTACTCGTTTCACTCTCACGTCCAAGCTCAGTCGCTGTCATATTAATAGCTTTTTCAGGATACTCCAAAATATATTGTGCGATCTTCCTCTCAGAAGGTGGAAGTTTATTTTTCATTTCATTTAACATAAAAATGCCTGCATTGGTCCGTCCCATCTCAATACCTCCCTACTACATTTTACCCAAATCACAGCCGCTACAGCAATTAATTAGAAAAAAGGTAAGCGAATAATGCTTACCTTTCTGACTGTTTGATCGCTTCACGCACTAACCCATTAGATTCTTCTAATAACTTGTTAGCTTTCTCATAACTCACTTGCCCTAACAACATCACAATAGCAGGTTTCACTACATATCCCGTTTCGTCTAAAACCTGAGTGGCTTTTTCATAGCTCACACCTGTGGCTTCACAAACAATATTTTTAGCTCGTTCTTTTAGTTTGTAATTAGTCGCATTCACATCTATCATCAAATTCTGATAAACCTTACCCACTTGAACCATGGAAGCCGTTGAAATCATATTTAAAATCAACTTATGGGCTGTTGCAGCTTTTAATCGAGTCGACCCTGTTAAAATTTCTGGACCTGTTATAACCTCAATTGGGTAAGTAGCATATTGACTAATATCTGAATTTCTATTACTAGTTAAACTAACGGTTACAGCACCTATTTTTTTAGCATATTTTAAAGCACCTTTTACATAAGGCGTCCTTCCACTCGCTGCGATCCCGATGACAACATCTCGCTGATTGACTCGACGTTGGACAAGGTCTCTTTCACCCAAATCCATATCATCCTCAGCACCTTCAACAGCCACCATTAATGCTTTTTCTCCTCCAGCTAATACGGCTTGCACTTGTTCTGGATCTGAACTAAAAGTCGGTGGGCACTCAACAGAATCTAGTAAACCAATACGTCCACTGGTCCCTGCTCCAACATAAAATAAACGCCCACCATTTTGTAGCGCTTTTTTTACCACCACCACTACTTTTTCGACTGTCGGAAGTACCTGTTGCACAGCTTCTGGTACTAAACGATCCTCTTCATTCATCAACTCTAACACTTCTCGTATTGACATCTGATCTAAGTTCGTTGATTTTTCATTATAAGACTCTGTTATTAATTTCGTTAGTTTATCCATACGATCATCCTAATTATAGATTAAATACTTTTCACGAATCGGTAAAAAACTTTCAAGCCCATTTCTCATATTTTTTAAGCATCGGTCAATTTGTGAATGAATAATAGCTTCTCTTAGTTCACTCGACCCAGCTAATAAATCAAAGAATGGATGCTCCAACTGTTCATTCCTAATAAATTCCATTTCATCTGAATACATTTGATAAATAAGGTGTAATAAATGTACTCCTACTTGAACAGGACGTATATTATGACGATTCATGACATGAAGTTGAACACCATAACACTTCTCGCCCTGATATTTTTGATAGGTCGGGGTAAAGGTAACAGGTCGTGCTATAACACCTTCTAATTCCAAAGTATTGAAGTGATTTGATAATTCACGAGCATTGATAAAAGGTGCACCCACCATTTCAAATGGACGTACAGTTCCTCTCGCTTCTGACAAATTAGTCCCTTCAATCAAACAAGTTCCAGGATAAAGTAATTGCATGGATAACCCTGTCACATTTGGAGAAGGAGGAACCCAAGGTAAACCTAATTCATCATATAACTTTGATCGTTCCCACCCCTCCATAGGGATAACTTTTAATGAACAAAATATGCTATACTCTTCATTAAATAAATGAGCTAATTCACCTATTGTCATACCATGTCTATTAGGAATGGGATACAGTCCAACAAAGGAAGTAAAATCCTGATGAACTAAATTCCCTTCAACCTTGACCCCACCAATTGGATTCGGACGATCAAGAACGATGACTTCTTTTTGATGTTCTTTACATGCTGCCATCACATAAGCCAATGTATATATAAAAGTATAGTATCGAGAGCCAATGTCCTGAATATCAAAAATCATGACATCAACATTCTCTAACATGTCAGCACTAGGGCGACTCGTTTTACCATACAGGCTATATACAGGTAAACCCGTCACCTCATCCACGCTGCTACTCACTTTCTCGCCCTCTTTCGCATCAGCCCGTATACCATGTTCAGGTGAAAATAAAGCAGTTAAGTTTAAATGTTTAAAAAACAAATCAATATTCGATTCTAATCTCTGATTCACACCTGTCGGATTTGTCACAAGCCCGACTCGCTTTTCCTTATAGTCATCCAAGTATTTTTCTAAAAAAACTTCTAGACCTAGCTTCATATTTATTCCTTAACTCCTCCTAACGTTAACCCTTTAACAAAGTAACGCTGGAAGATTAAGAATACAATAATCATTGGAATCGCAGCAATGGCTGCCCCACTCATCAATAGTTTAAAGCTTGCTAAGTTAGCATCTTGTAAAGTTTTTAAGCCTACTGGTAGTGTATATAAATCAGCATTATTTAAAACGATAATCGGCCATAAGAATGAATTCCACACATTCATAAACGTAAATATTCCTAACGCAGCTAATCCTGGTTTTGCTAAAGGTAATACAACTGTCCAGAAAGTTTTCCATTCACTAGCACCATCGATTTTTGATGCCTCAAGTAATTCATCTGGAATCGAATACATGTATTGTCTCATTAAGAATACCCCAAACACCATTGATAAATCAGGTAAAATGAGTGCCCAGTGTGTATCCATGATTCCTAAATCTCGAATCATAATAAACATTGGAACTAAAGTGACTTGACCAGGAATCATCATAGTCGAAATAATAACCCAGAATATCACATTCCTCCCGGGGAACCGCTTCTTGGCCAGTACATAACCAGCCATCGAGTCCAGAAGTAAGATCCCCAATGTCACAACCACGGCTATGTAAAAACTATTAATAAACCACTTACCTATATCGTGTTTCTTAAATAAAGTCACAAAGCTTGAGAATGTGTTATTCATAATGTGACTCATTTGGTCACGATGATATTGAGCTTCCTCTGTGTTACCAGCTTTCTCAGCTTCTCTCGCTTCTCCCCAATGCTCAAAGTATAACTTAAATCCCATTGGATACATTTTCGGTGGATTGGAATCAACGTAAGATATGGGTCGTTCCATTTCTGGACTTTCATAACTGCTCAGTTGCATGGATGTTGAAAAGACCCAATATAATGGTAGAAGGGAGACAATAGAAAAAAAGAATAAAATAACATAAATTAACGCTTTATTTAACTTATCGAAACGTTTTTGCTGATTCATAAAATCCCCCTCCTATTCATCATGGCGTAGCATTCTAAATTGAATCACAGAGAACACTAGGATAATCAAAAATAAAACAACTGATTGCGCAGCAGCTAATCCAAATTCAAAATCACGGAAACCAGTTTTATAAATTAAGTGAACCAGTGTCTCAGTAGCATTATCAGGTCCTCCACCTGTCATCATAATAATTTGTGTAAAAACCTGAAAAGAACCAATCGTACTTAATAAAACTAAATATAATGTGGTTGGTTTTAATAATGGAATCGTAATATAAAACCATTTTTTAATAGCACCAGCACCATCTATCGTTGCAGCTTCGTATAACGTATTTGAAATAGCTCCCATAGAAGCTAAGTACATAATGATTCCAACACCAAATGGGATTAAACATTGCATGATAATTAAGGCCCATAATGCTGTACTAGACTGCCCTAACCAGTTAATAGATTCAATACCAAACCATCCTAATATATGATTAAAAAGACCAAAATCATAGTTATACATCCAACGCCATACCATTGCGATAATAACCATGGACGTAACAGTTGGTAGATAAAAGGCTGATCGGAAGAAGTTTTGTGATATCTTTCCTAATGGAAAAATGAGTGACGCCACAACTAATGCACTGATAATATTAAAAGGAACGGTTACGGCAGTGAATAACGCCGTATTCTTTAAAGCAATCATGAAAGCTTCACTTTTAAACACACTTATGTAATTATCCAATCCAATGAATATACTTCCATTTACTCGATATTCTTGGAATGATAACACTAAAGCCCAAACAACAGGAAATGCAATAAATAATGAAAATAACACTAATTTCGGAAGTAAAAACAGATAAGACGAGTAATTCTTCTTCATTTCCTTCCATATGTTTCTTTTCATTTGATATATAGGTTTATTAGGTGGTTTTAAATCACGATTACTTACAGTTGTTGAGGCTAATGTTTTATTACCTTCCAATCATTCCACCTCCTTAAAATCGAAGCAGGCTCCTAAAAGAAGCCTGCTAATGAATTACTCTAATAAATCATTAACGAGTTCTTGTGCCTCATCCATTGCTTCTTGTGCTGTTTTCTCACCATTAAATACTGTCTGTAATTTACCTTGAATAATCTCATCTATTTTCTTCCACTCAGGGTGGCGAGGTAACATCACAACATCTGAAGTCATTTCTTGCGCACGTGCCATTTGTTCATTTTCTGCATATGGATCCATATCTGCCGAACTCTTACGTGCAGGGAAAATACCATATTCAGTTGCCATAGTATATTGCTCTTCAGTTGTTGATAAATACTTCATAAAGTCACCAACAGCTTCTCTCTTGCCATCACTATCTTGACTGAACATAATCCAGCCACCTACACCACCAATTGTGACATGTTCGCTTCTTTCACCAATTGGGTACTCTGCAACCATAAAGTTAGTAGGATATTCCGACTGTGCAGATTGAATGGCCCACGTAGCCCAAGGCTGCATCGCGACAGTGCGTTGCTCTTCATTTGCCCATGCCTGGAATGTACCACCAACATCATTTCCACCTAATGTTTCTGGTGCTGCATCATGTTCATGCTTCAGATCAGCTAAATCTTGTATAGCTTTTACAGCTTCAGGTGAATTAAATGTAAACTCAGATAAATCATCACTTAACGGCTGACCTCCATCTTTATAGAAGAAAGGCCAAGCTTCATAATACCCTTCTAAAATATAAGTAGAAAATCCATAAACATCTGTTTCCCCATCACCATCACGGTCAAATGTCAACTCTTGAGCAGTATTTAAGAATTCATCCCAAGTCCATTTTCCGTCTGCTGGAGGTTCAACACCTTGCTCTTCAAAAAGGTCTAAATTTAATAACATAGAGTGAACGGTAATCGAGTTTGGAATTCCGTAAAGTTGATCATTAAATGTATAAGCTTCTAATGAGTTCTCATAAAAGTCATCTAATTCTTCATCCGTAAATAAATCATCAACTGATTCAATAACCCCCTGCTCAATATGATCGATACTTACGGCACTACCCGAAATATCGACAGGTGCGATATCAGGCCAAGACTGTCCAGCAATCGAAACACCTAACTTATCTCCCATTTCTGCCCAAGGAACTTGAACAATCTCAATTTCGATGCCTTCATTTTCTTCCTCATATTCTGCTGCTTTCGCTTCTAGCCAGTGATACTTGTTGTCGTCTTCATCCGGCCAACGTGGACCATCCCAAATGGTAATCGTTCCAGTCCAGTTACCATCATCATCACTACTACCTTCGTCATCAGTACAAGCTACTAACAAACCTGCAAGTAAGACGACACTTAAGATAGAAAGAAATGATCTTTTTACCCATTTCATCTAAAAAATCCCCCTTTTTAGTTACCAAGATATTTTTCCCATGATGACATTCTTGGTGGCGCCAGTGGCAGCTGGCAAATTATTAAAATGTTTATTGAACCCAAGAAAACCTAATAAAGCAAACACAATCGCTTCTTTAGCATCACTATGGATCCCTAATTCTTCAGTAGATTTAATAGTTAAACCACTAGGTAATAAATCTTCAACAAATTGAACTAAAGTAGGATTGTGCCATCCTCCACCACTTAAATAAATTTCTTGTATCTGACCTTGCTCTAAATGGTCCACGATGGCTTTAGCTAACGTATGTGAAGTTAATGCCGTAATGGTCGTAATTCGATTAATTGGTTTGACATTTAAAGCCTCAGCTTCTGTCCATAGCGTTTTGGCATAATCATATCCAAATTCTTCACGCCCAGTACTTTTGGGTGGACTCTTGTAGTAATAAGGATTTTTTAATAATTGATTTAACCAGTCGTAATCAATTTCTCCTTCGCTGGCTAATTTTCCATTCTCATCAAAACTCTTTTCACCATTTGTATAAAAGTAGACAAAAGCATCTATAAGCATATTACCTGGTCCAGAATCATAAGCAATGACATCATCACTTTTACAACCTTTAGGTAAAACCGTTAAATTAGTGATTCCTCCAACATTTACCAATACCCTACCAAAGTTTTCACTTCGAAATAAGGTGTAATCAGCAAATGGAACTAAAGGTGCACCTTGACCCCCGACCGCTACATCACGTGTACGAAAATCACCTATTGTTGTTATTCCTGTTCTCTCAGCAATGACACTTATATCACCAATTTGTAGTGTGTTTAGACGATGATATGGATCATCATTTTGTTCCGTTACATTATGAAAAATGGTTTGGCCATGACTGCTTACTAAATCTATATCTTCAAATCGTAAGCCTGAATCAATAATGGCTTTGTTGACTGCCTCACCAAAAACTTCACCTAATAAAAAGTTCATAGATGATATGTCTGGTGATTGAGCAGTGGGCAGTACTAAACGTTGTAATCGATTCTTAAGCTCAAGTTCAAATGGATAAGTTTCAAAAAAGAGACTCTCAAAATCTATTTTTTGATCTACCATTTGAAACTTTGTAATAGCTACATCAACCCCATCTAGTGATGTGCCTGACATAAGTCCTACAACTGTCATTTCTTTTTTCATTTCAAACATCCTTTTGAGCGCTTTTGAAAGCGCTTAACTATATTTTAATGAAAGCGAAATAATATATCAATATTTTATTTTGAAAATTAAAATATTTTTTCATCTTAATTAATAGTGACCGGCAAATTTCCACGAATGACTTTACTTCCAACGATTGCCTCGACTGCTAATTGTAAGGCCGGTTGTGAGAATTCATAAGTACAAATAGTCGCTTGCGCAAAATCTAGTAATCTAACATCATACGGACTTCGTATAGCTATAGCCACTACTGGAACATCCATCTTCGCAAGTTCTTTCAATAAACCTTGTTGTGGGTGATCCAATGATGCATTTAAAGTTCCTAGGATAATATAATCATATTCTTTTGTTTTCTCAATTAGTCCTTTGATTTGGTTGTCCCCAATAGGATTTTGTAACTCTAGTACATCGGTTTTTTCATGTATTGACTTAAAATGTTTACCTAACGTCATCGTGGAGTAACGTTTATCTTCAACTAAAGCAGCATATTCATTCTTTGGATAAACGACTAATACACGATCATCCTTATTTAATGGTAATGGTAATTGACCTTGGGCAAGGGTCACACCTTGTTGATAGATATCCATAGATACTTTTTGATGTTCATCACTACCAACAAAAGATGGGACTTCTTTGTTAGATGCAATTTCAGCCCAACTTAAATAGCGATCTTTTAATTTATTAATTCTCCTAATCGAATCCTCTATATGTTCCATTGAAATGTCATCTTCTTTGACAGCCTTAACAATCTGTTTAATCGTTTCTTCTTGGCGATCATGAAGATGGGACACCATCACTAAATCTATACCTGCTTTAACCGCTTCCACTCCACCTTTGGGGGTACCGATCCCTTTAGAGATAGCATCCATTTCCATACAGTCGGTGGTAACCACGCCTTCAAAACCAAGCTCCTCTCTCAACAAACCGGTAATCACTCGTTTAGATAAAGTGGCAGGACGGTTGAGTTCAGGTTCGATTGTTGGAAAATAAACATGTGCAGACATAACTGTATCAGCACCATGGTTAATGCATTCTTTAAAAGGAACGAGTTCTACTTGTTGTAACCGATCCATATCATGATCAATAACAGGTAAATCTAAATGAGAATCAACCTGAGTGTCTCCATGGCCAGGAAAATGTTTAATCGTCGTCATAACACCTGCATCTTGCATTCCTCGAACAGCTTCCTTTGAAAATTCCGCTACTTTTTTAGGGTCTTCTCCAAAAGATCGTACACCAATAACCGGATTCAACGGATTATTATTAACGTCAACCACAGGTGCTAGATTCCAATTAATACCTAGAGCTCTTAATTCTTTTCCGGTGATTTTCCCCGTTTCATAAGCAAGTTCGGGTTGCTGAGTCGCTCCTAACAACATAGAACCAGGCATAATCGTCGCACCTTCACCCAATCGCCGAACAGCTCCATTCTCTTGATCAATACATATTAATAATGGACGTTCATATCCTGAACGACGAGCTTCTTCTTGTAACTCACTAGTTAAATGAAGGATTTCTTGTGGTGTTCCGATATTTCGGCCAAATAAAATCACACCACCAATGTGATATTCTCGTATCATAAATTTTATTTCTTCAGAAGGCTGAATACCTTTGAAGCCAAAAATCATCATTTGCCCGACCTTTTTGTGTAAATTCATCACATATCCCCCTTAGATATTCGCTTTAATCACGTTATGCAATCTCGGACGAAGTCTTATAATTGGGTCCTTTCGACCAAAATGAACTCGATTGGTTAATAAGATAACCCTCAACTGATGTCCTGGATCAATATAAAAACTTGTTCCAGTATACCCTGTGTGACCATATGTCTCTTTTGAAAATAAACTTCCACAAGGAGAAGCTAAATCTGTATTTAACTGCCAGCCTAAACCCCGTCCTAACGAATCAAAAGGTGTATGGTTCATTCGAGTTAAGTCTAATGATGCTTTTGACAGAAATGGTCGGCCTTGATAGATTCCATCATTCAGCAACATATCTGTGAAGTTAATAATGTCTGACATGGTGGAATATAGACCTGCATGCCCACTAACCCCACCCATAAATTCAGTGTTATCATCATGAACGACCTCATGTTTATACTCTCCAAGTGCCTGATTGTATTCGGTAGGGGCATATCGTTCTTTTGGGAATTTTGGTAAGAAGGTTGTCTCGGTCATGTCTAATGGGGTAAAAACTTCTCTTTTCGTAAACTCTTCAAATTTCTCACCTGTCACACGTTCCATAATTTCAAACAACAAAATATACCCCAAATCACAATAAACGACCTTTTCGCCAACGGGGTGAATTAAGTGTTCATCACAAATACGGAATAAAACTTGCTCGCGATTAAGTTTTTCTAAAAAATAAGGACGATGAGCTGGCAAACCCGACGTGTGCGTGAGCAAATGAAATAGAGTAATATCTTCTTTTCCTCTAGCACCAAACTCCGGGATAAAATAAGAAACCCGGTCGTGTAAGCGAAGAATACCTCTTTCTAGTAAAATTAGGAACGACGGAAGTGTTGCGATAACTTTTGTTAAAGAAGCTACATCAAATACTTGGTCATACATCATAGGTGTCCGCTCAGGATAGATTGTTCGATAACCAATCACTTCATCGACTAATGTCTCATCTTTTCTTGAAACATGAATCACAGCACCTGGAATATGTTGTTGTTCAATTTCATTCTCTAAAAATTTGAGCACTTGTTTTCTCATTCATCTTCTCCTTTATTTAATTTTTTGAAGTACGTTCGATACTTCTTAAATTCTTCAAAACCTACTTTTTGATAAAACTCTATTAAACCAGTCCAATCTATGATAATATGTTTCGCTTCACGTGCACGTAATGTATTGATCGCAACTTTTACAATATCTAAACCTAAACCAGTACCTCTAACATTCGAGGAGACTCCTAATGGACCAATGCCTCCAACTCTTTCATCGTATAATTCCGACCAATTGACATTGCAACCAATCATAGGTGTATCTTGATCGTTCATTCTGCAGAAACCTTGTATTTCATCATTCACTTTTAAAATAATAAAATCCCTTCCTGTTCCACCTAATTCAAAGTACTTATATGCTTCATATTCCCATCGGCCAGGAAAGTTTTGATGAATAAAAGATATAAGATTTTCTTTTTCACTTGCATTTAATAACTCAAATTGAGCATTTGCATTTTTAAGGGATTCGAATGGTTCATCATCTCTGAAACTTCTAATCATGTCGGTATCAACATAAGGTCCTTGTTGAAACCCTCTTTTTTTAAACCATTGTTGCGTATATGTATCCTCTAATGGTATCCCCGGAAAGTAATGCCATGGATCACGTCCTAAACGTATTAAGTTTTTCCCTTCTTCATCTAATGCTTTAATGCATTGGTTGAGTAACTTAGTACCAAGCCCTTGCTCTCGATAACTTTTATCAACTAAAAGTACTTGAATATTGGCCGTATCTTCATTAAATCCCACGTTAATATCTTCTTGATAATATTTACCAACAATAAATCCGATTACTTTTTCTTTATCTTTAACAACTAGTGAGGCATTACAAGCTACATTTTGATCCGCCAAACTATTTTGATAGAATAGTTCATCTGGCATTGGGAATCTTTCACCAATGTTCTCATTCCAACAGGACACAACACCTTGAAGATCATGACGACTCATTCGTTGAACCTTCAAATAAACACAACCCTTCTTTAAAGTTCTGTTCAAATTCAGAATCTATTAATTGTCCAATTTCTTTTAAGGCCGCAATGACTGCACCAGCAACAGGTTCTAGACGGACTTTCTGAATAGGTATGGAACGATTGATCTTTTTTTGAATTAACGGAATAAAAACATCACTTCGGTTGAATAATCCACCGGCTAAAGAAATTAAGGAAGGTAATTCATCTTGAAAAGCACGTTTAAGAAGTGTATTAATGTTTTTGATGTATTGTTCAGAAGCCTCCAAAATGATTTTTCCAGCTACAAAATCTCCTGAATCATAAGCTTCAAATACTAATTGGCTGATAGAGGCAATTAGTTCCCTAGGTTTTTCATGAGCATAAATAGTCGGTATTAAATCGGGAACGGCTCGTACTTGAAAATGATTGAGTAAAATATGTTCCAAAATAGTTTGTGAACCTCGACCATCATAAGCTTGAAATACATAACTTAGAGCTTGTTTTCCTAAGTCATACCCACTTGCTTGATCATCGAATAAATAACCCCAACCTCCGACACGATGAAATTCACCTAGACTGTTTAACCCATAGGTTATAGTCCCAGTCCCTGCAATTTGAACAATACCAGGTTCCCCCAATGTTCCTGCAAATAAGGCATTAATGCCATCATTATATAGCTTATATTCAAATTTATAAGCTTGAACAATTTCTGTAAAAATGTCATGTAGCTGATTTTTTGATGACGCTTCTCCAACCCCAGCCATTCCTGCAAAACAAAAATCAACCTGTTCAAACTCATCAGGATGTACGTCTTGTAGACAATTAAATAAACTTTGAATATTTTTCTTCAATTGACTGTGAGAAACTGAATTAGGGTTAGTTGCTCCACTTGTAGCTACCGCGTAAATATGTCCTTTTTGATCAGCCATAACAGCCTTCGTTTT
Source organism: Piscibacillus halophilus (assembly GCF_900110685.1). GTDB lineage: Bacteria > Bacillota > Bacilli > Bacillales > Alkalibacillaceae > Piscibacillus > Piscibacillus halophilus. The sequence goes on from NZ_FOES01000022.1 coordinate 37,508, forward strand.
AGTTCCACCACCATCTATTCCAATCACCAGACTCATGTTAATCACTCCATGTAAAAGATATTAGTTTTCATTATAAAGTTCTTCTTATGAAAGACTATCTTATTTTAGTTCTACCTATTTGGAAAACTTTGCAAATATATCATTCTAAAATATTATTTTATTATTAATCTATATTATTTAAAAGGAATTTTCAAATTATTCTCGAATATTGTCAAAGAATAAAATCTTTTCGAAAGGATGTAGATTGATGAAAGCCTTACTTAAAAGTATGATTTTCCTATCAATTGTAAGCGCTTTATTAACAATTAGTTTGTTGACCGTATCAGCTGATCAACAAGAAACAAACATCCGAATTGGTGTAGTCCCTACTTCAGAATCTATTAATGTTGGAAGTGAAGGAGATTTCACCGTTTATAACAAAGAAACAGGTGAAGTGTTGTTCACAGGAACTAATTCATCTGTCGAAGCAACATTAGTATCCACCGGAGAAGTCCAAACAAATTATAGACTACAAACCGCTTGGACTACTTCAGAAACAGCCAAAAATGAGTGGGTAGAACTTGCTGAAAGCGAAGGATATGCTACTTATACCGAAGAATATAATGGCGGTTGGAGACTTTACATCGGCGAATTTTCTGTTGATGCCCCTTGGGGTGAACGAGATGCCTTTCGTACCGAAGTCATTGAGAAAGGATTAGCAGGAAGTGATTCCTTTTGGAAGATTGTAACCATTAATGAAGGAGCATCTGCCATCCAACTCGACTACAATGGAGAAACTGTAACTACTGAAGACCATGTTGTTTTAGAATCAGATCAAGGAATCGTTTCTATTGATGGCGAACGTTACCGTGGAGTTGCTGAAATTGGTTTTAACTCTAGTAATACTCTCGCGGGGATTAATGAGTTACCGATTGAAGAGTATTTAAAAGGTGTTGTCCCTCATGAACTCCCTCCTGTTCCATATGGGGAAATGGAAGCTCAAAAATCACAAGCTGTAGCAGCTCGCACCTATAGTTTCGCAAACCTAGGAAAACGTAGTTCGGACGGCTATGATTTACTTCCGACTACTTCAGATCAAGTATACGGTGGTTACGATGCTGAGCATCCGATATCTTCTCAGGCTGTTGACGAGACAAAGGGTGTCGTCGCTACTCATGATGGTGAATTAATTACGGCAGTCTATCACTCTACTAGTGGTGGTCATACAGCTAATAACGAAGATGTTTGGAATTCTGATCCCGTCCCCTACCTAAGAGGTGTACCGGATTCTCAAAGAGGAAAAGCGTTTGAGCATGTTCCTACTTTAGAAGTTTTTAAGAATTCCGCAAACCCGACTTCATTAAGAGCATCTAAAAACGGTGACTTTGAATCTGATTGGTCAAGATACCATCGCTGGAATTTCGAGTGGTCACCAGAAGAAATCTCTCAAGTATTAAGCGGATATTATGACACTGACGTAGGTGAAGTCTATGAAATTAATGTTCTAGAACGCTCTAGCTCTGGTAGAGTATACGAAATAGAATATGTAACTGAGAACGGTACTTTTTATGAATATAAAGACCGAATTCGTTGGTCATTACCATATATAAATGCGGACGGTAACGAAAGTGTTTTATTAAGCACTTTATTCTTTATCGAACCTGTAGAATACGATGATGGTTCAGTTGGATTTAAAGCCTACGGCGGTGGCTGGGGCCACGGGGTAGGTTTAGCACAAACGGGTGCAGTTGGAATGGCTGAGAAAGGAAAGAATTATGAAGAAATTCTAAAACACTATTACCAAGGTATTGATCTAGAAACACTTTACTAGGTAGTGGCCCAACGCCGACACTAGCAGTCTAGAACGTCGTGGGAGTAGCAGGAATCTCGTGACCCTATAAGCAAACCCGAATTATAAATGAACATTAGGTCATTTGTAATTCGGGTTTCTTTTAATGGATTTTTTTGGTTTGAGTCTTTAAATTGGAAACTTTGGTAATTCTGGTCCTTTTATAACATTCATACCTGTCGGATATTTTAACGTTTGTGCATATTTAACCCTTGCCAAACAACCACGCGTCGTCCCTAAAGCTCGGTAATAATCATAGTATCTAAACGAAGATGAATTCATGATAAACCAATACTTAGATAATGCTTCTAAATAAATATCGAATTCCTCAGAAACATCAATGTATAGATCTGGTTCATATCCGTGCATATCTTCCCAATTTTCACTATGATACATCGCCTTCATACCATGAGGTTCTAGTCCATTTATTTCAAACCCTGGTAACGCAGCTTTCAGCCATGCTGCTTCAACGATTTGAGGACAAGCTTCATGATCTGGATGCATAGAATGCACCCAATGTGTTAATGCAAAATCAGGCTTTAATTCCCTAATAATTTTAGCTACATGGGTAATGGTTTCATCATTAGCCTTTAATTCAGCATCCTTATAATCTAATGTGATCGTCTCAACTCCTAATATTTTCGCCGCCTCTTTTGATTCTTTAATCTTTTGCTGGCGATAAGTTTCCACCCCCATATCGGGTGGAGTTCCTTTTTCACCTGCTGTCATATGTAGAAATGTCACTCGATGTCCAGCTTTAGCATATTTGTGAGCAATGGCTCCCACTTGAAGTTCTAAATCACCACAATGTGCACCAACGGCAAGTATATGATAAGAATCAGTCATTCTTTTGCAACTCCTTTTTCATGACATCAAACCGACGAGTCACTTCAAATCCAGTTTTTAAATATAAATAACCTGCTGCTGTTTTTTCACCTGTCCATAAAAACCAAGCATTATGGCATCCCTCTGACTTCATTTGGTTAAGACATAGGTTAAGAATGATTTTCCCTAACCCCTTCCCCCTCTCATTAGGGTCGACTCCAAAGGGGCCAAATCGTTCCTTCATTCCTTCATAAGCTCCATATAAACCAAAACCAACCATATCCCCATCTGGATTACGAGTAATAAAGATTTGATTCATTGGCATACCATGAATCAAACCTTCTCGAATAGCACGTCCCCAATCCGGATTAAATTCTTCATTAGCAAACTGGATTAACTCAAACAAATCACCGTCTTGTGCCCTTCGAATAACATAACCTTCTTGTTGTCTTTGTTGGATGAGTGCATCAATTGATGAATCAACATTGTAATCTAATAATGAATAATCCATTGCAGCTGCTGTATATTGTTTTTCAAATCCTTGATTTATTAGAAGCTTATGTCCTTTAGGGTATTGTTCTGTATCAATTCCTGGCAGTATGTAATTCGGAGCATATGCTGAGAAGAATATTTGTTGACGTTGATGTTTTATGAAGAAATCTTCTAGACGATTCAAAAGTTGTTGCCCAATCCCTTGAGATTCATAATCCGAATCGACAAAGAAAAAAGAGATCCAACCATTGTTTGGTTCTAAATCGTCTTGATAAAGTGGTAATTGACGAATGACCCCATATGTGACTCCGACTAGTTTTTCCCGATCAAATGCTAAAATCATTCCATTTGGATTAAAATTTGCATCTAATAATACTAAATGTCGAAAACGTTCCTGAGATATTGGATCTGCTAAAAGTGTCTTGTTCCATAGTTTTACTATCTGAGATTCATCACCCGATTGGTATTTACGATAAGTAATGTTCACTTTCTCACCCCATAATCGAATTTTTATTTTAATTCCATTATACATTTATTGAAATATTGTTACAATTCAGTTTTTTGTAATCTTATACTTGCACAAATTCACCCTTTATTAAAACACCGTTCGTTGAGTGTTATACTCAACAAATTAAAACCCTAAGGCTTACACCTTAGGGTTTTAATATTCTAGCGAAAGATTCGCTCAATTTGGCGAGACTTACATTTAAAATAGTAGGAATCATTTATCCTTAAAGCATGAATCAATTGCTTTAATCACAGATCCACGAAAACCGTCTTCTTCAAGTGATGCTAATGCTCTAATCGTCGTTCCGTTTGGAGTGGTAACGTGATCCTTTAACTCACCTGGGTGTATTCCAGTATCCATCACCATTTTCGCTGCCCCATAGACTGCTTGGGTGGCTAATTGATAGGCTAATTCACGAGGAATCCCTTGCTTAACGGCACCATCTGCCATCGCTTCAATGAAAATATATACATACGCCGGTGAGGAACCACTTACAGCCGTGACGGCGTTCATTAATTCTTCTTTGACCATTTCAGCTTTACCATAGCTAGAAAATAGGTGTTGTAAGTCTTCCAATTCTTCATCTGTTAAATTTTCATTTGGGCTATACGCTGTCATACCTTCCCCAACGAAGGAGGGGGTGTTGGGCATGGTTCGCACCACTTTCGTATTTGGAGAGAATAAACTCGCCATTTCTTTTAATGTAACCCCGACAGCAATCGTAATAATAATGGTGTCTTCACGGACGTGTGAACGTACTTCTTCAATCACGTCAGGGTAGACATAAGGTTTTACTGCTAAATACAGGACATCACTCTCCGCTGCTACTTTTTTATTGTCGTGCCCCATTTGAATTCCAAACTTATCTGTCACATAATTAATGGTCTTATCCGTAACAGCTGTTGCTTGAATTTGATCGGGTGAATAACCACCGTAAGTAATCATGCCATTAATAATAGATTGGGCCATTTTGCCACAACCGATAAAACCTATAGTCCGGATTGCCATGCCACACACCCCTTTCTTTTTAATCATCTTTTCTAGGTTTTTATCATGCCTAAGTTCGCATGAGTTATACCTTGTGTAATCGTTGTTGATTGATATCATAACGCTATTTAAGGGATTTTCCAAGCATTTTTACGAACTCTAAACTTTAAAATAAAGAACAAAATCGCTAACGCGACTTACTACGTCCCAAGTGAGTGCTAATCACTTGGGACATTCTTCGCTCTAATCATAGTGCCATTACAGTGAGGGCAATGAAGCTCAACCTCTTCATCATTATTTTTATCCACACTAAACTCTCCGATGATATAATCAGGTACTTCATCAGTTCCATTACAGTCAAGACATTTAAATATAACTATTTTGATTTCTTCATCCAATCCGAAAGGATCATCTTCTAACCATTCATCGATGTCTCCGAACAAATTATCCTGATCTTTTTTCTGGGACAAACTCATACCTCCTCCATTTATTAACTGATTCAACATCTTCCATGTAATGAT
>NZ_FOES01000011.1 GCF_900110685.1 Piscibacillus halophilus
GTCTGAAATGCGTTTTCTCGATCTCGTGGCACCTGAAGGTCTTGGATGCGACCGTATTTCGTATCCAATTGACGACCGTAACTGCCGTTCTTATAGTTTTTTAGCTCAGGATTTTCTTCGAAAAATTGATTCATTTCTTCCTTCATAATTGTTTCTAGCTTCTCTTGGACGAAAGAGCGGACTAATTCGTCCAGTTGATTTTCGAGGTTGTTTTGTCCTATACTTGTAAACATGAGGTAGGGCATCTCCTTTCATGAGTTGATTTCGTTGTTTACTCTGAGGATACCCTGCCTCTTTTTTTGTCTTCAAGAGTTTTACACAAACTATTGTACGTCATCTAATCTAACCTATCTTGATATAAATGTTTTGACTTTCAAAGGTAACAATAAAATCTGAGTAGTCGAAAGGAGGAATTTTCGGATGAGAAAACATCCAAAAGATCAAGAAGAAAAACAAGAACTGACCAATCAACAGGGGCATCCCGTTACCGATAATCAAAACTCTAGATCAGTTGGGAATCGAGGACCTTTAGTATTAGAGAACTATGATTTTTTAGAAAAAATTAGTCACTTCGATCGTGAGAAAATCCCGGAGCGAATTGTCCATGCTCGCGGGGCTGGAGCACACGGATATTTTGAGTCTTATGGAGAAGTCAATGGAGAGCCAATTTCTAAATACACTCGAGCAAAAGTATTTGAAAAAGGAAAACGCACACCAGTCTTTGTACGTTTTTCGACTGTTAACCATGGGAAACACTCTCCTGAAACGTTACGTGACCCTCGAGGGTTTGCGGTGAAGTTTTACACAGAGGATGGGAACTGGGATTTAGTGGGGAATAACCTCAAAATCTTCTTCATTCGTGATCCGTTAAAATTCCCTGACTTTGTGCATTCGTTTATGCCTGACCCAGTCACGAATATTCAAGATCCTGAAAGACAGTTTGACTTTATCTGTCAATCACCAGAAGCAACCCATATGATTACATTCCTATTCTCCCCTTGGGGAATACCTGCAAACTATCGTCAAATGCAAGGTTCAGGTGTTCACGCTTATCGATGGGTAAATAAGGAAGGAAAAACGGTGTTAGTTAAATATCACTGGGAGCCTGTTCAAGGGATAAAAAATTTAACCCAAGAGGAGGCTAATAAAATTCAAGGAATGAACTTTAACCATGCCACTCAAGATTTATATGATGCCATTGAGGATGGAAACTATCCTGAATGGGAACTTTATGTCCAAATCATGGAAGATCATGAGCATCCTGAGTTAGATTTCGATCCATTAGATCCGACTAAGCTTTGGTATAAAGACCAGTTCCCGTGGTATAAAGTAGGGAAAATGGTACTTAATAAGAACCCACAAAACTTCCATGCCGAAGTCGAACAAGCAGCATTTGGGACTGGAGTATTAGTCGATGGTCTCGATTTCTCAGATGATAAACTTTTACAAGGCCGTACGTATTCTTATTCTGATACACAGCGTTATCGGGTTGGACCAAACTATTTACAGTTACCGATTAACAGTCCAATCAAGCGAGTAGCTACAAACCAAACCGGTGGCCAGATGGATTACCGAATGGACTACGCTGAAGAGAAAAATCCTCACATTAATTATGAGCCATCGTTAATCAATGGTCTTAAAGAAACGAAGAACCCAGGCGTTGAAAATACCCCCCATGTGGAAGGTAAGATCGTACGCGAACCCATTGAACGTCAAAACAACTTTGGACAAGCAGGCGAGACTTACCGTCGCCTCAACGATTGGGAACGCGATGATTTAATCAATAACTTAGTCGGTGCGCTTTCACAATGCCGTAAACCAATACAAGATCAGATGATTGAACATTTTACAAAGGCCGATGAAGATTACGGTCGACGTGTTAAAGAAGGGCTTCAAAATATGAAAACAAACGATGAAAAAGCCGAAGCTGTTCATGATGCCCAAGAAATGGGTCACCCGTCTGATCCTTACTAAAAAGAGGTGCGAAATCGCACCTCTTTTCAAAATAATCGTTTAATATCATCTAAATCTTGAAGCACTTGATTAACCTCTTCTGGTTTTAGCTTTACTAAGATTTGGTCGTTTAACGATAAAATTTGCCCACCATCTTCACCTGCATGTGCCAACAAATAATCATGCAGTAAACCGAGTTCTTCCTCTGAGATAGCGGATTCCGTTGTTAAATGTTTAACACTCGTGATTAAAAATTCTTGACTACCGTGATCATAGTCCCCTGAAATAATTTGACCATCTATGTGCATAACTTTCACCTCTTCAATTTTAGTCTTTACTAAAAGCTGTTGATTAATGAAGAAAACCTGTTGATAAAGACTAAAAACATGAAGAGTAAATTCCTAAACCCTGTGGATATCCTTGAAAACTTAAAAATACACACCCTGTCATCCACAGAGTGTGTACAAATTACCTAAAGAACGGGACATTCTTAACACCAATCATTCGAGCATACACAAATAATTGACCTTTGTGATGAATTTCGTGTTCATACATGCCTTGTAAATAACTGAACTTAGTCCCTTTCATTTGCGGTAATTCCGCTTCATTTGACTGTTGTAATTCTTCATCCGTCATATCTTCAATTTTCTTCTTCGTACTCTCTGTAAACTCTCTAACCTTTTGACGAACATCTTCCATCGTATCAAATTCAGGCATATCTGGCGCCACCATCTTCTCTGTTTTAACCATGTCTGCAAACATATCGCCTGCAGTGGCAACATGAAGGGCCATAGTCCCTAACGTCATTGCGCCATCCCAAGGCTTGTAATGGACATGTTCATCATCTATTTGTTCAAGTAACTGCTCAAGAACCTCTCTATGGTTTAACCAATCTTTTAAAAACTGATCGACATTTGACATACTATAACCTCCTCACATTAAAGTGACTTTAATGCTTCTTCGATAGAGTTTTCCCCAGAAAGTAAATCGAATCCACGATTAAATGTTTTTTCTTCATTAAGGGCGGCCACTAGTACGCGAGCCACGTCCTCACGAGGAATGGTTGCACGTTCTGGTAAGTCTTCCGCAACCCGCACGTTCCCTGCTCCTGGTTCATTCAAGAGTCCTCCAGGTCGAACAATTGTATGATTTAAAGAACTTGCTTCTAAAGCTTTATCTGCGTAATGTTTCGCAACGTAGTAGTGACGAATTTTTTCATTCCAGTTTTCACGGTTATGAGCTTGTAGTGCGCTAACCATTAAAAATCGTTCGACTCCCGCTTTTTCAGCGGCTTCAACCATTTTAATGGCTCCGTCTAAATCAATCAGTAGTGTTTTATCAGCCCCTGTTTGACCACCTGAACCTGCAGCAAAAATCACTGCGTCACAACCATCCGCTGCTTGCGCTAATTGATCGACTGGCCCCTCCAGATCCGCTAGAACGGCTTCAATACCCTTTTCTTTAAATTCATTAAGCTGATTTTCTTTACGTACCATCGCTCTTACATGGTGTTCCTGATGATTTTGTAATAACTCTGTTGCTTGCTTTCCAATTTTCCCATTGGCTCCAACAACTAATACTTTCATTTAATCAGCTCCTTTTATTTAAATAGAACCTAGTTAAAAGTATTTCATAAAAAATTCCTCTTATCAAAGAAGTTGTTTATATTCGTTTATATAAGATCCGACCAAATATAAATAGGATGACACCGATAATGATTTTTATATAAGCAGGCAGTTGTAAGTTCGGACCTATATCAGGCATGAAATAGTAAATTAAGAAAAAGACGCCAAATGAAAGCATTCCTATCAACCATAATAATAGAAATTCGCCCACTCTATTAATGGATTTAAACGTTGACCATCGGATATATTGTAGAGTTAAAATTAAATATAAGAATGCAAGTGGAATTGAAATAAGTAAAATAAGAATTTGGGAGACTAAATAGTGGTCTTCATAAAGTTCCCCAACATGGAATAAATAATAAGCTCCTGTACTAATGATTCCTGACATACCTACCCACGCTGCTAGTAAATAAAAAATTCCCATAACAAAATATTGTAATTGCTTCTTAGTCACCATTCTCGGCAATTCACCTATGACCTCATCCGCATACTGTTTGGGGTTAGATCCAAAAATGTCTTTAGCTGTTCTTCCTTCTTCTTGAGCTAATAATACATGATCTAACATTTCGTTTAATACTTCTTCTGTCTCTTGATCCGATTTATCAAAAGATAGCCTAATATAAACTAACATGTCTTCGTAATACTCTTTATTTTCTTTTGTTAAGAACTCTCGCTTCCTATTGTTTTCACTAATTAATTGCTGAGTGTTCATAAACTCTCTCCCTTTTCTAAGATTTGATCCACAGGCTTTTTAATCCAATCCCACTTTTGCCGAAATTCTTCTAGAGAATCTTTCCCTTCATCCGTTAAGTAATAATACTTACGGTTTGGACCATTTGGTGATTTTTCCATCTGACCTTGAATTAATTTTTCCTTTTGAAGCCTTAATAAAATGGGATAAATGGAACCCTCACTAACATCTAAATCATATTCGTGCAGTTTAACGGATAATTCGTAACCATAAACTGGTTGTTTCTCTATAACAGCTAAAATACATCCTTCTAAAATGCCCTTTAATAATTGACTTCTAATGGCCATTCTTCCACCTACCTTGTATAACCATATAGCCATGCTAAAAATTACTTTGTATAATCAAATAGCTGTTTCTTAATAGCTAACTTGCTATACAAAGTAGTTAATGTTTATTATATACCTTTTCTTTCCAAACATCAACCTTTCTTTTTCCATGACAGTTTCACTTTTCACGTTTACAATAATATTGGAACACAAAAAGGAGTTGCATTATGAGTCAGACACAAATTGGAATCAAACAAAACATTATTCAATTTACTTTACTTGTTTTTATTAACCTATTTGTCGGGTTTATGGTGGGACTGGAAAGAACCGTCCTTCCGATTATTGGTGAAGAGCACTTCGGTCTAGCTTCAGCAAGTGCTGCACTGTCATTTATCGTGAGCTTTGGTTTTTCTAAAGCTGTCATGAATTTCTTTGCAGGTGGACTGGCAGATCGCTTTGGAAGACGTCAGGTTCTATTGATTGGCTGGGGAATTGGCTTATTAGTTCCGATCTTAATTATTTTCGCTCACGCATGGTGGGTCGTTGTATTTGCAAATATTTTATTAGGTATTAATCAAGGTTTAACTTGGTCTATGACGTTAAACATGAAAGTGGACCTCGCTCGCAGCAATCAACGGGGTATTGCCGTTGGTTTTAATGAGTTTGCGGGATACATAGGGGTTGGATTAATGGCCGCGATTTCCGGTTATGTTGCCTCACAAACTTCTATTCGACCTGAACCGTTTTATCTTGGAATCGCGATTGTCGTCATAGGTTTTATTTTATCTATTTTTGCACAAGATACAGAAAAACATGTGCAAGTACAATCAGAGGATCATAACGGTGAAGATGAAAATTTTGATGCAAAAGAAGTTTTCAAAAAAACTACTTGGAAAGACCGTGAATTATCGACGATTAGTTTTGCTGGACTTTCAACGAACTTAAAAGATGGAATGGCATGGGGGCTATTCCCTGTCTTTTTAACGACAAGTGGCTTAACAGTTGGACAAGTTGGAGCTGTTGTTGCGGCTTATCCAGCTGCATGGGGATTCTTTCAATTATTCACAGGAATCTTAAGTGATAAAATCGGGCGAAAAGGGTTAATTGTTAGTGGTATGATCATTCAAGCCCTATCACTTTGGATGTTCTTATTAGTTGACACTTATGCTCTATGGTTAACAACTGCAATCTTATTAGGAATTGGAACAGCCATGGTTTATCCGACTTTAATTGCTGCGATCGGGGATGCCTCCCACCCTAAATGGCGAGCTACATCGATGGGATATTATCGTTTTTGGCGTGATAGTGGATATGCATTTGGGGCTTTAATGGCAGGACTGTTCACAGACTTACTCAATGTTAATTGGGCGATTGGGCTTGTCGCGCTCTTACCTCTCATCGCAGGATTGAGAGCTATCCGAATGAAAGAAACAATGGAATTGTTATAAAAAATCAGGTGCCCAATTATAAGTTCTTATTAAAATATGGATAATTGACATATGAGAGGGAAAAATACTTCTAAATACTATTAGGAGTGATTTGTGTGCCTGAACGTCCAAAAATTTCTTCAACGGAACTCGGTACATTATGGATGACTTATCAACAAAAGACCATGATTTTACGAATGTTAGAATATTTTATTGAAAAAGCCGATGACGAAGAAGCTAAAAATATTATGACATCTTTATATGAACAAATTGATCCATATGTCAAAAAAATCATAGAGATTTTTGAAAGTGAAGGAGCAGTAGTACCAGTTGGTTTTACAGCTAAAGACGTCAACAAAGGAGCTCCTAAGTTTATGATAATGGATTCGACATTATGTTTGTTAGATTAATAAAAGCCATTAGTATGGGGATGCATACGTTACACGCAAGTATGTCCTATCGTGAAGATATTGTGATGATGTATAAAGAACTAACAGCCATTACTCAAGAGACATCTAATGACTGCACCCAATATTTGATTAATAAAGGACTTCTACCTCGCCCACCTTATGTAACGATGCCAGACGCAGTTGAGTTTGTGCATGACAAAAGTTATATGAGTGGATTTAATCCTTTCGGTAATAAACGAGCGCTAAATACAGTAGAAGCTGCTCATATCTATTATACAATCGAAACAAACGTCACAGGGATGCAAATGATAACTGGTTTTGCTCAGTGTGCTCATGAAAAGGAAGTGAAACAATACTTTTCACAAGGTGTCGAGCTGGCTAAAAGTATTATAAAAGAATTTAATGAAATGCTATTACAAAGTGGGGTTCAACCTCCATCTACATCCGGTGGGAATGCAACCAGTTCAACTGTGGCACCTTTTTCCGATAAAATCATGATGTACTGTACCAGTCTATTTTGTGGTTTTTCTTTAAGTAAAAATGCACTAGGTACTGCCTTTAGTTTAAGGAATGATATACCTGCTAAAGCAACAGTCTTAACAAAGGATATTTTTGAATATGCTCATCAAGGCGCAAAACTGATGATTAAACATGGTTGGATGGGAGAACCACCACAAATGGAAGAACGAAATCAGCTTTTAAATTAATAAGTTGAGAATGGCACCCTAAAAGAATGTAACTTTTAGGGTGCTATTTTTTGGTTAAATATAAAGAAATATAAAAGCTGATAAGGCTGTTAAAAGTGAACCGAAAAAATACGGACTAACAAAACCAACAAATTTATTCGGTTTTGTTCTTGGTTTATATTGCCCAAATGTTGTTGAAGCAGCTGTCCCTTCTCCTAAAACGGATACTCGCCCACCATAGGTAAAAAAACAACTGATGATGCCCACAATAAACACTATGTTGACTAATTCAAAGCTTGTAAAATAATGAACTGTCAAAATGATTATGTACAATACCGCCATAGCGATTAAAAGTTTAAGAATAAAATTCTTCATTCCCTCATCCCCTTTTTACCTTTACTACGGATAAAACTATGTTTCGTTTCATAAATTCCTTGTTAAGTTGTTGGAATTTTTTGTTATAATAAAATAGGACTAAATTCATACTCAAAGGACGATTATAAATGCGACAACCTCCAAAACAAAGAATTGCAAAAGATGCGATTAAGGCATGGAGATTAACTGCCTTGATATTATTAATCATCCCCATTGCGTTAACAGGCGCCTCATGGTATCTAATGTACACTTTTAACTTTTTAGTATTTTGGATTCCTATTGTTCTATCCATCATCACGTTATTAGATTTAATTATTACACCATTTTTCATCCCTAAATGGCGTTGGCGTCGTTGGAGATATGAAGTGGTGGATGAAGAGATTTATATCCAGCACGGAATTTTGATCGTAACACAGACGTTGATTCCTATGATACGAATTCAACATGTTGATACAAAGCAAGGGCCTATTTTATCAAAATATAAACTGGCTACTTTAACGATTACAACAGCAGCTACGACTCATGAAATCCCTGCCCTACCTGAGAATGAAGCAACGGAGTTAAGGGATTTAATCTCGGAATTAGCAAGGGTGGAACAAGATGATGTCTAACCCAAAACATTTAAATCCACTTGCGGTTGTATTTAATGTTTTTAAATCGTTTAAAAACGCCTTTTACTTTATTGTGACATTTTCCGTCCTTGCGATTAGTGATGGATTTTTTAAATATGTATTGTTAGGAATATTAGGATTAGCTGTTTTATTTATTATATTAGGGATTATTTCATGGAGACGTTTCACATATGAGGTAACACCTGATCAAATCCACATTAAACATGGAATATTTATTCGAAAAGATCGCTACATCTCCCGTAACCGAATTCAATCGATTGATCTCACTCAAGGGATTATTCATAGACCTTTTGGTTTAACAAAAGTAGAAATTGAAACGGCTGGTAATGATCGTGACGTTGATGCTAACTTAAGTGCTGTTAGATATAACGAAGGTATCCGTATACAGGAAATGTTAAAAGAAAATCGCAATTTGGCCACGGAAGAAAAAGTAGCTCAAGAACCAGAATATCCTAAGCGAACCGTGAATAATCGGGACTTATTAATTGCCGGAGCGACATCTGGCAGTATTGGGGTAATCATCGGTTTATTTGGTTTAGTGTTTAGCCAAATTGAGAATCTCATTCCAGATCACGTTTATGATGTAACGACGAGGTGGTTACTGGCACAAGCCTTAGAGTCGCTTGTGATTTTTGCTCTGATGATTGCTATCATTTTATGGGGGTTAGGAATTTTAGGTTCACTTATTAAATATGGGAAGTTTCAAATTATAAGATATGAAAAAGAGCTTTTTATTACACGTGGTTTATTAGAGAAAAAACAAATGACAATCCCTTTAAAACGGATTCAAGCCGTTGGAATTGAGGAAAACTTCATCCGACAGCCATTTGGATTGGCAACTATATACGTCGTTATTGCAGGTGGTGAAATTGGTACAACAGCTGATGCCCATACACTGTTGTTTCCCGTCATCAGAAAAAGGAAAGTAGAAGAGTTTTTGAATGATATTTTACCTGAATATAATCAAGTACCCCACCACTACAAGCGAGTCCCAGTTCGGGCATTGCCTTATTACTTGGTTCGTTCATTATTGATACCTATTATTTTATTGATCTTGGCCTTCATTTTTACCCCAACGATTTGGATATATCTGACGGTCCTGTTCTTATTATTCTTAACTCTTGGGTATGCTAGATATCGAACTGCTGGCTACCATGTTGATGATCAATTTTTAACTGTACGCTTTCGAGTTTTTAATAAAGAAACCATATTAATTCCGAAAAAACGAATCCAAGCGATTGAAGTGATCCATCATTTTCTTCACAGAAAACAAGAGCTTGCGAGTTTTAAAGTTTCCATCTTAAGCAAACAGTCTGGACGTCAAATTTGGATAAAAGAACTTGAGCAACAGGACAATGATTATTTAATTAAATGGTTAGAACGCTAAAAAGAGGCTGAGACAAAAATAATGATTAAATAAAAGAAGGCGAACCTTAGACTGTATTAAACATCCAAAGTTCGCCTTCTTTCTTATAGCTTCGTCAAAATGCTTCGCTTTCCGCAGGCACAGCTTCAACTTCCCCAAACTCACTTCCGTTCGAAGATTTAAGGATGTTCGGCTAATGACGCAACATCCTGTGGCCCCTCAGCTCGTGCTGTTCTGCGACGATCTAGTGTCGGCGTTGGCCACAAATGCTACTTGTGATACCTCTTTGAAATAATTTACGCCGAGTCATCGCAGGCGTAGGACGTGGCCGCTTTTAGCCGACCAGGAGTCTCGCATTTTGACTACGCTAACTCCATTTTCATTCGGATTTTATTGATCAATTTATCTTTTGTCCAGACTCTACTCTTATATTAAGCTTCTTGAGCTTGAGTTTCGTAGTATTCTTCAATTTTTCTTAAACGCTCTTGAACTTCTTCTTCTGATAAATCGTGTTCTTCGATATACAGATTGCGTTCAGCTGTGCGACACTCATGTGTGCAGCCACGCATGAAGAAGTGTTCGTTCTCTTCAGAGCAAATAATTTGCTTGTTACACTCTGGATTTGCACAATTGACGTAACGTTCACAAGGTTCACCAGTGAAGTAGTCTTTACCTACTACCACATGTTCTTTTTGGTTAATTGGCACGCTGATGCGCTCATCAAACACATACATCTTACCGTCCCAAAGTTCACCTTGTACTTCTGGGTCTTTACCGTAATTAATGATACCACCGTGAAGTTGGTTAACATCTTCGAAACCTTCTTTTTTCAACCAACCAGAGAACTTCTCACAACGGATTCCACCTGTACAGTAAGTTAAGATCCGCTTACCTTCAAGCATCTCTTTATTTTCTTTAACCCACTCTGGTAATTCTTTAAACGTTTTAATATCTGGACGAATGGCACCACGGAAATGACCTAAGTCGTACTCATAGTCATTACGTGCATCTAATACGATTGTATTTTCATCTTTTAGTAATTGATAAAATTCTTTAGGCTCCAGATAGTTGCCAGTCAATTCATTCGGATCAATGTCATCTTCTAAACGAAGACTAACAATCTCTGGACGATGGCGAACGTGCATTTTCTTAAATGCATGTCCATCTGCTTCATCAATTTTAAACTCAATGTCTTCAAAGCGAGGATCTTGACGAAGCGTGTTCATATACTCCTCAGTTTGTTCCACAGTACCGGAAACAGTACCGTTGATTCCCTCTTCCGCGATTAGAATACGTCCTTTAAGACCTAAATCCTTACAGAATTTCAGATGTTCATTCGTCAACTCTTCTGGATTGTCAATGTGAACGTACTTATAATAAAGTAATACGCGATAAGTTTTATCTCCCATAAATAAAACCACCTCATAATTGAATTTTCTTACGCATAAGTACGTAGAATGATTTTTTCCAAACATAAATTTTACAATAAAATATAAGCATTTGCAATTGAAAAATCAGGAAACCGTTGCGTGATATACGTAACGGTTTCTTTTTTTACTATTAAAAGTTA
This sequence comes from Piscibacillus halophilus, assembly GCF_900110685.1. Lineage (GTDB taxonomy): Bacteria > Bacillota > Bacilli > Bacillales > Alkalibacillaceae > Piscibacillus > Piscibacillus halophilus. The sequence goes on from NZ_FOES01000011.1 coordinate 11,062, forward strand.
TTTTTCCCACTTTTTATGTATTGATAAATAAATAATTATACAAAAAACATCAAAATTATTTTTAATTATTGAATATATATACAATATTACGTATAATTTCTTATAAACTATAGTAAAATCATTCGAGAAAGTACATACAAAAGGAAGAGCTAACCAACCCAAAACTGCTCAGCGCTTTATACTAAATCAAAATGAGGTGAGACTTTGAGTTTGAAATCCATTAATCACAATGATTTAAGGATCGAGAAAGACATGTATGGAAAGAATTTTTTAACCTTAGCTGATTTTTCATCTAGTGAAATTGAGTATTTAATTTCATTAGCTTTGACATTAAAGAAAAAGCAAAAACTTGGCATCCCACATGAGTATTTAAAAGGGAAAACATTAGGAATGATTTTTGAAAAGTCCTCAACAAGAACTAGAGTCTCCTTTGAAGTGGGCATGTATCAACTTGGTGGGCATGCTAGCTTTTTAAGCTCTAGAGATCTTCAATTAGGTAGAGGAGAATCCATTAATGATACGGCAAAAGTGTTGTCAAGATATTTAGATGGCGTTATGATTCGAACCTTTGATCATCAAACGATTGAAGAGTTTGCTTCAGCATCTAGTATACCCGTTATAAACGGATTAACGAATTCTCATCATCCAGCACAAGTCTTAGCTGATTTAATGACCATTAAGGAATACAAAGGTGACTTAAAAGGGTTAAAACTTTGTTTTATCGGTGATGGAAATAACAATATGACGCACTCCTTAATAGAAGGAGCTGCTCTAACAGGAATGAATATATCTGTCGCTAGTCCTAAGAACTATGAACCTAATCAAAGTATTTTAAATCAAGCCATACAAATAGCTACGACTAACGACTGCCATATCACTTTAACGAATGATCCAGAGGAAGCGATTGACCAGGCAGATGTAGTCATTACAGATGTATGGGCAAGTATGGGGCAAGAAGACGAACAAACGGAACGAATGGAACAACTCGCACCTTATCAAATCAATCAAGCTTTATGTGAAAAAGCTAAACCTAACTATATTTTTCTTCATTGTTTGCCAGCGCACCGTGGTGAAGAAGTAACAGCAGAAATTATTGACGGAAAACACTATGTAGTTTTTGATGAAGCTGAAAACCGTTTGCATGCCCAAAAAGCTTTATTAAAGGTTTTGTTATCTGATTAAATTTCAATATAAAAAATAATCATTCGGAGGGGATCTCAAATGAATCAAAAAGGTAAAGTCGTATTAGCCTATTCAGGAGGATTAGACACCTCTGTATCTATTAAATGGATACAAGAGAAGTATGGATACGATGTTATTGCAGTTGGTTTAGATGTTGGTGAGGGTAAAAACCTAGAAGAAATCAAAGACAAGGCCTTAAAGGTCGGGGCAGAAAAAGCCATTATGATTGATGCACGGGAACTATTAGCTAAAGAATATATTTTACCTGCTTTAAAAGCTAATTGTTTATATGAGGGAAAATATCCATTATCGTCAGCTTTATCACGCCCACTTATTTCAAAATTACTCGTTGAAATTGCCAAGGAAGAGGGGGCCGTAGCTGCTGCTCATGGTTGTACTGGAAAAGGGAACGACCAAGTACGCTTCGAAGTCTCACTACAAGCACTTGACCCTGACTTAGAAGTGATTGCGCCCGTTCGAGAATGGCAAATGACTCGTGATGAAGAGATTGCCTATGCTGAGAAAAAAGGCATCCCGATCCCAGTCGACCTTGATAACCCTTATTCAATTGATGCTAACATTTGGGGACGTGCATGCGAGGCTGGTATTTTAGAAGATACGTGGAATGAAGCACCAGAGGGGGCGTTTGAATGGACAGCGCCTATATCAGATGCTCCAGACGCCCCAGAATACATTGACATCGACTTTGAAAAAGGAGAACCCGTTGCCTTAAACGGAGAAGAGCTACCTTTAGTAGATTTAATTGAACAACTTAATGAACTCGGTGGAAAACATGGGGTTGGTCGAATTGATCATGTTGAAAACCGTATGGTGGGAATCAAATCTCGTGAAGTGTATGAAAATCCAGGTGCTCTCATTTTAATTAATGCCCATAAGGAGCTTGAGTTTTTAACTCTTCCAGGTGAAGTTACTAAGTTTAAACGACAAGTCGATGAACAATTAACACAGCTTATTTATGATGGGCTATGGTATTCTCCATTAAAAGACGCACTCAACGCATTCGTTGAAGAAACACAACAAGTTGTTACAGGAAAAATACGCGTCAAACTTCATAAAGGTAATCACCTTGTAGTCGCACGTCACTCTGACCATAGCCTCTATAATGAGGAGCTCGCAACCTATTCGAAAGGCGACTTATTCGATCATAACGCAGCAGTTGGCTTTATAAAACTATGGGGATTACGTACAAAGGTCTATTCCGAAGTCAACCAAAATAAGAAAAATTCTTTAGAAACTATAAAAACTGAATCTCACTAAAAAGGGGGAATCGACCTTGTCTAAGCTATGGGGTGGAAGGTTTACGAAAAATACGAATCAATTAGTAGAAGAGCTCACCGCTTCGATTTCTTTCGATCAAAAACTAGTGAACGAGGATATTCAAGGAAGCATCGCTCACGTCCAAATGCTTGCAGAAAATAATATTCTAACTAATGAAGAGATGCAAACGATCGTTCAAGGACTAAACCGAGTCAAAGAAAAAATTGAAAATGGTGAACTAACATTTTCAGTTGCCGATGAAGATATTCATATGAATATAGAATCTTTTTTAATAGATGAAATTGGTCCATTAGGTGGTAAACTCCATACCGGTCGTAGCCGAAATGATCAAGTTGCAACGGATATGCACCTTTATTTAAAGAACCATACGAATGACATTATTAAACTTATTAACCAAGTGCAGTCTGCAATTGTAAAACAGTCTGAGGATCATATTTATACGACTATTCCAGGATATACCCATTTACAAAGGGCTCAACCAATTTCATTTGCCCATCATTTAATGGCTTATTTTTGGATGCTCCAACGAGATAAAGAAAGATTAACCGACAGTCTTAAGCGTATAAATTGGTCACCACTTGGAGCTGGTGCTTTAGCTGGAACAACTTTTCCGATTGACCGTAAACGTTCTGCAGAATTACTTGGGTTCAATCAAATCTATCCAAATAGCATGGATGCAGTCAGTGATCGTGATTTTATTCTTGAGTTTCTTTCTGACTGCTCTATCTTGGTTATGCATATTTCACGACTTTCTGAAGAGCTTGTTATTTGGAGCAGTGAAGAATTTAATTTTATAGAATTGGATGATTCCTTTTGTACAGGGTCTAGTATTATGCCCCAGAAGAAAAACCCAGATGTACCTGAACTGTTGAGAGCTAAAACGGGACGAGTATATGGGAACCTTTTCGGATTATTAACTGTCTTAAAAGGGCTTCCATTAGCCTATAATAAAGATATGCAAGAAGATAAAGAAGGTATGTTTGACACCATTGAAACTGTCGAAGGGGCGTTACAACTTTTAGCACCCATGATTGAAACTATGAAAATTAATCAAGATACTATGCGTCAAGCTGTAAACCAAGATTTTTCAAATGCGACCGATATCGCAGATTATTTAGTAACTAAAGGGCTCCCTTTCCGAGAAGCACATGAGATTATAGGAAAAATTGTGTTATATGCCATTCATCAAGATCAATACTTATTAGACTTAAGCCTTGAAGAATACCAGCAATTTAGTTCATTATTTGAAAATGACATTTATGAAATACTGTCACCTGAACACGTGGTAAGCGTTCGAAATAGCTATGGTGGAACGTCTCCTGAACAAGTTTCAAATCAAATCGAATTAGCCAAACAAACGCTTAATTAGCATTTTAGTTGAAGAAGTACAGACAAAAAGAAACCCGAGCTATAAATGAACCTTGGGACAGTTATAGTTCGGGTTGTATATATTCATTCGAATAAGTGATGCTTCTCCCACTGAAGTCTTCACATTTTGACGACATTTTTGTTCAAAATTTAATTATCTAATGACCTTCTATCTTAACTTCTTTACTACTTTTTAGTTACAAGTTTTATCGATTTGCTTACGGGGTTATAAATATCAACGAGGTCTTCAACCATAACACTTGCCGTTGGGTACTTACCTGCTCCTGGCCCTTGAAAAACTAATTCACCAATTAAATCTCCTGTCACTAAAACCGCATTATCCACCCCTTCAACAGAATATAATTTATGACTCTCACTAACAGTTAGGAGACTCACCTCGGAGAAAACCTTTTCCCCACTAATTTCTATTACTCCAACATGTTTGATTCTCTCATGGCGCAAATTCGCCTGATTAATATCATCTGTCGAAATCGTACTTATGCCAGCACAACGTACATAATTTTGGTTCACTTTTCGCCCAGTTAGTAATTCTGTTAAAATCATAATTTTATAAAGAGCATCGTAACCTTCAATATCGTTTGTTGGATTTGCTTCTGCATACCCTAATGCCTGTGCCTCAGTCAAAGCCTTCTCTAAAGAGATTTGCTCTTCTCTCATTTTTGTCAAAATATAATTCGACGTTCCGTTTAAGATGGCTTCGATCTTAAGAACCTGATTAACCTGTAAAAGCTTCGTTAGAGCTCCAATGATTGGCACTCCACCAGCTACCGTCGCCTCAAACTTTAACTCGACACCTTGATCCTTAGCTCTCTTTTGAAGCTCAAACCCCTTATGTGCAAAAAGTTCTTTATTTGCTGTCACGACATGTAAACCCTGGTCAATTGCATGCGACAAATAAGTATAGGCCGGTTCCACTCCTACAATTGCTTCAACGACAACATCCAAGTCTGGCAGAGCTAAAATTTCCTGAAAATCATCTGTAACAAATACATGTGAACCCATTTTGCGTTCTTTACTAATGTCATCCACTAACACTGCAACGACTTCAATTGGATGGCCAACTAAGTGTCTCAATTGATTTTGCCGACTCTCAATGACTTCATAAACTCCGCTTCCTACAGTTCCAAAACCTAGTAACGCAACTTTAATGGAACTCTCGTCACTCATTATGATCTCACAAATTCTTTCTTTGAAGATATACCATTAGCGGCATTAATCGCTTGCTCTAGGTCTTCTAATAGATCATCAATATGTTCAATTCCGACAGATAATCGAATCAAATCTTCTGTTACACCAGTTGATCTAATTTCTTCTTCACTCAATTGTTGATGCGTCGTGCTTGCCGGGTGAATGATTAAGCTTTTCGCATCACCAACATTTGCTAAATGTGACCATAACCTCACGTTATTAATCACTTCAGCTCCAGCTTCGCGACCGCCTTTTATTCCAAAGACAACTATTGAACCTGCACCTTTTGGTAAATACTTTTTAGCTAATTCGTTTGAATCATGATTTTCTTGTTCGGGATATAACACCCACTCGACACCTGGATGAGCTTCTAAATATTCAACTACTTTACGCGCATTCGCAACATGCTCTTTTAGACGAACATGCAATGTTTCGATACCAAGTGCAATTTGAAAAGCGTTATACGGACTTAAGGCAGCTCCTGTGTCACGAAGTAATTGAACGCGAGCCTTTGTAATATAAGCCGCTTCCGGTAAAACTTCGGCATAAACAAGACCGTGATAACTTGGATCTGGTTGCGTGAAACCAGGGAATTTTTCTGAATTCCAATCAAATTTACCGCCATCGACAATAATGCCACCTAATGTCGTCCCATTTCCTCCTAACCATTTGGTCGCAGAGTGAACGACAATATCAGCACCAAAATCAATCGGACGGCACAGATACGGAGTAGCAAATGTATTATCAATAATAAGTGGTATGCCTGCTTCATGAGCAATTTCAGCCACTTTTTCAATATCTAATACCGTTAACCCTGGGTTTCCAATCGTTTCAGCAAAAATGGCTTTCGTTTTTGGTGTTATCGCATCGCGGAAGTTTTCAGGATCTTTTGGATCAACAAAATGTGTCGTAATCCCATGCTTTGGTAGAGTCGTTGAAAATAAATTATATGTTCCTCCATAAAGCGTCGATGCTGATACAATTTCATCTCCAACTTCGGCAATATTAAAAATAGCAGTTGAAATTGCCGCCATCCCACTAGATAGTGCTAAGGCACCCACTCCACCTTCTAATTGAGCGACCCGCTCCTCTAAAGCTCCAACAGTTGGGTTGCCAATACGTGTATAAATAAAGCCTTCTTCTTTTAACCCAAATAAATTTGCTGCGTGGTCCGTGTTATTAAACTTATAAGAATTCGTTTGATAAATAGGTAATGCTCGTGCGCCTGTTGTTGGGTCCGCCTCTAATCCCCCATGAATATTCACCGTTTCTAATCGATAATTTTTCTCTTCACTCATTTAAATCGCTCCCTTTTTATTTTTTATACGGCTTTAGCCGTTAATGACGATAACTTTTCTTGAATAAATGGTCCCCACTTTTCAAATTCAACTAAAAATCCATCATGGCCAAAAATCGTATCTACTTCATAAAACTCTGCATAGCCGCCTGTTTCTTGAACATCAATAACAAAGCGTTTAAGCTCACTAGGCGGGTAAAGTAAATCTTTGTTAAAACTTAACGCAAAAATAGGTGCTCGATATTTCTGAATCGCCTGATGATAACCGCCACGATCTCGAGAAATATCATGACCATTCATAACGTCTAGTAACCTTAAATAACTGTAGGGATTAAAACGTTTGGCTAGCTTTTCCCCTTGGTGATCCAAATAAGATTCCACATCAAATTCTCCATTGAGTTCCCCCCTCGAAAATCGTTTACTAAATAAATCATCTGATCGATATGTCACCATACCAACCATTCGCGCCAGACTTAACCCTTTTTCAGGTTGCCCCCCATTTTGTAAAGCTAAATCCTGATTAATGGCTTCTTTTGCTATATGATTAAATGCAATAGCATAATCACTAAAAATGGGCGTAACAGCTATCGGAAAAATCGCATCCATAAAATCGGGATACATAAGTCCCCACTCTAACACTTGCATGCCTCCAAGCGATCCACCTATAACCGCTTTAAGATGATCTATCCCTAACACATTTAAAGCAACAAATTGAATTTCAACGAGATCTCTCACCGTCAATGATGGAAATTGTTCCTGATACGCTTCACCAGTTGGACTCATAAACCCTGGGCCAGTTGATCCGTCACAACCACCTAAAACATTGAACGTTATGACTTCGTATGATCGAGTATCAATGTACCCACCGTCATGGATTAAGCCACTCCACCAACCTGGTTGGTCATTCGTCCCAACAGCGTATTGATTGCCTGTTAAAGCGTGACAAACCAAAATCGTCGGTCCATTTGAATTTCCGCATCGTTCGTAAGCGAGCTGTACCTCATCAAACTTCTCCCCATTTTGTAGTTTGAAGTTAGGAATCGTAACAGTTCCTGTTTGATACGAGATGGTACTTCTCATAACCATCCATCCTTCCACTTTCTTTATTAAAAACTAAAAAGGCCTCCCTGCTTTGAGCAGAGAGGCCAATATATACAAATGCCTAATAAATTGGTCCCTCTCATCTTTCAAAGCACATTTGCTTTGCAGGAATTAGCACCTTTCAAACCGTTGTTTGAAGGTTGCCGGGCGTCATCGGGCCAGTCCCTCAGCCACTCTAGATAAGAGTTAAAAATTGTTATTTAATTTTGAATTAATTGATATATTAGCATGGTCCGTTCGTGATGTCAACAAAATTTATATACAAAAATATATGTCGTTATTTATGTGATATGCATTAAATTATTAAATTTCTAATGGACATCTGGATCGACGTACTTTCCACGATTAGGAACTGCGATCTTTTCAAAATCACGTACAAGTACTGCTAAGTTCTCGGTCAACTCTTCCCCTAACAATGGAACGCCATGTCCTGTAACGGCCACAGTTGGGTGTAATTGAGCTAGTTTTTTTACCGACTGTTTTGCAGCCTTCCAATCGGTTGTTAAATAACGCGGAGGACCACTGATTTCTTTTTGCTGCATCATTACATCAAATAAATTTTCCTGCTTAACGGTTACGAAAGCATCCCCTACAATCAATGCTCCGTCCTCATCTCTAAACAGCGACACGTGTCCTGGAGTATGACCTGGTGTGTGGACCCAACTAAACCCGTCCATATAAGGAATCGCACCGTCTTTAGGTAACTCTTGGACATGGTCCCCTATATCGATAGGTTCATTTGGAAAGAATGGAGACATTTTTGCCACCATTCCACCTTCAACCGTTGCATCAGGTTCAGGGTAACTGCTTTTTCCTGTTAAATAAGGTATTTCAAGGTGATGAGCATAAACTGGGACATTCCAATGTTCAATGAGTTCAATGATGGCTCCGACATGATCAAAATGACCATGAGTTAAGATGATGGCATTAGGTCTGCTCCCTTCACCAAATCGCTCCTCAGTCACCGATATAATCTTATTCGCAGATTGAGGCATTCCAGCATCAACCAAAACAAAACCATCACGATTACCAACTAAAACAATATTAACAATTTGAATCGTATGGCAATACACATCAGGTAGAATCTCTACGCCCTTTCCACTTTCAACAGAAGTCGCAGGGATGACCTTATAATCCTCACCGTAATTCATCTCTTGATCCACGCAATGACCTCCTTATAACTTTGTTTTAGTATTTACTAGTTTTGATGAAGTATGATAACAAGGAAAATTTAGTATCAAGTCGAATAAAAGTATATAAATAAGGAGGAATCAAAATGATTAAGAGTCCCATTAAAAATAAAGTTAATGTTGTGTTTATCCCTGTCAATGATGTAGTTAAAGCGCAAGAATGGTATTCAGAAGTATTAGGGTTAGACGAAGGAGAGTTTCATCAAGGTCATTTGTTTGTCGCAAAAACAGAAGGCACTGGCGTCATATTAGACTCAATGCCAGCATGGCGAAATGAAGAGGGACATCTCCCTAGACTCAACGCACCCGTCATCCAATTTGGAACCGATGATATACATGCTTCCTATCAATTTATGAAAGAAAAAGGGATCGAGTTAGTTACCGATGTGCAGTTTGATCAATTTTTTGTCTTTAAAGATTTAGATGGGAACCTGTTAATGGTTTGCCGCGATGATTAATAGCTAAAAACACCTTCGAAATAGTACGTTAAGTACTAAATCGGAGGTGTTTTAAATGGTGCCAAATTAATGTGCTATCATCTCATGGGCGATATCATGCCCACTCATATCAGAAGGATAGTAAGTTGGCCAATTTTCGACCTCTTCCAGTAAGTCTTCTCGATCATCACCCCAATATAAGTGATAATGATCAGCTTCAGTAGGATAGATACTGTGGTCACTAAATTGAATATACTGAGGAAGTCCCTCAGCTTCTTCATCTAGCTTAAATATGTATCTGACTCCTCTATTACCCGCTTCATATGTTAGAATCTCATATCCATCATAGATATACTCACCCGCATATTCTTCTCCATCTTCGAAAAAGGTCACTTGGTTTTCTTCAATCAAGATCCGATCCACATTTGTCTGATACCCTTTTTCATAATACTCCTTATATTCTTCTTCTGTCTTATCACCTTCGTGTTCTGCTTTGTGAGAAAACACCTCATCTAGTGTCCCATCCAGCAAATAAGGATATACAGATTGCCAGTCACCTTCCCAATCTGAAAGTGAACGATCTTCTACTTGGCTGTCTTCAAAATAGCCATCGTAAATTTGTTGAGATTCCTCATCATGTGCATGACTGTGATCATGATCGTGGTCACCTTCATGTGTGTGATCTTCTTCAGAATTTTGCTCCTCTGTATTATTAGCGTCTTCTGTTGTTTCATTTGATTCTCTCTCAGATGAGTCTGACGTCTGGCACCCTACCAATAGTAATAATGAACTTAGAATCAAAATACTTAATCTCATTGCAATAGAAACCTTCATTTCATTGCTCCTCTCCTGAAAATATGTAAATCGTAATGATTACGATTTGAATTATACATATCTCTTACAAAAACGTCAATCTAAAAAATTCTATTTTTTAAAATTAAAAGCTGTTTCAATTAGTCATCCAGTATGACTATTGAAACAGCTTTTATCAGGTGTACCATTTAAACAAACTCATTAGCCCACGAATGAGTCCACGTATTAAAAACACAATTAGTTCAGGGAAAAACAATAAAACATCAGCGATCCACGAACGATCTTTACGGTCTTTTGGTTCTCTTCTTTTCTTACTCAAACGACCACGCTCCCAACTAAAAATACTATTGATTAAATTATATATTAAATTCGACATTATTAGTATTATTTTCCATAAATATGTAATGGAAAAGAGCCTCACCATGCGGCAAGGCTCCTTGTTACAGCAGTTATTGTTAGCTCAGCCTTTGAAAGGACCTATATCTTTTTCTATAGTCCCCGACTAAATGCTAGTTGCGACCATTATGAGTCACGAAAATGAGAGGGATAATACTATAGGTATCCTGAAGGAACAGGACCAATAGTATTACGGAAACAAAAGCTCACTTGTATTCACCCATTGGCCTCACCCCTTTCCGGGTCATTAAAAGACGTTTGGTGAGGTAAACTGAAACCAACAATATTTTACTGCTTGTTTTATCATATTAAAATTAATAGATTTCAACCGTGCACCTGTCAGGTAGTTAACAAAAATGGACGTATTACTAAGGTTCAATCTTTTGACATACCCCTCTTATAGTGATTATCGTATAATTGAAGGTGAAAAAGGAGGAACTAGTATGGCGTTTGTCATTACAAGTCCTTGCCAAACAGAAAAAGCAGCCGAATGTGTTGAAGTGTGCCCCGTTGACTGTATTGAAGAAGGTAAGGATCAATTTTATATAGACCCTGATGTATGTATTAATTGCGGCGCTTGTGTATCAGTCTGCCCCGTTGCCGCTATTGTAGAAGATTTTGAACTCATGCCAGGGGAAGAAAAATACTTAGAAGAGGCTGAGAAGTTTTTCGGAAATAAATAGATTGACTAGATGAGGGCTTGAAATTTTCAAGTCCTTTTTTACTTATTAGATGAAACTATCCTCAACACGCTCCTCATTGACTTCTGCAAATACTGGTCCTGGGATCCCCTTTTGATTGACTAAACGGATGCTTCCCGCTCTCAACATATGCTTACTAGACACAAAGGAGGATGATAATATCTTCAGATAAAATTGATTGCGTATGTACAAAACCAAAATCGTTACCCTTTATCGTTCTCCGATTAATATATCTAAATCGATTGTTACTTCTGAGATGTCTAGATCGTCTTGTTTTTTTGCGTTCCACGTTAATGGTGTCATTTTTATCAGTGAAGGTAGTAAATCAGCTGTCATTGGGAATTTATAAGTGATGCGTTCTTGTTGAACCTTTTCCATGTTCTCTTGGAATCGCTGCTTTGTGTCATGATTATCATATTCATCTTGTTCATAAAAAGCTTCACGTAATTCCTTTAAATAACCGCTGTTCGGTACCACTTTTATCACGATTCCTTGATCCGTTAATAAGCGTTTAAACTCTGTATAGTTGGCTGGAGATAAAATATTCAAAACGACATCAAAACTCGAATCTTTAAAAGGGACTTGGGCTAAGTCACCAACACACCAAATGGTATCTAAATGATGTTTGGCTGCTGTCATAACCCCTTCCTTTGCAATATCAAGGCCAACACCGATTATTTCACCATCCGCTTTTTCTCTAATATGGGCTAAATGAGAGCCTTCACCACATCCTAAATCCACAACCGTAGAGTTCGCATTTATTAATTCGGTGATTTTTTCATGTAATGGCTTGTACATGCCACTTTCAATAATGCAATGACGTGCTTCAAAAAGCTCTTTATCGTATTTCGTATGAACTGGCTGTGTCATCATATTAACGTAGCCCTTTTTCGCTAGATCAAACGAATGATTTTCTGCACAAACGACATGGTTATCCCTTACCGTCATTGAGTTCTGACAGATTGGGCAACTCCATAATTGTTCGTGCTGTTTCATGTATTTTTTAAAGAGATCGATTTTTTTCATTCTAAAACACTCCGTTTTTAATCTTCTGCAGTGACATATTGATCTCGCCCAGCACCAAGTCCAGCTGCAAACATGGCGATTGCAACTATTATAAATAAGACAAGTGAAGGCGTCCAAGAACTGAACAGATCAAATATAATCCCTACTGTGAAAGGTCCAATAGCTGCAAGTAAGTAACCAATTGACTGTGCCATACCTGATAAATTCGCTGCTTGCTTCGCATCCCGTGCGCGAAGACTTAGTAGTGCTAAGGATAAGGCAATACTTGCTCCCTGTGACGCACCGGCTAATAAAATACTTATGGATAGAATGACCATATTGCTTCCGAATAAAAGTAACGTCAAACCGATGATATAGGATGTGCTAAGGACAATAATAATTCCCCTTTGGTTCGGGTAACGATCGGCTAAATATGGAGCTAAAAATGCGGTCGGGAGGCCTGCAATTTGCATGATGGAAACCATCCAACCAGCAGTAGAGATATCAATTCCTCGGCTCACTAAGATCTCAGGCAGCCATGCGATTAAACAGTAAAATAAAAATGACTGTAGCCCCATAAAAAAGGTCACTTGCCAAGCGATTTTTGATTTCAATAAAGAACTTTTAGCCGGGTTAGGCTTCACTATATCTTCTGTCTGTTCTTTTTTTCGAAGCTGTGGGATCCAAGCCAATAAAGCGATAACGGTAAAGATTCCCCAAAACAACAAACCGTTTTTCCAACCTAGTTCAAGGCCATGGGCTAACGGAACACTAATACCTGAGCCTAAACTCGCCATAAAGTTCATCGATAATGTATAAGCCCCGGTAATCATCCCGACTTTGAGGAAACGATTTTTCACAATACCCGGAAGAAGCACATTGCAGATCGCAATCCCTGCCCCAACCAGTAATGTTCCAAAAAACAATAAATAAACCAAATCTGTTGGTCTAATGGCAATTCCAATCCCTAATAATAGTAAACCACCAAAGACCGTCCACTCATTACCGGAACGTTGTGCGATTTTGGGCGCTAATGGCGACAATAAGGCAAAAGCTAATAATGGAACAGTTGTCAGTAGGCCAGCAGCTCCATTCGACATTCCTGTATCTAAGCGAATATCACTAATCACAGGACCCACGGCCGTAATCGACGGACGTAAATTAAATGCCACCAACACAATTCCTGCAATTAATATTGCATTTTTCATTTTCTCATTATGTAATCCCATAGGCTTCCCCTCATTCTCATCTATCTGTCCTAATTTTATCATAATGTCTTTAATTTTGATTTTATTGGAACTGCTTGTCATTTATTAATGAATTTTTATCAAAAATGGCATGTTCAACCTCTTTAAAACACGTTTTTTCCATCAAAGAGAACAAACAAATCCTATCAAAAAGTTGAGTTCTAATTAAAAATGCTGTTACATTATAATTAGGAGTTGAGATTATGGAAAAAACCTTAGACCATATCGGTGTCGCGGTCCGACAATTAGACCACAGCATCCAGTTCTATGAAAATGTGCTTGGGGCAAAGCTGGTTGATCGATATAGAAGTGAAAAGCCGGGGGTCGAAAGTGAAATTGCTGTGATGGAGGTCAATGGAACGGTAACAGAACTCTTGGCACCCACGAATAACACCACTTCACCCATTGCACGCTTCATTAAGCAAAAAGGAAAAGGCGTCCATCATATTGCTTATCGCGTAGCGGATTTAGATGAAGCGATTCATGAGCTAAAGGAAAAAGGTATTCGAGTAATGACGGAAACACGAAGAATTAACAAACACGGCCGACGTCTTATTTATTTAAACCCCGCCGATACAGATGGAACGATTATTGAGTACTGCGATTATCCTGACGAGGTGATTCTTAATGCTGAAAAAAATTAATCTACGTACTGACAAACATGATCAAATGATTGATGTCACACGTGAGGTACAGCACTTCATTGATAAACAAGGTGTTCAAGATGGTGCCGTAGTCGTCTATTGTGCACATACGACAGCGGGCATTACGATTAATGAAAACGCTGACCCAGACGTCAAAACCGATATGCTAAGACGATTCAATGAGGTTTATCCGTGGGACCACAAGCTTGACCGGCATATGGAGGGGAATACAGCAGCTCATATGAAGGCCAGCACAGTAGGAGCGTCCCAACATGTCATCATCGAAAAAGGTCGTTTAATTCTCGGAACATGGCAAGGGATTTACTTCTGCGAATTCGATGGACCACGCAACAGACATTTTTATGTAAAAATATTATAAAAACGCTTGGGGTCAACCCCAAGCGTTTCATTTCTCTTATATCTCGTCACCCGTTAAATCTCTAGCTAAATCTAAAGCTTCGTCTTGGTCTCTAGCAGGTGCAGCCACAATCGAGCCATTTTCATCATGGATGACAACCTGTTCAAAGTCATTATGCACAAAAATATTTCCCGCTAAGTGCGTATCTTCATCAGAAAAATATAACAGCATTCCTTCTTCATTATCCCGATAATCAATATTAACTTTCATATCATCTTGAGGGATCGTCGTTTCTGAACCTTGGATGGTCAACTCTCCTTCGAAAAAACCTCCACCTTTTATCGTACGTTCTAACTCACCCTCTATTTCTATCATGACCATCTCTTCGGTGTCAGGATCTTCTAGTTGAAAGTGGATACCTTCTAATGACTTGTCAATCTGTGTAGGTGTTGTGTACCAAATGGTATACACTAGAAAACCGAACAAACCAATGGAACCCACAATTAATAAGCTCCTGACTATCTTTTGGTCCTCTTGCCACTCGATTTCCTTCCCTTTCTCACTCATACGACTTTCAATCGACAAATTGAAAAAATAATTGAGAATAACAGCTGATATAGTTAAGACAAGAAATTGTTTCCACAACATATTAAAGGCATAAAGATCAAAATTACTTAATATGAGAAAGACGACGTTGGTCATTACGAGTAACGCTAACACCAACCAGTCGAATCGTTTTAATCCACTTTTATATTTAATGACGTTAACAATGATGACGACGACCACAGCGATTAAAAACCACGCTGATAGATCCGCAAATGTTAAAAACAAAAAATCACCCACTTCTTTAATCTGCTCATCCCAATGATAGCATAACATGGTATACTGCTCATTAGAGAATGATGTAGGAGGATTATATGTTTAACATTAAACCAGAACAAAAACGTCAAATGCTAGAGCAAGTTAAAATTTTCTTCTATGAAGAGCGAGCAGAAGAAATTGGAGAGATTGCGGCAGAGCGCTTTTTAGAATTTATGATGGAGGAATTAGGTCCTCATTTTTACAATCTTGGATTAGAAGAGGCTAAAAACATCGTAGAAGAGAAAATAACGAACCTTGATGAGGATATACTTGCACTTGAACGCCCTACGAAATAAAAGCCAACTTTTACGTTGGCTTTTTTCCATTAGTATTCGTTTTCGTCCATGTTGTCGTCTTCTTCATCGTTTTCATCGTCTACATCTTTGTCTCCATGGCTCCTTTTATGCTTTTTGTCCCACTTTGGTATAAACCCGTTTTCTTCAAGCTTTTCATAATGCTTGTCTAGATGACCGATGATTTTTTCCCCTTTTTCTTGAGAAAAAACACCGTACTCAACGTACTTTTGAATAATTTCCTTTTCCTTCTCTAGAACTTCTTTTTGCATAGCGGCCATTTCACTTTTCTGTTCCTCAGTTAACTCCACATCTTCATTTACAGCTGGCTCAGCTGATACCGATCCAAACACACCCATACTTAAGACAGCTACTGTTAAAATACTTAACCATAATTTTTTCATTAGTCATTCTCCTTTCACTAAAATTCATTTGTTAACTTGTGCCAAAATGTCCATTTTATCCATTACAATTTAATGACAAAAAAGGAGCAGGGGGTCGTCTCCCTGCTCCTACATTTATTAATGAATTTGTGGTTGTTGGTTTTGCTGTTGCTTTTGTTGTTGACCTTGCTGTGCTTGTTGGGCTAACGCTCCTATTGGGTTCTGCTGCTGACCTTGCTTCTGTTGTGCCTGCTGACCAGCCGTGCCTTGTTGGTTTTGTTGACCCATCATATTCGTGATCATTGGTAAAAAGCTCTGAAGCTGTCCACCACGACCAGTCATCATACTATATGCTGCAACACCGATCCCAATCGATGCAATCATCGGAAGCCATTCAACATTTCTCATTCCCATACGCATTTACTCACACCCCTTTTCATATCTGTAATCTTTCTTAGTTTGGTTCTTATAGGGGCGAGTATGTTTAACAATTGCTGGCACTTAGAGCAAATTCCTCATGTTATCGTAAAAGATTTTTAACTCAGGTAAATATGTGTGGTCAATATCGTTTACTAACTCGTTCGCTAATTCATCGTTATGAATATACAACGTCAAATTTTTACGATTTTGTGCTTTAAACCAGACTCGTTCGTTTTTAATTAAACCTAATTTAGCCATTTCTTTAATCGACTGACGAGGAGTCTCCGTTACAATTTCTTTTGCTTCTAAATAAGAATAAATCACTTTATTAGCGTGCTCCATCGCCATTTCAAAAAAATGTATGTAACCAGCTTTCTCAAGTTCATTTTCTAACATCGCATCACTATGTTCTTGAAGTTGATCTAAAACTTGTTCATAGTTCTCGAAAAATTGTTTCCAACGTATTTCTTTACTATTTTCCACAGGAATAACTCCTTTATTCGCTACTTTAATCCAAGGGTAAACTTTTTTGAGTTTTTAAGCAACGATTAATATAAGGGCTGTTATAATGGTTTTAACAACTTTTGGGAGGTCCTTGATATGTCCATTTCCTTTCATCATCATGACTTTACCATTACATATGCTGGCGAAACAAGGCAATTCCTCCGAAAGGAATTTGCCCTACTTCAATACTTATATCAACACGCTAATCAAGCTTTCACACGTGATCAATTATTAGAAGCTGTTTGGCCTTTAGAATTCCCATCAGACCGTACAGTTGATGATCATGTTTATCGTTTAAGAAAAAAATTAAAAGGATGGGAACATGTACTGACCGTTGAAACAGTAAAAGGTTATGGCTATAAGCTTGTAATCCACATAAATGAGCCTAAGTCGCTCTTATCACATGACCCCGAATTTAAACAATTAACCATGAATTTATTTAGTAAATACCACTTATATGGTCACGGGAATGCGTTGAATACTTTAACCACTCAAAACGAACTTGGTGTGGAATTTGAAGATATGAAAATATATTTATCCTATATGCGTGGTGACATTTGGGAATGTGTTCATTCAAATGAATTGGCCTTTTCAGATAAGGCATTATATTTATTTTTCATCTATACCTTTATCACCACTAAAAAGGATAAAGTGATCGATTATTTGGAAAAAGCTTTAGATCAAAAAGTTTTTTCTGAGCTTACTGTTGAAGAAGCCACGATCTTATTACCAACCATGATATACATCCTAACCGATCATCTAGACAGAGCCCATAGACAATTAACATTTGCTGAAAATCAAATAACAGATGAGAATCATGGGTTTTACCCGTTTCATCAACTAATTCGCATGATGTATAGCTTATCGACAGGTAATGATGAGTGTTTTATTGAGAAAAAGAAGCACATGGATGAATTTTTTAAACATAAACCACTTCAACGTGAATTGGGGATTTTTTACTTAATAAAAGGATTATTTTTAATCAAAAAACAACAATATGAAATGGGTCAAGAAGACATTTATAAAGGGTTACAAATCACCCAACAAACGCAATTCAAATCACATATTATGCTTTTTCATCGTGTATGTTTATTTTATTTAGAACATTATATTGAGGATTCTAAGTTAGAAACTGAATTCCGTAAAAATTGGAATCAAATGGCCATGGAATACGATTTTAGAAAACTGGAACAAGAAATCGAAAAACAAATTAAACAAAACTTATACATCTGATATTCCTCTGACATCTCTTTTTTAAAATGACAATAAATAAAGTTTAAAAGAGGGATGTCTTATGTCAGAGCTTTCGATTTGGAAAAATGATATTTTTTTACGTTTGTTTAGTTCATACTTCATTTCAGTTTTAGGCCGCTGGTTCGATATGGTGGCCATTATGATTTTATTTAGCTATGTATGGAAGGCTGACCCGCTTATCATTGCGCTTATTCCTGTTGCATATGCGTTTCCGCATGCTTTTCTTAGCCAATTTGCAGGCATATTAGCCGACCGTTTTAACAAAGTTAAATTGATGCTAATTGCGGATATTTCTACTGCTATTTTGACGTTTATCTTGGTTTTAGCTCCAGGTCCATGGACAGCGATAAGTATTGTATTAGTTAGAGCCACTTTAACAGTCATTCATTATCCAGCTGAGCAATCTCTCATAAAACATGTTGTACCTAAAGAGCTGATTGTAAAAGCAATTACGTTAAATGGTGCTGCTGATCAATTCACTAAAATTATTGGACCATTTGTAGGGGCTGCCATAGCTGCGGCTTTATCAGCTAAGCTTTGTATATTATTCAATGGCATTGCTTATATCGTCTCAGCCATTATATTAATGACCATTTTAAATAAAAGTCCCGAAACCTCAAAAGGTGAAGAAAGTACATCGCAGGAGCCTTTTTGGAAATTATGGCGAGGAGGCTGGTCTTATGTACTTAACAGTCGGATATTAGTGGTGAGCTTTTTGTTTTCACTATTGGGTTTTATGGCGATTCAAATGGTCGACATTCAGTTCTCTGTGTTATTAAGAGAAATTGCTCCTAATCAACCTAGCTTGGTAGGGGCAGTCATTAGTGCGGCAGGTGCTGGAGCATTAACTATGATATTTATTCTAAACAGGTTTAAAGAGTTTAAATCATATGGATTAATATTGGGAAGCAGTCTCTTTTTTATTGGAGTCGGTTTTGGAGGAGCAGGTTTTTGGTTAAATGGACTACCGAATATGTTAATCACACTTTTAGGATTCACTGCAGGGATCGGAGCTGGGTTGTTCACCGTAGGACAAAATTATATATTACAACGTGAAACTGATCACACCACTATTGGTCGGGTATCTGGGATCTTTAGTTCGCTCACCAGTTTAATGGTTCTGATGGCCCCTATTATCGGAGGAAGCTTAGTAACGATATTTGGCGTTAAGTTAGTTTTTCAAATGATTGGAATCACCCTAACAATTATAGGTGTTTTAGGGATATTATTTAAAAATTTTTTATGGCGAAAGCCTTGTCAAGAACCCTCTCCAACCCATTTAAAAGAGACCATTTAATTTGAATCACAAACCTCCTTGGATTAGGAGGTGTTATTTTTGTTTTGAAATTTTCTGTCTTTTTTGTAAAAGCCATCCTTTCTTTAATGAACAATCAAAGAAAAGACTCGATCATTCTTTTTGTGATGGCTTTTATTTACATAATTGCAACAACTTATATTTTTTTACTGAACATTTAAGAACAAAAAATTAAGTTTAGTTTATAAAGGATATCGAACCTCCTTGTCGAAACATTTAAGTGGAATAGGAGGTTATTTTTATGAAAAAACGACATGAAGTTTTATTTAATCAACTTGAAACATATCGTGAGGGGCTATTATTTGATGTCAACGATATAAGTGCAGTTGAGGCAGAAATCGTACCAGAAGGGTTTAACAACAATATTCGCTGGAACTTAGGCCATGTTTATCTAGACCAATATATGTGGATTAAGGTGTTAACTAAAGATGACTTGTATCCTGAATCGTTTAACCAGTGGTTTGGTTTTGGTACGAACCCTTCTGACTTTGATGAGAACACACCTTCATTTGAAGAACTAAAGCAATTATTAAAAGAACAGACAAACAAAATTAAAGACATGTATGGTGATCGTCTAGAAGAAGAGTTCCCTCCAACCGAAATGGGAATGTTTGCAATCGAACAAGTATTAAGTCGGACTATTTTTCATGAAGGCATGCACACTCAAGCCATTAACGACTTAAAAAAGTTTATTCGTAAATAACCTTGGTAGGACAAATAAAAATGAAATTTTTAGAGGTCCAGATCTTTGTTTTAAAAAAGCTTGGGATGTGTCCATATTGAATTCTTTATTGAAAAATCGTTCCTTTATCTCGGTCTGGCTAGGTAATGGCGTACCAGAACTGGGCGGAGCATTTGGAACGTTTTGCATGTCTATTTTAGTCTATCGACTAACTGGATCCCCATTTGCTCTTGGAAGCATGTGGATCCTATATTATGCAACATCCTTAATTCTTCAACTGATCATTGGGCCGTATATCGATCGTTGGAGCCGAAAATGGATTATGGTATTGACTCAATGGACGAGAGGGATCATTTTTCTATTGCCCTTATTAGCTTTAGCAATGGGTCAACTTGAAGTTTGGCAGCTGTATGGTGTTCAAATTTTAATAGGGATAATTACACCTCTTTACGTACCAGCTAACCAGGCTATAACGCCGACGATAGTCAATAAAGAACAGTTGGCGACTGCGAATGGGTATCTTGAAAGTACCGTACGTGTTATGACGGTTGTAGCTCCCATTGGCGCTGGTGTTGTCGTCCAATACTTAAGTGTTGAGCTGACGTTAGCAATGGTTAGCACATTACTTTTATTGAGCGGCTTTTTAATCTTACAAGTTCAGGAAAAACGAGGTCCAAGAGACATTCGTAAACCTTGGATTCAAGAATTTGTGGAAGGAACATCATTCTTTTTTACTCAAAAAATGATTGTTTGGCTTGGAATTTTTGTAGGTTTTGTTCAACTTGGAGTCGGTGTCACGATTGTCATTAGGATCCCTTATATTATTGATGTACTCTCTGGAACTGAATTCCACTATGGTCTATTCCTTGCAGGGTTTCCAATTGGTTATGTCATTGGAACATTACTAATCGGATATATTAAAATCAACAGTCGTCGCCTTCTCATGCTTGGCGCTTTATTTATAGGTGGTATGACGTTTATCGCTCTCGGTTTAAACCATAGTATTTACTTGGCCATTTTTACTGAAAGTATTGGCGGAGTTATGATGGCAATTTTTAGTATTCACAATATTACGCTTGTTCAACAGGTTGTCCCAAACCGATTAATGGGAAAAGTCGTCTCCGTCAGAATGTTAATTGTGCGTGGCGCTATGCTACTCGGTTTGATGATGGGAAGTGTATTTAGTGAACTGTACGGCATCCGACCTATGTATTTCATGATCGGTGGCATTATTTGTTTAACTTCTTTATTGGGTATTCTGCTTCCATACTTTAAATTTATAGACGAAAAACCTCATGACGAAAAACTCGCCTCGTGATGTTTAGATTAATTTGGGGGTGGCAATATATCTATATAACCTATTAAGGAGGTATGGATGTGAGCCACGAAAAATACGCCCAAGTCATACAAGCTTTACACGAATGTATGGAAGCATGTAATCATTGTTACTCAGCATGCCTTCAAGAATCGGACTTAGAGCAAATGATTGAATGTGTAAGATTAGACCGTGAATGCGCAGACATTTGTTCAAATTTTGAACAAGCTCTAACCCTTGATACTCAGTTCGTAAATGAATACGCCCAACTTTGCGCTTCTGTTTGCCGTGCTTGTGGTGATGAATGTGCCAAACACGACCATGATCACTGCCAACAATGCGCTGAAGCTTGCCGTAAATGCGCTAATGAATGTGAAAAATTGATTGAATACGCATAGAAAGAGCTCCAGTTCTGCACTGGAGCTCTTTCTTAATCTTCCTTCCCTTTAGCACGATCAATCGTACCCTCGTGATAACCATCTGAAACCTGCTCATGTGTTTCAGCAAGACCTTCCTCTAATTGAGTGTGTCCCTCATAATCCGAAGGCTCATAATTCTTCTCGGCTACTTTGTTTTCTTCTTGTTGCTTTTTCTTCTTACTCATACTCAACCTCCATTCATATTCTTATTATGAACAGATATTGAGTTCATACACCTAGGCTGAGTTATTAACATTATATTCGATATGCGTTTCCCAATAATAAACCTGCGGTAATCTATAATAAATCCAGTACTCCTTCAACATCGAAGCACCAACAAAAGAGACCATTTGCCAGTCAATATGTCTAAGCATTCCCATCCTCTCCTTTATAAAGAAATATGTTAGAGAGAGGTTGTCTTATTCAGTATAATCAGCATTTTGTTTAGTATGAATGGAATTTTATTTAGTATGAAGCTTAAAAAGTTTAGTATGAACTTAAAAAAGTTTAGTATAAGAATTATAAACTTGAGTATAAATCCGAACATAACTGATTCTCGTTTCCAAGTCGTTGAAATTAACTTGAATAACAGATTGAGTTATCATAAATTATGGTACCAATTCTAAATTAGAGAATAAATGTAAATCAAAAGATAATAAACATTAGAAATTAGATAATAAAATTTTAATTTTGGATAATAAATTTCATGAATTAGATTATAAAGCTCTAATTTTAAATAATAAAATCCAAAAAACAGATAATAAATTCTCCAATTTAGATAATAAAACAAAGAAGGTTGGGATTCTTCATATGGAACAATATCGTATAGATCCGAACAATGGCCTTGAATTTGGCTTATATACTTTAGGGGATCACCTACCAGATCCTAATTCAGGTGAACGAATTTCTGCGGAGCAGCGAATTCATGAGATTATTGAATTAGCAAAACTTGCTGAACAAGCGGGGATTGATTTTTTCAGTGTCGGTGAAAGCCATCAGGATTTCTTTACGACACAGGCTCATACGGTCGTGTTAGCAGCGATTGCACAAGCGACGGAAAAGATTAAAATCTCAAGCTCATCTACGATTATTAGCACGCTGGATCCTGTCCGGGCGTATGAAGATTTTGCAACGCTTGATCTGATTTCAAAAGGCCGTGCTGAAATTGTGGCTGGTCGTGCATCACGTGTTGGAAACTTTGACCTATTAGGCTACAGCTTAAAAGATTACGAAGATCTGTTTGAAGAAAAATTTGATTTACTCCTTCAAATTAATGAAAACGAAATCGTTAATTGGGAAGGCAAATATCGAGCACCGCTTCGTAATGCCAAAGTTCTACCACGTCCGAAAAATGGCTCTATGCCGATATGGCGTGCAGTTGGGGGAACACCCGCAAGTGCACGTAAAGCAGGCTATGCTGGTGTTCCGATGTACTTAGCTCATCTAGGTGGTCCTGCTACCATTTTCAAACGTTCTATTGACGCTTACCGTGATGCCTTAGAAAGCAGAGGGTTTGATCCAGCTGATTTTCCCGTTTCAACTGCAGGCTTTTTCTATACTGCGGAAACGACCCAACAAGCCCAGCGTGAGACTTATCCTCATATCAATGAAGGAATGAAGCGCACTAACGGCCAAGGCTTTCCAAAGCAACACTTCGCCCAAGGAGCTGACCCGCGCGATGTGATGAACATCGGTAGCCCGCAAGAGGTCATTGAAAAAATCTTATATCAACATGAACTTTTTGGTCACCAACGTTATATCGCTCAGATGGATTTTGGTGGAGTGACCTTTGATCGGTTAAAACGAAACATCGATACCATTGGTTCAGAAGTGCTGCCAGCAATTCGAAAGTATACGAAGAAGTAGGAGGATGACAGATGAAAATTGTAGCATTATCAGGCTCACGTGTTGGTTCAAAAACACGAACCGCCATAGACTATACCGTTCAGGTTCTACAAGACAAGTACCCAGACCACGACGTCACTTTATTGGATTTAGCCGATTATGACATTCAATTTAGTGATGGTCGTAATTACCTTGAATATGAAGGCGATACCGGCTATGTGACCAAAACGCTTATGGAAGCAGATGCGATTATCATTGGAACGCCTATTTTTCAAGCATCTATTCCGGCAACGTTAAAAAACATTTTTGACTTACTTCCGGTAAATGCTTTTCGTGATAAAGTAGTGAGTATGTTAGCAACAGCTGGTTCTCCCAAACATTATTTAATATTAGAAAACCAGTTAAAACCGATCCTAAGCTATATGAAAGCGCAAATCGTTCAGTCTTATGTCTTTATTGAAGAAGAGGATTTTCAACGAAAAGAAATAATTAACCATGATGTTCTTTTCCGTTTAGAACGATTAGTAGAAGATACCGTTGTCCTAACTGAAACATACCAACGCATTCGTGATGAAGAGGATGCGAAGTATGATTTTTAATCACCGCCATTTGTCCACATTCTTGATGTTATAATGGATAAAACGAATAAGAGAAAAGGCGGAAATTGAAATGAGGCATTTAAGAGCGGGTTATGGTCTAGATCGTAATGGGTTTATTGTAAGCGATGTTAGGATCGACAAAATTGATCCTATCTATGAGCCATGTATTCAAGAATCTGTCGAGAGTCTTAGAAATTGGTTTCATCAACAATTGCATAGTGTTTATCTGTACGGTAGCGTAGCCAGAGGTGATGCCGTTGCCGTTAAGTCAGATTTAGATCTTATCGCTCTGTTTGCTGGCGAGCTTAGTTCCAACAAGTTGACTGAATTAAAAACGCTTTCGGATGAACTGTCTAAGAAGTATCGTTCCCTAGTTCGGGATGTTGGGATTGCTGTTGCATATTACGACTATACAGTTGACCCGGAAAATTATTACGAAAATGCATTTCTTAAGGAATTGTGTGTTTGTGTTTATGGAGAGGATTTAGGGGAACGGTTTGGTCCTTATAAACTAACATCAGAGATTGCTGATCGCTTCAATGGTGATATTTGTGAGTCCCTTACTAGGGCGCTAAACAGGTTAGAATCAGCTTCCAATCAAGACTTCAAGACATATACACAAAACTTCGCACGCAAACTCATTCGAACTTACTATTCCATGGTGATGGTACGTTCTCAAGTTTGGACGACACGACTTCACGAACAAGCGGAAGTCTTTATCCGCCACTTCCCAGAAAAAGAAGCTATCATTCGCATCCTATTTAATTGGATAGATGAACCGCCGACTGACTATGAATCTGTATATGAGTTATTCAAGAGAGAAGGAGAATGGGCTTGTAAGAACTTCGCTCATGAGGCCAATATTTCTCCTTGAACTAACAAGAGCTTTCGTCAAACAACACAGCAAAACGCTTGGATATATCATTAATCCAAGCGTTTTTTCGTGTATCAAGCTATTTCCCTTCATTTAAATTAACCTATAATCACTTTTTCTTGTGGATATTGATAATTGTCTTTGATTGGATTTCCTCTTATTAAAAATAAAAATGAAAAGATCCCAATCCTTCCAATGAACATTAAACAAATAATGACTACTTTACCAGCTGTGCTTAATTCTGGAGTAATCCCCATTGATAATCCAGTCGTCCCAAAAGCAGAAGATACTTCAAATATGATCGGCATTAATTGAAACTCTTCTATCTGAGCAAGAATAATCACAGCAGACAAACATAACATACCAGCGGTCGACATGACAATAAAAGAACGAATAATATCTTCAGTCGCTATTTCCCTACCGAAAACTTTAATATTTTGCCGACCTCTAGCAAAATTATATATCGCCAAAAGTATAATGGCGAAGGTGGTGGTTCGAATTCCTCCCCCCACACTACTTGGTGATGCTCCAATAAACATGAGCGCGCACATCATGAGTAATGTAGGGTTGGAAAACAAACTTACGTCCATTGTAGCTAATCCACCGTTTCGAGTCGTAACACTCTGAAAGAGGCTATAAAACATTTTTTCATGCCAGGTTTTATCAGCAAAAAACATTCCATTTCTTTCTAACAATAAAATCAAAATCCATCCGATTAATATTAACGCAAAAAACGTAATGGTCGTCAATTTAGTAAATAATGAAAAGGTATATTTAGGGTTGATTTCTCGTTTTCCCTTGGACTAAAACCGGAAAACCAATTGCACCTAAAATCAATAACAACATATTAACAAATTGAACAAAGTAGTCATTTGCAAATGGCTCCAGTGATGAACCTGTAATATCAAAACCCGCGTTCGTTGTCGCACTAACTGCTCCAAAGAAACCTTGGAGTAAAGCTTCTGGCCAGGTATCAAAATACTGTAAAAAATATATACTTAAAATGACTGTCCCGATTAATTCAATTAATAAAACAATTTTAAAAACCGTAATTAATAATCCAACTAATCCACCTAAAGTGGCACGATTTTGATCAATTTGAATCAGTGCTCTACCTCTTATTCCAATTTTCTTCCCAAGTAGCACCCAAATCAAAGTACCAAGAGTCATTATTCCAATTCCACCAAACTGTAAAACAACCGCTAACGCAATACTCCCGGCAGAATTAAATGTCTCGGCTGTTGGAACGACCGTTAATCCAGTTACACTAACGGCACTAACCGCTGTAAATAACAAATCTATAAATGATAACTCTACACCTTCACGATGGAAAAATGGAATACTTAATAGTGCCATAGAGAAGATAACTGCAAAAACATAAAATAATACGATTAATCTAATCGTTGATAATTGAGTAACTTTAAAGATCTTAGAGAAAAACTTCATTTAACATTCCCCCACATAAAGTGGAAAAACACTTTAATATTTTTATTTTAATAGTAAAACATTAATAGATTTAAAATACAATACTTATAATAGATTTAAGGTATCTGTTTCTTCACTGATCCAAACTCAAACAGCTTACCTTCATATATTAATTCAAGCCTCTCACTTTTTCTAAAATCTTCGGGTGTGACCATAGCTGGAAGTTTATCCCACAATCTAATCCCAGATCGCTTTAAAACTTCTGCTACAAATTGAGAGCAAAAATAAGAATTACTAAATTCAATCGGTTCCTTAATCGATACACCTACCACACCTAAAAAATTATATAAAAACTTATCGTTATTCCGGATAAAGACATTTAAAATCCGCTTCATCTTCTCCTTCTCTCGAGCTGTCACTTTCATTTTATAGATAACACATGTCGTCTCAGGATAATAGCTATACGTTCCAGTGAGTACATTTTCTTTTACAAACCCACCACGTAAAGGGTTTCTAGGTTTTTTTCGACCAAAGCTATACATTTCCTTCAACTCGGAGTCAAACGAAATAGACGCGTGATTATAAGGTGCTCTCGTGTACGTTTTAATTAAACTGGTAAATAACGTCCCTGTATCTGAAAGCACGATATATACATGTTGTTCACTCATCGTATCCCCTCTTTAACCCATGCAAAAAATTCTTACTTTTCATTATATACTATTTCCTGTAAAATGAATGCAGTTTTTAGAAATGAGGGGGAGACTTTATGACCGAAACGATTTGGACGTTATCCATCTTACTATTCGTATTAACTGTTGCCACAACAGCTTTTTATATAATTAAAAAGAAACAACCTCATAAAGACTTCACCACTATTCAATCTCGGGTCGTGACTTGGTGGGGAATGCTCGTCGTCTTTAGTTTTGCAACATTATTTAATCCACTTGTATCTTTAATCTCGATTATGGTCCTTTGCTTAGTTGCATTAAGAGAGTATTTTTCCATGATGCAAACAAGAAAATCCGATCGTCGATTATTTCTTTGGGCTTATCTGACCATCCCATTTCAATTTTATTGGATTTACATTGGTTGGTACGGAATGTTTATTATCTTTATCCCGGTTTATGTCTTCTTATTTTTACCACTGCCTCGAATCTTCGGAAAAGGGACGTTAGGTTTTTTAAGGTCGGTGAGCTTCACACAATGGGGCTTGATGCTAATGGTATTTGGTCTTAGTCACCTATCGTATTATTCAGTTGCTTCACCGGAGTACGGTCCTAACTTAGTATTATTTCTCATTGTTCTAACTCAATTTAATGATGTCGTTCAATATATCGTATCCATTTACATAGGTAAAAACAAGGTCGTCCCAACGGCTAATCCTTATATTACGTGGGAAGGATTTTTTGTCGCGTTACTCACCACCACTGCTGTATCTTATTACTTATATCCATATCTCACCGTATTTGATTTAACGTTTGGAATCTTATCTGGTGTCCTTATTAGCGTGACAGGATTTTTAGGATGTGTCACGATCTCCTTCTTGAAACGCGATTTATTAATAAACGATCATAAAAAACAGGAGACTCTGAAAGGCCGATATTTGAGTCGTGTTGATAGTCTCGCTTATACATCGCCTGTTTTCTTTCACGTCATCCGTTACTTTTTTGATTTTATGTAAAAACAAAAAGAGTCAGGCATCCGAATGCCTGACTCTTTTTTACTTGTTATACTTTTGCTCAGACTGAGACGTACTTTGACTATTCGTCTTCTTTTTAGTATTTTTCTCTTCAATCTCTAAATCTTTTAACGGAATATCATCGACTAATTGTTCATCTTTATATTTATGCAATTCATTTCGGCGTTCTTCGTTTACACTTTTTCGCTTGTTATCAACCGTATCTTTATTCTTAAGATGTTTTTTGTTCTGATCCATTATCAGAATCACCACCTAAATTAGGATTTGTTATATGTTTTCCTGTTTAAGATATTTATTAAACATCTGATTTTTAAAAATTAATTTTAATACGTTGCAGGAATCTATGAATCAATCTAGAATTAACCGTTATTAACTCAAAATGGAGGTGAGATAATGGAAAGTACTAATTTATTTTGTCGATTCCATTTTTGGCGATACTGGGTCCTAGAACTCATTCGAGGAACACCTTCACAACTGCTTTATAACATTCAATATTAGAGTAAGACCAAGCGTTGAAAAAAATTCCTCTATTAGATCATGCTCTTACTTTTACATTTTAATAAATCTTTAGAAGAGCCCTACCAACTAATCGTTTCTACACTATCCTCATAACTTCAACTATAGGATGATTGAACTAAAACCTATCTATGATACCTATCTCATTTTCACCAAAATACTATAATGGTCCACTTCAAAATTAAGAGATTTCATATAATATTATGTATTAAATCTCTATTTAGGAGGGAATGGAATGAAACTTTATTTAGACCCGGGACATGGTGGAACTGATTCTGGCGCAACTGGGCATGGATTAACTGAGAAAAGTGTCAACCTCGATATCGCTCTCCGAATTCGCAATCTATTAACTCAAAACTATGAAAACGTAGAAGTCCTTATGAGTCGAACAAGTGATATAACCAAAACACTTAATCAGCGTACTGATGAAGCCAATTCATGGGGAGCTGACTTTTATTTATCCATTCACTGTAATGCCTTCAATGGTAGTGCGAGAGGTTATGAGGATTATATTCATAGTAGCCTTTCAGATTCATCACAAACTGCACAATATCGCGACACAATTCATGAAGAAATTATTAAACTTAATAGACTATCCAATCGAGGGAAAAAGAAAGCTAATTTTCATGTTTTAAGGGAAACAACAATGTCTGCGATGCTCACTGAAAATGGATTTATCGACAACGCTCAAGATGCTGCGTTAATAGGGGATCCAAATTGGCGCCAAGATGTAGCTCAAGGACATGTTAACGGACTTGTAAAAGCATTTAACTTAACTCCAAAAGAAGATGATGGAGATGCTATTTATAAAGTCATTGCTGGTTCTTTTCAAACACGCGACAATGCAGATCGTCGTGTAGAATATCTTGATAATCGTGGAATTGAGTCCTTTGTCACAACCACAACGATTTCCGGAACAGTCTGGTATCGTGTTCAAGCCGGTGCATTCTCCAATCGTGAAAATGCTGAAAAGCGCCTAGAAGAGGTAAAATCAGTTGGAATACAAGATGCTTATATTTTAACCGAATCAACTTCTCAAGAGGAAAAAAAAAGTGAAGTAACTGGCCACACCATTCAAGGAGCCACCTATTTATCACCAGAACTAATGCAACGCTTCGTCAAAAATGTTAATCCAGACGCCCCCGATATTGCGAATTATTATCTTGAATTAGGAAAAAAGTATAGTGTTCGTGGTGATGTTGCATTTGCTCAAGCAATCCTTGAGACAGACTATTTCCGCTTCACAGGTCTCGTTCAACCTGACCAAAACAATTATGCTGGAATTGGTGCAACAGGTCCTGAAAATAGCGGCGCAAGCTTTGAAACACCTGAAGAGGGTGTTCGAGCGCACATTCAACATTTATATGCATATGCATCCAATCGATCGCTGCCAGAAGAAGAAGAACTTGTAGATCCTAGATTTGATTTAGTCACAAGAGCAAGTGCTCCAACTTGGTTTGGGTTAAATGGTAAGTGGGCAGTTCCAGGTGATTCTTACGGTCAATCCATTATTCGTTTATATAAAACCATGATTGTTTACGCGGTTAAAGAATTAAATCGTGTCAATCAAAATATCGATCTGTAACCTTTTTAAAAGAACTGAGGACCTCAAGTTGTTCTCAGTTCTATTTATGGCAAAGGTGACCAGCTCATGGACGTTATAACTCCATTCACATTAAATAACTGAATGGGTGCAGGATGATTAAGATTTAAATACCACATCGAATTAGCAAACGTCTCTTCTGTACAACCAGATAAATAAATAAGACTTTGACCATCAGGTGACCAACTTAAAGGCGTGGAAAAACAATTGGATAACGCGTTGATTTGATCATTTTCTCCTCTGCTCCCTACCGTTTTAACCTGCGAATAATACCCTCTTAAATCAGAAAAATCATTCGAACTATAAGCTATTTGAGAGGAATTAGGTGACCAAGTTGGATTATAATCCCTACCTAATGGCCCACCTTCTAAACTGTACATATTGCCTGTATCCAGTTCGAGTGTATGAATAATCGATATACTCACTCCTGGAGATGTAAACAAAGCCATTTCCCCATCTGGTGATAATCTCAAGAAATTAACTGGCACCTGTTGATTAGTCAACTGTTGTTCATCGCCACCATTTATATTGGCTCTATACATTTGTCTATTACCATTGGAGTCTAATGCTGAATACAACAGTTGATCACCATTTGGAAACCATTGAGCATCTCTTGGTAATTGCTTGGTAATTGTTTGAAACTCATGCTTTATAACATCATATATCACAATTTGGTTATTCTTTGTATAAACTATCTTTTGATCATCAGGTGACCAATCTAATGTCAAAATGTCATCAGGTGTCAATTGGTCTAATTGGGCTATTTGACCATTGTTTACATCCAACACATAAACTATATAATGTTGACCAACAAACGCTAATAGACGACGATCATGTGACCAATAAGGTACTGTAAATGAATCGGTTAGATTTTGGGTGAGCATTTGATGTGAACCATTGTTGGTATTATAAAGCCATAAATCATAAGTTCCTGAATGATTCGAGTTGTACGTAATCAAACCTTGGCCTCCAGGCGGAGCGTAAGGAATGACTAACTGCATACCTGGGAAAATATTAGAATTTGGCAACTGATTAACTTCTTGAATTAATTGAGTATTAATAGAACGATTCGTTATAACATTATACTTTCTAGCAATTTGAAAAAGTGTATCTCCTTGCTGAACCGTGTAATAAGGTAACCCTGGTGGGATCAATAAGAGTTGATTAGGGTAGATAAAGTACGGAGCTTGTAATTGGTTGAAAGCTATGATGGACTCTGGGTAAACACCAAACATTCGAGCAATGCGAAATACCGTATCTCCAAGTCTTACACGATAATGAATGAAAGTTTGAGGAACGGAAATCTGTTGACCTACCAATAGTTGGTTAGGAGATGAAATGTTGTTAGCTGCTAATAAATTTTCAACAGTCACCCCAAACCTTCGTGATAGTTGATAGATCGTATCACCTGGTTGAACCGTATAAAAATGTTGGACAGGGGCTTCGATCATCACACTCACTCCTCCCTGCCTAATCCATATTCCTGAAACAAATTAGATATTCATTAAAAATAGAGGCCCAATGAATGAGCCTCTTCCTAATCTAATAAATTCCCTTTAGCAGGTATCGGGTTCTCTTTAAACATTCTGGCGAGATGGAGTGTATTGTATGCCAACATTTCAACATGTTTCTTAGTAAATGAATTATTTTGACCTTCTCCTTCAATATAAGATGGTCCAGGTCCTGCCTCTCCTACCCAATAAGCATCAGCGTGTGGCGGGATGACAAAACCCAAATGTGAAAGTCCGAAAATAATTGAGGTTGCGGCATGCTTCGCTCCATCTTCGTTCCCGGTAACAACGACACCTGCAACCTTATTATAAAAAACGGACTGGCCATATTGATTGGTTTCATCACTACTTCCATTTAATCGTTCCATAGCTAATGTCGCCAAACTACTTTTTTCACCTAACCATATTGGCGTTCCCATTAATAGAATATCCGCTTCCTTAATCTTTTCAAATATTTGCGGCCACTCATCTCCATCTCCCATATCTTTACTAATACCTAAAGAAATATTATAGTCTGCCAGCCTAATCACTTCGGTTTCAACATTTTCTTTTGAAAGAATGTCTAGAACTTCGTTAGTTAGCACCTCTGTATTGGACAATTGATCAGAGGATTTTAGCGACGCATTTAACACTAAAGCCTTAAGAGACGTCATGATATCCCTCCTTACAAGTCCATTAACCTTTATTGAATGTATAAAACATGATTTCGGATAACCTGTTAGAAGAAATAGGATAAAAAGACTCAATTAATAAGAAAATCCACAGTCAATAAAATTGATTGTGGATTTTTTATGGGTTCAATATTCTTTGTAAAAACTGTTGTGTTCTATTTTCACTCGGATTTTGAAGTACTTTTTCAGGTGGGCCTTGCTCTACAATATACCCACCATCCATAAAAATAACTTGGTCCGAAACTTGTTGAGCGAATTGGACTTCGTGTGTCACGATTACAATGGTCCACCCTTCGTTTGCCAAATCCTTAATCACACTTAAGACATCACCCACTAACTCAGGATCAAGGGCAGATGTTGGCTCATCAAACAATAGAAGATCAGGCTCAATAGCTAATGCTCTAGCGATTCCAACACGCTGTTGTTGACCTCCCGATAATTGGTGTGGATAAAGGTCCTTTTTATCTTCTAACCCAACTTTTTTCAGTAGATTATTCGCTTGTTCGTATACCTCTTCTTTCGACCTTCTTTGGACAATGATGGGTCCTTCAGTTACATTTTCTATAGCCGTCTTGTGAGGAAATAAATTATAAGATTGGAATACCATCCCTGATTTACGACGTAGAGTCAGTAAGTCGTTCTTATTGATTTTATGTTGAAAATCTAGTGTAAAGCCATCATCAAATGAGAAAACACCATTAGTAGGCTCCTCCAACGCATTCAAACAACGTAATAGAGTGGTTTTTCCCGATCCTGAAGGTCCCATAATCGTTACAACTGTACCTTTTTCTATATCCATATTAATATCTTTTAGTACTTCAAGGTCATCAAATGATTTTGCTAGCCTTTTAATGGATAACAACATATTGGACCCTCCTTATTTTGCAATATAACGATCAAGCCTACGTTCAAGTGCTTCTTGACCAATAGATAGAAGAAAACAAACGACCCAATATAAAACCGCCGCTTCTACATAAATAATCATAAATTCATACGTCCGCGCAGCAATTTCCTGTGCCCGTCTAAATAGTTCTGCTACAAGAATTAACGATGCCAAAGAAGTATCTTTCACAAGGCTTATAAATGAGTTGGAAAGTGGCGGAATAGACACCCTTGATGCTTGAGGAAGAATAATTCTTCTAAGTGTCGTTCTATAAGTCATACCAACCGAATAGCCTGCTTCCCATTGTCCTTTTGGAATAGATGAAATAGAAGCACGAATGATTTCAGAGGCATAAGCACCCACATTTAAAGAAAAAGCAATAACAGCACTTGGAAAAGGATCAATCGTTAATCCGATACTTGGCATTCCATAGAAAACGATAAAAAGCTGAACAAGTAAAGGCGTACCACGAATGGCTGATACGTAAATAATCGCAGGAGCTCTTAAAATTTTCGAATTAGAAAGCCGCATAACCGCAGTAATTAAAGCTATGATTAATCCTAATGTAAACGATATTAACGTAAGGGGGATCGTAAACTTAATCGCCCCTTCAACCATCGGCCAAAAAGATTTCTCTATCAGTTCCCATCCCGTTGCACCCTCTGCTACAGTTAATAAAACATTATTTTGAAGAGACATCTTCACCAAACCATTTCTCTGCAATTTCTGCTAGTGTACCGTCTTCTTTCATTTCTTCTAACTGTTCATTAACCGCTTCAACCAATTCTTCGTTTCCTTTATTAAACATAAATGCTGATTCTGAAACATTCTCTTCTTCTGCAGCAATTTTGATAGTCGAATCTTGCTTTTGATTCATATAGTCTAGAACAGCCAATTTATCATTAACTGTTACATCAACCCGACCTTGGTTAATTAATTCAATTGACTGTGCGAGTCCTTCTACAGATTCGATCTCAGCACCATGTCCTTCCGCAATTTCACCAAAATTACTTGTTAGCGATTGGGCAGATTTTTTACCTTTTATGTCTTCAAACGACGTAATATCGTTATTATCTTCTGGTACAACAACAACTGCGCCTGAGTAAGTATATGGAATAGAGAAGTCATATTTGGCTTGACGTTCTTCATCAATACCGACTTGGTTTGCGATGACATCAAATCGTTCCGCATTTAATCCAGCAAACATGGAATCCCATTGAGTTTCTTTGAAATCAACTTCAAGATCAAGACGATTTGCTACTTCTGTTATCACTTCGATATCATAACCTGTTAATTCATCCTCTTCATTGTGGAAAGTAAATGGTGGGTATGTACCTTCCGTTCCAACGGTGATGACCCCCTCTTCTTTGATTTGTTCATATAAATTTCCACTAGAACCACAAGCAGAAAACATAACGAATAGTCCTATAGTTAAGAATAAAAACATCGATTTCTTCATGTAAATAACCCCCAAATTTTATCAGAATTAAAGGCAACAAACGTGATATATATTCTGGGAAGACTTGGTGTTTGATATACTACTTTAATTGGCATTATACGTTTGTTTAGTTTTGATTAACCTTAGTATCTGCAATATTTGGGGCTTATTCATATTAGTTTTGTTACTTCTTTTAATAGTGATCTGACCCTTATTATTTAGCAGTATTTTATTCACAAAAAAACTCAGTCCAATATGAACTGAGCTATATCCTAATATCGTTTTTATTTCTATTTTATTTTTAACAAGTTGACATGAACTAACTAAGACGGAAACCCATTCCTACCTCTAATAAAAAGCCAGATAATTAATAACAGCTCACCAATGAAAGTGTACACGGAAAGCTCAAAGCTATAAGATCCGAAGAGAATCAAGGCAAGTGAATCAATGAGGTATCCTAATCCAGCAATGATGATTAAGCCCCCTAAAAATTTCGGAAAATAAAGCGACTTAAAAACCAAGTATCCAAGAATTAATAAATGGATGCCAAAGATAATAAGACTAATATTCCATCCATTGTTAAACGCATTTATATATAACATAGCTTGATTATAGCGTTCCGTTAGTTCCCATCCCACTAAATATTCTGCATCCGACAAGATTTTTAACGCGTTATAATTCTGGAAAACCGCCACACCAAACATAGCAGCGTACACAATTCGAAAGCTTGCTGCTAGCAACGAAAGATTACGATGAAATGGTTCAAATACTATATAAAGCGACCAGGCTACAATAACATCAAGAATCACGACTATGACAAGACTTACAATCGCTGCACGAAACAGTCCCTGAGAATCCATGATGTTTAGTGCCGTTTCTGCAGCATTGTCATAAACAACCAAACTCTGGAACACAAATAAATAAGCAAAGGGACCTAAAATTGCCATAATCAGCAAACTAATTCCTGCAACCTTGGCCGCCTTCTGCTGTGAGGCTTGTTCAAGTAGCATTTTTTCACTTCCTCATAATCTTTATTCCACTTATCCCGCAAAAGTCATTTTAATGTTTTAAAAAAGTAAAGTGTAAATTCCAAAAAAACTGTTCTTATAAGCTTATGATAAGGATTATTTAAAAAGAACAGCTAAACAATGAATCATTAATTTATTTACTCGTACTATCTTTAATTCATAAAATTAATTACTTCAGAATTGGTGACTATGACCTTCTTATGGAAGGTTAATCTGCCACGAAATACCGAATCGGTCATTAACCCATCCAAACTTTTGACTAAACCCGTAGTTATCTAATGGCATTAATACTTCTCCACCTTCACTTAGCTTTTCGAATAACTCATCTAGCTCTTCTTCTGTATCGCATGTTAAAAAGACTGAGAACGATGGTGTGAAAGAGAAATTATGTTTAATAAAACTGTCAAAACACATAAATTCCTGACCCTTTAGAGAAAAAGTTGCTTGAAATACCTTCCCTTCTTCCCCAGGACCTTCAGAGCCAAACCGAGAAATACTTGTTATTTCCGAATCCTCAATAAGTGACGTATAAAAATTCATCGCTTCTTCCGCATTTCCATCTTGGAACATCAAAAAAGGTGTTACTTGTTTCATCTTTGAATCACCCTCCGTATTTATACTTAAATTCATCATACCATTCAAATGACTTAATATTCCATTTAATATGTCCATAGTTTCACTTCAAAAATCATTATGTAAAAGTTATGTAAATAGTTTACTAAGGTTATAGAGTCTATTGAAACTCTATTATACAATCAAAATTAAAGGGAGGTTCTTTTAAAAATTGTGCACAATTTTTGTTAATAATGAAACTTCCTAATTGGCCAATGTTACATGATCAATCTCTAAGGGAGGAAATAGTTTGTTTAAAAGAACGTTTCTCAAAAAAATATTCACGGTAGTCGTAATAGGAGCCTTGGTAGGAACGATTTATTCTAGCTTCTCTTTAACAAATGATAATGTAACAGCGGATCGTGGCGAAAACCGACAATCTAAGATTAAAAATATCATCTTTTTAATTGGTGATGGCATGGGGCCTGCTTATAATACAGCTTATCGTTATTTAAAAGATGACCCATCCACACCTTACATGGAAAATACAGCATTCGATGATTACTTTGTTGGAATGCAAAAAACTTATTCATGGGACAAAGAAGAAAGCATCACTGATTCAGCCGCTGCAGCGACATCATTATCTTCTGGTATTAAAACATATAATGGTGCTATTGCAGTGGATATGGAGACTCATGAAGTTCCAACAGCTCTTGAAATAGCCAAAGAACAAGGAAAATCTACTGGGCTTGTGTCCACATCACAAATCAACCATGCAACACCAGCTTCTTTTGGAGCTCATGATGAATCCCGACACAACTATAATGAGATCGCAGACGATTATTTTGATGAAATGATCAATGGTGAACACAAAATCGATGTCTTATTAGGTGGCGGTACAGATTATTTCGAACGAGATGACCGAAACTTAGCAGGAGAATTTAAACAAGATGGCTATAGTTATGTCACCACTAAAGAAGAACTTTTAAGCGATCAAAATAACCAAGTACTCGGATTATTCGCTCCTGTTGGATTAGACTATGCCATTGATCGTCCTGAAAATCAACCTTCCTTAGAAGAAATGACCAATGCAGCTCTTGAGCGGCTAAGTCAGAATAAAGACGGATTCTTCCTCATGGTTGAAGGCAGTCAGATTGATTGGGCAGGACATGATAATGATATCGTCGCAGCGATGAGCGAGATGAGAGACTTTGAAAAAGCTTTTGAAGTAGCTATTGAATATGCCAAAGAAGATCCACATACTCTTGTAGTCACAACCGCCGATCACTCCACGGGTGGATTAACTTTAGGAATTGATGGCGAATATCAATTCGACCCTACTCCTATCTCAGCAGCTAAACGCACCCCTGACTTCATGGCTGAAAAAATAGTTGAAGGACAAGACGTAGATCAAGTATTAAACGAATATATTGATTTTGACTTAAACTCAGATGAAGTCCAATCCGTACAAGAAGCAGCTGAAACAGAGGATGAAACTGAAATCGATAACGCGATTGAAGAAATATTCAATAAAAGATCAGGCACTGGCTGGACAACCGGTGGCCATGATGGCGTCGATGTAAATATTTACGCTTATGGCCCACAATCTGAACTATTCCACGGTCTCCATGATAATCACATGGTAGGTCAAATGATTATGGAGCTTATGAATCACAAGAAAATAAATTAATTCGTCATGAACACAAAACCACATCATGAATCGAAAGTGATTCTTGAGGTGGTTATTTATTATGGTATTCTAGCCATCACAGCATGCCACGTACAATTTGCAACAGCTGTAGCAGAAATAATGTGGAACATCTGGATTATTTCGATGAGGATGTCCCCTGATTTAGGGCTTCATTTCTCAACTCATCGATAAGTTGTTTTCCTTCTATTAACGATAATCCAAATGTCTTTCGTGCTAATTTCACCGCTTTAGCCTCTTTACCCTCTCGAATTTTAACACGAATATCCTCATAAACAGGATGTTCAGGTAAATCGACTTGTTGTTCAATACGCTTCTGTTGATTTGCGAGTGCTGTCACTTTACTTTCTAAGTGCATGACTCTTAAAAACATGGTAAAAAACATGCTTAATAGAAATAGAATAATACCCCATTCCATGTGAATCCTCCATCCCTGTTATTTAATCAAAGTATTGTATTTTTCCATTAGTTGCATTAATGCCAATGTCACAGTCTAACTTTCCACAGAGTACATACTTCTTCAAGTTCGATTGATAAACGTAACGTGGCGTGAGGGTTATATAAGGTTTTAACAGGTTATAAGCTTCTTCTTGACTGAGTTTCACATTTCCTATACGCTCGTACGAAGCAAACACATCTTGAAAAAACTTATTATCTATATAATTTATCACCTTTTGTTGTTCTGCGTTAATAAATATGACCAACTTCCTAGGTATACCTAGTTGAAATGGATCGTTAACAAGATTTAAAGTCGCTAAGATAAAACCATTTTCACGGTGCAATGTTTTCAAAGACCATCGACCTGAATCTTCATTATATAAATTACTTAAAAATTGACGTGTTAGTTTTATAGCCTCTAGCTTCTCTTCTTCTGTGATTGGTTTTGTATCTGGACTCGGTTCTTTACTCCAAGCTTCTTCAACTGTAATGTCCTGTTTTACAAGTAACTCCTCTTCTCGATACGAAAATGGACTTAACGTATCCCAAGTTACGATATAGTCTATTACCACACTAGCTGGATGAGCCTGTATGATTGATACAGTTTCCTTACCTTTATTCGTAATATAGACCTCTTCAAAACCGTAAATAGGTGTAATAGTCTCATGATTCATATCTGGGTAATCGAGCAACAGACATTGTTTATAAATTGTCTCCTCTAATTGGTCTATTTCCAACATAAAAGTATCTCTTTCGATTAATTCCTTTAAAGGAAAAGGCTCAATGATGGAAAAAACAACAAACAGTTATCAGAGTTAAGCTTAACCTTTATTGAACCGACTGGAGATGTTATAATCCCTTGCCAACACGAATAAAATAAATAATTACCAGGCTCTTCTTTTTCCAAACAAAATTGTTCACCATATGTAAGGCCCGTTTCATCTTCTATCCAAGATACAATCGTATCCAACCTTTGATCTGGAAACTGCACACCATCAGCATAAGTTGTTTCTTGAACAAAAACGGCTGAACACACTCGTTTCGTATGAATATTTACTTCAATGACAGCCGTACCAGTTGGATTAGAACCATCTTCTGGTTCTTCTACACCAAACGGAAACCATTCTGTTGTTAATGTGTAATAAGTATTTTGAAAACAATCCACTTGTCGATCTAAATGATGACGCTTCAATACGTATGATGTTAATCCAAATTTCTCATAAATTTCATCCACGATTCGTTGCAATCTATCATCCATTTTTATAACCTGCCTAACTATTAGTAAATTATATTATTCTTACGTTATAACTACCATTTAAGTTTCATAAGGTTTTAAGCATGATGCTCTTCTTATTTACTAATCGTAACTATGTTAATATAAGAGAAAAGTTATTCAATCTACTTTCTATTTCGCTAGGGTATACTCTAAGTATAGATTCTCAACTTATAATGGACATTTAGGAGGCTAGACCGTGAATCCCGAACGTGTAGAAGAATTAATCAAAAATATAGAAGAGATGAAGCATGACGTAGACGAAAAAACAGTCACTAAACTTGAATTGGACAAATACATACGAATCATCAAAAGGTTAGACTCATTTTCTACCAATTGTGAAGAATGCCAGAAGTATTTGGTTGAGTTGGAGAATCATTTTGAAAATATTTCATCTCAAGTTCATCAATTCACCAAAGAAGATTATAAAAATCACAATACAAAAACAAACCAGGTGACCTCGCATTTACAAAAAACACACCATTTAACCTCTGAAAATTATTATATGACAATCTTTATGTCTGTTGGGATAAGTTTGGGAATCCCAATAGGTTTGCTCCTTTTTGACAATGTTGCACTCGGGATGCCTATTGGAATGAGCATCGGTATAGCGATAGGAACAGGATTGGATGCAGATGCAAAGAAAAGAGGGAAAATCATCTAAATTCTAGAAGTATATTGACGTTAATATTTTTTCAATTTACAATTAAATAAGACATTCGAAAGATTATTAATATTAACCTTTTCACATTAAGGACTTTAGTGTCCAGTTATTTTATAAGGTAACTTGATAAAAAAGTCCCTTTAGATGTTTTAGGTTAAGATTATGATTTGTCGGGTATACTTTATCTATCCTATTTTGATAAAGGGTAAAGTATATCTTTGTTTTGTTTAGGAGGAGAATAATACTTATGGACCTTTCCAAAAAAACAAAAGGGTCATTAGAGGCCGAAATAAGCCAGAAGTTAACACAATGGGAAAAAGACTTCCTCGGGCGCGGACCAGTCTCCGTCAAAACTGATATTCTAAGAGATATGATTATTGTTACATTACAAGGTATTTTAACCCCCGCTGAATATAGAGTCTGTAAAACAACTGATGGGGCTATCTCTATCAAAAATACCCGTTCCAGTTTAGTTGAATCAGGTCGACAAGATCTCAGTCAATTAATAAAGGAACTAACGGGTGAAGAAGTGACAACATTTCACACAGATATTAGTACAAAAAACGGCGAACGTCTAATTGTATTTAAATTATCAAGTGATTTACAAAAAAAATTAACCTAAAAAAGTTTAAATGGTAAAATTGACATAAACTTATTTTTCTTTGACTTACATAAAAAAATCAAATAAAATTGATTTGACCTATATAAAGGGAGCTCTTCAAAAAACTTACTGAAAGTTAGTTGAAGTGAAACCGACAATTTCCAAAGTTCAATGATTTTAAATCATCATTGAAGTTTTGAAGTTGTCGGTTTTTTATTGTAAAAATATTCCAATTCACTTAAGCATGTAATGGACAAATAATATGTATGACTTTTTATAAAGATATTTAATGAAATATTTATATTACTTTGAGGGGAGAATACTTGATGTTAGTTTCACTCAGTTCGTTATCATTGTTAACATTATTTTTTATTATGCTTATAGCTTCTGGGCTAAGTGGACTATTGTATTTACACCCACGAGTACCCTTGAGTTTTGTTCGCCTTCATATTGGGATCGTGACTTTACCGCCGTTGGTTTCCCTATTAGCTTTTGCTAATACGACTATTAATGGTATTAATGATCATATTGGACCTTGGCACTTGGATTCTTTAGCTTGGTTAATGGCTTTCTTTGTTCTTTCAATTGGATTAATCATTCAACGATTTTCTGTACGCTTTCTAATGGGAGATCGCTCTTATCGAAAGTATTTTTTGTTTTTTACATTCACGACATGTGTTGCTTCAGTGGCATGGTTAAGTAGTGATCTTCGCTTGATAGTGACATTCTGGGGAGCAACTCTCATTGGTTTAACTTTCCTTATAAAAATAAACAATCAGTGGAAAGTCGCTAGTGAAGCAGCCAAGGTGACTGGTCGTTTACTCGCAGTAAGTTGGCTATCCTTATTAATTGCAGTAATTTGGCTTTTTCAAGTTACAGGCCAATGGCAATTATCATTAGCATTAACAAATGAAAATTTAGCCCAAATCCAAGGTTGGGAAAGTACAGGAATTAATTTATTAATTGTATTAGCCGTAATCATTCCTGCAGCCCAATTTCCTTTCCAAAGGTGGTTAATTGAGTCTGTTGTTGCTCCGACTCCGGTTTCTGCTATTATGCACGCTGGGTTAGTCAATGTAGGCGGGATCATGCTTACTCGATTTTCGCCTCTCTTTAATGGAGATATTGCATCGATTGCATTGCTTATTCTTTCCAGTATTTCTGTATTGATTGGATCAGGAATTAGTTTAGTCCAGGTTGACTATAAACGTCAGTTAGTCGGATCCACGATTGGACAGATGGGATTTATGCTCATTCAGTGTGCATTAGGTGCGTATATAGCCGCCATTATTCATCTTATTTTACACGGTTTATTCAAAGCTACCCTGTTTTTACAAGCTGGTTCAGCAGTCCGTCGTTTTGAAGCA
Source organism: Piscibacillus halophilus (assembly GCF_900110685.1). Classification (GTDB taxonomy): domain Bacteria; phylum Bacillota; class Bacilli; order Bacillales; family Alkalibacillaceae; genus Piscibacillus; species Piscibacillus halophilus. The sequence goes on from NZ_FOES01000011.1 coordinate 53,450, forward strand.
TCGAATCGTGTTAATGAAAATCTATCCTACTTATGGATCCTGGCAGGCCGGGCTTTAGGTTTAATAGTAGGGGTTGCTTTTTGGCTCATGGCTCCTGGAGAGGGGTATCAGTTGATTAGTGCGATCATCTTAGGTTGGTCGTTGTCCCTCTCTTGGACACAGCTTATTGCTTTTGGAGAAGGTAAAATTGGTAGAATTGCTGGTTTATTCATATTAGGAAGTGTTGCAGGCGTTTATTTCATCATTAGTCACCTTTTTTATAACTGGTTAGACACCATCTTTTATGAAAGTGCTCAGCCTCCAATGTCAATTGTATTGATTGTCGTCAGTCTTTTAGTATTTGGTAGTGCTATAGGTCCTTGGGTTGCTCGTAATCGTTCTTCAATTTCCTTCACTGTTCTTTATCTTTGGTTATTAAAGTTAGGTGAAGCAAAACCAAGGGCAGTAGACCCCCATCCTAACTACTTTATACAAAATTTGGAACAAGGAGGTAATAAGTGATGAGCGTAACATCCGTATTAAAAAATGAAAACGCAACAAAGGAGGATACAAATATTGGCTTTCAAAATAGTGATTTTGACGTAATCATTGAATCAGCTAGACAAGTGATTGCACCTCTTTGGCCAATTTCTACATTCGCAGCACGTAATCCGTGGATGGGACTTGAAAAGCAATCTTTTGACCAAGTTGCGGGTTGGTTAAAACATACTCGTGATGTTGATATATACCCAAGTGTTTCTATGATCCTTTCGGCAAAGCGTAAAGGTGAAATAGATGAATCCTTTGTGAAAGAAAGCCTACAGCGTTGGCTTGACTCACAATCCTTTAATATCTCTCAGGATAAAGTAGAACATTTTTGCCATTCTGCATTAAAATTAGATTCCTTACCTTCTAACCTGTTATCATCACATGAGTTAGAGAAATTGGCAGAGGAATTTAGTGAACTAAATACAAATAATATCGATCATGGCTCTATGCAGCCGATAAGTTCGCATATAAAAGGTCAAGATAGTGAAAGATTACTCGATATTCTCGATTACCATGTCATCAAGTGGTGTAAATTATATCTTGATGATTCCCAAGCAGGTTGGAAAATGCCAAACCGTGAGGACGGCTTCTATCGTGCATGGAAACGTCTCACTCAGTATGATCCAGCACTGAGTAAAAAACAACGTGACAGTTTAAAAGATTTTCCACAAGACGCTAAATCTGCATTAAAAAAAGCGCTATATGCATTAGAAATACCTGAATCACAACTACAAAGTTATCTAGAAGGCCATTTACTTTCCTTACCTGGATGGGCAGGAATGATGCTTTGGCGCTCACAACAATCGAACCATGAACAGAAACTTTTAACTGAGTATTTAGCAGTACGAGTTTCTATGGAATATGCTCTTATGAAACCTTACTTACCGATTTCTAAACCAATTCCTGAAAATAAAGTGTCGATTGGCCACCTTTTAGCATCTTGGGTCCATTGGGGAGGTCTTTCAATTGAGGAATGGTCCAATATGTCCGTTTCTGAACAAAACGAATATTTAACTTTAGCCTATCAATTTGACGATATAGTTCGCCGAAAAATTTGGCTTGAAGCTTGGGAACTCACTTATACCAATCGATTGATCCAAAAGATCAACTTTAAACAGTCTCAGACCAACGATAAAAAATCGACATTAGCTCAATTAGCATTCTGTATTGATGTACGTTCAGAACCTTTTCGTCGTCAACTTGAAAAAGAAGGTCCATTTGAAACAATAGGAATCGCCGGTTTCTTTGGCTTACCTATAGCAACTTGTGAACTCGGGAATAAACACAGTCATTCTTCCTTACCTGTTATACTCAAGCCTCAAAACAAAATTAAAGAGTTGGCAGAGGAAAATGCATTTAATTCCTATCAACAACGTAAGAAAATCGTTAACTCTTTAAGTAATACATTTAAAAATATGAAGCAGAATGTACTTTCGAGTCTACTTTTACCTGAACTCAGTGGACCGTGGCTTACTCTACAAATGGTAGCACGTAGCTTTACACCAAGAAGTGCAGACCCTTTCATTCATAAGCTTCGTGAGTCATGGTTACGTAAACCTAATACAAAACTATCACTTGATCATGTTCATAACACTGAAGAAGAATTACCGGTTGGTTTTTCTAAAGAAGAAAAAGTGAAATATGTGAACCAAGCATTAAAGTTGATGGGGCTAACAGCTAATTTTGCACCACTAGTCGTAATTTGCGGCCATGGCAGTCAGAGCACAAACAACCCTTATGCTTCTGCTCTCGAATGTGGTGCCTGTGGTGGAGCGGCTGGTGGATTTAACGCTAAGGTGTTAGCTACTTTATGTAACCTTCCAGAGGTAAGAGAAGAGCTTTCATCTGAAGGAATTGAAATCCCTGAAGACACTGTTTTCGTAGCAGCTGAGCATAAAACAACAGTAGACGAATTAGAATGGATTTATATTCCCGAACTTTCCGAAGCAGCAAAAGAGGCATTTGATCGTATCCAAGCTATTATGCCGAAAGTGAGCGAACATGCAAATGCCGAGCGTCTGTCCCAATTACCTAATTTTAAACGGAAACTTAATAAACCGACTGCTGAGGCACACCGATTTGCGACAGATTGGAGTGAAGTACGTCCCGAATGGGGGTTAGCTCGTAATGCTGCTTTTATTATCGGACAACGTGAGCTAACTAAGGAATGTGACTTGGAAGGTAGAGCCTTCCTTCATAATTATGATTGGAAACAGGATGAAAACGGAGATCTCTTAGCTAACATCATGGCAGGCCCAGGCACCGTATCCCAATGGATTAACCTGCAATATTATGCTTCCACGGTAGCACCTCATTATTATGGAAGTGGAAATAAAGCTACTCAAACCGTTACTTCGGGTATCGGTGTGATGCAGGGGAATGGGAGTGACTTATTAGCTGGATTACCTTGGCAATCCGTCATGAAATCAGATGACGAAGCCTATCATTCTCCTCTTCGATTGCTGATTGTCATCCAAGCCCCTAACGAATATGTAGAACGATTACTAAAAGAGGATTCTGTATTTCGAGAAAAAGTTCAAAATGGATGGGTTCGACTTGCTAATGTTGATCCAGAAGGACGTTGGAAAAATTGGTAGCTATTTTAAATGACTTGTTATATTTGAGATTTCTAGCTCAACAAGAGGTTTAGAATGTTAAAGGGACTTAGAATTTTTCTAAGTCCTAAATTATATGTGAATACTTCTTTATTTTTAGTGCAATTTCACATTTATGCTTATTTAATTGCAGTTCAAGAACAAATAAACTTAATCTTCAATAGTAAACCTCATAAATGGCAGCATACGACCCTCAAAAACAGTAGACGGGTTTTCACTAATTTTTTTCGCGCCCATTTTTTCATAAAAGCCTTTCGCATTAGGGTCACTATCAATAGTGAAGCTCTTTATTCCTAATTCCCGCGCTGTTTGAATGACGTAATTCCACAATTTCTTTCCAAAGCCTTTTCCTATGAAATTTGGATTTATGTATAGAAAATCAAGGCTATCTGTTTCTCCCCTAGTTTTACAAAATAGAGATAAGGGTTAAGAAGAAAGGATAGGAATTTTTCATGCTTTTACTCATGCCTTTCTCCCCCCTTTTGCACCGCCAAACATCCTTCCTCCTTAAATCTGTAACGAAAGACCGAAGGTCTTAAATGCCAGAGAGAAGAGCCAGAATAAGATAAAGAATAAGCCAGTTCAAATGCCCGATAAAAAGCCCGAAAATCAATTATTGGCCTCTGTTTTACCTCTTGATTTAATTCCATAAATACTCATTAAATAACTAATACTCCTAGAGTTAACATTGTATTCTTTTGCTATTTCTGCTTGGCTCTTTTGCTCTATTATATAAAGATAATAAAGGTCATCCTTTGAAATTTTTTCTTGAAGTGGTCTCTTTCTATTTTGATGTTTCTGCTTTCTTGGGATACCGTACTTTCTTAATAGATAATTAATATGTTGCCTGGTTACTTCCTTTCCTAATGATTCGGCAATTTTTGCACTACTCATATTTTTTACCACATACAACTTATATAGCTTTTCCTTCGGCATGATCTTATTGAAATTGTGATGTTTTCTACCAGTACATATATCACATAACTTTTCCCCTTTTTCTATTCTCCTAGAGAAAGTTCTTGTACTAATTTCTTGTGGAGGGTGTATTTCGTTTGGACAGTTAATTATAAAATGAGTAGCCTTCTTACCCCTAATAATTTCCATAAGTTTGTACCCATCGCCATCGCCCATTTTGCTTTCAACCAATGTCCGTGTCCATTTAATAGTCATATATCCTTTATTCATACTCCTTTTACAAGTATTTGTAATACAGAGTATTGCCAGGATAAATACTTTTATACAAACTTAATTATTATGCCCAAAGACCTCTTCCTATATACCTTTTCCTATAGTCAAAGGATAAGGAATTTTCGATATTTTTTTATCTAGATAGTAGTCAATAGGTAGCTGGTCGAGCGTTTCGAGGTGTTTTCTCTTTCGATAACTACTTTTTCCCCTTAAAAACATAGGATAAAAATGAAGTATTGTAGCATAACTTTAAATGCTTTTACAGTTAGGAAACTACTGAATAGGGAATAGCGATACGTTGGATATGTACTATATGAATCTGAATCCTATGGGTCGAAATTTCTAAGGAAATAGAGGGATATTGGTATAAAAAAGAACTGGACTCGCCATGGAATCCAGCCTGAATTGGTGTTTAATACGCTTGGAAGATGCTAATGCAAATCCTTTTAAGTGCATAAATGATTTATTTATCTATTCTTTTACATATACAGTCACCCAATGTCCATCCCCAAAGTTAAATCCTATCTTTTCTGATATAAATCCATTACTTTCTAAGACTTTCTTAATGTACTCCACTAAGTCCATTTCCATCACTTTTGCATTAACCTCTTGGACCTCCATAGTAATTTCATTTTCTCCATATTTATCATACTGTTTTATAAAATCACCTAACGAATCAATTACTATCGCTGCTACACTTTTGTTTCTTCTTTGAATCTTCTTTTGTAACCTTTGGAAATAGTACAAAACTTGCTTTTCTTGTTGGAAAACGCAACTTTTTCGTATCAATAAATCTCCTTATCTTATCATGATCAGCTCCTATATCTGTAACAGGTAAAGCAGCCACGATTCTCTCAATATCATCAACCGTTTCAATATTACCAGCACCTATAATCTCAAAGTACTCACTGACCACAGGTTTATACATCTCTTCATATACCGCATGAAATGTCGATTTATTTATGTTTTGGTCATAATAATCCATATTCAATGGATCATAGTAAACCACTTTAAAGCCTGTTCCAACCTGATTCATTTTGACGAAGATTAGACTCCAATTAGCCACCCTACATATAAATGCATGTCCTGCTTCTATTACTTTAATTGCACTTCCATAACCATTATCTAATTTGTTTACTTCCATCTGTGTACTCATTTCGATTCCTCCTATTTCTTTTGTTTATGATTCTATTATATATAGGCAATTGAATTAAAAGGTGACGTTCCAAGTCACATTTAGAATTTTGGGAGGAATTTCATGAACAAAACATTAGACCAACAGACTATAGCTGAATTAAAATTATACATTAGAGACAATGGTCTAAATAAAGCAGCTACAGCCCTAAAAAGACAGTTCCTTGCTAATGACTCAACTACGGTATATAGTCCATCATCACCGCCTGTGGATACTTATTATGGTAAAGGTATCTTTGGAGCTTTAAAACAAAGGATCAAAAGGGTGAAAAACACTTATACACTCGGAGAGTATGTGGAGTCGCTTTTAAATGAACGGAATAAGAGCTTTTCTGTTGACCTTGAAAAGTTTGGTATTGACCGATTTTATAAAAATAAAGTTATAAAAAACAAAATAAACCCATCAAAACAAAAACTTCTTTGCCTTGCAATTGCATTACGATTAAATATTGAAGAAACTAATGAATTGCTTAGAAGAGCCGGACTTACATTAGCAGAAGAAAATTCTGTCTTTGACAATATTTTAGGGTACTTCATAGAAAGAGGGATTTACGATCCTATTCAAATTGATACTTATTTGGTTGAATTTGGGTGAATCACCAATGTTCTCTATTGAATAAAATTTCGGGATAGATCTGAATTAGAACAGGAGGAGGGAGATGCTCCTCCCTTTTTGTCGCCTCAACAATAAGACGAACAAGAAAAGACTGAATCATATAGATCCAGCCTTAATTTGTATAAATTTAATGCAGTTAGTTAATCTTATTTCATCTTTCATTAACGCACCCTTTAGTTGAAGATGAAATAATTTATTATTTATTTATTTCTTCCCACTCACTTAAATACATACGATCTGTTATGTTTTTGGGATTATCTATTTTACAAATAAATTCTAAACTATTACCATCAGGATCATTAAAATGAATTTTAGCGTGTGCATAATCTTCGTGAGGCATAACAAAAGGTTCCACTGGCTTAAATCCAAAAGCCTCTCTAGGTTTATATCCTTTGTTCTTTAACCAAGTTACCGATTCCTTTAGTCCTTGTAATGAAACTTGAAAAGCTATATGTCTTATAGATGGATGGTATTCAAGTTCTACTCTATCGCTTTTCCATAAACCCAACCAACTCTTATCTTTTTCAATCCATAAAAATGCCAACCTATTCTCAACGGTATGATCAAGTTCAAGTCCTAGGTCAGTATAAAACTCTATTGAACGATTTAAATCACTTACTGGTAAATGTGCTTCATATAATCCTTTTATCAATGATTTTCCCCCACAATTCTATAACTTTCAATTTTATTATAACCTTCACGAGATTCTTGTTAAACTAATTCTACCCCTTTAGTTAAATAACTTCAACAAAGAAGGTACTTCTCCTTCTTTAAGAAAAGCACCCGTTAACTCAATAAGAAAATCAAATTTTATTTTATATAATCAAATATCTTAATATCTACTTCATCTATGTAACCAATCTGTTGCTTTAAGTCCCATAGGTTTATTGCCGACGTTTCATTATTTTTCTGAAATGGTTGCAGTTTTTCAAGAGTAGTAAAATAAACAGGATTATACTTAATTTCATTCTTGGTTACGTTTTTTACTTTTAACAGACCCTTAAATTCTAAATCCGAAACGTTCTGACCAGTTTCTTCGTAAAGTTCTCTTATAGCACAAGCCTTTGGTGTTTCATTCTCCTCCCTTTGTCCTGCTGGCAATTCCCATTGCTTTCTCAATGTGTTATAACATATAAGATATTTATTATTACATTTTATTACTGAATAAGAACCTGCCAGTCGGTGATAATCATATACTTCAGTTTCTTTCACTACAAGAAAATCGAGAAATTTGAAACCGTTATTCTTAGTAATTGTCAATAATATCCCCCCAGTAAATTGAACTTCCTTCTTCAACTCTTTGCCCCGTTAGTTTAAGTACATTTATTCACAAACTCCATTTTCCTATTCTCCTATCATTAGTATACAAGAACAAAGTTAAAAGAACACCTGGAGATTAACTTAGAGCTATACCAAGAGATTAAATTAACAATCGAAGAATAATGAAGGGACTAGAAAGTTTAGAGAACTCCTCTCTCATAAGATCCTTTTGTATAGTTACGTTAATTTAATATAAATTTTTAATAAGTACACCCCCTGTTTACCCGTTCATTCGATTATAGGAGTAGGAGGGGATTTATATGAGTAGAATTATTAAAGGTCACCTAATTAATATGTGGATTTATTATTGAATTGGATATTGGATAAACCCAGTAATGACAAGGATTTAGGAACATAACTGTATTGAAAAGCTATTGGAATAGACATAAAAAACTCGGGCTCCTGATGAGGAAAACCCGAGAAATTATTGGATCTATATTGAAATAAGCAAATGTTTATTACTACGGAATTGGTGTTGGGAGTAGCAAGAGTTTATTATGGTTGCTAAGAGTTTATTATTGATCTACAATTCTCTCTCCAACCAAGTTACCGCTTAGATGTGATTCGTTTGAAGAAACATATCAACTGACTGGACTTCCTTCATTTCATAGCTACTACTTCTAAAAAATATATTACAATTTCAATTAGGCTCTATGCCAAATCTCATTTGCAGTAATTCGACCTTAGCAATTCTGCCTTCATCTTGATTCATTTCTTTTCTTCCCTCTACTATATGTATCTGTAACTTAGTTGGTATCCGCCTAAATCCCCTTCAATCCCTTCCCCCCCAACAGTTATCCCCTCTTTTCTCCCTTATGGCAATGGAACTTAGTTCTTCCCCAAAACACCCGATTTCTCCCTCTTTTTTCTGTTCTGGCTTGTATAGAATATTCCGCCATTATAACTAAGTTCTTCCCGGAATAGAAGGAAGAATTAAGAGAAAAGACTGGAAAAAGTGATAAAACTTATTGGAAAAGCTATTGAAAAAGACACGAAAAGTGAATGGAAATCCTTCGGATTGATACAGTTAGGATAACAACTGGAAAGGGATTGGACACTGCCAGAAACCACGATTGGCAGGGATTGGAGGACTTTCTCCCGTATTGGGAAAAAGAAAAAGGGACGAAATCCTACTGGACCCGCCCCGAATTCTGATTGATATTTGATTGAAAAACCGATTGATATTTGATTGAAAAAGCATTGGAACATTGTGTGCTTCCGTTCTTCTCTCCACCCTCTTTTTTCTACTCCGATACCAACTAAGTTCCATCAGGGAAGAACAAAGTTACGTGGGGAAGGAGTGAGTTACAGGGAGATAACATCAGCTATTTTAAGTTTTTAAATTACTCCACCGTCACCGACTTAGCCAAATTCCTCGGTTTGTCGACGTCACAGTCACGATGTAGGGCTGCGTAGTATGAGATTAGCTGTAACGGTAATACCGACACTAACGGTGTTAGAAGTGAGTGAACGTTCGGGATGACAAATGCATCGCCTTCACGATCGAGTCCTTCTAAACTAATGATACAGTCATTAGCTCCGCGTGTCACAACCTCTTGTACATTGCTTCGAATTGAGCTATTCACGTGCTCTTGTGTTGCAAGAGCAATCACTGGTGTACCGTCTTCGATTAATGCAATCGTACCGTGCTTAAGCTCTCCTCCAGCAAATCCTTCAGCTTGAATATAAGAGATCTCTTTAAGTTTTAACGCACCTTCTAATCCAACGTAGTAGTCTAAGCCACGTCCGATGAAGAAACAATTGCGAGTGGTTGACAGATAGTCGCGAGCGATTTGCTCGAATACGTCTTTTTGATCGCATAAAGCTTCCATTGCGCTTGAGACGATCCCTAGTTCTTTCATTGGATCGAAGCCTAAAGTTAAGCCTTTGGCACGTGCTGTATCAACTGCAAGAATCGCTAATACGGCCATTTGTGCGGTATAGGCTTTCGTTGATGCAACGGCAATTTCTGGCCCTGCATGTAAGTGTAACGTATAGTCTGCTTCACGAGAAAGGGTTGATCCCGGCACGTTTGTAATTGTTAGTGCTGGGTGTCCTAATTTATTGGTTTCCACTAATACTGAACGTAGGTCTGCTGTTTCACCACTTTGTGAAATGAACACGAATAGTGGTTTTTCAGATAATAGTGGGAAGTTATATGAGAATTCACTTGCTACGTGTACTTCTGTTGGTACTTCCGCAATCTTCTCTAAAAATTCTTTTCCGATTAATCCAGCGTGATAGCTTGTGCCAGCTGCAATAATATATACACGGTCACATTCTCTCATCGCTTGGCGAATATCTTCATCGAGTTTAATATCATCATTGTCATCCTGGTATTTTTGGATGATTTTACGCATAACAAAAGGCTGTTCGTCAATTTCTTTTAACATGAAATGAGGATAAGTGCCTTTTTCGATGTCGCTCGCATCGATTTCAGCTGTAAATGGCTCACGTTCAACAGGTGTCCCATCTAACTTTTGAAGTTCCACACTGTTTTGTTTAACAATGACCACTTCTTCATCCATTAATTCCACGAACTGATCTGTGACTTGTAGCATCGCCATAGAATCACTTGCTACAACGTTAAAGTTATCGCCTAAGCCAACTAGTAACGGGCTTTTATTTTTAGCCACATATACTTCCTCAGGCTTTTCTGAGTCTAATACAGCTAACGCATAAGAACCGTGTAATAAGCTAACCGTCTTGCGGAATGCTTCAAGCGTGTTACCTAATTCTTGGGCAAACTTTTCAATTAACTGTACGATGACCTCAGTGTCTGTTTCACTTACAAAGTTCACACCTTCAAGATATTCACTTTTAAGTTCTTGGTAGTTTTCAATAACCCCATTGTGAACTAAAGTGAATCTTTCAGTAGAACTTTGGTGAGGGTGAGCATTCGTCTCGCTTGGCTCACCATGAGTCGCCCAACGTGTATGACCGATTCCTGTTGTAGCTTGAACGTTCTCATCAACCGCTTCACGCAATGTGGCAATACGTCCTTTTACTTTAAATACGTTTAGATCGTTTTCTGAACGTACCGCAATCCCCGCTGAATCATATCCACGGTACTCTAACTTTTCTAGTCCTTTTAAAAGAATTTCCTTTGCGTCTTCATGACCAATATATCCAACAATTCCACACATGTTGTGTTACCTCCTAAACGTGAAAGAGGCAAACAAATTCCTGTTGTATTCAGGGGCATTCGCTTGCCCCTTTCTCGTATTCTATATTTAGTGTCATCTTGTTTAAGTTGGTTGTGCATAGAGTTGCCTCTATGTTTTCAACTAAAACATTCAGCTGAGATGACTAGCAGCTGGAAGGCACCCGCCGATCATTCGATGAAACCTTCTCCTCGTCAACTATTTCTAATAATACCGTTCATAGAAATAGTCCTGGCGCTTTAAATTATTATGACCTTCTACGCTCCTTTCCATTCTTGAATGGCGTCCATTTCAAACAGGACAATTAATATTTTACTTGATTTGTCTAATCCTGGTCAATTACATTTTATTAACAAATAGCCTGTTATGATTAAAATTGGCATAGGGCATTATAACCCTATGCCTCATACATATTTTATGATATTACATGCCGAGTGTTTCTTCGATTACTTCAACGACTTGATTAACATATTTCTCACAATCTTCTTTTGTCGGAGCCTCAACCATAACACGCACAACAGGTTCTGTACCTGACGGACGGACGAGTACTCGACCTTTATCACCTAGCTCTGCTTCCACTCGGTCAATTTCATCTTTGACTTTTTCATTGTCCGTTACGGCACTCTTGTCAGTCACACGAACATTTTTAAGCTCCTGTGGGAACTTCGTCATATCTCCCGCAAGCTCTGATAAAGATTTTCCTGTCTCTTGCATCACATTAACTAATTGTAGAGCGGATAACATTCCATCTCCAGTCGTGTTATGATCTAAGAAAATGATATGGCCTGATTGCTCTCCACCTAAGTTATACCCATTTTTACGCATTTCTTCCATCACATAACGGTCACCGACTTTCGTTTTAACCGTAGAAATCTCTAATTCATCAAAAGCACGGTACAACCCAATATTACTCATAATCGTGGTTACAACAGTATCCTTCTTTAATCGACCTTGCTTCTTATAGTAGCTACCACATATAAACATAATTTTATCGCCATCTACGATATTACCTTTTTCATCAACCGCAATTAAGCGATCCCCATCTCCATCAAAAGCTAACCCAAGATCCGCACCTTGTTCAATGACAGTCTCGCGTAATTTATCAGGATTGGTAGAACCATAACCATCATTAATATTCAAACCGTCTGGTGAAGAACCGATTGCCATAATATCCGCTTCTAAATCCGCAAATAAGTGAGAAGCAAGTGGCGATGTCGCTCCATGAGCACAGTCTAAGACGATTTTGACACCATCAAAGTCCTGGTCTATGGTTTGTTTTAAGTGTTGTAAGTATTTCTGGCCACCTTCATAGTAATCCATGACTTGGCCAATCTCTCCACCGACAGGGCGTGGTAATTCGTCTTCTGAGTCTAATAGTGCTTCAATTTCATCTTCCTGAGCGTCTAATAATTTAAATCCGTCAGAGCCGAAAAACTTAATTCCGTTATCTTCAACTGGGTTATGTGAAGCTGAAATCATCACACCTGCTTGAGCACCAGATGCTTTAGTTAAGTATGCGACACCTGGTGTTGAAATAACCCCAAGACGCATGACTTCAACACCAACTGAAAGAATACCCGCGATTAATGCACCCTCTAACATTTCTCCAGATATACGAGTGTCTCTACCAACTAATATTCTTGGCTTTTCTTCTGAGTCTTTTGTTAAAACATAACCGCCACAACGGCCAAGTTTAAACGCTAATTCTGGTGTTAATTCTTGGTTTGCAATGCCACGGACACCATCTGTACCGAAATATTTACCCATATCTTTTCGCTCCTTTTTCTCACACATTCTATTCTTGTCTATTTACTGTATACGGACACGTACCTGTTCGGTATCAGTTCTCCATCTAATACCATCTGGTGCATCAATTTCAATTGATTTATAAACTTCACCTTCAATGGTTTCTGATACATCAATCCAGACACGGATATCTTCTTCACTTAACTCTTCTAGGTCTTCTTCTTTTCCTATAAATGTAACATCTATTTCACGTTCTTCAGGGTCAATAAATGTAATATCTTTACCTTCCATCAAGTTATCAACTTGAATCTCCAGATCTGTTAATTCACGCTCTTCAGCTTCTGCGACTTCTACATCAACTGAAATGGTTTCAGGTTCGACTTTTCTGATCCCTGAAGGCACATCCAGTTCATGTTCAATCGTTGTAGTTTCTCTAATTTCAGATAAATCTATCACAATTGGATCGATTTGGTCAATACCATTTAAAGTATCCTCGGGTCCATACATCGTAGCCGTAGCAGGTGTAACGTTTATATCTTCTAACACTAAATCCTCACTTAATTCACCTGTTGTCTCAGTTGATATTGGTAAACGCTTGTCTGATATTGAAACGTCCGCCTCTACGTTAACAGTTGATGGACTGATAAACACATTCAACTCATTTCCTTGTGGATCATATACTTTGACGGGTATGTTCCGTGAATTCCCATCCTCTGTTATGTCGTTAAAATCTACAATCGCCTTTACAATTCCAATTCGATCAATTTCAGATTTCGGGCCTGTTATTTCTACTTCTGAAGGTCCTATCGTGGGTGGAGAAGCGAAGACCTCTGATAGCTCGGTACCGTTTCTCCCGACGAATTCGATTTCTACTGGTAGAGTAACGCTTGAACGTTCTTCAATGGTTACTTCAACTGTCTGTGGTTGAATGAATACGCTTAATTGACTCGACATTCCTTCGTGTTGTACGTCAACTTCATGGGTACCTGGTTCCAATCCATTTAAATTAATAAAAATATCAAAGTTACGTTGTCTAACAGCTTGAGTTACCACACTTACTGGACCTTCAACTGTCACTTCAACAGTTTCAGGAACCCCACGAACCACATAACGTTCTTCTTCTAAATCCACCTGTAATGGAACATTCTCCATCGTTTCCGTTTCAGTCGATCCATTAGGAAATAGGAAAGGTTCTTCTGTTTGAGAGGTGTTGTCATCTAACGTAACCGTTGAATAAAGTAATAGTGCTAAAAACAATGAGACTATCCGCGTGAACCATGGGCTTTTAATCCACTTATCCATTCGTTATTCCCCTCCAGTTCCACGTCTTGCTACTCTCATGACTTGCATGTAGTTCTTTCATTAACATTTTTCTTAAATCTTCTTCTTCTAATTTTCTATGAAGCTCACCATTTTTCGTTGCTGAGATCATACCTGTTTCTTCAGATACTACAATGGTTAATGCGTCTGTTACTTCACTTACACCCATTGCAGCGCGGTGACGCGTCCCTAATTCCTTAGAAATAAATGGACTTTCGCTTAGCGGTAAATAACAAGCAGCAGCAACTATTTCATCACCTTTGATAATAACGGCTCCATCGTGAAGTGGAGCATTAGGCATAAAGATATTTGTTAATAATTCACTCGTTAATTTTCCATTTACGTTCGTTCCTGTTTCAACGTATTCACTCATACCTGTCTCAAGCTCAATTGTAATTAACGCCCCAATACGACGTTTACTCATATATTTACATGAACTAATAATCGCTTCAATGGAATCGTTAATGGCTTTTTCCTCTGAGTGAGAGTGACGCGAAAAGAAGCTACCACGGCCTAATTGTTCTAAAGCACGGCGAATTTCTGGCTGGAACAATATAATCACAGCGAGGAAACCCCAATCAATTGCTTGAAGAACTAACCATTGTACTGTTTTTAGTCCTAAAATCGAACTAAAAAACCATATAACTAGTACAACAAAAATCCCTTTAAGTAATTGAACGGCCTTCGTTCCTCGTATTAATGAGAATAATTTATATATAACGAACCATACGACAGCAATGTCCAGTACGTTTCCTAGCATACGTAAAAGGTCAAAATCTTCCCACACTATGCCACACACCCTTAAGTCTATATTTCTTTTCACATTTTCTCCATTGTATTCCATTTTAATTATAGCATAAATTGATTAGCCTTCCTTTGCAAAAATAAAACGTTTAGCAGAATCCTGCTAAACGTTAAGGGGTAACAAATGATAAGAAGTTTTTGAATTCATGTTCAACTTTATGATACATCCAGGCGAAGTATTGATCGATTTCAACAACTTTACCATCGACATGATGTGACCAAGATGCGACTTGCATATCATGGTGATTATGGCTATCAACAATTTGACTATTCACAAGAGTTAAATTACCTTTTACTTTACCTTCTAATACAACCTCTGCATTTCTAACAATAAAATCGCCTTCAATTATAGCACTCTTTGGTATAATGACCCGATCGCCTTCTGTAATGACATCTTCATGTTTAGATAAGGACATTTGTTGATTTGAATGAAAACTACTAAGTGTCGAGGCAAACAACATAATAAAGAAAACGACCGCAGCTGAAATTAACGGATGCTCTTTAACAGATTTCGAAAACTTTTTAGTCTTAGAATCCTTAGGCAATTGATTTAGAATGTTTTGTTTAAGGTCATTAGGTATTTGAACATCTTCTATCTCTAAAAGTTGATGGTCTACCTTCTTTAGTTCTTGGTAATGGGTTTGACATTCTTTACATTCCATCAAATGATGTTTTAGACAATTTTCCTCGTCATGGGTTAATTCTGAATTTAATAATCGATGTAATTCTTCCTCGAAAATTTGGTTACACGCCATCTTTATCAGCTCCTAATGGTCTTAACCAGACTTTTTCTTAAAGCCTCTCTACCTCTATGGAGATGGGTTTTCACGGTCCCGACCGGTAAATCTAATGATTCAGCTATCTCTTGTAAAGACAAATCTCTGACATATTTAAGAACAATGACAGATCGGTATTTAATCGGTAATTCTAATAAAGCTTCTTGTACCGTATCATTTAACTCTTGTATTTCTAAACAATCTTCAGGTGTAGGCCCTTCACTATTGATTTGATCAAGATGTGTGCTACTATAATCATCACTAATAGGTTGATCTAAAATGTGAAGAGGCTTTTTCTTACGCATCCAATCGATTGTTAAGTTTGTAGCAATACGGTATAGCCACGGTGCAAATTTATTTTTATGCTTAAAAGATTGAATACTCGTATAAGCCCTTACGAACGTCTCTTGAGTTATTTCTTGAGCATCATGATGATTACCTAGCATCCGATAACAATGCTGGTAAACCCCATGTTGATAGTAGTCTATAATCTCCCCAAAAGCTTCATGGTTGCCCTTTTTTACTTGTTTAATTAGTTGATTCAGCCTGAAATCCATAAAATGTCCCCCACAATTTTGGGGTCATGCTTTAATACGTCTAATATCTTATTAGGTTTCACTTTTTATTAAAAAACTTCGCATGACCTTAAATACCATTCCATTATACTAGAAATTTACAAAAATAAAATTTGAATTCAAAATATAATTATAAAAAAATTAAGGCCAAAACACCTAAATTGGTGTTCTGGCCTTAAGTGATTATAAATATTTTTCACCGAAAAGCGTTGTTAACATGTCCACAGCTATTTCTGCAGTTTTGTTTTGGTCATCTAATAATGGATTTACTTCAACGACTTCAACTGACGTTAATAGACTTGATTCATGAAGCAACTGCATAGCATATCTTGTCTCTCGATAAGATGGTCCACCTTCTACCGGTGTGCCTGTCCCAGGTGTATAGGCAGGGTCAATGCCATCCACATCTAAGCTTAAGTGTACACCATCTGTACGTTCTTGAAGGTAATTAATTGCTTTTAGTATGACTTCATTCATACCGTGCTTTTCAATATCATGCATCGTATAAACTTGAATCCCACGCTCTTGAATAATCTTTTTCTCACCTTCATCAATTGACCGAGCACCAATGATGACAACGTTTTCAGGTTTAACTTTAGGAGCAGATCCATTTAAGTTGATAAGTTTTTCATGACCAATACCAATGCTCGCTGCTAAGGACATTCCATGTATGTTTCCTGATGGAGAGGTTTCTCCCGTGTTTAAATCAGGATGAGCATCATACCAAATTACACCCATATTTTGATAATACTCATGCAATCCTGCAATTGTACCAATCGCTATACTATGGTCACCACCTAATATTAGTGGAAACTCACCCTTTTTCTTTATATCTTTTACGCTGTTTGCTATAGATTCATTAGCTTGTGTTACCTCTTCTAAGTTTTTTAAATTTATTTTAGGATTTATTTTATACGTCCCATCCATTGGAACCTCAATGTCACCATAATCTTCTAATTTTATACTTAAATTTTTTAAGCGATCGATCAATCCAGCATGGCGCATAGAATTGGGGCCTAAATCAACTCCCATATTTGGTTGAGCTATGGTTACTGGAGCTCCAACAATTCCTAGTTTTCGATTCATTAGTTGTACCCCCTTCTTTGTCTGAACTTATTTTATCCATAAGATTAGGATGGTTCAACTGGACAAAAACATGAATAAATATGCAAAATTGAAAGCGATTACAACCCTAGTGTTTATAGATATTCAAGAAATGTTAAGTAGTTCAAAACAATAATACCCATAGCTTGTTAAGAGGTTACTTTCTATTCGCAAACAAACCATTCGATAGTACAGCTTTTTTAAATAAAAAAAGTTGCTCCCCGATTAAGCAGAGAACAACTTTGGTAACTGATATGGTGGAGCCTAGCGGGATCGAACCGCTGACCTCCTGCGTGCAAAGCAGGCGCTCTCCCAGCTGAGCTAAGGCCCCTTCAGTTAAGTTATGTATAATGGTGAGCCATGGAGGATTCGAACCTCCGACCCTCTGATTAAAAGTCAGATGCTCTACCAACTGAGCTAATGGCTCAAAACAAGGATATCTATTCCTAAGAAATATGGTTGAATTAAAATAATTCAGATGCTCGTCGCGTTACAAGTATTTCGGCGAAGCCTACGCTCCTCGCAAAACCTACAACTGAGCTAATGACTTATTTAATTACGTTCATATTCTAAACGAATGTGTGAAAACTTATCCTAAAAATAAAAAAATGGCTGGGCCACCAGGATTCGAACCTGGGCATCACGAGACCAAAACCCGTTGCCTTACCGCTTGGCTATGGCCCAATCATTTAAAATGGTGGAGGGGGAGAGATTCGAACTCCCGAACCCTGAGGGAGCGGATTTACAGTCCGCCGCGTTTAGCCACTTCGCTACCCCTCCATATGATTGGTGGTGCCGGCCGAGGGACTCGAACCCCCAACCTACTGATTACAAGTCAGTTGCTCTGCCAGATTGAGCTAGGCCGGCGATTATTTAATTAAATGGTGGAGGATGGCGGGCTCGAACCACCGACCCCTTGCTTGTAAGGCAAGTGCTCTCCCAGCTGAGCTAATCCTCCAATTGTATAAGTGGTGACCCGTACGGGATTCGAACCCGTGTTACCGCCGTGAAAGGGCGGTGTCTTAACCACTTGACCAACGGGCCAAACAAAGAAGTCATTTCTATGGTAGATTAAAAAGGTTGTACACTTTCCAAAGCTTCCTACCGGGCTTGAACCGGTGACCTCAGCCTTACCATGGCTGCGCTCTACCGACTGAGCTAAGGAAGCATAAAAATGGCTCCAGCGGCAGGATTCGAACCTGCGACCGATCGGTTAACAGCCGATTGCTCTACCACTGAGCTACGCTGGAATGTTGAAAAATGTCATTAATGGTTACCATGTATTCTACCACAATCTGTAGAGATAAAAAAATTAAAATATGAGTATATTTTAATTTAATTTCGCCCGGCAGCGTCCTACTCTCACAGGGGAAAGACCCCAATTACCATCGGCGCTAGAGAGCTTAACTTCTGTGTTCGGCATGGGAACAGGTGTGGCCTCTCTGCCATCGCCACCGGAC
>NZ_FOES01000020.1 GCF_900110685.1 Piscibacillus halophilus
AACAACAAAAAGCATATACAAGGGAAAAGCTTTCGGAAGAAAAAACGGGTGAACTATACGGCAAACGAAAAGTAGATGTTGAACCTGTTTTTGGATTTCTGAAGGCTAATTTGCGCTTCTCTCGAATGTCTGTTAGGGGCAAAGAGAAGGTGAAAAATGAATTAGGATTTGCGTTCATGGCGGTGAATCTAAGAAAGTTCACCACCATGAACGCGAAAACAAGCTGGGCATATAACGAAACAAAGCAGAAAAAAGGCACCAAACCATACTTTTTATGGTTGGTGCCTTTTTTACGTTATTTTAGGCTAGTTATGTCCCAGCCTCGTTTCTTCTTATGAAGGGCTATATATTTAGTCCTATTTCTCTATTAAAAATACATTAAATTAATGAGATAATTATTCTGAAAAGTTAGAAACATTACATGAATTTTACTTAATTTTAAACTTATCTTTACGAAAACTTTTTAATATGGTTTTGATAAACAAAGGGATTGAATGAGTTTATAGTTTAAAAGATTAGTAAGGTATTTTATTAAGGGGATTGTTATGAAAACTCGGTATTTAAAGTGGCTATCGTTTTTAGGGATCTGGGTGTTTTTATTTTTTGGAATCGCTTCATTCACAGCTTTTGCTGAAGAAGATTTACCAACGACAGGATTTGAAGATCGCGATGGACAAGAGTGGACAACTTTTGAAGAGGAGCAAGAATTTCTAAGTGAAGTCGAGGAATTATCTGAACGTGTGACAGTTGAACAAATTGGTCAGTCGGTAGAGGGAAGACCTTTACATTTAATTAAGGTCGGATATCCTAGTCCCCCTTCGGATGAGGACATTGCTTCTGGAAGAAATATATTTATTATGGGAACTCAACATGGTAATGAGCCATCTGGTCGAGAGATGTCTTTAAAGATTATGAGAGATCTCGCTTTTACCGATGATCCGGAGATGCTGGAACTCATAAACAAATCGACTATTTTAATTGTGCCAACTGTTAATCCAGATGGGAGAGAAGCGGATCGACGGATTAGTTCGGATGGAGTTGACCTTAATCGTGATCAGATCACATTAAAAACTCCAGAGGGGCAAACCATTGCTAATGTAATGGATCAATATCAACCAGATTTAATCTTAGATGCACATGAGAGGGTTGAAGGGCCTAATATCTCGTTACTTGGCTCTACTAATCTAAATGTCTATGATGGACTCATTGAAATAAATAATGAATTAATTAATGATTATATGATGCCAGAAGTTGAAGCAAAAGGATTCACGGTTGGGCCATACCCAGGCGGAGGAGCCCCTCGTACGGTCAGGAATGTGACAGGGTTAAGGCATGGCATAGGTGTTCTAGTAGAAGCGACTTGGGTGGATGATTATATAACTAGAGTAGAAGGACAGATGGCTTCCGTAGAATCTGTTTTAAATTTTTATAACGAAAGATTCGATGAAATTGGACAAGTTGTAGAGGAGGCGAGAATTCATAAAGAGAATGTTGGTAGCAACCAATCTGAACCTTATTATTTAGAAGGAGACATAGATGAATATCCGCCAGAGTCTGACATATTAGACCCGCCTCCTTTTGGCTACTTAATTAATAATGATCAGGCTGAGAAAATTAGTACCCAAATTGACTTGTTCTCAATTCAAACTGAACAAGTTAGTGAAAATGGTGTATTTGTTCCAATGGGTCAACCCGTGATGACGGTTATTCCTTTTATTATGGATGAAAATTCAAATTATAGATTAATAGAAGGAAAAGCTTTATACGATCCGGATGTTGATCCAGGCTCCATCGATCCTCCTTTACCACCTGAATCCGTAGAGTTAAATACGGACTTCAGTCAAAACGAAGAAGGAGTACCTCCGAGTAATTGGTCAACATCATGGAGGGAGAGTAATTGGAAAGTCTTTCATAATCCATCACGTTTGCAACACTATGTAGATGAAGATGGGGGTCGCCGTGTTTTAACGTGGGATGATATTGGCGATGTTCGTGGAGACGTTGAAGTAGCCGGATTAGTAAGAGCTAGAGGCGGAAACAGTAGTGGTGATGCCGGTAATGAGAGTAGTTATTATTTAGATTTACGTGGGCAAGGGGCAGGATCGACGGCTAATCATGTCCGAATTAATCGTAATATTGATAGTCGATTCAAAGTTCTTGAAACAGAGCCACTACCGTTTACTGTGGAAGAAAACAGTTGGTATCATGTTGTGTTCCAGCGTGAAGGTGAAGTGTTACGTGGGAAAGTTTGGGCATATGGTGAAAGTGAGCCTGATCGTTGGTCAATTTCGGTTGAAGATCGTTTTATTGATTATGGAAAAGTCGGAGTAGGGCATGTTTCGAGTGGAATGTTAAATGAATGGGCTTATTTTAGTGTCGGTACAGCTAATGCTTCTGCTACAAGGGCACCAGAAGATCTTATACCTGATGTGGATAAGACATTGTTGCAAGCTCGTCTAATGGAAATAAATGAAGAAGAATTAGATTTATCTAACTTTACAGAAGAAAGTTGGAACTCTTTACAAGAAGCCATTCAACAAGCTGAGAATATTTTAGATGAACCAGAAGCTACGCAAGAAGACGTGGATGAAAGCTTAGATGCCTTAAATAATGCGTATTCTGGTCTAGTCAGTGCACCAGCACAATATCGAACTAATTTTTCTCATTATAATGTTGGTGGAGCTCCAGAAGATTGGACAAGTTATTGGAATGAGAGTCAATGGACTGTCTTAGATAATCCTTCAAGATTAGAACATGATGTCGCAAGCGGAGGACGTTCAGCATTAGCATGGGATCAAGTTGGAGAAGTCCGTGGCAAGGTTGAGGTAGCTGCGTTAGTTAAACCAACTGGTAGCGGTACAACTCTATTCCAACTACCTCTTCACATTTCGGGTTCTCAAGGTAGCGAAAATAGTTACTATTTAGATTTGAGAACGACAGGTTCGGTAAGAATTAATCGTAATTTAAATAGTAGTTTTAATGTATTACAAACATCACAAGTTCCATACACTGTAACAGACGATACATGGTATCATGCGGTATTACAGCGTGATGGAGATACTCTGCGTGGTAAGGTTTGGCCTTTCGGAGAACCTGAACCAGTAGAATGGCAGGTAGAAGTCGTAGATGATGTTCATAGCTTTGGTCGTGTTGGTCTGTCCCATGTTACGAGTTCTCGTATTAATGATTGGGCCTTTTTTGGAGTCGGCGTAGGTGGTCAAGAGGCTCCTCGTGCAACGGATTATATTTTTGAACCGGTTTCAGTTGATTATGTTGAGGAAAACATACTAACGTTTGTGGAATCAGGTGAATTAAAGGCGCCTTTAGATAAGCTGTTATTGAAGCGTTTAGAGCAAGCTAGCCGTCAATATGAAAAGGATCACGTAGACCAAGCAATTAAGAAATTAGAAGACTTATTGAAACACCTTAATGATGAGGATCTGCAGGATTATGTTGATTCAAATGCAAAAAGTGAAATAGACATGATGGTCAATGAATTAATATTTAGATGGGAAAAAAATTAATAGAAAAAAGCTTTTGCGGCTTCTACGCAAAAGCTTTTTTTTGTTTATATAATCCCTTGTACGCGAAGGATGATTTCTGCAATCAAAGCAGAGCCTAGGAATGTACCGAGTAGCACAAATGATGCGACGATGATTGTACGCCACCCTAGTTTAGCAAAATCTGCCCACGATCGACCGATTGAAATACCTGCATATGCGAGAATGGGTGTTGTCGTTGCGAGAAGTTCAATTTGTGAGGTCCATTCAACTATTCGTTCGGAACCTGGCATCCATGGCATAGAGATCAAGATTCCGATAATCGCAACGTAAGCAACCGTTGGTAGATTAATGGGAAGCATTTTTTGTATAACTAATCCAAGTAAGGCTATGCCGATTAATACTATCATACCGGGAATGGCACTTAATGGAACGATTTCGTAGTTTAACCAATTTCCTAATAAAATTAGTATGCCAAAGATTGATAATAGTAGAATCCACTCTTGTATGTTTTTTAACATATTAAGCTTCCTCCTTATGACGGCGTCGAGTTATGATTTGGTAGAGTTTTTCCGTTAATGGTAGACCAATAAAAATACTCATATAAAGTCCTGTTGATAAGGAGAGCAAGTTACTGGCCCCTGCGAATGCGATAATGTCGGTTTCAAAGTTAGGAAAAGCTGCTATTAATGATCCGCTAGCTGCTGCCATCATACTACTACTTCCAATTCCAGATGCCATGGCAAAAGAGAGAGGGTGAAGTGGGGTGATGGTCGCTAAAAAGCCAGATATGAGCCCCATAAAGATAGCTCCAAAAACTGTTCCGAATATGTAGACAGCCATAACACCTCGTCCTTCTGGAGAATTAAAGCCAAATTTATCTACAATTAAACCAACGTTTGGTTCACGCGCAACCGAGTGGGTCATTCCGATTGCTTCCCTTTTGAGACCTAAATATATAGCAATGGGTAAGGCAAAAAGAATGGTTGCTAGGTTTCCGAATTCTTGAAGAAGTAAGGCAGGTCCTGCTGCGATGATTTGGGGTAATGACGGTCCGATCACAACTCCAATTTTAGCGATAAGTAATAGTACACCTAAAACGATTAATGGTTCGGCATGTTTGGCTTGTTTTTCTTTGATTGCTGGTGTGAAGTATAGAATGATTCCGATAATAATCGCATATAACATTGGTAATAACACGACAACACCAGGTCCTACTGCAAATTCATAGTTTCCGATTAGTTCGGTTATCACCACCACTGCCAATACAATGGTGTGAAGCCGCCAATCTTTCCAAAGTCCTTTGACATCAACCATCTATCATTTCCTCCTTTAGTCTATTAAAATTTTAATTGCTATTATAATAGATTTTTGTAGTAAAAGTCGAGGGTATAATTTCCTGTGAAGTATTTGAATGAAATAAAAAAGAGCCACCCCAATACTGGGATAGCCCTATGATACCTTATATGACTCCATTAAATTGTTCCAAAGTATTGCTTAGGAAAATTCTAAACATAATATAGATAATGATGGCCGTTATGAAGTAGCTTCCTAGGGTGAGATACACATATTGATTTGAGTTATTTTTGCTTAAATGATGAAAGCTTAATAGAATAGGAGCAATCGCTATAAATGCACTAATACTCGCTAATAATAGTGTAGTTGTCAATCCAACGGCACCAATTAGGCCTGATAAAATAGTTAAAACCGAGATTGCAGTAAACGGAACTGAGAGCGCCCCATACTGTGCCAAAATACGTTTAAACGTCAATTCAACTTTACCGAATTTGAAGATAATCGTTAAAGAGGCCAATCCTGCGAGCAAGATTAAGATTGACGTTATTAGGAATCTAAAGAATACTTCAAAAAATGGTAGTGATGATTCTGCCATAAAACTACCAAACGCCTGTTTATAAATACCATTTAGTAAAAAGTAAGACCCTAGAGAAACGGCAATAGATAAAATGATGAGAGTCATGATTCCGTTAATAAAGGAACTATCAGGTTGTTTTAAGCTCACGTTTGGATTTTTGAGAATCGTTACGAAATAGTCCATATAATTTTTCAGGTGATATTTAACGTTTTCGGCCTGACTACCTTTTGTGGTGTTGGTACTAGTGGTTGCTGCGACTTCTTCATCGCTATTATGTACCTGCTCGGTAAAGCTATTCCCACAGTTTTCGCAAAAATTTCCTCCATCTTGTTGATGTTGACAATGGTTACAAATTAACAAAAAAATCCCTCCTTTTTTATTGATGAAATAATGCTTATGTAAATTGTACCAAATAATCGAATTATTGGAAGCGATATCGAGTATTTTGTCGAATAACTACCAATAAAAGCTCATAAATTTTTTAAAAGCCCCCATAAAATTTAATTTTTGTCACGTTCGACATAATTAACGTCTCATATCTTTTCGTAAATGTCCCATTAATCCGAAAAAAAGTCCCATAAATTCATTTGATGAGTAGTTCTTTTAATAATTTTCGATAAAATTAGACAAATCAAAAAGTAACCACTATAATATAAAACAATAACGGAATAATTATGGAAAAATTCCATAAATATAGACAGAGGTGTTTTGAAATGTCAGACGTAGAAAAAATTGTCGAAGAGGTTATTCAATTTCGACGGGATCTTCACCGCAATCCCGAATTAAGTGGTGAGGAATATCGAACGTCGCAGAAGATCCAAGAGAAATTAGATGAATATGGTATCCAATATAAAGCTGGTTTTGCTAAAACGGGTGTGCTTGGTGTCATTAAAGGAAGTAAACCAGGCAAAACGGTTGCGCTTCGTGCTGATATTGATGCCCTTCCTATTATGGAGAAGACAGATGAACCGTTCAAATCTGAGGTTGATGGGAAGATGCATGCGTGTGGACACGATGCTCATACGGCTATGTTACTAGGTGTGGCACGTCATTTACAAAATAGATTAGATGAAATCGAAGGGACCGTCTTGTTAATTTTTCAGCCGGCGGAGGAGGATTCGCCAAAAGGTGGCTCGCAAACCATGATGGATGAAGGTGTGTTTGATGAATATACGCCAGACGTCTTAGTAGCCCAACATGTGTGGCCGAGTTTACCAGTTGGACAATTTGGTGTTTTGCCAGGTCCGATGATGGGGAATTCGGACCGTTTTAAAATCACTATTAAAGGTTCTGGCGGTCACGCCTCGATGCCCCATGACACGATTGATGCAATCGTTGTGGCCAACCAAGTAATAACAGCGCTTCAAACGATCGTCAGTCGTAATGCGAATCCATTTGATCCAGCGGTGATTACGGTTGGAAAAATTGAAGGTGGTTATCGTTATAACGTGGTTGCAGATGAAGTGACACTTGAAGGAACGATTCGTACCCAATCTCATGACATGAAAGATAAGGTGAAACGCAGATTCTTTGAGGTTGTCAATGGAGTTTCTGAGTCCATGAATGCGGAAGCTGAAATTGATTATTTTGACGGTTATCCGGCTACAGTTAATTCCGAGCGATGGGCTGAACGGGTTAAACAGACCGTTATTAACATGCATGGTGAAGAAGCGGCGCCATCTGTGACTCCAAGCCTTGGTGGAGAAGATTTCGGTCGATTTTTACTTAAGTACCCAGGTGTTTATTACTGGTTAGGGACATCGATTGGTGAAGGGCAGAAACCACTACATGATCCGAATTTTAAACTGAATGAAGATGCGATTCCTTATGGTGTCACTACGATGGCGCAAGTGGCGATTGATACGCTTAAAGATTTAAAAGGGGATGATTAGATGGATCATTCAGCTTTTTTAAAGTCATTGGAAGGTTATTTGGTAGAAAAACGTCGAGAGTTTCACCGTTACCCAGAAGTGGGGTTTACGGAATATGTGACGACACATCGAATTGTTGAAGAGCTAAAAGATTTAGATTTTACGCTAACAGTCGGAAAAGATGCTCTGGTGTCTGAGGAACGATATGGGGTTCCAAGCGCTGAAGTGTTATCAGAGGCGGAGGAACGTGCGGCATCATTCGGTGTTCCTTCTAACCTATTAGATCAAATGCGTGGTGGCAATACAGGGGTCGTGGCCGTTCTGGATACGGGTAATCCTGGTCCTCATGTTGCGATGCGCTTTGATATTGATGCACTTCCAATTTTGGAAAGTGATGAGGATAACCATGTCCCGACTAAAGAAGGTTTTAAATCTGAACGCCCTGGTGAAATGCATGCTTGTGGTCATGATGGGCATACGGCAATTGGTTTAGGTGTAGCGAAATATTTACATCAATTTAAAGAAGAGTTAAAAGGGACATTCACTTTGTTATTCCAACCGGCAGAAGAGGGAGGCCGTGGTGCCAAAGCTATGGTTGCAAAAGGTTGGCTAGATGATGTTGATTACTTTTTAAGTGGGCATCTAGGAATCGGTGAACATGAAGCTGGCATGGTAGCTGCAACCACGTCACGTTTTTTAGCTAGTGCGAAACTGAATGTTCATTTTAAAGGTAAATCGGCTCATGCCGGAGTTGAACCGAATGTTGGTAGAAATGCTTTGTTAGCGGCAGCATCTGCTAGTTTACACCTTCATAACATCCCACGACATAAAGATGGTGCGACAAGGGTGAATGTAGGTCGTTTAGTAGCTGGCAGTGGTCGTAATGTGATTGCTGATACAGCTTTTATGGAGATGGAGACTCGTGGCGAGACGACGGAACTTAATGAATATATGCAAACAGAAGCAAAAAGAATCATTCAAGCTAGTGGTGATTTATATAATGTAGAAACTGATATTGAGTTTATGGGTGAAGCATTGAATGGGAATTGTGATCCGGAATTTATCGACTGGGTTAAAAAGGCGAATGAACATAACCCTTATGTAAAAGAGGTTTATGACGTACAAGAATTAGGGGCATCAGAAGACGTGACGTTTATGATGAAGCGTGTACAAGAAAGAGGCGGAAAAGCAACCTTTATGGTTTTCCCAAGCCCATTACCAGCAGGGCATCACCATCCTAAATTTGATGTCGATGAGTATTCGTTAATAACAGCTGTTTCGACATTTATAAACATCATAAGGTTTTTGTAATGAATAGGAGTCGATTTTGATGAACAAATGGGTTGAAGATTTTTTACAAAAGTTAAATTTAGTTGATGATATGGACCAGCCAGAAGGGTTTTCTCGCTTAGGATATTCGGATCTTGAAACCGAATCCATTGATGTGTTCAAGGCAGAAGCTGAGCGATTAGGCTTAACGGTTCGAGAAGATCAAGCCGGGAATGTAATGGCACGATGGGAAGGAACAGATGAACACCTGCCGATTGTGTCATCTGGTTCCCACGTGGATACAGTGAATAACGGTGGAGGTTATGACGGTGTTGCAGGTGTGCTGTGTGCGTTAGGTGCCGTTAAATATTTAAAAGATGAAGGATTCACTCCTAAACATCCCGTTGAAGTCATCGTGTTTCGCTCTGAGGAATCTGCGAGATTCGGAATATCTACGATCGGCAGTAAGTCGATGACAGGATTACTAGATTTAGATATTGGTTCGGTTAAGGATGCTGAAGGAACGACCATTCAAGAAGCTGTTGAATCTTGTGGTTATGAATGGAATAAAATTAAACAAGCTGAAAGAGCTAAAAGTGAGCTTAAAAGCTTCTTAGAACTCCATATCGAACAAGGGACTCACATTGAAGATCATCAAAAAGATTTTGGAGTTGTAAGAGGAATCGCCACACCGATTAGATTAT
The DNA here is from genome assembly GCF_900110685.1 of Piscibacillus halophilus. GTDB lineage: Bacteria > Bacillota > Bacilli > Bacillales > Alkalibacillaceae > Piscibacillus > Piscibacillus halophilus. Next base: position 9,218 of record NZ_FOES01000020.1, read on the forward strand.
TGATTAAGGCAATCGGTCAAGCGGGTCACACAGGCACGACACCGATGCATAAGAGAAAAGATGCGTTTGTGGCCATAGCACCATTAGTCTCTTTTGTGAATGAGTATACGACCAAGCTTAATGAAGAACAGGATACGCCAGTTGTGGCGACCGTTAGTACGGCATCGGTTAACCCGAACGCTATGAATGTAATTCCAGGAGAAGTTGAGCTTGGGATCGATATACGAAGCGTGGATAATTCATTAAAAGAACGCGTAAAAACCGTGATTCAAGAAAAATGTACAGAATTAGGACAACGGTTTGGTGTTGAAATTGAGGTTGAAGAATTAGTCAATAATGATTCCGTTTTATTAGATGAATCATTACAAGAAAAATTAGTCAGTATGGGGCACACATTAGGTTATGAACCGCATTTGATGGACAGTGGCGCTGGTCATGACGTGATGAACATGGCAACACGTTGGCCGTCAGGGCTTATCTTCATTCCTTGTCAAGATGGGTTAAGTCATCACCCCGCCGAGCATGCCACCATTGATGATTTAGTCAAAGGGGTCCATTTGATCTCACAATATTATAAGCAAGAAGCAGGTGAGTAGTTGTGCGTAAGGTTCGAATCGGAGTCATTGGACCTGAGGATTCGGTCAAACAAACATTAAAAATTTCAGATTCTTATAAAGATTTGTACGTTAAAGCATTTCCGTATGATACGACAGAAATGACTAGAGAAATTATCAAAGAACACGGACAATCCATAGATCAGTGGATGTTTTCAGGACCTGTACCTTATGATTTCGCAATCAAAGAAGGACTCATACGACATGATCAAGGAACTTATGCGACTTTGCATGGGTCAAGCTTATTAAGTGTTTTACTCTATATCAGTTTAAAAAATGAGGACAATATTCGTTCTGCCAGTTTAGATTCAATTGAACAAGATCAACTAGATTCTATTCGTTCTGAAGGGATTAACCATATTACATTTCATCGATATGAAGCTAACGGTTATGTTCCAAAGGAAAAATTAATCGACTTTCATATAAAGAAATATGAGAGCGGGGAAGTCGATGTAGCGATCACAGCCATTCATTCAGTCTACCAAGCCCTTTTAGAGTATGGGCTTCCGGTGTATCGGATCAAACCTTCTGAACTATCGGTTAGACTGGCATTTGATTATTTAAGGCAACGCGCTTATGCGATGTCATACCGAAAAAAACAATTTGTCATGGTTGGATTTGAGGTTTGTTATTCAACTGCGATTGAAGAAGGGTTTGTCCCATATAAAATTCAACATCAAGAGCTTGAAGTCAATCGTGTATTACTCAAGTTTTCGGAAAAGATCAATGGTTCATTCGCTAAAGTTGGTAGTGGTAAATATTTTATTTATACCACACGTGGTGACATTGAACTTTTTCAAGATGAACAATCGATTGAAGAATTAACTGAGCATATCTTTTCACAAAGTCAGTTGAATGTACGTGTTGGAATCGGTTATGGACATACAGTATTCGAAGCAGATGAACATGTGCATATGGCTTTTGATTATGCAAGGAATGATTGTCATCATCACATTATCTTAGTCAATGAAGATAAGGAGGTGGTTGAGCTTCGCGACTCGTCTAAAACGACTTATGGACAACGTTTCTCAGCGGAAAATTGGGAAGAGAAGTATAGCGATTTAGGCATTAGTCCATCTCAGCTTTCGCGAATATATTCCTTATCGAAACATTATGAAAAAGATGAAATGACAGCACAAGAGTTGGCTGTGTGGATACAAAGTACCGAGCGTAATGCTCGACGAATTTTAAACGAGTTAGAACGAAGTGGTCTTGCACAAATCGTTGGAGAGGAATCAGGTCAGCGTGGTCGACCGAAGAAAGTCTATCAATTGCAAGATCCGTTTTAAATTAACAAGGGGAGAGTGAGAACATGGAGAATCAAAACAAAGGTTTCTTAGGTGCTGTTGAGCGCTTAGGGAATAAGTTGCCCGATCCATTTTTTATATTTGTGTATTTAGCAGCCTTTGTCATGGTGATGTCTGCGATTGCTAATGCCTTTGGGGCTACAGTCGAGCATCCTGGCACAGGTGAACATTTAGAAATTAGAAGTCTATTATCTGGTGAAGGTCTACAATATATTACTGGGTCGATGCTAGATAACTTTACAGGTTTTGCCCCTTTAGGTTTAGTGTTAGCCATGATGCTTGGTATTGGTTTGGCGAACAAGGTTGGTTTATTAGAAACGGCCATTAAGAAGTCTATTTTAAACGCACCAAAATCTTTAATTACGTATGCGGTTATTTTTATTGGTATTCTTGGTAACATTGCTTCCGATGCCGCATTCGTATTAGTTCCACCATTAGCGGCAATGGTCTTCTATACAGTAGGCCGACATCCTTTAGCTGGTTTAGCAGCTGGTTTCGCGGGAACTGGTGCCGGTTTTACAGCAAACATTTTAATCGCTGGTACAGATGCGTTACTATCTGGTATATCAACTGAAGCAGCCAAAGCGGTTGATGATACAATCAACGTTACTCCGGTTGATAACTGGTATTTCATGATTGTTTCGGTTGTTATTTTATCGGTAGTAGGTGTCTTAATTACAGAAAAAATAATTGAACCTCGTCTAGGAACGTATAAAGGTGATGCAGCTGGAAAAGAGTTTGAAGAAGTAACGGCTGTTGAAACTCGTGGTCTACGTAATGCGGCTATTGCTGGTCTCGTCTATTTAGGGCTCGTTGCATTAGCAGTTGCTTGGCCAAATTCATCTCTACGTAATGAGGACGGTGGCATTATTCCATCTCCATTTTTAGATGGGATTGTCCCGATCGTCTTGTTGTTCTTCATTACGATTGGTGTTGCATATGGGGTGACAGTTAAAAAGATTACGTCACAAGGTGATATTCCAAAATACATGGCGGAATCCATGAAGGATATGTCGGGTTATATCGTATTAATTTTTGCTGCAGCTCAGTTTATTAACTATTTTAACTGGAGTCACTTAGGAACTTGGGTTGCAGTTAATAGTGCTGAGTTTTTAACCAGTATTGATATGACTGGGCTTCCAGTTATCATCGGTTTTGTGCTATTAACAGCGTTATTAAATATGATTGTATTTAGTGGTTCAGCACAATGGGCATTAGAAGCCCCAATCTTCATCCCAATGTTTATGCTATTAAACTATGATCCAGCGTTTATCCAAGCTGCGTATCGTATTGCTGATTCATCTACAAACATTATTACGCCGCTAAACCCTTACATTTTAATCGTTCTTGCGTTTATGCGAGAATACGATAAAAAGGCAGGAATGGGTACACTTATTTCACTCATGCTGCCGTATAGCTTAATTTTCTTAAGCATTTGGATCGTCTTACTGATCATCTTCTTTGTAACCGGAATTCCATTCGGTCCTGGAGTCGGTGTCTATTTAAATTAAGTTGAAAAAATCCAGTCGTGAATCGCGACTGGATTTTTTAGTATGAAGTGAAAATTATTCGTTATGACTCGATTTTTCTTTAGTATGAACTTGAAAAAGTTTAGTATGAAATCAAAAAACTTCATTATGATGCTAGATTTATTGATTTAAAAGTTACGGAGCACTAATTATAAAAGGAGACTGGGACAAAAGATAAATAGGTCAATAAAATCCGAACGAAAATAGAGTTAGCGTAGTCAAAATGCGAGACTCCAGCAGGAACAGCACGAACTGTAAATCACGCCAAACGAACGGATGTGAGTTTGGGGAAGTTGAAGCCGTGCCCGCGGAAAGCGAAGCATTTTGACGTAGCTACCATAAAGAAGGCGAACCTTGGATGTTTAATACAGTCTAATGTTCGCCTTCTTTTATTTAATCATTATTTTTGTCTCAGCCTCCTTGTCATAATTAAGCCTTTAGCCGTTGATTTGATCTTCTAGTCTGCCAAACGGTGAATAGGATTGAAATCACGGTTAAGACTAAAAAAGTAACGGATATGGGTCTAGTTAAAAATAAGGTCCAGTCTGGGTTGGTCATGAGAGCACGGCGTAAGTTGACTTCAACAATGGGACCTAGGATGACGCCGATAATGACAGGTGCTAATGCGAATTTGAATTTAGTAAATAGATATCCAATGACTCCCATAGCAAATAAAATATATAAATCTGTGACACGGTTGTTTAAGACGAATGCTCCGATCACACATAGTACTAGAATAATAGGTACGAGTAAGTGTGTTGGAACTTGAGTGACTTTTACAAAATATCGCATTCCGATAAATTGAGTGATCAGCATTCCGAATGAAGCGATGAAGAAGGCGACAAAGATTCCTCCAACAATGCCTGGTTCATCAACAATTAAAAGGGGGCCAGGAGTAATACCATGTACCATTAAGGCGGATAGTAAAACGGCTGTTACCGCTGAACCGGGGATCCCTAAAGCCACGGTTGGAATCAAGTCACCTCCGACTGTAGAGTTGTTTCCGGCTTCAGAGGCTACAACACCTTCTTCGCAACCAGTTCCAAACTTCTTCGGATCTTTGGACCATTTTTTGGCTTGGTCATAGGCGATAATATTGGCGATACTTCCGCCAGCACCAGGAATGGCACCGATGATGGAGCCTATTACAGATGAACCGACTAGTGTTCCAGGTTTTCTTAAAACGGTTTTTAATGTTTGGATAGGTTTTAAGACGAAACTGACCTCAGTCGCATTTTCTTTCTGTTTTTCTTCAAAACTTTTTTGTCTTTCTGTACGTTCCAATGACGTCATGAGACGGGATATGGCAAACATCCCAATTAATACAACTAAAAATGGAATCCCTGCTCGTAAAACGTTTAAATCAAAGGTGAATCGGGCAAACCCCATAATTGGATCAGCGCCAATGGTTGAGATCAGTAATCCGAAAAGACCCGCAATCAGTCCTTTTAAAATAGATTCTCCTGTAACACTAGCAATGATCGTTAAAGCTAGACAGATTAACGCAAACATTTCCCATGGTCCAAACTTTAACGCTAATTGTGAGATTTGCGGGGCGATAGTGACTAGTATAAATAAACTAATAATCGAACTTAGAAAAGATGCCCAAATTCCGATGGACAATGCTTTACCTGGTTTTCCGTTTTTCGCCATAGGGTAAGCATCAAAGGTTGTGGCAACAGAGGAAGGTGTGCCCGGTATACCAAGAAGGGCGGCACTAATTAATCCTCCAGACATCCCTCCTACAAAAACACCAATCATCGCGGCAATTCCGGTAACGGGATCCATGCCGAACGTAAGAGGGAGGGTTAATACAATGGCCATGGCGACAGTAAATCCAGGAATTAACCCTGCAATCACGCCAAAGATGACACCGACAAAAATAATTAATAATATATCAAATCTAAAAATCTCACCGAATCCTAAATATAATAAATCAAACATCTTGCACCCTCCTCTTAGAAGAACAACCCTGTTGGAAATCTGACTTTAAGTATTTCTTGAAAAAACATATATAGACCGACAGTTAAAATGACGGCGATGCTCGAAATCAAGATGATGTCTTTTTTAGTTTTAGGTCCTATGATTAAGGCCGTTACAATCATAAATGCGATTGAAGATATAATAAAACCGATAACTTGAACGAGCACAATATAGATAAATAAAACGCTGAGAATCAATAACACAAGCTTATGTTCTTGATAGAGATCGATAAGCGCTTTTTTAATTGATTTTGGAGATTCGTCCTGAGCTTGTCGTTCTTTAATGAGTTTAATAGTTTTGGTTAAAACTAGTAATAATGAGAGTATACCTAGTAAAATAGCAATAATTTGTGGAAACGATCCTGCATCGAGCTGTGATTCATTCATCGATGGTAGATCGTCACTATGTGTATAAATTAATAGGGACAAAAGGATCAGTAGGAGTCCCATAATAATCTCACCCAATGTTGTCGCCTCCTTATGAAATGGATAATAGAGGGACAAGGCTGCCCCTCTATTTAAGAGAATTACTCATCTGATAGATTAGATATGACTTCATTAATTAGCTCATCTTGGTTATCTAAGTATTCCTTATATTCATCTGTGCCCATGAAGTTTACCGAAGCGCCAACATCTTCAACTGCTTGAATATAATCTTCGTCATTAGCAGTTTCTTCGAGTGCTTGTTCTAATTTCTCAATGATTTCTTCAGGTGTACCTTCTGGAGCTACGTAACCACGATTAATCCCCATTGTAAGGTCGTAACCCTTTTCAACAAGTGTTGGTAAATCAGGTGTACGTTCAACTCTTTCCTCTGTACCGATTGCGAGGAAATTCATTTCTCCAGCTTCTACAAAATCAATAGCAGATGGATAATCGACAATGGCAGCATCGATATGTCCTCCTGCCAATGCTTGGATGGCTTCCGCGATGCCTTCATAACCGACTAAGTTATAATTAATATCTAATTCAGAACCAATTTGTTCAACCCAAACTCTTGGAATTCCTGCCACGGTACCACCAAACTGGATTTCATTTTCTTGTCCATATTCAACAAACTCTTCTAACGTTTCGACTCCCATATCACTCGAGACGGCCAGAATTTGGTCTGATGAAGACATGGACGCAATTGGTTCAAAGCTATCATAGTTAATTTGAGTGACGTCTGAGTGATGCGCTACTAAAAGTCCTTCGTGTATTTGGCCGATATTGTATCCGTCAGCTTCTTTATCACTCAATTCCTCTAATCCAACTGTTCCGCCGACACCTGGTACATTGACAGGAACAATGTCTGTATCGAGTTGATTAGATGCGTGATCTGCCACTAATCGTCCCTCAATATCACTTCCACCACCAGGTGACCATGGAATTGTCATTTCTACTTCCTGTGAGGGAAAATCCTCAACTGATTCTCCATTTCCCCCGCAAGCAACTAATGTCATAGTTGCTACCATAAGTCCTAAAGTTATTAAACGCTTATACTTCCTCATATTTCTCGCTCCTTTATCATTTTTATGTGGTAAAGGTTTTCTTACAATTTAGACTGTTTAAAACATTATAATAGACTTACAATTGGTCGTCAATGCGATTTTTAACTTTCTTTTAGATTAATTAAATATATGATTTATTTCATTTTGTTATAAATATATATAAAAACGCTAACAACTATGTTTTTCGAAAAAACTGTTCATAACTGTCAATACTGGGATTGAAGATGATGTTATCAAAGAGTTATTCATAATATAAATATATTTACATAATGATTAATAATATTGATTTAATTTATTTTTTTGTAAATAATCTGATGATTTTAATTACTTTATGTGATATTATGTTTTACAATTCAAAAAAATGAACAAAAGGGGAGATCAATCACATGATTCAATATGACTCAATGTATTACCCGTATGCCTCTAAGAGAAATGCCGTGTATGGGCAAAAAGGTATGGTCGCAACTTCTCAGCCATTAGCTGCTGAAGCGGGATTAGAGATCTTAAAAAAGGGTGGTAATGCCATTGATGCTGCTATTGCTACAGCTGCTGCCTTAACGGTAGTCGAGCCGACATCAAATGGAATTGGTTCGGATTCTTTTGCTTTAGTTTGGGTAGATGGAAAGTTGCATGGGCTAAACGCAAGCGGTTATGCACCACACAATATTTCCATTGAAAAATTAAAAGAGAAAGGTTACGAGGAAATGCCAACTTTCGGTAAGGTTCCTGTCACAGTTCCTGGAACACCAAAGGGATGGGCGGAGTTATCCGATCGTTTTGGGAAATTGCCTTTTAAAGATTTATTTGAACCAGCCATTCGTTATGCAGAGGAAGGTTACCCAGTTTCACCTACACTGGGCTATCACTGGAAGAGTGCCTACAAGAAATTTAAGAGTCTTTTTAACGATGAGATTTTTGAAGAATGGTTTAACGTTTTTGCACCAAATGGTCGTGCGCCAGAAATTGGTGAGGTTTGGTCGTCGCCTGGGCATGCACGTGCTTTAAAAGAAATTGCTGAGACTAAAGCGGACTCTTTTTACACTGGACAGTTAGCTGAAGAGATTGATGCTCTATTCAAAAAACATGACGGCTATTTAAGCATAGAAGATCTATCAAACTATGAACCAAAATGGGTGGATCCCATAAAAGCTAACTATCGTGGTTATGATGTTTGGGAGATTCCTCCTAATGGGCAAGGGATTATTGCTCTTATGGCTCTTAATATCCTAAAAGGGTTTGATTTTAAAGAAAAGGATAGTGTAGAAACATATCATAAACAAATCGAAGCGATGAAACTTGCTTTTACAGATGGTTTAGAATACATCACTCAACAGGACAAAATGGATGTATCAGCTGATAATCTTTTAGCTGAGAAATATGCAGATGAGCGTCGTCAGTTAATAGGAGATGAAGCGATAGATCCGAAACCTGGTAAACCTCAACGTGGTGGAACGGTTTATTTATCTGCAGCTGACGGTGAAGGGAACATGATTTCTTATATTCAGAGTAATTATATGGGCTTCGGTTCAGGAGTGGTGGTACCGAATACAGGCATTGCCTTACAAAACCGTGGTCACACATTCTCGCTTAACCCAGAACATGTCAACTCGCTTGAGCCTGGTAAACAGACTTATCATACGATTATTCCTGGATTCTTGTCTAAGGACGGAGAGCCAGTCGGTCCTTTTGGGGTCATGGGTGGTTTTATGCAGCCGCAGGGCCATGCTCAAGTTGTAATGAACATGGTAGATTTCCAGCTGAATCCGCAAGCTGCATTAGATGCTCCTCGTTGGCAGTGGATGAAAGGAAAAACGGTAAAGGTTGACCCATCATTCCCAGAGCATTTGGCTCAAGCCCTACAACGAAAAGGACATTTAATTGAACGAAGCTTATATCATCATGAGTTTGGTCGTGGACAGATTATTGTGCGTGATTCTGAAACAGGTGTCTTATGTGGTGGCACAGAGCCAAGAACAGATGGTCACGTGGCAGTATGGTAGATAAGAAAAGCTTCCTTGCCATCTAGCAAGGAAGCTTTTATACATCCTATAGTTTAAGACCTGTACGACTTTTAAAACGTCTTAGTAAGATATGACTTTCAACTCTTGTGATTCCATCGAGTGCATACAGTTCTTCGTTGATGAACTTTTCTAATTCATTAAAGTCTTCGACGAGTACGTGAGTATGTAGCGTGCTAGGGCCGGTCATTTGGTAACAGCTTGCTACTTTTGGGTTTTCAGCTAATCGTTCTGCGACATACACAAGATGAGTCGGGTCACAATCGACATTAAAGAAGGCAGATACTCCTTTTCCGACCTTTTCTGAGTTAATAACAACGCTGAACTTCTCAATAATCCCGGCTTCTTTCATTTGATTTATACGATCTCGAACCGCGACCCTAGAGAGATCGAGTTCTTTAGCTAAGTCAACATAGGACATACGACCTTCGTCACTTAGAATGTTCAAGATTTTAATATCCGTCTCAGTTAATTTCATATATTGATCACCACTTTTATTAGTTTTGTCTATTTCACATTATAGGAGAAATTCTCGTTTGTGTCACATAATTGTTTGAAAAATTAGAAGATTAATGCGCGAATGTAAGCAATTGTTAAGGGAGTGAACACCATGGATTTAACCTTGCAGAAAAATATCTTTATAAGCTTTTTCAGAACTGGAATGTTGGGGTTTGGGGGTGGTCCTTCGACGATCCCTTTAGTGCATAAGGAAGTGGTGGAGACGTATAAGTGGATGACCGATGAAGAGTTTGGCGATGTGTTAGCGATTGGTAATACATTGCCTGGTCCTATTATGACGAAAATGGCAGGGTATATTGGCTACCGTGTTGGCGGAGTGCTCGGACTTATAAACGCTCTAGCTGCAGCTGTGTTTCCAACCGTCTTAATTATGATTTCATTAATTGGAGTGTTAATTGCCTATCGAGATTCGCCAATTGTTCAAGGTATGACGCAAGCCATTGCTCCAGTGGTTGGTGTCATGTTATTTGTCTTAGCTTATTCATTTATTAAAAAATCAAAAGAAGCCCTTGGATGGAAAATCGCCATCTTATTAGGGGCAATAAGTTTAGTAACGTATGTTTGGCTCAATTGGCACCCAGCTATTCTGATTGGGGCGCTTATTATCTATTCATTAGTTGGAAAGCATAAGCAGACATCTTGAGAGGAGGAATACAATGATTGATCTTTGGTATCTCTTTTTAGCATTTTTTATTCCTGGCATTGTCGGCTATGGAGGTGGCCCGGCTTCCATTCCATTGATTGAGCATGAGGTTGTGAAAAATTATGACTTTATAACCACTACTGAATTTGGCGAGGTGCTTGCTTTAGGGAACGCATTACCGGGGCCAATTGCGACGAAAATGGCAGGCTATATAGGTTTTAATGTAGCGGGAGTTCCAGGTGCTATTGTGGCGTTAGTAGCAACGATTGTTCCATCTTTAATCGCGATGATTTTGTTACTAGGACTTATTATGAAATATAAAGATTCACCACGTGTTAAAAAGATGACAGCTCTTATTCGTCCAACCATTGCGATTTTACTATTTGTGCTCTCTTTTCAATTTTTCGGAACATCCTATGAATCGGCTGGAATCTATCAGACTATCATCTTAGTGATTGCTAGCTTTTTGTTACTAGAGAAATGGAAGGTTCACCCGGCATTCGTAATCATGGGGGCGTTAACTTACGGTGCAATTTTCTTAAGCTAGTCATATACAATTTGTTGGATATAATTAGGAAAATATATTCAAAAAGTAAATTTTTATACGGAAATATTAATAAATAGTCAAAAATATATTGATTTTTGTTAATAATTGTTTATAATATTCTCTAAAATCTATTTTATCAATTGTTTATAATATTCTGTAAAATCTATTTTATCTGAATTATTTGAAAAGGAGGGATAAAAACCTCATGTTGAATTTAATTGTTTCAAGGATCGCTCAAATGTTTTTTCTACTCATTGGTATTTCGTTTATCGTTTTTATGAGTATGCATTTTGCCCCAGGTGATCCAGCCAGGATTATTGGTGGTCCGACAGCAACTGAGTCTGATATTACGAATATAAGAATAAGTTTAGGCTTAGATCAGCCAGTACTTATCCAATATAAGGACTATTTACTTGGGGTTCTACAAGGAGATTTGGGCTATTCTTATCAAACGAACGAATCAGTCAATGAAGCGATTGCGACTAGATTTCCTAATACTTTGAATCTAGCTATTGCTAGCATGATTGTTGCCATTATTATTGGTGTGTTTGCAGGGGTTATTTCAGCCCTTAAACAAAACACTTGGTTAGATGTTTTTACTACAACTGGAGCGTTAGCTGGTATTTCGATTCCTAACTTCTGGTTAGGAACGATTTTAATCTTAATTTTTGCAGTCAACCTCCAATGGTTGCCAGCAGGACAGTTAACAGCACCATTTTGGACGGTTGAAGGGATGAAGCAGCTTATACTCCCAGCGATTACTTTAGGAACAGGTTCGGCAGCTTTGATCGCTAGGATGACTCGCTCATCGATGTTAGAGGTTGTTCGTTCTGATTATGTCAGAACGGCAAGAGCGAAGGGTGTTAAAGAGAAAGTCGTCGTGTTCGTTCACTGTATGAGGAATGCGATGATTCCTGTCATTACAGTTATCGGAATGAACTTTGGTTTTTTACTTGGCGGAACGATTATTACGGAACAAGTTTTTGCGATTAATGGGGTTGGACGTTTAATGATTGATGCGATTGCTAATCGGGACTTCCCAATGGTACAAGGGTCGGTGCTCCTTGTTGCAAGTCTATTTGTCATTGTCAATTTAATAGTTGATATCGTCTATGCCTTCATCGATCCAAGAATTAGCTATGATTAAGAACGAAGGGAGGGAATAAGGTGACGACTCAAACGGTTTCGGCAAAAAGTATTAAAAATGTTGAGAAGGAAAGTGTTTTTAAAGATACATTTAAGAGAATTTTGAAAAATAAGTTAGCCGTTGTTGGCTTAGTGATTATTAGTATCCAAGTGTTACTGGCGATTTTTGCGCCACTATTAACCAGTTATGCTCCTGATACTCAAAACTTATCGGCTCGTGAATTGCCAATTGGTTCTGAGGGTCACTGGTTAGGAACGGATAATCATGGACGGGATATGTGGAGCCGGATTGTCTATGGAGCGCGTATATCCATATTAGTCGGTATTGGTTCAGTGGGACTCGGCCTGCTTGGCGGTGTGGTACTTGGCTTATTGTCAGGTTACTATCGAAAGCTTGATGGCATCATTATGAGGCTCATGGATTTACTTTTTGCGTTTCCAGGTATTTTACTAGCAATGCTGATCATCGCCATTCTTGGGACAAGCTTAGTGAATGTCGTGATTGCGATTAGTATTTGGTCGATTCCAAACTGTGCAAGAATTGTACGTGGAAGTGTTTTATCGACTAAAAAAGAGGAGTACATATTGGCGCAACGCTCTCTCGGCTCTAGTGATCGACGAATTATGTTTAAGCATATTTTACCGAATATTACAGCACCAATTATCGTGTTTGCGACGATGAGAATGGCAACCGCCATTTTATCTACATCTGCGTTAAGCTATTTAGGATTGGGGGCTCAGCCTCCAACACCAGAGTGGGGAGCGATGATTGCAGCAGGGCAAGATTATATGTGGACATCACCCCATATGACTATTGTTCCAGGTATTGCGATTATGTTAGTTGTTTTTGCTTTTAATGTGGTTGGAGATGGATTAAGGGACGCACTAGATCCCAACATGGACTTAAATTAAATTTTTTAGGAGGATGATCATGAAAAAAATATTATTTTCATTAGTAGCGTTGACTTTTTTACTGTTAGCGGCTTGTAGCAGTGATAGTAATGGTAATAATGAACAAGGAAGTAACGGAAATGAAGAAGGGGGAGAAAGTGCTGCTGATCAGGAGTTAATCTATGCAACGACTTCTGATGCCCCTGGTTTATCACCTATCGATACGAATGATAGTGTTTCTTCAAATGTGGTTGATCAAGTATTTGAAACCTTATTCGTCCGTAATTCTGATACAGGTGAAATTGAACCTCGATTAGCGGAGTCTTATGAAACTCCAGATGATACCACGTGGGTCATTGAGTTAAAAGAAGGAATTGAGTTCCATGATGGAACGCCATTTAATGCGGAAGCCGTTAAATATACGTTTGAAACACTTATTGATCCAGAGCGTGCTGCACCAAGAGCATCTTTACTAGCCCCAGTTGAAAGTGTTGAGGTTGAAGATGAATATACCGTTGTGATTAATACTAAAGAACCTTATGGTGCGATGTTAGCTGCATTATCCCATTCTAACTCAGCGATCGTTAGTCCTGAAGCAGATCAAAATGGAGATATTAACCAAGAACCTGTTGGTACAGGACCGTATAAGTTTGTGGAATGGTCTAAAGGCGATCAGATTGTTTTAGAGAAAAATGAGGATTATTGGAGAGGCGAACCAGGTCTAGATAAAGTTACATTTAAGGTTGTTCCATCTGTATCAACGGCTATTTCAATGATGGAAACAGGTGAGGTTCATTTCATTGATGGTGTCACGTCAGAACATAAATCACGTATTGAAGGAAATGATTCTTTCGAGTTAATAACAAAAGATGGTACACCAGTATATAACTTAGGTTTTAACTATGAACATGAACCGATGAATGACGTTGAGTTTAGAAAAGCAGTCTCACATGCGTTAAATCGTGACAGCTATGTTGAAACATTAGATGGTCTTGGCGTTCGTTCAAACTCAATTGTTGGCCCTCAAGTATTCGGATATGACGAAAGTAATGAGGATTTAGGTTATGAATATGATCCTGAGAAAGCTAAGGAAATTGTAGAAGAAAACGGGTTTGATAGTGAAACATATCATATGCTCGTTCCAAACCGTGATGCTTATATCAACATGGGTGAGATTGTACAAGCACAATTAAGCGAAGTGGGAATTAATGTTGAAATGGAAATGATGGAATGGGGAACCTTCCTTGATGTAGCCACTGAAGGTGAATTTGATTTAACGTTCTTAAGCTGGTCTAACGTGACTGGTGATGGAAGTGAGTTATTATATCCAAATCTCCACTCAGATAATATTGGCTCATCCAATAGAGCACGTTACGCGAATGATGAATTTGATCAATTAGTAGAAGCTTCAAGAGACACGACAGATCAGGAAGCTCGTAAAGAATTTTTAGTTGAAGCCAATCAATTAGCAGTAGAAGATGCTATTTGGATCCCAATGCACCATGGTGTGATCGCAGCAGCCGTTCATGAGTCTGTGAAAGGTTTAGAGTTAGAATCTACAGGAAGATGGGAATTATATCAAGTTACTAGAGAGTAGGGATTAACATGACTGAAGCATTGTTAGACGTTAAAAATCTAGTTACTTCCTTTCGAACAGCGGATGGTGATCTAACCGCTGTTCGCGAGGTCTCTTTTTCAGTCGAACAAGGGGAAACATTATGTATCGTCGGTGAGTCAGGTTGTGGGAAAAGTATTACCTCATTGTCTGTCATGCAGCTTTTACCTAAAAATGGAAAAATTAAGAGTGGATCCATTCAATTTAATGGCCAAGAATTAACCGATTTAACGGATGAAGAAATGCGCCAATTACGTGGAAACGAGATCGCGATAATTTTCCAAGAGCCTATGACTGCTCTAAATCCTGTTTTTACAATCGGATTTCAAATTCGTGAACCGTTAAAAATTCATGAAGGATTATCTAAAAAAGCTGCGCATCAAAAAGGAATTGAGCTTTTAAAACAAGTGGGTATTCCATCCCCCGAAAAGCGAATGAATCAATATCCCCATGAGCTTAGTGGAGGGATGAGACAAAGAGTAATGATTGCGATTGCCTTGGCTTGTAATCCGAAATTATTAATTGCAGATGAGCCGACTACCGCATTAGATGTGACGATTCAATCGCAAATATTAGACTTAATCGATGATTTAAAGAAACGATTTAATATGGGAGTAGTCATGATCACGCATGATATGGGGGTCGTAGCGGAAGTCGCTGATCGTGTCATGGTGATGTACTCAGGTGAAAAAATTGAAGAAGCTGATGTTGAAACGATTTTTAATCATCCGCAACATCCATATACGAAAGGACTTCTTCAGTCTGTACCGAATGTCGATGACAAAGAACACCATTTAGAACCGATTCCGGGCTCATTACCGAGTTTAAAAGAAAACATTAGTGGATGCCGATTTTATGATCGCTGTGAATTCGCAACTGAAAAGTGTAGAACTCAATCACCGCCAAAATTTGAGGCAAGTGAAGGACATGTTGTGAGATGCTGGTTACAGGAGGAATCAACAGATGAGCGAAAATCAAGCTATTCTTAAATTAGACCAATTGAATAAACATTTTCCTGTACGCGGTGGTTTGTTGAAGCGGGTTCAAAATCATGTCTATGCGGTGAATGATGTATCCATTGAGGTTGATGAAGGTGACTCTGTCGGGATCGTTGGAGAATCAGGGTGTGGTAAATCAACATTAGGTAGGACGATATTGCGGCTTGAAGAACCGACGAGTGGTGAGATTTGGTTTAAAGGAGAAAATATTACGGATTTAAGTGAGAGAAAACTGAAGAAATTTAAGCATGATATGCAGATGATTTTTCAGGATCCTTTCGCCTCATTAGATCCACGTCAGCGAATCGGTGATACGATCGAAGAACCTTTTGTCATATATACCAACCTTTCCGCCCGAGAACGGAAGGAAAAAGCTATTAAACTATTGAGAGAAGTTGGATTAGATGAGACGCATTACTATAAATACCCACATCAATTCAGTGGTGGGCAAAGGCAACGTATAGGTATTGCACGTGCGATTGCTTTAAATCCTGAAATGATTGTATGTGATGAAGCAGTGTCTGCATTAGATGTATCTGTTCAAGCCCAAGTGATTAAATTGCTTAAAGAACTTCAAGATGAATACGATTTAACGTATTTATTTATCTCACATGATTTAGGAGTTGTAAGGCATTTTTGTAATAAGGTATTAGTAATGTACTTAGGAAACATGGTGGAGTGGGCGCCAGTTGATGAACTCTTTGATAACCCGATTCATCCTTATACTGAAGCGTTACTTTCAGCCATCCCAAGACCTGTTCCTGGAAATAAGCGAGAAAAAATTCAATTGAGAGGTGATTTACCAAGTCCATCTGATCCGCCTACAGGCTGTCCTTTTCATACTCGATGTCCGATTGCAACAGAGGTATGTAGACAGGTGAAACCGGAATGGCGCGAAGTCACACCAAACCATTTTGTGGCTTGTCATGAAAGAGGTTAATCAATGGAAAGTAGCATCAGTTATGTTTTAATCATGACTGGTGTTTTTTTACATTAATCTGTCCTCAAATAATGATCTTTCTTTGTTATTACATTACATTAAAGGAAAACTTTTACAAACATATTTTACTAATAAGAAAATTTTAAAAATAGGTTGTAAAACGCTTTCATATATACTAATATATTATCTAAATCGGTTTAGTAAATCGGTTTAGTATTGATTAAAGAGGAATAGATTATGAATACAAAAAAGATTACGATTGCAGATGTTGCAGAAGAGGCGAAGGTTTCTAAAAGTACTGTGTCCCAATATTTGAACCAACGTTTTGAATACATGGGTGAACAGACGAAAGAAAGGATTGCCCAAGCGATTAAAGATTTGGGGTACCGTCCCAATATCGTGGCTCGTTCATTAAAACAAAAGACAACAACGACCATTGGAGTCATCGTTGCCAATATTTCTCATGAATTTTCAACTCAAATTGTTCAGTCTATTGAGAAGTATTGTAATGAATCGAATTACCATATCATCGTCTGCAATGCCGAGGATCACCCTGAAAAAGAGCAAAAATATATCGAAATGCTTCGAGCAAAACAAGTAGATGGGATTATTGTATTTCCAACTAGTAATAATAAGGAACTTTACCAAAGTTTAAATCTAGAAGATTACCCAATGGTGTTTATTGACCGTTATGTTCCAGAGGTAAAAGTGAGTTCAATTATGCTAGATAATAAAAAGGCTTCACAATTAGCGGTTGAAGAGTTTCACAGGCTAGGCTATGAACGTATTGGGATTATCACGAATTCCACGAAAAATAATGTCACTCCTAGGGTGGAAAGAATCGAAGGGTTTGTACAAGCTCTAGAATCTAAAAATCTAGAAGTCAATGAATCTTACATTAAAAGTGTCAGTTTACATGAGATTTCAAAGGAATTAGTGCAGATGTTTAGCCTAGAGCAACCTCCTGAAGCATTATTAGCTGGAAACGATTTAGCTCTAATAGAAATCTTGCAATTTACTAAAAAACATCAGCTGCAGATTCCGAGTGATTTAGCAGTGATTGGGATTGATGATGTATCATTTGCATCTATTTATAACCCTGAGCTGACAACGATAGCTCAACCAACTGATGAAATGGGGAAAAAAGCTGCAGAGTTACTTATCAGTCAGATTCAAGGTGAAAAGCCTCCATTTCAGCAAATTTATCGTTTTTCACCAACTTTATTAAGCCGGTCTTCCTGTACGGGAATTAAAGGGGGAATTTTATGAAGGAACATTTATCAACCATTTTAAAAGAGCTTGAAAGCGTTTTAAGTGGGGCGGATACTTATTCTGCCGAAAAATTAGCCGAAAAGATTAATCGTGTTGATCGTGTGTTTATAGCTGGTAATGGCCGATCAGGGTTAGCTGGAAAGATGTTTGCTATGCGCTTAATGCACATTGGATATAAAGCCTATGTCGTTGGTGAGACGATTACCCCAAGTATCAGTGGGGATGACCTTTTAATCATAATATCTGGATCTGGGAAAACACAAACTCTCGCTCATTTTGCTAAAAAAGCTAATGAAGTCAATTCTGAAATCGCTTTATTAACGACAAATACAGATTCACCTATTGCAAGCGAAAGCGATCTCGTCATTGAAGTGCCAGCTGTCACTAAGGCGACAGCACATGAACGGGCTACGATTCAACCATTAGGGAGCCAGTTTGATCAATCAGCCCACCTTTTGTTGGACGGCATTATTGTCTATTTACTCGAACATTTGACTAAGGAAGATCACGAAGCACTTCAAAAGAAACATACCAACCTAGAGTAATTTAAAGCTAATCGAAAAAGATTAGCTAATTATAAATATTTCATAAAGGAGTTTTAAATATGAGAAAGTTATTACTTTTAGCTAGTGCTGTATTAGTTTTAGGTATTTTAGCCGCATGTGGTGGTGAGGAGACCGAAGATTCTAGCGGTGAAGGTTCAGATTCTTCTATTAAAATTGTGGCTGCTCACAACCAGACGGATCCTGAAAACCCGTATCAAGATGGTTTAGTCGCATTCAAAGAATATGCAGAAGCTGAATCAGATGGTCAAATTGAAGTGGAGGTTCATGCAGGAACGATTGGTACTGAAGAAGCAGAGTTAGTTGAAAAATTAAAAACAGGTGGAGCTGATGTTGTTTTAGTATCTCCAGGTTTTATGACATCAACTGGAATTAATGAAGTAGACTTATTTGCATTCCCATACCTTTTTGAAAGCTATGACCATTGGGAAAATGTTGTAACTGGTGAAGTTGGCGATGAAATGGCTGACATTATTAATGAAAAATCTAATAACGATTTCAAATTACTAGGTTATTGGACAGCTGGCGTACGCCACTACTATGGTAAAGAACCAGTTAATGCAATTGAAGATTTAGAAGGTATGACGATTCGTACTCAGACTTCAGGCGTTGTTGCTGACTATTGGGAACAAGTTGGAGCCATCCCAACACAAGTAGCATGGGGAGAGCTATATCAAGGTCTACAGCAGGATGTTGTTGATTCAGCTGAAAACGCTTACCCATACTTTGTACAACAAGATCACCATCGTACTCCAAACGGTAAATATATTAGTGAGACAGGACATGACTACACAACTCGTTTCCTATTAATTAATGGTCAAGAATTTGATAATTATACAGAAGAACAACAAGACATTATCTTACAGGCAGCAGAAGCATCTGTAGAAGCTGAGTGGGAAGCATTATATAACCAAGAAGAAGAGTATAAAGAAAAAGCGATAGAGGAAGGCGCAGAAGTTAACGAACTGGATCGCCAACCATTTATTGATCTTGCTGAGCCACTTCAAGACGAAGCAGCTAAGGAATTAGGCGTTGAAGATCTGCTACAGAAGATTAGAGATGCTAAATAAGTTTCTAAATTAAAAGGGGCACAAGATTTGTGTCCCTTTGGTTTAGTTAAAGGAGGGTGAACATGAATAAAGCAGTCAAAGTTGTTGAACGTATCCAAATAGCTATGGGTTTATTCTTTTTAACAATTTTCTTCCTAGTGATCTTATATCAGATTGCCACTAGACATCTAGGAATCTCAGTGATTTGGACTGAAGAAGTTGCGAAATATTCATTTATCTGGTCTGTCTTCATGGGAGCAGCCATCATGGTAAATAGACGAGAACATTTTAATTTTGATTTATTGCAAAGCAAGTTAAAAGGCAAGAAAAAACATGCTTTAAATTTGTTCAATGATACTATTTTAATTTTGTTTAATATAGCGTTATTCATTTATGGAATTGATGTTGTTCAACAGTTCTGGGATTATAACTGGGTTGCATTGCCAAGTATGAAAATGGGCTACGTATGGATTTCGATTCCGATTATGTCAGGTACGATGATTCTTTATTCGTTGAACCACATTTTCAAACATGTACAGCAATTTAGAGAGAAGGGAGTGCAACCATAATGGGAATGTTTTTAGTTGGGACGTTTGTAATTTTTTTATTAATTGGTATTCCAATTGCCTTTGTTATTGGGATTGTTGCGCTTCTAGGTATTTTAAATATTGAATATATTCCTGAAGTTACAGTACCCATGAAAATGATGAATGGATTGAATTCATTCGTACTGTTAGCTGTACCACTATTTATTTTAGCTGCCAACTTAATGAACTCTGGGAAAATTTCAGAGAAGTTAGTTGAGTTTGCGTTAGCAATTGTTGGTTCAATCAAAGGTGGTTTAGCACAGGCGAATGTTTTAGTATCTATGATGTTCGCAGGTGTATCGGGTGCTTCACAAGCGGATACTGCTGGTGTTGGAAAGATTTTAATTCCAAGCATGAAGAAAAATGGATATGATACGGAGACATCTGTAGGGGTAACGGCAGCCTCATCTACGATTGGCGTTATTATTCCACCGAGTATTCCAATGGTCATCTTTGCAGGGATTACGAATGCATCTGTAGGGGCTTTATTCTTAGCGGGGATCATTCCAGGTGTTTTGGTCGCACTGTCAATGATGATTTTTGTTTATATTGTAGCGAAGAAGAAAGATTTCAAAAGCTATGAACGTGTAGAAGCGAGTCGCTTTTTCAAATTACTAGGGGAGTCTATTCCCGCATTATTAACTCCAGTGATTATAGTAGGTGGAATTGTAACAGGTTTCTTTACAGCAACTGAAGCAGCAGCCGTAGCATCGGTATATACATTATTAATTAGTATGTTTTTCTATAAAACATTAAAGATAAAAGATTTACCGAAAATTTTATTTGATACGCTTGCCTTAAGCTCACTCTCTTTATTTGCATTAGCCGCTGCGAGTGCGTTAGGTGAATTAATGAGTTATTATCAACTGGGCATTCTTGCGCAAGAATTTTTTACTGATTATGTAGACGCTAAATGGGTATTCATTTTAATTACGATTCTTTTCTTCCTATTTATAGGGACGTTTATGGATGCCATACCGGCGATGATTCTATTTGTACCCGTTATTATGCCAACTGCTGCTCAATTTGGTGTGGACCCAGTACATCTAGGGTTAATCGTTGTTATGACATTAGCAGTTGGATTAGTGACACCACCTTATGGATTATGTTTATTACTGGCAGCGAAAATAGGAAAGTTATCAATTGAAAGGTCATTTAGGGCGGTTATTCCATATATATTAATTGTTGTTGCCGTGTTGATCTTCATTGCGTTCTTCCCGGATGTTGCCATGCATATACCGAAGCTATTGAATCCAGATTTGTTTTAGTAGATTAGGAGGTACAACATGAGAGATATCATTACAATAGGGGACGCTATGATCGCCTTTACCCCATCCAAAACAGGACCTATGAAGTTTGTTGATTCTTTTAAACGAAATATTGGTGGAGCCGAATTAAACGTAGCTATTGGCTGTGCGCGCTTAGGTTTAAACGCCGGGTGGATTAGCCGTTTGGGAAATGATGAGTTTGGCAAATATATACGAAATTTTGCTCGTGGAGAAGGTATCGATGTGTCTGAAGTGGAGCTTGTCGATGGTTATCCTACTTCATTAAATTTTAAAGAGATTATGGAAGATGGAAGTGTTAGGACGTTTTATTATCGAGATCGTTCACCGACCTTAACAATGTCACCAGTAGATCTGAGAGGAGACTATTTTAAACAAGCCAAAATACTTCATGTCACGGGCGTTTTCCCAGCTATAACTGAACAAAACTTAGCCATCATTCGAGCAGCTATCAAATTAGCTAAAGAAAATAATGTCAAAATCGTATTAGACCCGAATATTCGTTTGAAATTATGGGGAAAAGAAAAGGCCCGAGACGTCTTAATCTCATTTTTGCCTGATGTTGATATTTTACTAGCAGGAGAAGAAGAATTAGAGATTATGTTTAATGAATCCGATCCTCATGAAGTTGTAGAAATATGTCATCCATACGATATGGAGTATATCGTAATTAAGCAAGGGGAAAACGGATCCATAGGGTATCACAATGGTGAGTTCGTAAAGGCTAATCCAATACCACCTGCAAAAGTGGTGGATACAGTTGGAGCAGGTGATGGCTTTGACTCAGGGTTTATCTATGGATACCTTAATGGTTGGTCGTTAGATAAAACACTTCATTTTGCTAATACGATTGGATCGATGGTAGTCAGTGTTGTAGGGGATAATGAAGGACTCCCTTATTTAGAAGATGTCCAAATGCATCTCGGTGAATTGGAACGAATCGAACGATAGGAGGAAGTCGATGAAATTGCAGCTAGCCCTTGATCGTCTAACTTGGGATGAATGTTTTAATGTAGTCGATCAAACGAAGGAAAGTATTGATATCATTGAGATTGGTACGGGTGTGATAAAAGAATACGGCATGTCAATCGTCCGTGAAATGAGGCAACAATATCCCAATCATACCATTTTATCTGATATGAAAATTTGTGATGCGGGTGGTCATGAAGCGAAGCAAGCCTTCAGCTCAGGTTCAGATATCACGACGGTAATGGCTTTCGCATCCTCTTTAACGATTCAAGATTGTTTAGAGGTTGCTGAAGAGTATGATGGTCAAATTATGGTTGATTTATTAGAAGTTAAAGAAAAAAGTACAATTGATCAGCTAGCGAATTTAAATGTAGATTTAGTCAGTCTTCACATTGGAAAAGACCAGCAAAAAGAAGGTGTGTTTAACTCAAGTTTATTTGAATTATTAGAGGGCTCCTCATTTGAAGTCTCGGTTGCTGGTGGAATTAGTTTAGCGAATATAGATGATGTCGTTTTAAACAAACCTGATATTGTGATTGTTGGAAGCGCAATTTCTAAAGCTGATTCACCTCGACTTGCTGCGAAAATGATTCGAGAGAGGTTAACGTCTTGATTCGGATCGGTACAATTGGGACTAGTCAAATAAGTAGTAAGTTAATCGAGGCTTCGAGGCATGTAGCAGGTGTTTCAGTAAATGCTGTTTATTCCAGAGATGAAAATCGCGCACTAGAGTTTGCAGAATCGAATCGAATAACTAAATCTTTCTCAAACTTAGATCATCTGTTACAGGATGAAGACATCAATTGTATTTATATTGCGTCACCAAATGCATTGCATTATGAACATGTTATGAAATCGTTGAGGCATAATAAACATGTCATCTGTGAAAAACCATTGTTTTATAAGGTAGAACATTTTGAAGAAGCTTATCAATTGGCTGATGAAAAAGGGTTGTTCTTATTTGAGGCTATGCGTCATCTTCATAGTCCGAATTTTTTTCAGTTAAAAGAGAAAGTCGAATTGATTGGTCATCCAAGTAGTGTCTACCTTCAACGAATGAGATATTCTTCTAAGTATGATGATTATTTGAATGGTAAGATCCCTAATGTTTTCTCTAAAGAAATGGGTGGGGGTGCACTACTAGATTTAGGAGTATATCCCATCAGTTTAGCTGTCGGATTATTTGGAGAACCAAAAGAGGTTCAATATTTCCCAGTTTTACTTGATAATCATGTTGACGGATCAGGAACATTAGTCATGAACTATAACAACTTTAACTGTGTAATCATGTGCTCAAAAACTGGAACCTCCTATAATCATAGCGAGTTTGTAGGGGAAAAAGGAACGATGATAATTGATCAAGTTGCACCTATAAGCAAGATCGAGTTCATTAGTCAACAAGAGCAAATTCAATTGGCTTTAAATGAAGATCGACCCAATATGAGTTATGAGCTTGAACAATTTGTTCATATGATCGAAAGTCGTCATGAGCAGTCTTACTATTATTATCGAGATATTTCTTATAAGACTATCAAAATAGTTGAACAGTGTTTGAAACATCAATCAAACGTTTGATTGAGGAAAAAGGTTTTGGTGAACATGCCAAAACCTTTTTTATGTGAAAATGAATTTCTAAGTTTTGATTATGTGGAGAGGGGTTTGGTAAAGTAGAAGAATCAACTTGGAAATCAGGTGAAAACATGATTCGGATTTATATATTATTATTACTCGTTATGCTCATGTGGGGGCTTAACGTATCAGCGCTTAAAACCTTGGTAGACGCAATCGATCCAATGTTGCTGACGTCGTTTCGTATCTTTACTGCGGGTGTAGCAGTGTTAATTGCTTGTGGAATAATGGGAATATTAAGATGGCCATATAAACACGAGTGGCTGACGATTTTTAGTATTGCAATTTTTAATGTCATTTTACATCACATTTTCATTGCAGTAGGTCTTGAAATGACCACAGGTGTTAATGCGAGTTTGATATTAGGGCTCACACCACTCGTGACCATGATGATGGCGGTTGTATTTTTGCGACAACATGTGACTTGGCTTCGCGTCGTTGGTTTTATTTTAGGGTTTTTGGGAGTCGTTGTGGCTAATATGTCAGGTGCAGGTGGACTTGGAGCAATCACTATTGGTGATTTTATTGTTTTTCTTGGTATATTAGTGCAAGGATTTAGTTTTGTCATGATTAGTAAGTTAAAACCTACCTTTGATCCGCGCCTAGCAACAGGTTATATGATGGTGATAGGTTCGGTGTTTATCTTTATCATTAGCCAGGCGTTTGGATCAGAGGTTCAAGAGATTACAAGTTTACTAGATTGGAAGCTTGCGCTTGTGTTCTTATTCAGTGCAATCATGGCGACAGCTTTTGGACATATGACTTATAATTTCGCAACCAAACAAGTAGGCCCAGCAGAGACTGCCATTTTCATTAATTTGAACACGTTGTTTGCCATTATAGGTTCGGCTGTGTTCTTAAATGAGGTCATCACGATGAATCATTTAGCTGGCTTCGTGTTAATTTTGTTTGGTGTCTTTATCGGCACAGGAGCCCTTGAATACTTAATGTTAAAAAGGAAGAAAACGCAAAATAAGGTAAGCTGACCAATCCCTTGGTCAGCTTTTTTACGTTAACTTGAGAATAAGTGTAGAGTCATAGCATTATTGATCTGATCATAGTCTATTATAAATTGTAATAGAATTGGAGATTAAGCTATTGAAGGGATCTAATTTTGACATAGTTAAGGCTCTATTATTGAGGTCATCCAAAATTCACAAATAATCAGAACTCAGACAAAGAAATGGCACAGAAAGCGTTTACAACTGTTGTAGTTTTCTGTATAATCAAAAATTGTCGAGAGTATTTTGTCGACAATATACAGAATTTTGAATTAGGGGGAATGAACAATGTTCAAGAAGAAGACATGGTTAGCTGTATTAGCAGCTTTAGCTTTAGTCGTTTTAGCTGCTTGTGGTGGCGAAGAATCTGGTGATTCTGATGATACGGAAAAAGAAGAAGCTCCATCATCGATCACTTTAGGTTCTGCATCTCAAGGTGGTACTTATTATATTTATGCAGGTGGTCTTGCATCCATTTTTGATGAAAAATTAGATGTTCCAACAAACGTTGAGGTAACAGGTGGTCCTGTTCATAACATGCAAATGGTTCAATCAGGTGATCTTACAATGGGTCTAGCGACGTTAGGTCCAGCTTATGAAGGTTATACGGGTGAAGGTGAATGGACAAATGGAGAAAAATTAGACGATGTCCGTATTGCATTCCCAATGTATACAACACCAATTATTTGGTGGTCTCCTGAAGGCTCTGGTATTGAGAGTATTGAAGATGTAAAAGGTCAACGTATTGGTGTAGGTCCTTCAGGTGGTACGTCTGGCACTTACTTACCAATTATTCACGAAGCATTAGAACTTGATACTGATGACGTGCAAGCTGGTGCGAGTGACATGACATCTCAAATGTTAGATGGTCAGTTAGATGTAATCGGTTTCGCAGCTGGTACTCCAATTGCAGCGGTTACAGAATTAGAAGCTCAGCGTGATCTTAATATCTTCAGCTTAACTGAAGAACAAAGAGAACAAGTATTTGATATGTATCCTTATTTCACAGAACATACGGTTTCAGCTGATGCATATGATTCATTAGATGAAGATCTTGAAACCATCGCGATGTTCAACTACGGTATTGTGAATAAAAGCATGAACTCTGACTTTGTTTATGAAATGGTAAAAACATATCACGAAAGTCAAGAAGAGCTTATGAATACTCATTCTGCTGCAAAAGAAGCAGTTGAAGAAGCGATTCTTATTAACGAAGAAGTACCGTTACACAAAGGTGCAATCAAGTACTATGAAGAGCAAGGCATTGACTTACCGGATTCTGTTTATCCACCAGAATATGATGAAGAGTAAGTTTTAAAAAATGAAATCTCAGCTGCGGCTGAGATTTCATTTCCTTTAATATTTTGTTTTTTTATTGACGATGAAAAGAGGTGACACATATGGCCCGTAAAGACAATCAACAGGTTGAGTCACAAAAACAGGAATTAAATCAAGACGCTATTCAGGAAGAAGAAGTTGAATCGAACGAGCGTGAGCTATCGGGCTGGATTCGTTATGTTTTCCTAGCAATAGCCGTTATTGGTGCACTTTATCATATAATTGTGTTAAATTTCGCTCCACAAGATCCATGGGTGTTTAGAAGTACCCACTTAGTATTTGGGCTTGTATTAGGGTTATTATTATTCCCAGGTTGGGGGAGTAAGAAGAATAAAATTCACATCATTGATTGGATTTTAATATTAGTGTCGATTTATATTGGCTACTATATTTACGCGAATTTAGATCAGCTATTATTCCGTATGGGTGTCGCACCGACGGATATGGACGTGTATGTGTCGATTGCAGGAATTTTGATTATCATTGAATTAACACGTCGTACAAGTGGTTGGGTTTTACCAATTCTAGCTGGTGTGTTTGTGGCTTATGCTTACTTAGGCCCTTATTTACCAGGAATATTACAGCACCAAGGCTATTCAGTAGAACGCTTTGTCACGTACATCTTTGGTCTTGATGGTGTATTCGGTGTGACATTAGACGTGTCAAGTAAGTATATTGTGTTATTCATTATCTTTGGTGCCTTTTTACAAATATCGAAGGTTGGTCAATACTTTATCGATGTAGCCTTTGCAATTGCAGGTGGCATGCGAGGTGGACCGGCTAAAGTATCGGTATTCTCATCTGGTTTGATGGGGATGATGAATGGTACTTCAGCTGGAAATGCTGTCGCAACTGGTTCATTAACGATTCCATTAATGAAAAAAGTTGGCTACACTCCACGATTTGCTGCGGCGACTGAAGCAACAGCATCTGCTGGTGGACAGCTTTTACCACCGATCATGGGTGCCGGTGCATTTATCATGGCAGAGATTTTAGGGGTTAAATACTCTGAAATCATCTTAGCTGCATTAATTCCAGCGATATTATATTTCGTTTCTGTGTATTTTATGATTGATTTTGAGGCGTTGAAACGTGGCATGAAAGGACTATCGCGTGACAAGCTGCCTAAGTTTAAAGACATTGCTAAACAGTCGTATTTAATTCTACCTATTATTCTATTAATTACGATGTTAGTAAATGGTTACTCGATCATTTTATCTGGAACAGTCGGGATTGTCTCAAGTTTAGTTGCGTCTTGGTTCAGTAAATCAACGCGTATGGGGATTAAGAAGACAGCGTTGGCGCTTGAACTTGGTATGAAGCAATCGATTCAGTTGATTGCCGTTATTGCAACAGCTGGTATTATTGTTGGGGTTATTGCGCTAACAGGTGTAGGAATGCGCTTTAGCTCGATGTTATTGGCAATTGCCGATAGTAATGTTTTATTAGCATTGATTTTCGCAATGCTTCTATCCATCATTTTAGGTATGGGAATGCCAACAACAGCTGCATATGCCATTGCGGCTTCGGTGGTAGCTCCTGGTTTAATTAAAATTGGTATTGATCCATTAGTTGCGCACATGTTTGTGTTCTATTATGCTGTTATTTCTGCGATCACACCGCCTGTTGCATTAGCATCTTATGCCGCATCAGGTATTGCGGGAACAGATCCAATGCGCACGGCCTTTACGTCATTTAAGTTGGGCTTAGCGGCTTATATCGTGCCATTTATGTTTTTCTACAGCCCGGAATTACTGATGACCAGTGAAACAGGTTTAGAAATTATCTTAGTTACCATTACCGCATTAATCGGCGTATATTTACTAGCTGCAGCTGCACAAGGTTGGTTCTATAAGGCTTACGCTGGTTGGCTAGTTCGATCTATGTTGTTCGTAGCAGCAATTTCCCTAATATATGTTAATTATATGCTTGACTTCGTTGCACTAGTCTTAGTGCTAGTGGCTGGATTCATTCAGTGGAAAATAGGACATAACTCATCAGAAGAAAAAGCAGGCTAACTTAAGCTATTAAGGAAAGCTGGGGGATAAGATGGTTCATTTTGAACATCAAACATTGTCACAGAGAATAGCAGATAGTTTAACAACAAGACTGGTTGAAGGTGATTTAAAACCAGGAACACGACTTACTGAAGCGAGCCTAGTTGAAGAGTATGGGACGAGCCGCGCACCGATTCGTGAAGCGTTATATATATTAGAGAAAAGTGGCGTAGTCGAACGTCAGCCGAGAAAAGGTGTCTTTGTCAAACAGTACTCGAAGCACGAAGTCAGAGAAATTTATGATGTCGCCTATCGTCTAACTGAAATTGCTTTAAGGAAAAGTGTTGATAATCGAACACCTGAAGAAATTAAAACATTAAAAAAGTATGTTGAGGAAATGGAACAAGCGTTAGAACGCCAAAATCGAAAGCGAATCTATTTATTAGTAGAAGATCTACATGAGACGCTTTTCCATTTATCGAAAAATAGTATTTTAATTGATTTATATAAAACGTTTAGCCCTAAATGGACGACCTATCGTCTCATTACGCTTTCGCATTCCAATAGTCTTAACCGAACCGTTCATGAATATCGTCAGGTGGTGGCGGCGATTGAAGAACAGGACTATGAAAAAGCTGTTAATGCGATGGCTGAAAAAGAAGAAAGGGTTTTATGTATTTTAGATCGAATAATGGATTAAAAGGAAGCCGCAAGTTTTTACTTGTGGCTTTTTACTTAGGAGGGGAAGTGGAATGATTCAATTACAAAATGAACTGTGTGACATGTTAGGAATTAAGTATCCGATTATACAGGCTGGGATGGCTGGTGGTTCGACAACACCTGAATTAGTGGCAGAAGTCTCAGAGTTTGGAGGACTTGGAACTTTGGGAGCAGCGTATATGGACCCAGAAGCAATCCGGACTGCGGTACGAGAAATTAAGAGTCGGACAGCCGAACCGTTTGGCGTGAATGTTTTTTCTTTTAGTGGACCTAATGAGTTAACATTTGAGTCTGGCAAAGTTGATGCTTTGAATCAAGTCCATGGAAAACTCGGAATCGACCCTGTTGAACGGGTGGATTATACATGGCGTAACCCCGTGATGGAACAAGTAGAAGTTTTATTTGAAGAAAAGGTTCCAATAATCAGTACCGCATTTGGCGTGTTACCAAAAGAGTTGGTTGAACGAGCGAAGGCTGAGGGCGTGATTCTGATTACGATGGTGACGAATGTTGAAGAAGCCATTGAAGCCGAGCAGGCAGGAGTCGATATCATTGTGGCTCAAGGCAGTGAAGCAGGTGGACACCGTGGAACCTTTGATGTTGAAAAATATCCTTATGGGTCGAATGTCGGAACGTTTTCATTAATACCACAAGTGTCTGAAGCTGTGAACGTCCCTGTTGTCGCTGCTGGTGGAGTGATGGACGGAAAAGGCATGGTCGCAGCTATGGTTCTTGGTGCAAAAGGCGTGCAAATGGGGACTCGCTTTTTATCAACCAAGGAGTCAGGTGTTCCACAGGATTATAAGGAAGCTCTTTTTACAGGTGATGAGACCAGTACGGTGATAACGAAAAACATTTCTGGCCGTCCCGCGCGAGCTATTGAAAATGAATTAGTCCGCTCGTTTGATGAAAAGTCACGCTTTCCATATCCATTTCAAAACATGGCTACCAAAGCGATCCGTGCTGAAGCCAAGGAGCAAGGCAACGCCGAGTATCTTTCTCTTTATGCAGGGCAAGGGGTCAGGTCGGTTATAGAAGAAGAAAGTGTTAAGGAAGTTTTGGAACAAGTAGTTGTACAGGCTCAAAAGTTGACGTTTCGCCAATCTTAAACGGTATTTCGCTAAACTTATGCTAACTTTCGCCAATTTAATAGTTGGTTTCGCTAAATCTTCTGAGCATTTCGCCAAATAATTAGTTGGTTTCGCTAAAAAATACTCTCTTTTCGCCAAATCGATTTTGTTTACTCATTTTTAAGTAGTAATTAAGTAAATATTGAGCTTTATTTTGTAAATTTACATCTATTAGGTAAGTACGGTTGCTGGTTTCACCGCGAGGGGTGAAACCAGCTTTTTTTAATAATTTCTGGATTACGTGAATAGAGTCAACGTTAAGTAATTTGCGTGCATTTTTATTGTTAATGATATTAGAGATGATTAATGCATATTCATAGAACGACCTGACGTGTGCTTCTGCTCTAAACGTATTTAGGCACGATTGGCAGATCCAACGACCGTACACCCTTAACATAGGTATATGTAGGCAATGTGGGCAGATTACGCCGTATATCAGTTCATCTTCCCGGATACCTAAATGTTTGAGCATATTTATCTGTAAAGGCTGATTTTGTTGTATGAGCTTTTGAGTAAGGGAGTTTATTTTTAATAAGCTTGAGTTCTGATACTTTTTTGAAAATTCATCAAAACGCTGTTTTAACTGGAATCCATAAATAATACGTTTATCACGTTCTTCTGACAATGAAGCTTTTTGATTTACGAAAATGATCAATGATTCAATCGGAATGTGCGAAAGCCCCTCATTATAAAGGAAAGCTTTCAATTGGTGGGCTTGTGAATTAGCTTGTAAGAGTGGGTCTTGGTAAGATCGTTCTTTTTGACCTATGTACTGATACATTCTTCCCATCTCATGATTAAATCGAATAAATCCAGTTAAGTTTTTAACTTCTATATTGACGATAAAATTCGGAGTGAGAATTAGTGTGTCAATCTGGTAGTGGCTATTTATAAAAGGGAGACGTACATCATGTAATATATGGACACTCAGTTGATCTACAAATGTCAAATAATAATCAAGAGCCAGTTCACCTTTATAACCTGAGTAATAGTTGGCAACTTCTTGTTTGCAATTCTGAAATTTCGAGTGGGACTCTGGTAATCTTAATAAAATCGCAATGGTAGACAGTAAATTATAAGGAACTTCATGTTGCTTTAAAATCAATAATATCACCTCTTTTTGATACAAATATATAATTTTAAAAAAAATAAAGCAAAAACCTAAAAATGAATTTTCACACTGTTTTTGCTAAAAATATTAAATCAAACAGTTAGAAAGTTATCATTTCTATATAAAGAAAATTAAATTTTCAACAAAATGAAATTGTGTTCTCGCCAAAAAAGAATCTGGTCTCGCTAAAAAGTGGCTATCTCTCGCTAATTTTTAATACCGTCTCGCAAAGAGCTACCGTTTTGCCAATACGATGCAAAGTTTCGCTAGATTCATAAAATGTTTCCCTCGAGCCAATATCTTGTTTAATCTATCACACTATTCTATACTTAAAACTAACTCATAACAGGAGGGGAAGCTGATGCAACGTAAGATGTGTAAAGGGAAGATTCATCGTGCCACCGTTACCGAAGCGGATCTTGATTACGTAGGCAGTATTACGATTGATTATAAGCTTATGAAGGAAGCGAATATCAAACCTTATGAAATGGTTCAAATCACAAGCCTTCGTAATGCTACGCTTTGGAAAACATATGCCATTCCTGCACCAGAAGGGTCGGGCAAAATTTGCCTGAATGGTCCACCTGCTCATTTGTTCTCTCCAGGGGACATCGTGATTATCTTAAGCATGGGTCTATATGATGAAGAAGAAATCAAAGACTTAAAACCTAAAGTCGTATTTGTGGATGAGGAAAACCAGATTACGAGTGTTGAACAACATGATCTTCACTGGCCTGAAGAGGTTGAGGTGGAGTAAATATTTATTTAAAAACAATGGCTCTATATGGCCATTGTTTTTTTGGTACATAACTACCACTCCTTCAATTAAGACCTATCTACCATTTATTAGAAAGTAGAAGGTTTTATAAAAGTTACGGCGAAATCTGTCAATTAAACTGAAGGAGGAGTGATGAAGTTGAAAACTAGTAAACTAATTAGTCTACTCGTAGTGGCCATGTTTATGGCGACAACACCTTTTTACGGGACTGTAGTTAGTGGTCAAGGTGGCGGAGAGTCTGAACAAGCGTTTGATAATAAAATTGTCAAACGTATAAGCGAGGACAACATCTATGATCATATTTATCATTTATCGGAGGAAATTGGTCCAAGAGGTGCTGGTACGGAAGGTGAAGATTTAACGGTTGAATATTTAAAAGAAGAGTTTGAATCATATGGATACGATCACGTTGATATTCATGAATTCACGTTTGAAACTTATGCCGGTGAGGAAATAACTTCTTATAATGTTGAGGCTGTGAAAGAACCAATGAAACAACATGATTCGGGGCAAACCATTATTGTTGGAGCTCATCATGATTCTGTGCCACATGGTCCGGGAGCAAATGACGATGCTTCTGGTACGGGAGCATTACTTGAGTTAGCAAGGGTATTCTCTAATACTCCGACAGACACAACGATTAAATTTGTTGCGTTTGGTGCAGAAGAATATGGTCTATGGGGTTCTCGAAAGTATGCAGAAGCTATGACAGAGGATGAAGTAGATGAAACCGTTGCGATGTTTCAGTTAGATATGGTAGGTAGTGCTGATGCTGGAGATCTAGTGATGTTTACGGCTGATGGTGAAAAGAATACCGTTACAGATCTAGGTGCTGCTGCGGGTTCTCGTGTTAGTGAATTGGTTCCGTACAGTGAATTAGGGCGCAGTGATCACGTACCATTCCACAACTTAGGTATTCCAGCTGCTTTATTCATTCATACTCCACTTGAGCCTTGGTATCACACTGAAGATGATGTGATTGAGCATATTAGTAAAGAAAAATTAAAAGACGTGGCTAATATAATTGGTTCAGCTGTTTATCAAATTGCACGTAAGGATACTCCAGCATTAGAAAAATCAGCAGTTGCACCTGTTCCAGTAGATTATTATTATGAAGAACCAGAACTATAAAATGTAAAAAACCAGCTAATTAGCTGGTTTTTTACTGTCTAGAAAGGATTCATAATATGTATTTCGTCTAGTGTTTTATAAGAACATTCCAAAAAAATGTAAATATATGGTGCGATGTTAGGGATGATAAGAAATGGGGTTAATAGATAAAATATGAAATTCGGCTTGATTAACGGTACTTTTATATGGTTTTTTCTTTATTTTACATTACTTTATAATGGATCCAAAATAGATGGACTTTTGTATATGGGAATTATATTTTTAATCCTAACGATTATTTATTTTATAGTGGGCAAAAAAGGACGAAATAAAAAGCCAGCTATCTAGTAGCTGGTTTATTTTTTACTCATGTCCGTAGTATAGTAAGTTTGTAAATATACGATAACCACCAGGAACCTGATTGTTTAATTGACGATAGAAAACGAGATTAGTATAGATGTAGGTTCCTTCACCATAATCTGTCACTAATATACCACCGTCAAAAGGCTCTTCACCTGGATCAGCCATTGAAACTAATGTTTCGTATTGATTACTCCAATTCATAGGGAAGTAAAGGCCTCTTTCTTGTACCCAGTTGTCCCAGTCAGCATCAGTAATGTTATTTGGATAATTGAAAACTTTGTGGTCAGGTTGTGTCATCGTAACATCAGCGTCTTCATCGGTTACACGCCATTCAATAGATGGTTGACCAATTTCTAAATAGTATGGTGCGGATGTGTTAGGATCCCAGTTATCCCAAGGTTTGTGATATTGAGCGACTAAGTGACCACCATTTTCTACATATTCCATTAGGTGGTCATAGTTTTGTAAAAGTTCGTCTCGTGATAGATTAGCTCGGATCCCTGTTACGATGGTATCGTACTGTGATAAGTCACCGTTTTCTAAGTCTGCAGTATCTAATTTAGTGACATCAAATCCTGTGTTAATTAAATGATCAGCGATTTCATCAAAACCACTTTCAACATATCCAATTTTTAAATGATCTGGCTTTAGCAGTTCAAAAGATACACCATTCACTTTAGCTGGATAGATGTAATAAGAGTCTTTAATGTGTTCATAAGAAATGGTTTGAACGGTTTCATTAAATAATTTGCCGTTAGACTCAGCTAATGCAGTAATATTGAAGTTTCCTTCATCTACGTTTTCTGGCAGATCAACTTGGAAAGTTAATTCTTTTTCTTCAAAACGTTCTGAGAATGCTACTTTTTGTGTTGACGGAGTACTATCCCATCCTTCTGGTAGATTTAAGGATACATTTGCCTCGTTTTGACCATTCACATAATTTCTTACTAACACAGTTACATCAACTTGTTCTGGTTGATCAGCTGTGTTAATCGTTAAGTTTGAAGGAGAAGGATTAACACTCACATCCGGCAGTACCGATACGGTGTTATCAAACTCTAATACTTTAGTTGTTTCAGTACCGTTTTCATTAAATGTTATATTGCTTTGCAGTATGGATTCTTCATAAGGATTAAAGTGCTCTGCATCTTTTGGTACTTTTACATCAAAGGAAACTACTTTGGACTCGTTGGGCTTTAAATGTTTTAAGGATACTTCATCTTGGTGTTCCCATCCCTTAGGACTTAATAATGAGACGTTGACATGATGAAGCTTTTTATTCCCGTTATTTGTTAATGTAAGATTTACTGTTGTTTCCTCTCCTTGTGTTAAAACATTTGAGTCAATCGATTGTTCGACATCTAGACTTGAGGAAACATAACTTACTTCTTGCAATTGTTCCTCTTTAAGTTCAAGTTTGTGGATTAAATCATTTTTGATGGTTTCTTCAAGGTTCGACTTTTTAACTAAATCTAGTAAGTTTCGGTTTTGTTTAAGGGCTTGTTGTGATTTAGGAAGTATGGCTTCACGGTCAGGATATAATTCAATAATATGATCTAGATTTGATTGGAGGCTTTGTAGTTCTTGAACAATTTCTTCATTAGATAATTCATTAGCCCACTCATTAAAATCATATGGAACCCCTTTGAAGAGAGAATCGTTATCCATGTCTTCTACAGATTTCACTAATTCCAAGTGAAATTGTCTTGGTTCAGCTGGAATGTCATTTCCCATGCCCTGACTCTTATGCATATAACGAGATTCTTCACCTAATTGTGGATACGTCATTCCGTAAATAGGATCATAATCTCCTATTTCAATTGAGGTGGTCGCTTGTTCTTCAGAAGCAGGCAAGTATAATTTTTTGGATTGGAAAGGTTTTAAACCTTCATTCTCAATTTGTTCTGGGAAGATTGTTGGGTCAGCAGCATCTTCAAAAGCTTGCAAACTTAGAATGGTAATGGCTCTGTGGTGACCATGTTGTGTAGGTACATCTCTGAAGGAAGGCATCACAATATCTGGTTGATAAGTTCTAATTAACCTAATTAGACGTTCATAGGTGACTTCTTCGCCCCATTTTTCAAGTGTTTCTTCAGGGGATTTTGAAAATCCAAAATCATAAATATCATCAGAAGTTTCTTCGCTTAAGTGATAAGCTTTCACCCCGGTAATCTTCGAAGCCTCAATCATTTCATTAGAGCGAATAATCCCGAGAGCATCGCCAAGCTCGTTTCCAATTTCATTTTGTCCGCCTTCCCCACGGTTGGCAATGAGGCTAGCCGTTTTTACACCGAGACCTCTTGATAGATAAGCTAATAAGTCACTACGCTCATCATCAGGATGTGCTCCAGTGTTTAAAAAAGTAACAGTTGTATCTAGAGGTTTAACGGCATTCCAAAGGTCAACATCATGTCCTTCGTCTTCCACCGCTATTCCTTGTGTTGAAATCATAGAGGTTAAAAGCAATACAGAAAGTAACACGTAAAAAAATTTCTTCACTGTGAAACCCCTTTCATTTTTAAGTGTAAACAAAGACTTGGTTTAATTAGTTAATTTAACTAACTAACTGGACAAGCCTTGTTCAAGTAAAATATAACATAAGACTAAATATTGTAAATATTACGAAAGTTCTATTTGGAAATTTTACTGGGAGTTTTGTCTTAGGTTTGTGACTGTGAATTTTTCCTTTTAATGATCATTTCTTTTACAATATCCGGATTCGTTCCGCCTGTTATTTTTCTTCTTTCTACAAAGGTACGGGGATCAATAATCGCTTCCCAATCTTTTTGATCAATTTCTATTCCTTCTAATAAGTTATTTATTTGTTCAACCTTCAATTCATATAATTCTAGACCTTGATTAGATGCATATTTAGATACTAAACTTGCCGCCTTATGTGCGTTTCTAAATGGAACTCCGTAGTCTCTAGCTAATACATCCGCTAATTCTGTTATCGTGATCATGTTTTTCTTTGCTTCTGAATAAGCTCGTTCCTTGTCAAAATCTATTGTTAAAATAACAGCATTCATTATTTTTGATACTCTTACCGCTTTTTCATAGCCTTTATATAGATGGGGCTGAAGGTCGTCCTCGGTATCATTTATATCACCATAAGGAGTATTATGAATCATATGAATTACAGATAATCCCTCAGCAGCCGCACTACTTGCTATAGCTCTAGAATGTTCGATTGAAACAGGATTTCTTTTTTGTGGCATGATACTACTTATTTGTACATAAGCATCTGAAACTTTAATTATTCCAACTTCTTTAGAGCACATTCTTAATAATTCTTGTAGCCAACGTCCCATATTAGTCATGGTACTTATGAGAGCTTGTGCAGATTCTATTAAATAATCCCCAGTAGCAATGGCGTCGTAAGAGTTTTCCACTAAACCATCAAAATCGAGTAATTCAACCATTCGTTCTCTATTAATTGGAAAACCCGAGGTTGTGATCGCAGCCGCTCCCATTGGTGACTGGTTCACAGTTCTATGAGCTTGATGTAATCGATTAATATCTCTTGATAGGTTGTCATGAATTGCAACTAAATAATGTCCAAATGTTGTAGGTTGAGCGGGTTGTGTGTGAGTATGTGCAGGCATAATTGATTCAGTGTGTTGTTCGGCTTGATATAATACAGCGTTTTTTAGTTTATTCATTTCATTAATCAACTCTTTTATAAATTGTCTCAAAATAATTCTGTACATACCCTCACCTAGATCATTACGACTTTTAGCGATATGCATTTTACCTGCTAATTCATCACCAATGATTTCTCCAATCTTTGATTCAACATAGAAAAACAAGTCTTCAAATTCCTCAGAGTAAGTTAGGGAGGAGGGATCTAGGCTACTGACTGAATGGATAGCGGCTAAAATCGAATCTTTCTCAGATTTAGTCAAAATTCCTTGTTCGTTTAACATAATCGTATGTGCTTCATGAATCAATAACATCGCTTCTAATAAATATTCTTTTTGGTCGTCAAAAACAGGTTTAAGTAGTTCATTTGCGTATGTTTTTCCAGGAAATTGTGTGCCATCTTCTAATTGAAATTGTTGCTTTAAATCCATCATAAAAAACACCTCACCAAAGTAAATAAATTAAACTTACCAACTAGTAATCATTGTAAGTAAAGGTTTTAAAGAAGTAAAGCTAATTTATAAATAATTAAGAATATTAAAAAAGGTACCGTCAATAAGTTTGTGTAAAAAAGTAGGGTGATCCGGTGGAGGGTTATTTCCCCTCCTCGCTTTCGGTCTGAGATCCATAACGTTCCTCAAACATGGCGTGCAGTTCAGGGCTTGCTTCTTTGAACCCACGGAGTTTGCGCGTAGACCATTTGGTGTTGCATTCATCTGAAACCATATAAATCACCTTCTCCACGGCTTCTTCGGAGGGAAGGCTGTTCATCGTTTTCAGACGTTTCTTGAACTCCTTCATGGTGCGCTCGATGATGTTTGTCGTGTAAATCATCGGACGAATAGAGGAAGGGTAGTTCAGGAACGTGGTAAGGAC
>NZ_FOES01000027.1 GCF_900110685.1 Piscibacillus halophilus
GTTTAGCATTAAAAATTGTATTACTCATGTTTAAACACCTCTTTATCGTTAATCCTTACCAGCAGTAGAAATACACGAGACTCCTACGGGAACAGCACGAGCTGAAAATCACCCAAAGTGAACGTTAGTGAACTTTGGGAAGTTGAAGCCGTGCCCGTGGAAAGCGAAGTGTATTTCCACTGCGGCAGATCATAAAATTCTTTTGATAAATCGTCCTAGTTATGACTAATTTCATTATAACAATGAGAGATAATCAACATAACAAAACCCCAGTTAGGAACTTTTTTAATTAGTCCACTAACTGGGGTATAGTTCACTTTTCACAAGACCCCTTGGGGTTTTTATTTTGTTAGAGCATAAACCTTTAAATTTTTATGTTCACCTTTTACATAGAATCGCTTTTTCATTAAACCTTCGTACGACATGCCAACCTTTTTCATCACACGTTCAGAATTCGTATTTTCTTCAAAGCAACGTGCCTGAATTCTAACCAAATCCATCTCTTCGAAACCAAAACGAATGATTTCTCGAACAACTTCTGGCATAATGCCTTGACCCCAGTAATCAGGTGATAATACATAACCAATTTCTGCGGCAGAATGGTGATGTTGCCACCATACAAAGTCAGCTGTACCTATAATTTTTTGATCATGTTTATGATAAATCCCCCAAGGAGCAACTTGACCATCTTCATAACGGCTTTTAGCAAAGCTAATAAAATCTAATGAATCTTGAATGGTTTGATGAGCAGGCCATGTCACGTTTTTCGTCACATCTTCTTGAGAAGCATAAGCAAAAACATCAATAGCATCAGCATCAGTTAATTTTCTTAAAATCGTACGATCCGTTTCTAGTTCTGGAAAAGGGTAGAATACATTTTTCATACTTTGGGCCTCCTCTACTTTTGATTTCTTTCTCTAAATATTTAAAAAACCCTTTAATAAAAAAATTTGAGCCATGAACATCTTGTCCACAGCTCAAAAGTACCGCTTACAAACTCATATATAATTAGGGGGAAATAACCTGTTTCAGACTTTTTCTAATTATTAGAATAACACTATATAGTCCTAGTTCATATTACATAGTCGTTAAATGAATATTACAAACGCGTGACATCAAAAGATGTAAATAGCTAATGCAATAATACTACCAACTATAACGACTGCGTAAATGATTAATAACGATGGGATATTTTTCTTTAATGATGAACTTTCATATTCCCAAGATCGCTTTAATTCATCTTTCGGAGTATCCCCTTTTTGTTCATAAGCCTTAAGTTTATCATTCTCAGTCTTACCAATTAATATGGTTCCTACTAATGTTAAAACAAATAAAAGTCCAATAATGAAATAAATAGATATCGACATGTGAATCCCCTCCACATTTCATTTTACAACAAAAACAAAATACTGAATATCCTTGCGATTGTAACAAACACTAAATTAAAAAGTGTATACAGAAACGGAGGATCAACTATGACTCAACCTCAAATTCCTGATGATTCACATCCAATGTGGTTTGACGAAACAGCTATTCCAACTTTTGAGCCTTTAACCAATGATCTTACAACAGATGTGGTGATTGTTGGTGGAGGTATTACAGGCATTACGGCAGCCTACCTTTTGACTCAACAAAATATTAAAGTAACTTTACTTGAGGCAACTTCATTGTTAAATGGCACAACAGGTCATACAACTGCTAAGCTAACAGCACAGCACGAAATTATTTATAAAGATTTAATTGATAAAATGGGGTATAACACAGCTAGATTATATTACGAAGCAAACATGGATGCTTTAAATCTTATTGATGAATTGGTAACCAATTATCAGATTCCATGTGATTTTGAAAAACAAGATGCCTATCTCTTTTCTACAACAGGTGAATATAAAAATAAGCTTGAACAAGAGTATCAAGCCTATGACAACCTTAATATTAAGGGAAATTTAGAAAAAGAAATTCCTTTTAATATTTCAATTGAAAATGCTTTATCCATGAAAAATCAAGCCCAATTCCATCCATTAAAGTACTTGACTCATTTAGTTGGCCTTATTCAAGAAAAAGGCGGCGAAATTTATGAACAAACGGTCGCTGTAGATGTGGAAGATTCACATGGTGCTGCTGTTGTCGTCACTCGTGATGGATTTCGAGTTAAAGCAAACTATGTACTAGCATGTTCTCACTTCCCATTTTATGAAGGAACAGGTTTGTATTCCACTAGAATGTATGCGAGTCGTTCCTATGTCATGGCCGTAAAAGCAAATAAACCTTATCCGGGTGGCATGTACTTAAGTGTCGATCAACCTGAACACTCGATAAGAAAAGCAACGTACAATGGTGAAGAAATTTATTTAATTGGTGGCGAAGGCCATAAAACTGGACAAGGTAAAGGAATGATGGAGCATTACAAAGCACTAAAACGCTTTTGTGATGACATATTTAATGAAAATGAATATGAAATTTTACATCGTTGGTCAACACAAGATTTAATTACATTAGATAAAATCCCTTACGTTGGTGCGATTACGAAGAAACGTCAAAATGTGTTAATTGCTACAGGTTACCGTAAGTGGGGGATGACCAATGGAACGAATGCGGCGAAACTAATGAGTGACATCGTTTTAGGTAAGATGAACCCTTATAAAGAAGTATTTTCTCCTTCTCGATTCTCCGCTGACCCAAGTTTGAAAAAATTTTTTGTAGAGAATTTAGATATGGCAAAACATTTAATTAAAGGAAAGATGGAAATTCCCCGTACTAAAATTGAAGATTTTAATCCGGACGAAGGGGGTATTATCCATATAGACGGCGAAAGAAAAGGAGCCTACAAAGATAAAGAAGGAGAAGTTCATATCGTCGATACCACTTGTACTCATATGGGGTGTGAGGTGAATTGGAATGAATCAGAGCGATCCTGGGATTGCCCTTGTCATGGGTCTCGTTTTTCCTATACGGGTGAGGTTCTAGAAGGACCTGCAGAGACACCATTGCAGAAGCATGATTTTCATATGGCTGACGACTACAAATTTGATGATCAACGTTCGGGATATTAAGGAGGATTAGGATGACGTTCATAAAAGATTATAAAAATGACCAAAACTTAGAGCACGACATTCAAAAATTACTAAAAAACGGTGTGAGTCAAGATGACATCTATGTTTTAGCCCATGATGACAATCACACTCAAGAACTTGCGCATAGAACTCGAGCCAATACACTTCAATTAGCTCAAGATGAAGGATTTGACCAAAAAGGCGATGAATTAAGAAGCAAATTGGAAGAAGCCGGAGTAACAGAAGAAGGCGCGGAACAATATGAAGCGATGTTAGATCAAGGTAAAATTTTATTAATTGTCAGAGGAGAGCGAGATTTGGATGATCTCCTACAATAATTCATAAACACTCCTGTTAATATGTTTAAGTTAAATCACAAGTGGTAAACAAACTATGAAAACATATTAAAAAGGAGTTGATTGTGATGCCATTTGTTAGAGAATACACGAACGATGAACAACTAGTGAAGGACGTTCAAAAGTTAAAGGAAAATGGAATCGACCAAACTGACGTGTACGTGTTATCTCACGATGATGATCGTACAGAACGAATCGCTAGTAATGCTCGAGCAAACACCATTGGTTTCAGTGAACAGGATGTAAAAAACTTCTTAAGTAATATGTTTAACCAAAAAGGTGATGAACTAAGAACAAAACTTCAGGAAATGGGCTTTAGTGAAGAAGAGGCAAATAAATATGAAGAAGACTTGGACGAAGGCAAAGTATTGTTAATTGTTAATAGTAATCAAGCTGTATCTACGATTATTTAATAGACCACCTCTCCCCTTCCCGATTAATAAAATATTTAAAAATGAGCATTGAATTGTTAGAAGCAATTTAATGCTCATTTATACTAATAAGACGACCAACTTGTTGATCGCCTGCCCACTTTAGTTAAATAGCACCTTATTTATAAATTCTGTTTTTGCTTCGGTGTATCCCTCACGGTCATTATTAAATTCCTGTGCTAATTGTCTCTTAATAGTGACATATTCCTTAACAAGGTGTGCATTAGTTCTTAATATATTTCGAAATTTAAGTTGTTTTTCCCAACGTTCTTCTCCCTCTTGCATTAAATGTAAATGCGCTACTCGTTTTATCGTTCTTAACTTTAACAAAAAATCTTCTCCAAAGCTTTTTATCTAATTCGGGAGGTACATAATGCCAATCGTGTATAGATAAGGTTTCCACTATTTTGTTAGTAAGTTCAAATGATTGAATAGAAGCCATTAAGTCGGTAAGGGGTTTAGCTGGCATATTAGGAATTGCTGTACTACCTATATGTTCCACTTGCTTAACACCAAAAGCTGAAAGTATATTGTAGAGTTCTTCTCTCTCCTAAATACCTTTGTTCTTCCACATTGGGTGTGGCTTTTTTATCTCAATTGTTTCAAATGCCCAAACTGGAATGTTTATATGGTCCATTAATTCACCCTCTTCTTCTCTCACTATCTTACTCGTTAGTTGGATCAAGTTCTCTTAGTAATTTACCATATAAATATTAATTATCTTAAAGTTCCATCAATTTAGATTAAAAAGCGTTACATTTTAGACTACATCTCATATAAAAAAGCAGTTCAATTAAGGGGCACAATTGTACTCCGAAATTGAACTGCTTATTTTATTACGTGAACCCTTTTTAATAGCACTGGAACGATTCAATTCTTCTTAAATCTACACCATAGTAAACCCAGAAGAAACCAGTCCAACGGTAACCAGATACTGAGCGTCTACCGACAAAAGTTGGGAAGAACCAGAATCGTTGACGATTATCTAACCATAAAAAAGTATAGCGATATAAACAACCACGAATCGATCCCGGATCTACCGCTTGAACACCAAACTGTCCACCTTGTTGTGGTACAAATGAAGGTGGTGGCCCTTGTGGCGGTCCGCCTGGTCCTTGACCCGGGAAACCTCCTGGGCCCTGCCCTGGCCCACCGGGGAATCCTGGCGGAAAGCCTCCTGGTGGTCCTTGCCCAGGTGGAAATCCCGGTGGAGGACCTGGTTGTGGACTACCTCCTGGAATTCCTATTATGTTTCCTAGAAAGTTAAATGGGGACCAATCTTGATCATCGTCAGGCTGTCTATAAGGATTCTGTCCATAATACCCGTTCAAAGAAATACCCCTTTCCATCTTAACTTAATCACATAACATATTATGTTTGCATGAATGGTTTGGGTGTCTGTCCTTTATTAAAGCAGGTCAATCACCTATTTTATTATTTTTAAAAATGGTATTATAGACGCCGTGGTGGAGTCGGCTTAATCGTTCTCAAGATATGTTTAAAAATGGACCCTCCTATCAAATACCGGCTTGATTTCTGGAACTTTTATATTTTTACTGTTAGTATAAAAAGTGCTTTAATACTTGTTTATTTTCATATCATTAAAGGAATAGATTAGACTTTAAATCAAGACCCTAAAAATGATAATCAAAATGGGCAAGTTATAAACGAAAGAGACTTTTGGAAGGATGAAACATCAAGTGAATAAAGCTGTATTTTTAGACAGAGATGGAGTCATTAATGAAGTTAAAACCAAGAGGGTTAAATTCGTCAATCGACCTGATGAGCTCTATCTTTTACAAGGTGTACCAGAAGCAATCAAAAAATTAAATGACGCTGGTTATAAAGTGTTCGTCGTCACAAATCAAGGTGGCGTTGGGTTGGGATATATGACTGAAGATGAATTGAACATCATTCATGAACATATGGCTAAAGAATTAGCCAAACAAGGTGCTCAAATCACGGAAATTATGGCCTGCACGCATGCTCCTCATGAGAATTGTTACTGTCGCAAGCCCAATCCTCAAATGATATTGGATTTAATTGAGGATTATGATATCGACATCATGAAGAGTTATATGATTGGTGATCGTGAACCAGATATTGAAGCTGGTAATGCAGCAGGAATCAAAAGTCTAATGGTCGTGGATACAACGCCTGAGGCTTATAAGTGTTTTAAAGACTTAAGCGAAGCAGTTGATTGGATTTTAGAAGATGAAAAAGCTTGAGGAATAGACCTCAAGCTTTTTTATCTCCATAATAGGTTCCCATAAATAAGATTGAATCCAATTCATTATCAACAATCGCATATAAGAATGGACGATTAGCATTAAATGATTTTATTTCTTTAGCTGATTCCTCTACCTCTACAGCTGTGACAGCAGCGGCTTCACTCCCTTGTTCATCAACTTCAATGATAGCTTTGTGAAGAACCCGATTCAACCTTAATCCGCTATTAGAGATTCCTGAAAAATCAGCATCGTTAAAAGCACTGATCATCCCTAATTCTTTTAAGTCATTACTAATATCTTTTACACCATATTCTACATCAAACTTTGGCATTGAGATCATTAAATCTTCAACTTCCTCCGTATCATTAATCATTTGCTTCCAATTTTGGTGGTCTAAGTTTTCTATGAATGATGATAAGGGAGTTTCTTCAGATGGTAATACAACATACATTGAGGTACTTCCTCCAGCATATTCCATTTCTACTAATTGATAATCATCACCTTCCCCGTACTGGACCGTTTCTTCTTTTTGCATCATAGGAAGATGAATCGACTCGTTATTAACAATGAACTCGCGTTGTTCAGTTCGCTCTTCTTTAAACTGCTTACTCCATTCTCCTTTAAAGTAGATCGCATTAATTAAGTACATTTGAACATTTCCCGGGATTGGTTCATTAAGGATTTTTTCGATTAATCCTTCTGTTTCATTTTCAACCCAACCATTGATTTCATTCATAGTATCATCACTGAAGTCCCTTTCAAAAACTTCCGAGTCAAAAACTATTTCATTTGCTTCTTTAAATTCGTCTTTTACTTGTAAACCGTCTCGAAGCCAAATGGAATTAGCAATATT
Source organism: Piscibacillus halophilus (assembly GCF_900110685.1). Classification (GTDB taxonomy): domain Bacteria; phylum Bacillota; class Bacilli; order Bacillales; family Alkalibacillaceae; genus Piscibacillus; species Piscibacillus halophilus. The sequence goes on from NZ_FOES01000027.1 coordinate 6,925, forward strand.
TAAATCAATATCATTTAAAAAGGCTAAATCTCCGTGGTCTTCGAGTTTAGGTTTTTCAATTAACTGCTTAATCTTAGTTATAGATAAGTTATCACTGACTTGAGTGAAAATTTGCTCCGCAAATAATTGCTTTAAATCCATTTATTTCCCTCCTCAAAATAAAAAACTCGCCTCTAAACTAAGAGACGAGTTGTCGCGGTACCACTCTTTTTGTCCATACTGTTTTATGGACCATCTTACTTGTTGATAACGGGTCATCCCCGGCTTTCCCTACTCATTTCAGTCAGCTCCTCCAAAGTGCGGTTCATTTAGATTTCCCTATTAGGCTCACACCACTCCCTAACTCGCTGAAGTTCTATCTAAATTACTCTCTTCATCATCGGATAATTATTTTTACAATATATTAACACAATAGAACACGAAGTCAATAAAAGTTACGACTAAAGACTGAGAAAAATTCAACCTCCGTTCTAATGGTTAATATTACCGTCTGACTTATAATGTAGATGTAAGAAGGAGGAGATAACATGATTCCAATTCCAGATCATAAGTATTTGTTAGATGAACATAAAAAGACAACCAATAAAATCAATCGTGAAGCTTGGAAATATGTAAAAAAAATAAAAGATAAAAAACCATTTGAAAAGCAGTTTTGTTTTTACTTAGGTAAAAAATGGTGCATCACCGTTAGTCAACACTCGTAAAAGATTAATAAAAACTGAGATAACCCCCCAGTCCTACTCACGTAATGTGAGTGGGATTTTCTATACCGTCAATCCTACTGCAAATATTGATTAAAAGTAATCCAATTCGATAAGTTAAAGACCACTTCTAGAATGAAACCCTTCATTTACCGATTGAATATCTTATTTTTGGGTGAAATTTTATATTAAAAAAGCACCCGCCTAAAAGTCGGGTGCTTCTCTTAATCTATTCTATCTATTTATTTACCAATGAACATTTGTGTCCAGTAAGTTTGTCCATTTGCTTCGACGTAGCCAACGCCAATGTGTGTGAAGTCACTGCTTAAGATGTTTTTACGGTGGCCATCACTGTTCATCCAGCCATTCATAACTTGTTCTGGAGAACGTTGACCCTTCGCAATATTTTCACCTGCAGTACGATAGTCAATTCCAAATTGTTGCATCATATCAAATGGTGAACCGTAAGTTGGTGATGTGTGGCTGAAGTAATTGTTTTCTGCCATATCACGTGATTTTTCACGTGCTACATCACTAAGTTCAGATGATGCTTCTAAAGGCTCTAGGCCTTGTTTTTGTCTTTCTTCGTTAACAAGTTCAACCACTTGCTGTTCAAACTCTTGTAATTCTGAAGGTTGTGATTGTTCTTGTTGTTCTTGAGCAGCTGCTTCAGCTTGCTCTTGCTCTTCTTGTTGTGGAGATTCTTCTTTTTCCTCAGCTGGTTGCTGTGGTTCTTCCTTAGGTTCTTCTTTTTCCTCTACTGGTTGTTGAGGTTCTTCTTTAGGTTCCTCTTTTTCTTCTACTGGCTGTTGCTCTTGAGCTTCATTCCAATTAAACTTAGTATCTTGTTGGAACCACATTGAGAAAGGAACTGTAAATTTATATTCGATTTTAGTAGATTGACTATCTTGTTGGCTACTCGCAGCTACTTGTCCAGTAGCTAAAATAATTGACATGATAACTGCCACTAGTACGGCAGTGATTGGTCTTAACATTTTCAAGGTATAACCTCCTTAGATGTCTTGACCCCCTTAAAGCACATTATAACAACTCAATACTAGATTTAAAGAGTTAATATATACCAGTCTATTATCTAAAAGGCAAGGAAGAATGCTGAAACTATTTGATCCTTATTTTTAAGTTGTCTTTCTTTGAATCTTGTTTCTTATCTTCTTTTAATAAATCTCTTATTTCAACCAACACCTCATGATTAGGATGTGGTCCTTCTTCAAGTGATACACTTTCTTTACCCCTTATGTAATTAAACAATTTTATAAAAAGATAAATAGAAAACGCAATAATAAAAAAATCTACGGCAGACTGAATAAAAGCACCATACCTAATAATGACACCATCAATATTTAAGACTAAAAATTTCATGCTTGTCCCGCCGGCTAACACACCAAAAACTGGCATTAATATATCATTAACCAATGAGTCTACTATCTTACTAAAAGCCGTACCTATAATGACCGCCACCGCTAGCTCGATCACATTTCCTCTCATTGCAAACTGTTTAAATTCTTGCCACATGACCTTCACCCTTTCGTTGTTAGATTATATTCAAGGGTGATTCAAGATATCATGTAGTCGAGTAAATTTTTAAACCACATCATAAATTAACGATCGTCGGTTCCTTTTTTAATCTGACGTGACTGATAAACTATTTCAAAAATCGATAACAATAAAGCAAACCAAAAGATCCCACTTGTTAATGATACACCCGGTTCATCTACAGTACCGACAATAGTAAAAATCAAGACCATTGCTGAGATGATTACCGTACTAATGATTTGCCAATTCCTTATCACCTCAAGGGATTCTTCTTTATATTTTTTATAATTTAAGCTATATACGATTATCCCTGCGAAGACCCACGCCACTACATTATGTGGAACACCATCAATAAAATGATCAACAATAAGCAATACGACAACACTCATTAAAATGATATAATCCACTAACTTTAATTCCATATTTACCCTCCTAGCACACTAGATAAAGAAAAACCGAATCACCCCCATAGTGCGATTCGGCTCTCATTATTTCCCGATAAACATTTGCGTCCAGTAATACGTACCGTTATCTTTTATAAACCCTATTCCGATATGAGTGAAATCTTCATGAAGAATATTCGCTCGATGACCGTCACTATTCATCCAACCGTCCATAACCTGTTCAGGGCTTCGTTGTCCCATAGCGATATTTTCACCAGCAGTCAAATATTTCAACCCGAATTCCTGCATCATATCAAAAGGTGATCCATAGGTTGGGGATTCATGACTAAAATAGTCTTGATCAGCCATATCTTGGGATTTAGCTCGTGCAACGTGACTGACATCAACCGAAAATTCAAGAGGCTCAAGCCCCTGTTTTTCTCTCTCTTCATTTACTAATTCATGGACTCGACGCTCAAATTCATGAACTTGATCCTTGTCACGTGCAGTCCCATCTACATCATCTTGAAAAACAGGAACGACATCTGCCTCTTCATCACCATCTAAATACATTGAAAGCATATTAGCTGCACGATTCAATCCATCGATAGACTTCTGGGTTACATCTGCCCAATCTACATTCGTCACCAAATGTTGAACTCGATTGGTGACTTCTTCTATTCCTGAAGTTTCTTCAGAGGTAGCTGTTTCCTGATTACCTTCAGTAAACATCGACTCTGGTAAAGAATTTATAATAAAACCAATGATTAAAATCAAAATGGCATACTTAATTAATCTAAACATGACTCCTGCCTCCTCTTAGGAGATTTTCGTGCTAGTTAATTCTATTATAAAACCGACTAACAACATTTTAAACAAAAACCTCTCTTACTAAACATATACCCTTTATTACTCGATATATTCTGACAAAAATTGCAAAAAGAAGGGATTTTAAAACCTTTCGAGAAACAGTTATGTAATAAGTATTTAAGAAGGTGATGGTATGCCAAACGTCTGGACGCATATTTTATTTTGTGATGATGTGATGGAATACGTTCCAGTGAATTCTAAAATACGTGAGCATAAACACTACTTTAACTTAGGTGCTCAAGGCCCTGACCCATTCTTCTACCATGATCCATGGCCTTGGACAAAACATTCTGAAGTCAATGACTTAGGCTTGTTAATGCATCGTAATAAGTGCGGCGTTGTTCTACAAGATATGATTGAAGGAGCCAAAACTGGAACAAATGAAACAAAAGCCTATACGTTAGCCTTTATCACTCACCACGTATTAGATCGTGTCACTCATCCATACATTCATTACAGAGCAGGCTATGAAGACTATAATCACCAAAAATTAGAAACGATTATCGATACGTTAATGATGGCGAATTTTAGAGATATCAACACTTGGGAGAATCCTGTATATGAAAAGCTCGATATCGGACTAGAGCTCAATTCATATTTAGCTGTTATGGTGGAAAAAATCCTGCTCGACCATTTCGGGGATGATCTATCTTTATATGAAGGGTTTTTTCAAAAATCATATCAAGATATGAAACTAGTTCTTAGAATTGTATATGACCCACACGGTTGGAAATCAAAACTATTATCTAAAATCATCCCACCTATTTCCCATAGACCGATCAATGAGGTAGCCGATTATTTAAATGAGCGTCACGAAATTTGGCATCATTCCGCAACTCAAGAACCGAGCACCGAAAGTTTTATTGATTTATACAAACAAGCACGAGATGAAGCTGTAACCTTAGTAAATGCGATATTACAGTATTGGGAAAATCCTATGGACGAAGCTCGATCAACTGTTATTAATTTGTTAGGGAATATTTCATACGACACTGGACGTCCTTTATCCGAAGGTCACGAAAACAAATATGCAGAACCCATTGTTTAATAAAAACTCGCGCCGGTCATTTTATTCCAGCGCGAGTTTTATTACTTCGCTTTAACTTTGACCCTATCACTTTGATCTTCTAAAGCTTTTGCTTCTTGTTCCCCTTTTTCAATATTCACTAATTGTAATAACACGATTCCAATAACAAAGAAAACAATCAGTGATAAAATTCCAAGTCGACTATTATCTGTGAGTCCTGCTGTAATACCGAACACTGCAGGACCTATGATGGCTGCAAATTTTGATGTAATACCATAAAACCCAAAGAATTCCGCATGTTTATTGTGAGGAATCATCCGGGCAAAAATCGAGCGACTTAATGCTTGCGCCCCACCTTGTACCGTTCCAACGCAAACAGCTAATAAATAAAAATGTAAGGCGCTTGTCATGAAGTATCCTAAAATGACAATGACCACATAAACCATAAGAGCCAATGTCAGCGCTTTTTTTGCCGAAATCCATTTTGCTAGTTTTGAGAAAAATAATGTACAAGGAATACCGACAAATTGAGTGATAAGTAGAGCTGCTATTAAATCATTTTGCCCGATTCCAATCGTTGCTCCATAGAAAGTAGCCATTCGGATAATGGTTGAAATCCCATCGGAAAACATCCAGAACGCAATAATAAAGATTAATAGTTGCTTATAATGTTTTAAAGTTTTAAATGTCTCACCAATTCTACTAAAACCAATCGCTACATATGACTTCGTTCGCTTACCTTGATTAACTACTTTTTCTTCCTTTAAATTTTTAAATAACGGGATTGAAAAGATAAACCACCAAAGACCAACGGATACGAAGGCTAGTTGAGTGGCTTCTTTACTGCTTGGTAAACCGAACCAACTATACTTCATAATCATTAATAAATTAATAGCTAGTAAGATCCCGCCACCAATATAACCGAACGCATAGGCTTTAGTCGACACCCTGTCCATATCATCTTTATTAGTAACATGAGGTAAAAATGCATCATAAAACACATTTCCTCCAGAAAAACCAACAGATGCTATGATAAACAAAAGAGATGCTAATATGTAGTTTCCTTCATTCACTGTAAACAACAAGATACTTCCTGCCATTCCCATATAAGCAAAGAACCTTAGAAATTTCATCTTTGCAGCAGAATAATCTGCGATGGCTCCTAGTATTGGCGCCATGACGGCGACGATTAAAACCGCAATCGATTGGGTAAAAGAATAATAGCTGGTAGCAGCACCTTCAGATAAATTCGCCGCGGCCACACTATTATAAAAGATCGGAAATACAGCAGCCATGATGGTCGTGGCAAACGCTGAATTCGCCCAGTCATACATCATCCAGCTACGTTGCAGTTTGGTATCCATGACATCACTCTTTTCACTTTTTCTTTAAGCATATCAAATATTTTTCAAAAAATACCACACAATTTCAGAAAATTTACAAAAAATTAAGCAAAGGAGTCTACTATGAAACAACATACTCATACTAAAGCTTATAATCGAAGACAAATTGTAGGATTAATACTAGGACCAACTCTATTTGTCATGACATTACTATTTCTATCATTTGAAGGGATGTCATCTGAAGCTCAAGCAATCCTAGCTAGTACATTATGGATTGCCACTTGGTGGGTCACGGAAGCGATCCCAATTGCTGCGACAGCCTTACTTCCGATTATTTTATTCCCACTAACAGGTGGACTGGATTTAGATGATACCACTTCTGCTTATGGAGACGATATTATATTCTTATTTATGGGTGGATTCATCATTGCATTAGCAATGGAACGTTGGAACTTACATAAACGAATTGCCCTTACGATTATTACAGTGGTCGGAACTAGTCTTAACCGTTTAATACTAGGTTTTATGATTGCGACTGCTTTTCTTTCCATGTGGATTTCCAATACTGCAACAGCTATGATGATGATTCCAATCGGTTCAGCGATTATTTATAAAATGAAAGAATCTGCTGAAACTAATTCAGGTGATGTCAGTCAAGATGAAACGAAACGTTTTTCAAAGGCACTCATGCTTTCAATAGCCTATAGTGCGAGTATTGGTGGTTTAGGAACATTAATCGGAACTCCACCGAATGCTTTATTTGCAGGTGTCGTTAACAACATATTTGATGTGACCATTTCGTTTGCAACGTGGATGTTATTTGGAGTACCTATTGTAATTATTATGTTAGCGGTCGCTTGGCTTTATCTCGTTAAAGTCGCATTTCCATTAGATATCGGTGAATTTCCTGGAGGTAATAAAGTTATACAAGACGAAAAACACGAAATAGGTCATATGGCCACAGAGGAAAAAATCGTACTTACCGTATTCTCATTAACGGCTGTTGCTTGGATCACACGCTCTTTTATTCTAGAAGATCTATTACCAGGAATTGATGATGCTGTCATAGCCATTACAGGAGCACTTGTCCTTTTCTTAATTCCAGCTAAAAATAAAAAAGGTGAGTTTATTATGGATTGGGAAACGTCTAAACGGTTACCATGGGGAATCCTAATCTTATTCGGTGGTGGGCTAGCCATTGCAGCTGGATTTAGTGAAACAGGATTGGCTCAATGGATTGGAGAACAATTAACAGGATTACAAGGATTAAACTTTGTCTTTATTGTCGCAATTATAACAGCGATCGTTATCCTATTAACTGAGATATCGTCAAACACTGCAACAGCAACCATGCTATTACCGATCATGGCATCTCTAGCTGCTGCTATTAACGTCCATCCATACAGTTTAATGATTGCAGGTGCTTTAGCAGCCTCATGCGCCTTCATGTTACCTGTTGCAACACCGCCAAACGCAGTCGTCTTTGGTTCAGGTTACTTACGAATCGAAGATATGGCTAAAGCAGGTATTTGGCTCAATGTCATGTCAATTATCATGATCACAGTGGCGATTTATTTACTATTACCGATTACGTTCGGCTTAGATTTATTCAATTATCCATTTTAAATGACAGGAACCATCTATACCAACCCCAGTTAAAGCTGGGGTTTTCTAATGCCCCATAATTCATCTATACGTATAAATTTTCGAAAATTACATATTAAAAAATAATAATATTTTATTGAATTACGATAAATAATGAATTATAATTAATAACACAATAACGAATGAGGTGATTTTATGAGAGGATCCACTCTCCTATTAAAAATTGCAGTGGTTATTATAGGAACTCCAGTTCTTGCTTTATGTATTTACGGTTTTTATATGCTATCTAATAATACATTAAATCCAGATTATGCTTTCATGCTGTATCCTATTTTAATGGGGATGTATATATCAGTCATACCGTTTTACATTGCATTGTATAAAGCTTTTAAACTTTTAAACTATATTGACAATAATAAAGCTTTCTCACAAATATCTGTTAATGCTTTAAAGAATATTAAATACTGCGCCATCACAATCAGTAGCCTGTATGTCGTTATACTGCCGTTCGTCTATCTCGTAGCTGAGAAAGACGACGCACCAGGACTCATCATAATTGGGATGATCCCGATTTTCGCTTCAATGGTCATCGCAGTATTTGCAGCTGTTCTTCAAAAGCTTTTACAAGAAGCCATAAATATTAAAACTGAAAATGATTTGACGGTCTGAGGTGAATAATATGGCTATAATCATAAATATTGATGTGATGCTGGCGAAAAGGAAAATGAGCGTAACTGAACTGTCAGAGAAAGTTGGAATTACAATGGCGAACCTTTCTATACTGAAAAACGGGAAGGCAAAAGCAATCAGACTTTCAACATTAGAAGCTATTTGTAAGGCTTTAGAGTGTCAACCTGGAGATTTATTAGAATATAAGAGTGATGAAGACAGTGAATGATAATGGATACTAATTTAAAATGTCGAATCAAGTAGTAAACTTTTACCTTAACAAAACAAAAATACTGATTCAATCCAAAATTGGAGGCTATCGTTTTTGTACAAAAATATTATGACAACATTCCTTCTTTGTGTTTTGATAATTGTAATTTTAGTAGGGTGTGACCCTTTAGAAAAGGATATAATGAACTTTTATCAAAGTACAGAGAGTATTGATCTTTCTCAAGAAAACATAAATTCTATTTCTATAAGTTCTAATAAAAACGATATATTAGAAGCTTTCGGTATACCTAATCAAGTTGAAGAAGTGGAAAATCCTAAATCTCAATATCTGATTTACGATGGTATAGAATTTGGGTTAATAGAAGAAAAAGTTAATCGTTACTACATCCAGGAAAATTATGAAACGACAAAAGGGATTGTAATTGGAGATTCTAAAGATCGAGTCATTAAAGAATATGGTCAGAATTATTATGAAAGAGTTGAAAGCAACATAGAAACGCTTGGATATTTTGATAAAGATCATATGATAAATATAGAATTTGGAATTCACGAAAATAAAGTGGTAGCAGTTATTGTTGAAAAAATTGATAAGAAAAGATAATGAGAAAGAGTCTGAGACAAAAATAATTATTATATAAAAGAAGGCGAATATTAGACTGTATTAAACATCCATGGTTCGCCTTCTTTATTGTAAGCTACGTCAAAATGCTTCGCTTTCCGCAGGCACGGCTTCAACTTCCCCAAACTCACTTCCGTTCGTTTGGCGTGATTTTCAGCTCGTGCTGTTCTGCGACGATCTGGATGATCTAGTGTCGGCGTTGGCCACAGGACGTGGCCGCTTTTAGCCGACCTGGAGTCTCGCATTTTGACTACGCTAACTTCATTTTCGTTCGTATTTTATTGACCTATTTATCTTTTGTCCCACACCCTTTTCTCATATGTCATTTCTATTGTACTATACTTTCAAATTAAGCCTGTTTTTGTATTTGAATATACATCTTTTGATATGCATCAGATTCATCTTTCATACCCAATTCTAAGTAAGTTTTGGACAACCATTTTAACGGTTTGGCCTCATCTGGTTTTAATTCAGACTCCATACTGAAGCATTCTAAAGCCTGCTTCCATTGCTTAAATTCATAATACAACTCACCTAGCGATTGCATATGGTCTAAATCCTCACTCATTTGATATATACGATCGAACTTTTCGATGACCTTTAACTCTCCACATACTTCCCTAAACGGTTCAAGCCATTTATGAATGGTGGATAACTCATGTTTCGTTAACAAATCACCTATATATTTATGCAATAGATTTTCTGCTAAATCATGTCGTTGCTTCAATACTTGGATCAGTAATATTTGCAACGATTCAATCGGAATATTTAGTTCGCTAGGAGTTTTTTCGGATAATGTTTGAGAAATTTGATCGAGATCTTGAGGAGATAACAAATGTTGATTTTGCTTTAAAAGCTGAGATACTTTATCTACTTGATTTGTTTCAAGGTATTTTGAAAATAAGTGTTCTTGTAAAGGGGAGTACGTCACATCTTGTGCCAGTTGTTCTAACACACTGATGGATTCATGCTCAGAGAAGTGTTGCTTTAAAGTGAACTGTAGGGATTCAAAGACATGTGGTTCAGGTGAAGCTTTTAACTGAAGGGAACGCCACATCACTAACTCTAACCAACGATGATCTATTTCCAATTGATTCGAAAGCTTTTCACCATATGTGTTTAGTTCATGGAACATTATTTTTTCAGATTCAATTAAGTCTTCTTGGAATAGTTCTTCAGTCCGGTCATAATACATTTTAGCGAAGTCTTTATAAATGAGGTCACTCGAAAGGGATTTGACTAGACTATGGTTAGGGGCAAAATCTTTCATAATTCGAATCAAGCGATACGCCGAAAATAATTGACCACCACGTCGATCTTCATAAAACATATCTTTTATCTCATTGAATAGTTGTTTTTTGGATATAAATGATTCGAAGAACGTTAAGATATAAGCTTTTTCTTGTTTTGAAAAATGCTGATTTAATTTACGAAGCAATTGTTTATTGTTGATGATTTTAGATGATGGATTAGATGTAGATAATAAATGAATAAATGGATGTGGAGCTTGGAAGGTTAGGCCGTTTTTAAAAGCCCGTTCAATTAAGGAGTGACGGCGAAGCTTGGTTACTTTTTTCGCTGTTAAAAATTCACTCTCATAATAAAACAGATAATATAATTCTTGTTTCTCACTTATGGCTTCAATAAATTGAGCACGGACATAGTTAGCCATGCGTAATGCTTTTAGTTTCAACGGATTATTCTTTTCATCACGAATGATTAATTGATTTTGGATCATAACAACCCTCCTATTTAATACTACTTTAACATAATTATATGCCTAAAAGCTAAAAAGAATTAATGACAAAAATGAAAATTACATAGGATAATATCCATTTATGTCAAATAATTAGGAGAATTTGCTTATCTGGTAGCAATTTATTAGAAAAGCTATTTGGAGAAGGAAACCCAATTGTCATGATTGGTTTAATTTCGATTGCACTTATAGTAAGTAACCTTCAGAGTCTATATAAAAGCTTACTTAAATAAAAAACTCGCACTAAGGCGAGCTTTAAACTTGAGCATGTCTCATTTCCTGATAAATCTCTTTCTTAAACTGCAAAAATTCATCCGATAATAATAGTTCTTCGCGTCTTGGTCTTTCAAACGGAACCTGAAATTCTTTTAAAACCGATGCTGGTCTTGGAGATAGAATGATGACTCGATCGGATAAAAATACCGCTTCCTCTATGTTATGTGTAACAAATAATATAGATCGCTTCGTTTGCTCCCACATATCTAGAAGCCATTTTTGCATATCGGTTCTAGTAAACTCATCCAAAGCAGAGAAGGGTTCATCTAATAAAATTAACGATTGCGGACTTAACACACTGCGAATAAATGAAACGCGTTGCTTCATACCGCCTGACAACTCATGAGGATAAGAGTTCTCATAAGATTTTAACCCGGCTCTATCAATCATTTGTAATGCTTTCTCACGGTCTTTCTTTCCTGTTAGCTCTTGACCTAATAACACATTATTAAGGATTGTTCGCCATGGAAGTAATGAAGGAGTTTGAGGAGTATAACTAATAGAGCCACGTTTCCCCTTAATACTTTCACCGTTTAATATCACATCACCTGAATTGGGAAGGATCATCCCACCAATGATGCCAAATAATGTACTCTTTCCACTCCCAGAGGGCCCAAGCAAAGATACGAATTCACCTTGATGGACTGAGAAGTTGAGCTGATCTAATACTTCATTTTCTCCAAATGATTTACTAATGTTTTGTATTTCAAGATGCGTCACTAGAACCACCCTCCCCAGATGAGCGCCAACGAATCGTCATCTTCTCCAACCAATTAATTAATAGAAAGAATAATAAACTAAGGGCAACAATAATGATAATGGCTACAAAGACACGATCTGTTCGATAAGATGAAGACGCTAACGTCATATAATATCCTATTCCACGACTTGCACCTAACCACTCTGAAATAACTGCACCCATGACACTATATGTGGCAGAAATTTTTAAACCTGAAAATAACGAGGGGAGTGCATGAGGCCATTCAAGCTTCCAAAACAATTGTTGGCGAGTTGCACCAGCCATCTGCATGTAATGCATGAGATCACGATCAGTTTGCCTAAACCCGTCCAATAAAGCAATCGCAATTGGAAAGAAGCAAACAAGGGTAATCACAATAATTTTAGGTAACATTCCAAAACCAAACCATACAACAAGTAATGGTGCCAACACGATGACAGGGATATTTTGCGATAAAATAATTAAAGGGTAAGTCGCCTGTCTTAAAAATGGTACTAAATGTAGTGCAATAGCCACCACAATACCTGTCCCACTTCCAATTAGAAAACCCACTATGATCAGCTGAATCGTTGCCCAAACATGATGTGAGTACCCCGGCCAATCTGTTATACCGACTTCAATGATCTGAGTCGGTGATGGTAATAGCCATGCCGGAATGTCAAACATAGATACAGATGTTTCCCAAACGATAAAGAGAAGGATGAGGACCAAAGCTGGTCTCCATCCTTGTTTCCATAATGCATTCATCATCGATATTTCTCCGTTAATTGATCCATGGTAATGCCTTCTGGGTGATAAGCAATTTTCACTTGCGAAATCACACTCGGGCTTCCAACCTCAATCATTTTTTTATTCATTTTTTCAACAACGGATAATAAATGTGATAAATCCCCTTCCAATGTTGTTTCTAAAGCATTGACTTGATAATTCACACCAGATTCTTCAATGACTTGGATCGCTTCATCAACGTAAGGAATCACATCTTCTCCATTTTTCGTTTTGGGTATGATTTGTATGCTTACAAGTGTAATAGCCAATCATGACTCCTCCCCAGGTAAGAATTCATTTGTAAAGGCTTTTTCAGCATCTAAGGGATCTTCCAACAAGTCATGTTCTAACATCCATTCAGCATAGTTTTCCCATACTTCAAGTTCCTGTATACCCCACTGCTCTGCATCATCTTGATATCTTGGTGATAACCAATCTTGACTAGCCTTCACTAATTCAGGGTCTAAGTCAGGCACCGCTTCAATTAAGATATCAGCAGCATCTTCAGGGTGATCAATTGCGAACTGATATCCTTTTGTAGCTGCATTCATAAATATTTGGACCGTTTCAGATTCATTTTCAATCATATCTTCACTAGTCGCGATGACTGGCGTATAGTAATCCAGCTTTTCACTGTAATCCGTTAAATAAATCATGTTAATAGGTGTTCCACGTAGCTCTGCTTCAATTCCTGTCCAACCATAATAAATCCAGGCGAAATCAACGTCTCGTTCAACGGCTGCAAAAAAGTCAGCATCACCGATATTCACAATTTCAACTTCTTCAACATTTGCATCTTCTTGTTGCATAATAGAAGAAAGAACCGCTTCTTCCAATGGTGCACCCCATCCTCCGTACTTTTTACCTTCAAAATCTTTTGGAGAGGTAATGTTTTTATCTTCAGGAGAAGCAAAACCAGATGTATTATGTTGAATGATAGCTGCGATAGAAACAATTGGAACATCTTGTACTCTTGCTTCTGTAATACCTTCTTGATAGCTGATTCCGAAATCGGCTTGTCCAGATGCAATTAACTGATCCGCCCCTGCTTCACCTGGCATAATGATTTCGACATCTAAGCCTTCTTCTTCAAAATACCCTTGATCTTGAGCGACATAAATACCTGTGTGATTCGTGTTTGGCGTCCAATCTAAGACAAATTGTATTTCTTCTAGCTCTTGGCTTTCCTCACCGTCATTCCCACCACAAGCGGTGAGCAATAAAATGATAAAGATAGCTCCTATAAATTTTTTCATGATGAATCCTCCTTATGTATATCATAACTAGATTAGTTGGGAGGATATTTTTAATAAAAAATACCCTAGGATAAGCCTAGGGTACACGAATGTCAACATTTGATAACAGCCTTGTGTTCCCTACGCTGGTGCTAGCCAGTTCAGGTTCTAAGGGTCAGTATCTTACGGATACAATCTCAACCAGCAACACTGGTCCCCCTACAACTTAAATCTAGTTATGATTTTATCATCATTAGTATGACAAAATGATATAGCAATTGCAACTATATTTTCTAGTTATCTTGCACAACGCGATCCACTTGAATTAATCCTGCACCATAGGTATTGGCATCACCAAAACCTTCTGCGTGTTCCATTAATTGTGCCTTAACTTCATCAGGTGTCCAATCTGGGTTATACTCCAGCATGAGAGCGACAACTCCAGCACATATAGGGGTTGCCATTGATGTCCCTGACATGGTTGTATAATATTCTCCTACTCTAGCAGCCTTTTGAATCTTATCAAAATATGAATTCGGAGCACGTAAAGATATAATATCAACACCAGGTGCGACAACATCTGGTTTCACTTCATTATAGATCGTTGGACCACGACTTGAGAATTCAGCAATGTCATCATCTTCATAATCCGCCGTTCCTCGATCGTCCATGGCTCCCACTGTAATCACTTTATCACTAATTCCTGGACTTGCGATGGTTTGATGATCTGGTCCTTCATTACCTGCCGCTACACATACGACCATTCCTGCATCCCAAGCTGCCTCAACGACTTGGACCATAGGGTCGTCATCCTCAGTTGGATAGGAGCTATTGGCTGGGCTTCCAAGAGACATCGATATCACATCAATATTAAATTCTTCCTGATGTTCAATGCACCATTGAACCCCTTCCATGACTGTCGATAGCGACCCAGAACCCATTTTATCTAAAACCTTAACACCTATTACATTAGCTTTTGGAGCAGGTGCTTGATATTGACCATCTGACATCGCACCATCCCCTGCTACATCACCTGCACAATGAGTACCATGTCCGTTATCATCATAAGCCTCTTCTTGACCATCTACGAAATCTACAAAACCCACTATACGTCCCTCTAAATCAGCATGAGGATAAATTCCTGTATCGATAACCGCTACATTGACACCTTTCCCTGTTAATTCAGTACCATTTCTAACTAAATCGTCAGCTCCTACAGTCGGTGTTGCAACATCAAGAAGTGCCTTTACCTCTCGATCGGCAAAAACTTTTTTTACGTGTTTACATTGATCTAAAACATCGACAATTGCATCTGGTGTTAGCTTAGCAGAACAACACCCTACAGTAGATAAACTCTTTTCAAATCGGCAACCAAAATGACGATCGGTGATTTTGTGTATATTATTCATTTCATTGTCAAGATCACAATTATTTTGATCAAATTGAATGACCACTTTGTATCGTTTTGTTTTCTTAAAAAGCTTTTCTATATATTTGTGTAAAAAACAAGGCGTATATTTAAGTGGCTGATACATGTGAATTAATTCATCTCGTAACATTCGATCCAGTTTACGAGCATGATGCCTAACGGATTGAATCATAGAATATTGAAACATACTCTCACCTCTTTATATTAGATTCCTTACTAATCTATTAAAATGGTGAGAGTTCGCCACGGTTAGTGTACCAAGTCTAATAGAAGAAAAGAGCTATCGCCTGCTTAATTACCATATTCAACTAAACTGCAACGATAGTTCAATTAGTATGTTCCAAATCTCTTAGCTGCTCTCATACGGGCACGCTCAGCTTCTACCTCTCGGTTACGAGGCTCCGCTTTTGTCTCCAACGTATTCAATAATTCCCTAGTGACGTTAGCTATTTCATTAATCGCTTGATTAAATGCCTCTTCGTTAATCTTCGAAGGTTTATTAAAGCCTGTAATCTTTCTGACATACTGAAGAGATGCAGCATATATCTCTTCATTGGTAGCTGGTGGATCAAAATTATATAATCTTTTAATGTTTCTACACATAAGATCACTCCTTTTTTGTTTAGTATTTCTTCATAAATAACCACATTTTCGATATATCTTCTAATAAAATACTAGCATAATATTTCAAACTAAATTCAGATTTATACAAAAATACCGAGCTCGCGCCATAAAAAAAGACCACAAATTGAATGACAATTTGGTAGTCTTTTTAAGTTACAAATATTATGTTTGTTAATAGATAAGGGAGCCTGTTAAAAGTTTATATAGCTTCAATCGCATGATTCACATCGTAATCTTCGATGTTGAGTTCCATTGTTTTCCCAAGAGTGAGTCTGGCTAGCTCAGCCCCTAAATACGGGCCACTAGTTAATCCTGATGCACCTAATCCATTTGCCACCCATAAGTTTTTAAAATGTGGGACAGGACCTATCATCGGAAGGAAACCTGGTGTATATGGTCTAAACCCTACTCTTGTTTCCACAATCGAACTATTATCTAAACCTGGGGCGATTTCTAATGCCTTGCCTAGGATCTCATGAATGGCCCCTGTCGTGTTTCGATAATCAAATTCTACTTCATCAGTTCGGGTTGCCCCTACGACCATTCGTCCATCACCGAACGACAATAGATAAGCATTATTCGGTGGCATAATCACAGGCCATTTGCTTGTATCTATTCCTGGAATATTTAAGTGAATAATTTGAGCACGCTGGTGCGTTACCTTGAATGTTAAACCGAGTGGGGTTAACAGCTGCTTCGACCAGGCACCACTCGTATCCACGATTTTGTCTGCATGAATTGTTTTACCATTCACCTCAACACCTACTACCTCATTTGAATCAGTAAATAGATTAGCTGACCCATTCAGGACGTTGGCTCCATTTTTCTTAGCTGCATTTAATAAAGAATCGCGCATAGCTCGACCATCTACCCGCGCGCCTCCACTAACGTAAACAGCACCGTAACCATCAGCTAATAGAGGAAAGTACTCTTGCGCTTCGCTTGAAGACAACAACTCAATATCTCCAATTTCTGGCGCGTCTTCTCGACGTTTTTTGGCTCGTTCGACCATTTTTTCTAGTTTCGTTTGGTCAGTATGTAAACTAAGTGTTCCGACTTTTTTATAACCTACATCTGTTTCACCATCATCAGTTAAAGCTTCAACGAGTTCAGGGTAATAACGAGCTCCACCCTTCACCATCCGATACCAAGCTTTATTACGACGTTGAGATAGCCATGGACAAACAATGCCTGCTGCGGCGTCAGTTGCTTGCCCTAAATCTTTACGGTCAATTAAAGTTACATCTTCCCCAGCTTTTGCTAAATGATAAGCCGTAGAAGCCCCTAGGATACCGCCACCTATAATTATGATTGACATATGATTCACTCCAACTGTTCATTCAACTCCATCGTTATTATAGTATACCAAGCTTTAGGTTCAAACCTTTATCCATTATAATGATATCAAATAGAGTTTCCTTTTGGAGGGTGACGCATGCAACAACTTCAATTTGAAGAAAAATGGGACAAGACCTTATCAGAACAAGACAGACGTAAAATTGAAGAAGTTTTTGACGAAACAAAGGACCATAATGAACTGGACTTCGAGCCTGTTACATTATGGCATGCAAATAATCATAAAAATGAATTGTTAGTTACTGTACTCTTACACAACCGAGCAACAGAAACGAAATCATTTGAAAACGTACACGTTGTATACAAAACTCTAGACGAACCCATAGCAGAACACGACTTCAATGTTCCTCGATTAAACATTCCACCTAATACGAGTATGCCTTGGACGTTTATTTTCCCTAATGTAAAAGTGGATGATCCAACCTTAGGAATACTCTTATTTACTTAAGCCAACCTTTTTCTTTAATTTTCGATACAGCCTCCACACGGTTCGAGACTTCCAACTTATCAAAGATAACAGAGATATAGTTTCGAACCGTTCCATACGTTAAAAAAAGCTTCTGAGCGATTTCTTTCGTACTCAAGCCTTCAGCAATTAATTTAATAACCTCTGTTTCACGTTCGGTTAAAGGATTAGGTTCTTCAAACGCAAGGTCGATTAATTCTGGTGCATAAACTTTTTTTCCTTTCAAAATCGAACGAATGGAATCTGCGAGTTCTTCACTTGGACTATCTTTTAACAAATACCCACTCACCTGAGCTTTTCTCGCTCGTTCAAAATAACCTGATCGTGCAAAAGTGGTTAAAATGATCGTTTTACAAGGGGCATCTTTCAATTCCTCTGCGGCATCTAGTCCGCTTTTGACAGGCATTTCAATATCCATAATACAAATATCAGGATTCAACTGCCTAACTAGTTGTACTACTTCTTCCCCATTTGACGCTTGCCCAACGACTTCCATATCATCTTCTAAATCGAGGAGTGATCCTAATGCTCCGAGTAACATTTGTTGATCTTCTGCAATGACTATTTTAATCATTTAGCTTCCTCCCTTTTGACTGTGCCACATTCGGAATTTTTATCTCTATTTTGGTTCCATCTTGTGAGCTTAACTTAAATTCACCATTCACAAACTCTAAACGTTCAGTGATTCCCCTTAATCCGTGCCCTTTAGATTGACGGGATTGATTCATTCCAACTCCATTATCCTGAATGACCAAATTTACACCATCGGAAGATTCTTCTATATTAATCAAACATTGACTCGCCTCACTATGTTTGACAACATTCGTGACGGCTTCTTTCAAACACATGCTTAACACATCTTCAACTAATGCTGGTGACTGAGTTAACTGTTGATCACCTTCTATGACAATTTCAATTCCAGCTGCATCTAATAGTTGCTTGACATGTTGAATCTCCTCATCTAACTTCGCTCCGCGCATATCCGAAAGCATATCTCGCACTTCTTTCAATGCCGTTCTGGCCGTTTTATGAATATCGGTAATCTCACTTTTAGCTTTTAACGAATCACGGTCAATGAGCCTTTTCGCTAAGTCACTTTTTAACCCGATTAATGATAGCTTTTGACCTAACGTATCGTGTAAGTCACGAGCAATACGCTGCCGTTCTTCATATATTAAAAGCTGTGAAATTTTTTCATTCGCATCGACCAATTGAGCTTCTAATTTCTGCCGTTTTAAACGGTTATATGTATTGATCGGTAATAAAATAACCCCTAAGATCGCAATGACGATAAACGGTAACTGATATTGAAATAGCTCCTCTTGGGTTAAAACACTGAAACCAGCTGCCGCAATCGTTGTTACAATATGAACGACGTAAAGGGTAATAAACCCACCTTTATGCTTCACGTTTCCAATAAAAAACGCTAAAAACAAGGCAAAGTATACATATCCGTAAACTAATGACATTCCAATACTGATTAACATCATGATGGATACGCAAACATATAATAACCATCCATTTTGTAAAAACGATAAACGATAGGCAGCAAAAAAGATTAATATCAGAATCGTTCCTATAATGCTCTCAAGCAGAGAGGTTGATCGAAATATAAAATAAAATGGCAACAAACTAAAAATGATCCAAGCATATATACTTAAACTAATATTCTTCGGAAAAATATTATACCAATTCTGCATATAATGAATGTCCTTTCTTAACGATTGCTCTCATTATACCAAAGAAAAAGCCTTCAATTAAAAACTGAAGGCTTTTCAAGTCGTTTATACACTTTCTTTATGCTTTAAAGAGATATTTTGAGTTGATTGATTTAATAATGGCTTAACCTCTTTAAAACTTACGAATTTTTTCTCATCTTCATCAAATAACCTAAATCGAATTGATTTTAAGCTTGATTTCATGGTAATCGTAGTCGCTTGTTGCAATGGTGGTGTTGTTTCATGTACATCTTCTAAATAATAGTTAGGAACTTTTGGACTTAAATGGTGCACATGGTGATAACCAATGTTACCCGTAATCCATTGTAAAACGCGTGGAAGTTTATAATAAGAACTTCCATCAATGGCCGCTTTGACATAGTCCCAATCTTCTTCATCTTCAAAGTAAGAGTCTTCGAATTGGTGCTGCACATAAAATAACCAAATTCCTAAGCTCCCGGAGACAAACATAATCGGAAGGTGAACTAATAAAAAGCTTTGCCAACCAACGAGTAGGATTAGAATAGCCGAAAGTGCAACAATGGATACATTCGTTAAATACGTGTTACGAATTTCTTTTTTCTTTGCGTCTTTACGATTCATTCGATTGGACACTAAGAATAAGTAAAGTGGTCCTAACACGAACATCACAAACGGATTCCGATAGAGACGATACTGAAGACGTTCAAGTTTTGACGCTTTGACATATTCTTTCACCGTCATGATCCATACATCACCTGTACCTCGCTTATCTAAATTACTACTTGTGGCATGGTGAATTGAGTGCTCACGCTTCCATTTCTCATAAGGAAACATTGTGATGATCCCGGTGATTGTTCCAATAAAATGGTTCAGTTTTCTATTTTTAAAGAATGAGCCATGACAACAATCATGGAAAATAATAAATGTTCTTACGACAAACCCTGCTGCTACCACTGAACAAGCCAATGATAACCAAATGGAAACGGATAGAGATGCGTAAGCTAAAAACCATAAAATAAACACGGGTGGTATCGTATTAATCATTTGCCAAACACTTGCTTTTGTATCTGATTGCTCAAATTGTTTTATACTCTTTTTTAGTTGTGCTAATTTTGAATGTCCCATTATTAGCCTCCTTGAAACCAATCTTTAATACCTAGTCTTAATTTTAAATAAACAATCACATTGACAGAAGTCATGAACGTCAACAGTTTTTACTTACATTTGTCATATTGACATGCGAGGTATTTATATTGTTTCAAGGGAATGGCGACTTATTAGCGTTTAAAGCAAGTCATGGCAAACATCAATACAAGATAGTGACATTTGTCATAGGTTAGAAGAAATTATTACCAACACTGTTATAAACTTGGTACCTTTCGTATTGAGTCTCTACAACAATTAAATAAAATCCAAATTCCCCCACTGGCCGTTTTCTTCTACTAATGCTTTTAATAGCCTAAAACCTTGTTCAAAGTCATTTAAATCAGCGACTTCGACTGGAGAATGAGAATAACGTCTAGGAATCGTAATGGCACCAGCTAGGATTCCCTCTCGTTCTAAATGAACCGCTGATACATCGGTTGTTGCCCCGGGTAAAACGGCTAGCTGATAAGGAATATCTTCACGCTCAGCATAGTCGATAATTAATTTTTTCATTTGTGGAGCCATAATATTTCCTCTAATTGAACTACCTGCAAGGGCAGGAATAATTGGACCTTTGCTAATTCCTAGTGGGATCGATCCTACACTATCTGGAGTGTCTGCACACGGAATCGTATCTAATACGATCGCATAATCCGGGTTTATTTTATAGGTCGCCACTTTTGCTCCTCTTAGGCCAACCTCTTCTTGTACTGTTACAACTCCAACGATCGTGCCTTTAAAATTCCGATGTTGGAGCGATTTAAATAATTCAATTAATAAAACACAACAACTTCGGTTGTCGATCGCTTTACCGCATATCAGATCTTCATTTGTAAATTGATCCATGTCACTTATGTATGTAATAGGGTCCCCTATTTGAATGCCCATCTTCAGTACTTCATCCTTAGATTTTGCTCCAACGTCCACATAAAGCTCATGAATGGAAGGCTGGCGTTTTCTCTCTTCAGGGGTTTGAAGATGACCAGCTTTTACTCCTATTACTCCAAAGTGTCCATTCACATTAACTTTACGACCGACAAGTAACGACTCAAGAACTCCACCCGTTTTTTCTATACGCAAAAATCCGTGATCATCTATATTTTGAACGATACAGCCAATTTCATCTGAATGTGCTGACACCATCGTCGTTGGACCAGGGTCTTGACCTTGTATATAAGCATATACATTACCCATTTGATCGACTTCTACTTGATCTGATAATGGTTCAAATGCAGAACGTAGAGCCTCAACAACTTTCATTTCTTGTCCTGGAGTCCCCTGAATAATAGCCAATTCTTTTAGTTGATTTAAAAAAATATTTTTCTCCATCTGTCTCCTCCTATTTGTTTGAATATTTTTATTAATTTTGACATAATTATTTTTACTAGACAATAGAAACACTTTAATAGATTACAAGAATAAAGAACACAATCTTAGAGATGGAGTGAAGGAATATGATTCATAAATTAGACTTAAAATCGGAGAATCTCCATAGAACTTTTGATCACTCTTATAAACCGATCTTAACCATTGAATCAGGAGACACCGTTCAATTAACCACTCCAGACATTCAATGGGGTTACTCCAAAGAAAAAGGTGAACCGAAGATTAAATTCGATTCAAGAGAGAAAGAAGATGTTAATGGACATCCCATCATTGGTCCAATTCAAGTCAAAGGGGCAAAAAAAGGAATGGTCCTAGAAGCTCGAATAAACGACTTAATTCCCGGTTGGTATGGTACCAATTGGGCAGGTGGCTTTAAAAGCTGGCAAAATGATCAGCTCGGCTTGACGAATAAAGATAAAGTCCAGCTAGATTGGGAACTAGATATAAGCACCATGACGGGCACTACCAAAATCGGTGACAGAGAATTACATATTGGCCTTCAACCTTTTATGGGATTGATGGGTGTAGCCCCTGCTGAGCCTGGAGTCCATATAACAGCTCCACCTCGTTACTGCGGAGGAAATATAGACTGTAAAGAACTCGTCAGGGGAAGTAGTCTCTTTTTACCGATTGCGGTTGATGGTGCATTATTCTCTGTAGGGGACGGCCATGCTGCGCAAGGAGACGGAGAAGTGTCAGGAACAGCGATCGAAGCTCCAATGGATTTAGTTGACATTACTTTAAAAGTCCATGATGACATGAACTTGACCATGCCTCGCGCGTGGACACCAGCAGGCTGGGTAACGTTCGGATTTGATGAAGACTTAAATGAAGCAACCGCTACTTCACTAGATGAAATGATTCAACTGATTCAAAAGTTATACGATGTCAAGAAAACAGAAGCGACTGCACTAGCCAGCACTGTTGTCGACCTTAGAATCACACAAGTCGTGAATGGATCAAAAGGGGCTCATGCCGTGTTACCACACGGGGCCATCCGTTAAAGCTATATACTATACTTAAAAACCAACTCTAGCATGATGAATTGGTTTTTTATGTTCAATTTGGTGAACCTGGTGGATAGTAATACGGTGGGACTTTAATCCAACCACGTTTTCGCATGAGAGTTTTTAATGTTGTTCCAAACGTCACCCATTCCGAAAAAAACTGAAGCCACATCATTCCGATGTCCCCTCTTATTGAGTCAGCTTGTGCTTTAGCACATTCCCTCATACATGCTACTAACTTAAAAGCAATTCCGTTTACGATTTCATCATCAGTCAGCTTAACTCCTAAAGGAATATCATTGGGTTCTGAAGTTGGTTTTGATGATGTTACGTCTGGTAATGGTATGCCCTCATTTTTCATAAATTGGCCTAACCTTTGTACTTGTCCTTCACAAATCTTTACTACATCATTAAGCATCTCTTTGACCTCATCATCTACGGTGGTGTTTAAGCCAATCTCCTCATAACGAATAAACTCTTCCATCATCGTCATATATTTCCAACAATCACCAACTTCTATCACATGTAAGGGAGACTTGGGTTCTTCTACATTATCTACAGTTTGTTTTAAATAATTCCAAACCGCTTCAAAAGGGTTAGACAATTGTTTCACCTCCTATACATATCATGCCTTTTGATAACTAAATAATGTAAAAAATTCACAACTTGATAAAATAAAGGTACCTTTTCCAACAAAAAAATTCCTGAAAGGAAAACCTTTCAGGAATTTTCTCTATTATCGTTCAGTAGCCGGGATTTCATCATATAAACTAGGGTCGATATCGTAAACGGATTGATCAGCTACACTTTCAATGATACCGTACAGGCCAGTTTCTACAGCTTTAACTAATTGACCTTTTTTCTTTTGACCGAAATTTTGGGTTTGCCCGGTTACTTCAAATAGCACAGACCCACTACCATTTAAAGCAAATGAACCTAGCGCAGTTCCAGGAAGATCTAAGTCCTGAGGATATAGTGAAATATGATTAAATATAGAGTTCCCAACATCTTGTAAGGCGTCATATGCTGCCACGTTTAACTGTTTTGCGAACTCGCCATCATAAACATCTTGGTACTCACTATATTTTTCACCTTCATCTGTGTTAGGGTCTGGGACAAAGACACCAGATAGAGAAAGTGTAACTTCATCTTCTGTTCCCTCGACATAATACTGACCTTGGTGGTGAAGATCAATAAACACATCAACATTTCCAAACTCTTCTTGCGCTTCTTTATAAATATCTCTCACCGTTTGTGCTTCAGGTGTAATAAACCAACCTGGGCTAGCAGAATTTCCTGGAAAATCACTAGCTTGTGGCTCGTAATTTAGGTCTGGATTAAAATCACGATTAACATCAAATCCAGGGTTTGAAGCATAATCCCAATATTCATTTACATAAGTATAATAATTCCAAGATGGTGATGCTTCTTCTAATTGCGGAAACTCTTGAACCACTTCATCCCAAGATAATTCATTCCCTCTACGGTTAGCTTCTGACGCATCAGGGTTCATCATCGGAACCGCAATGATGGTGAGCTCTTCACGTAATTGTTGATATTTTGGGGAATTATTCGTCGCAATTTGTTTAAGCATATTCACCAATGCGACCGTTCCAGTTTTTTCATTACCGTGAATCTCACTTTGAATCATCACTACTTTGTCACCATGACCAACTGTCGCTTTATAAATCTCTAACCCTTGGTTCGAATAACCAGCTACTTCAAGGTCTAATTCTCCATGACTAGTCTGCTCAATTTGCTGAAGCTTTTGTGATAACTCATCATGATCCACAAAACCTGAAACCGAATAAATCTGCTGATCAGGCGTTCCCGGTGACATATCCGCTGAAGCAGCAGACGGCATTAACAAACTTGCCCCTACCAACACAGAACTACATAGCCATACAAAACGTTTACGCTTTTTCGACATAGAATCCCTCCTCAATATTTTGTTTTAACCTATTCTGAAATTTGTCGAAAAACTCCTTCAATTTTCCGAATATTGAAACATTAGTCGGATACAAATAAGAAATTTGATTTATTATGGAAAGTTTTTCATCTAATCGGTTTAGCTTATGGTATATTAATTAAAAAGATCGGAGGGTTTCTAATGGATCTAAATTTATCAACTAATCGCCTACACCTTAGACCTTTCACCATTGATGATGCTCCAAGAGTATATGAACTAGCAAGTGATCGCGCAATATACGAAACAACCCTAAACATTCCCCAACCCTACACTCTCGATACCGCGAAAGATTGGATTAACCGACATCATGAATTAATAGATAAAGGCGAAATCTACCCTTTCGCGATTATATTAAAAGATCAAAACCTATTAATAGGTGCGATGTCGATTAGAGTAGATCGACAACATAAACGAGGAGAACTAGCCTATTGGGTAGGTAAAAGCTACTGGAGCCAAGGCTACGCCACAGAAGCCGCCGAACGAGTCACTCATTTTGCGCAAAATGAACTTCTTATTCACAAAGTTTGGGCACAAGCCCTAACCATCAACCCAGCCTCGTCCAAAGTCATGATTAAACTAGGCATGGAAAAAGAAGGTACACTAGCGGAACACTACTATAAAGATGGAAAGTTTTTGGATGTAGATGTGTACGGGAAAGTTTTTAAGAAGTAAAAGTCTCTATCGGCATGTTTATCGATCCTATAGACATGTTTTTTAAATCTATGGTCACGTTTTTTGATTCTATCGACACGTTTTCTGAATCTATGGACATGTTTTTGGATTTTATCGACACGTTTTCTGATTCTATAGGCATGTTTTGAATTTCTATCGGTATGTTTCCTGAATCTATAGGGGTATTATGAGATCCTATAGGTGAATTTCGAGATCCTATAGGGGTATTTTCTAAATCTATGAGGGTATTTCACTTTAGATGAGGAATACAAGTATATTAACCAGAGTAGAATTTATTTGGAAGTGTAGTAATCAGCTTCAAAACTTATTAAGGAATCCTATTCACTAACTCTCGAATGTAATCTATTGTTAATTTTAAAAGATAACAAATTATGCTTATAAATATAGTTAGTAGTATAAACATAATAAAAGTATTCAAATTGAAGTATACCTTGTTTGAACTCATTGATAATAATGAGGAAGAGATGTGTACGATATATTCTTCTTCCACAGTTGCTGGTTTTTTTGAAAATGCATCTCTTAGAGATTCACGATAAGTTTTCAAATACGATAAATTATAGAAAATCCCAAATATCCAATAAAATATAATTATAGTAAGGGAATAAAAATATACATTTTTAGATAGAATTATTGATTGTGAGAATGAATACCAAAGGTAAACTAGAATAATACCGATAACAATAAGGACATAAACAAAAATGATTGCTGGGTTCCCATTTCCTGAGCCATACCAGGATCAGGTGTCATCATATCGCTAGAAAAAATAAAACTGCACTAACTAATATTAAACTTACTGTTATGATTATTTTATTTTTCAATTTATCACCTTATCTATGAGTTCTTATAAATCTATCTATTATGAGAAATGTGCTTATACCTGGCACTTCAACAACGAAACCCCTTGTATCCCAAGGGGTTTCACCAAATGGAGCATGCCGGACTCGAACCGGCGACCTCTTCACTGCCAGTGAAGCGTTCTCCCACTGAACTAATGCCCCTTACCAAACATCATTATACCAAAATCTTGGTATTTAAAAAATAGATTTTAATCTTCAATAAACCTAGCTACGTTTGCGTTACATTGCTTACACTTGCCTTCTAGTAAAATACCAAGGTTATCGTTTCTAACACTATAATCTACAATCGTTGTTTCCCCACATGAAAAGCAAAATACATTGGAAATTAAATTCTTTTGTAAATCCTTTGGAAGACTTCTCCATTTCTTTTCGGCGTCAAAATCTGATACATTCAACATTCTAGCCCCCCATCTTGTTTAAGTGTAACACAGCTCATCAAAAATTAAATTCCACCACCCAGTTTTTTCTATCTTACTTAATAGTTTATAATATTATTTAGAAAATGGTTAGGGAAAGGAACAAAAGATGCCAACGATTAAATATGACATTTTAATAGATGCGCCAATTGAATACGTTTTTGATTTAACTAGAGATGTAGATGTTCATATGCAAACGACGGCCAACACTGGGGAACAAGCCATTGCGGGTGTCACCCATGGTTTAATGGAAAAAGGCGACACGGTGACTTGGAAAGCTAAGCATCTAGGTGTCAAGCAGACATTAACTGCTAAAATTATAGAAATGAACCGCCCTTATTATTTTAAAGACATAATGATTAAAGGAGCATTTCATTCGTTTACTCATACTCATGAGTTTATCGAAACCGATCAAGGGACTTTAATGAAAGATGTATTTCAGTATCAATCTCCTTTAGGCTTCATCGGTGTATTGGCTGATCAACTTTTTCTAGAAAAATACATGCAACGATTTATTGAGAGACGTGCCATTGAACTCAAAAAGATTGCTGAAATGAGGTGAAAGAAAATGTTCGACTCTAAAACCGTTGATTTAATCAGATCTTACTCTAACAAAATTGAAACATTAGGAGAACTACCAAAAGAAGTACTCGACGTCATTTACGACAAAAAGCTATTTAAGTTATATGTACCAGAAGAATTGGGTGGCAATATGGTGTCCTTCCCAGAGGCGATTAAAGCATTTGAAGACGCGGCGTGGGTGGATGGAAGCTTTGGATGGCTCGTTCAAATTGGGTCTGGTGCTGGTTTTTTCGTTACCACGATGGAACTTGAGTGGGCGAGGGAAGTGTTTAGTCAGCATCATGTATACATAGCTGGAAGTGACCGTGCTTCGGGAGTTGCAAAAAAAGTTGATGGCGGTTTTATCGTCAGTGGCGAGTGGAAATTTTGTAGCGGTTCAAAAAATGCGACCGTTTTTACCGCCAATGCTCAAATAAAAAATGAAGGAATGACACGTGCATTCACATTTACACCTGACCAAGTTGACATTATAGAAGATTGGGATGCATTTGGCTTAAAGGGAACCAATAGTCACACAATCCGAGTGGAAGAAGCTTTTGTACCTGATTATAAAACGTTCGATGTGTTAAAACCTCACTTCCATTTTGATGACCCGATTTATCATTATCCGTTCCTCCCTTTTGCCGCGGCGAATATCGCAGCTACAACAATCGGTATTGCAAGGCACTTTTTTGAGGAAGCAAAAGCTCATGTCCAGCAAAAGAAAGAGCTTTGGAATCAATATGAACCCGGACGCTTCGATCAAGTAATGGGGAAAATTAATAAGATGGAGCAACCTTTTATTGATGAAGTGGAAAAATTCCATCAAGCTATTGAACGTTCTTGGAACAAACATGTAAATGGTCAACCTATTTCTGAGGATGATTTAATCGATATTCAAGACCTTTGTAAGTCGGTTGCTGAGCATGCTGTTCACGGGGCCCAAGTCATTTTTCGTTACCTTGGTATGGCAGCGATCATGGAAAGCTCGCACTTAAACCGAATCTATCGTGATCTCCTTACCGCTTCACAGCACAAATTATTAATCTAAATCGAGTAGGAGGAGGTGATTAACCTCCGACCTCTCACACCACCGTACGTACGGTTCCGTATACGGCGGTTCAATAGTTTGAGTGTGCTTTCTCGAGAAGTTGGTTCAAGTCTTTTAGACCAGCTTTCTCGAGAATTTTATTGTTAATAGCTCTGTGAAGTATATGGCTACATGCTATGCACCAATATCCCTTCCTTGTATTAGCCCATTCCCAAGCTTTTTGTTTTGGTATTTTAAGCTGAACAAGACTTTTATATCTTGTTTTAACCTTTTTCCATCGCTTCCAAATAATTTGTCTAATCCTACGTCTAACCCATTGGTTAATGCTTCGGATATATCCTTTCATT
>NZ_FOES01000051.1 GCF_900110685.1 Piscibacillus halophilus
CAAATGAAAGGATATATCCGAAGCATTAACCAATGGGTTAGACGTAGGATTAGACAAATTATTTGGAAGCGATGGAAAAAGGTTAAAACAAGATATAAAAGTCTTGTTCAGCTTAAAATACCAAAACAAAAAGCTTGGGAATGGGCTAATACAAGGAAGGGATATTGGTGCATAGCATGTAGCCATATACTTCACAGAGCTATTAACAATAAAATTCTCGAGAAAGCTGGTCTAAAAGACTTGAACCAACTTCTCGAGAAAGCACACTCAAACTATTGAACCGCCGTATACGGAACCGTACGTACGGTGGTGTGAGAGGTCGGAGGTTAATCACCTCCTCCTACTCGATTAAGCATTTGCCTAAAAATTTAAATCATTGTATGATGAATACGTAAACGATTACGTTAGAATCGTTTATATTTTTTAGATGTAACGTAATCGATTACGTGAGTTAATAAATGATAGGTGGACATGTTATGGCAAAGGTGACCATAAAAGAAATTGCCCAAATCTCTGGCGTATCAACCGCAACTGTCTCTCGGGTGTTGAATAACGCTGGGGGGTATTCTGATAAGACGAAGAGACGTGTACTTGATGTCTTAGAAAAGTATCATTATCAAACAAATGTTATGGCAAAAGGGTTAAGGACAAGACAGACGAAAAGCATAGGTGTTGTTTTGCCTGATTTGACAAATGAATATTTTGCTAAAATTGCCGTTGCGATTGAACATGTTCTCATGGAAAAAGGTTATTCGATAAATATTTACAACCTGAGTGAAGATGCTAATAAAGAACGACTCATGATACGGGATCTCGAATCGAGAGGTGTCGATGGATTAATTTATGTATCAGGTTATAAAGACCTTCCAAAGAAAGTGAAGTATCAAAGTATCCCTGTCGTTTGTATTAATCGCTTAGAAGAAATGGATAAAGAAGTACCGGTTATTGAGTCGGATCACCAATATGGTGGTTATCTCGCCGTTAGGACATTATTAGAGAAAGGTTCTAAAAAAATTGTCATGCTTCGGGATGAACGTGATATTCTTCCAATAAATTTTCGCTATCAAGGTTACCTAGAAGCTTTAAAAGAGTATGGTTATCAATCAGATTCAAGACTTATTTGCCGAATCCCGTTTAATGTTGGTCATGCTCAAGAAGCGATTACCACTTTAATAGAAAATGGGATAGATTTTGATGGAATATTTGCAAGTTCAGATTTGTTAGCCATTGGAGCATTAAAGGCCTTACAAATTCATGAAATAAAGGTCCCGGTTGATGTTCAAGTTGTTGGGTTTGATAATGTTACCTTTAGTCAATACAGTCACCCAACTTTAACAACGATTCATCAGGCAACCGACCAATTAGGTGAACGAGCATCAGAATTATTATTGGATTTAATGAATAATCAAAATCTTGATTCGAATAAACGAATGGTTGTTCCTGTTGATTTAGTGGAACGTGAAACAACTCGATAATGGAGGTAAGCGTATGGAACATGTAGATCGTCAAAAGCAAATGGTTGGTGAAAAAGCTGTTGATTACATTGAAAATGGAATGTTAGTTGGACTCGGCTCTGGTTCTACCATGTATTATATGCTAAAAGAACTTGGTAAACGTGTGAAAGAAGGTTTACACATACGTGGTGTCCCTTCATCGATTCGGACCGAAAATTGGGCCAAGGAATTTGGTATACCATTAACGGATTTTTCAGAGGTAGAACGATTAGATATTGCTATTGATGGTGCAGATGAAATCGACCCAAACTTTAATTTAATTAAAGGTGGTGGCGGATCGTTATTGAGGGAGAAAATCGTCGATGCTGCTGCGGACCGTTTTATTGTTGTGGCAGATGAGAGTAAACTCGTCAATCACCTTGGTGCGTTTCCATTACCAGTTGAAGTCGTCCGTTTTGGATGGCAGCTGACTAAAAAACAAATCGAAGAATTAGGATGTTCGGCTGTCTTGCGCGAAATAGATGATGAAGTTTTTGTAACGAATAATAACAACTATATTTTAGACTGTCGGTTTGATGTCATTAAAGATTCGGAAAAACTTCATTCGCAGTTAAAATCATTACTTGGAGTTGTTGAGACAGGGTTGTTTTTCAATATGGCTGATGAAGTCATCATTGGTCGTAATGATGGAGCAGAAGTGTTAAAGAGGGAAAAATAGATAAAGGGGGAATTTCATGAATCAAGTAGACGTGTTTACATTAGGAGAAACCATGGTTTTATTTCAACCTGAACAAATGGCTCCACTAGATTATGTTAGTCATTTTCCAAAAAAAATCGGTGGAGCCGAATCAAATGTCGCAATCGGATTGGCTAGATTAGGTCATTCGGTTGGCTGGTTTAGTCAGTTAGGTGAAGACCCATTTGGCCGTTATGTACATAAAACGATTCGAGGAGAAGGGGTGGATGTATCGACGTGTCGATTTACATCAGAAGCACCGACAGGACTGCTGTTTAAAGAACAGCTTTCACCCGAAGATTTAAATGTTTACTATTATCGTCAAGGTTCTGCGGCAAGTTTGATGCAGCCGGGTCAATTGGATGAAGATTATATAGCCCAAGCAAAAATTCTACATGTTACGGGTATTACCCCAGCTTTAAGTGAATCAGGCTATCAAACGGTGATGAAGGCTATTCAGATTGCTGAAGAGAATGGCTTAACCATCGTTTTTGACCCGAATTTAAGGTTGAAACTTTGGACAGAAGAAAAAGCCAAGAAAGTCTTAAATGAAATTGCTTCTAAGGCCGATGTTATTTTACCTGGACTTGATGAAGGGCAATTTATGACCGGACTAAAGCATGTCGAAGAAGTAGCAGAGCAGTTAAGTGATCATGGGAATAAGACTGTCATTATTAAACTAGGAAGTGAAGGGTCTTATATTCACACCAAGAATCAACAATCTTATGTGCATGGCTTCCCTGTGAAACAAGTCGTTGATCCGGTCGGTGCCGGGGATGGGTTTGCTGCTGGAGTTATAAGTGGTTTGTTACGTGAAGAACCGATTGAGACAACTGTTAGACGTGCGAATGCTATTGGAGCGATGGTTGTTGGAATGAAAGGCGACATAGAAGGATTACCATCATTTTATGCGGTGGAACGTTTTATGTCACCAAATGAAGAACATCGAGATGTTAAACGTTAAAGAAGAAGGAGTGTCATATATGAGCCAATTAAAAGTCGTGGTCACGGATTATAATTACCACACGTTTGCGCCAGAAAAAGAGGTGCTCGACGAAATGGGGATTGAATTAACTCTTGAGCAATGTCAGACAGAAGAAGAGGTCATCGAAAAATGTCGTGACGCGGATGCTATTTTAAATCAGTATGCTCCAATTTCTAGAAAAGTCATAGAAAGCTTAGGTAACCTAAAAGTCGTGGCTCGTTATGGAATCGGTTTTAACACGGTTGATTTAGATGCAGCTACTGAAAATGGAGTCGTCGTTGCCAATGTGACAGATTATTGTTTAGATGAGGTTTCAGACCATGCGATGGCATTATTACTATCTAGTGTGAGAAAAGTGACCTTAATGAATAACGAGGTCAAAAATGGGAATTGGGATTATAAAGTAGCCATCCCGGTCTACCGTATGAGAGGTCGTACATTAGGCTTGATGGGCTTTGGAAATATCCCGCAAAGGTTAACGGAAAAAGCACAAGCTTTTGGCATTCAAGTAATGGCATACGATCCATTTGTACCTAAAGAAGTAGCTGAATCGTTAAATGTTAAATTAGTAGAATTAGATGAGTTATATGAAGAATCTGATTATATCTCTGTTCATTTACCTTTAAATGAGAAGACAGAAAAAATCATAAGTCACGATGCCTTTAAGAAGATGAAGAAAGACGCTTTTATCATCAACACTTCTCGTGGGCCTGTTATTGATGAACAAGCATTAATTCTAGCTTTGCAAAACGGGGAAATTGCAGGTGCTGGATTAGATGTTTTAGAACATGAACCGATTGATGAAGCACACCCATTTTTAAACATGAATCAAGTTATTTTGAATCCACACTCCGCTTTCTACTCTGTGGAAGCTGAAGCAGAATTGAAGAGGAAAACGGCTCAAAACGTGGCCGATGTATTAAATGGGTATTTTCCAAGTTACTTAGTTAATCAAGATGTAAAAAAACAACTTGATTTAAAAGAAAAGTAGATGATTGAGCTATCCGGATGAGGATAGCTTTTTCTTATACATAATTTTAATAGACGAAATGGCGTGATATAATACGTAAGGATGAGGTGAGCGCCATGGATATGACATTACAAAAAGATATATTTATCAGCTTTTTTCGTTCGAGCATGCTTGGGTATGGCGGAGGGCCATCTACCATTCCGCTTATATATAAAGAAGTGGTTGATACATATGAATGGATGACTGATGAAGAATTTAGTGATTTATTAGCAATCACGAATACTCTTCCTGGGCCGATGTTAACTAAAATGGCTGGATACATTGGGTATCGTGTTGGTGGTGTTGCAGGGATGATATCGGCATTGATCTCATCGGTATTACCAACCGTATTTATTATGATATTTTTAATAGGTTTTTTGATTAAATTTCGAGATTCTAATATTGTACAAGGTATGACTGCAGCGATTACACCAGTGGTAGGTGTCTTACTGCTTGCGTTAACATGGTCATTTGCGAAGAGATCGAAGTATGATTTAGGCTGGTTTTATGCAGTTATACTTATTGCTGTAGGTACTATTTTGTATGTTTTTGTAGGACTTCACCCGGCTATAATGATTGCAGCTTTAATTATTTTTGCAATTGTAAAATCACCTAAGAAAAAGGCGGGTGATCAGTCGTGAAGGAATTATGGGACTTATTTGTCGCATTTTTTATTCCAGGTATTGTAGGTTACGGTGGCGGACCGGCATCGATCCCGTTAGTGGAGCATGAAGTGGTTAAAAACTATGGTTTCATGACAACGAATGAATTTGGTGAAGTTCTAGCGTTAGCGAACGCATTACCAGGTCCAATAGCGACTAAAATGGCTGGATACATTGGTTTTGAAGTAGCGGGTACTCTAGGGTCTATTGTCGCTCTTTTTGCCACGATTGTACCATCATTACTCGCTATGATTCTTCTGCTAGGCCTGTTAACTAAATATAAAGATTCGCCAAAAGTTAAACGGATCACGACATATGTACGACCGATTATTGCTGTTTTAATGGGGTTCTTAACTTTTCAATTTTTTGATACATCAGTCGAATCAGCAGGCTGGATTCAGACGATCTTTTTAGTGATTGTCAGCTTATTATTACTAGAAAAATATAGGGTACATCCTGCGTGGGTGGTCGCTGGTTCATTAGTATATGGAGCCGTATTTTTATCATAAGACACTTGCTAGGAGCAAGTGTCTATTTATTTAGATAGCATTATGTCGAAATAAAATTATCATTTTTCTACAATATTTCCGAGGAAATATACCAAGATTCGCAAAGTTGTCGACAGATGGAGCAATGTTTTGAATGCTTTTCATATTTCGATATAATAGGGAAAAGGAGGAATTACATATGATTCAATCTCTACAAGATCGGGTAAAGTTAAACAATGGAATTGAAATGCCTGGGTTTGGTTTAGGAGTATACAAGGCTGAAGAAGGACAAGAAGTTGTCGAAGCTGTTCGAACAGCTGTTGACCATGGATATCGATTAGTGGATACTGCCTCTTTTTATGGAAATGAACGTGGAGTAGGGGAAGGAATCCGTGAGTCCTCTGTATCACGTGATGACATATTTGTTACGACAAAAGTGTGGAATGATGAACAAGGATACGATGAAACGTTAAGAGCTTTTGAAAAAAGTTTAGATCGTTTAGGTTATGATTATCTTGACTTGTACTTAATTCATTGGCCAGTAAAAGAACATTTTCTGCAGACATGGAAAGCAATGGAACGTCTTTATGAAGAAGGGGTTATTAAAGCTATAGGTGTCAGTAACTTCAACGTCCATCACTTACAAAGGTTATTTACTCATGCCAATGTTAAACCGACAGTTAACCAGAT
This sequence comes from Piscibacillus halophilus, assembly GCF_900110685.1. Taxonomy (GTDB): domain Bacteria; phylum Bacillota; class Bacilli; order Bacillales; family Alkalibacillaceae; genus Piscibacillus; species Piscibacillus halophilus. The sequence goes on from NZ_FOES01000051.1 coordinate 6,025, forward strand.
TGAGTATCATCCTCATCTCACTCAGAAGGTAGTAAAAGCTTTTTGTGAAAAAGAAGATATAAAAATGGAAGCTTGGTCTCCAATGAAAAGGGGTGAGTTGTTCGATGACGAAACAATTACTGACATTGCACAGCGTCACGGAAAGACACCAGCTCAAGTCATTTTGCGTTGGGATATTCAACATAATGTGATTACGATTCCAAAATCAGTCACACCTAGTCGTATCAAAGATAATGCTGACATTTTCGATTTTTCACTATCACAAGAGGAAATGGAGAAAATCGATCAACTGAACCGTGATGAGCGGAGGGGTATGAACCCAGATGAGTTCGATCAGTAAGGGAGAGGAGGCACGACGCCTGTGAAATTATTATCATTCCAATTAGAAGGTACCACACATTGGGGAATTTTAAAGGATGACGGCATTTATTATTCTGATCATCTCATGACATATTTTCCTAACCTTTTATCTGTGATTCAAAATTTTCATCATCTTAACCTAGAACAAGACCTTAATAAATTTGTTACTTTAGATGAGGTTAACATTTTGCCTCCATATCAACCTAATAAGAATATTATGTGCATTGGGAAGAACTATCGAGAACACGCTTTAGAGATGACTTCAAATGATCCAACTTCCATACCTAAAGCGCCGGTTGTGTTTACCAAATCACCGACATGTGTTATTGGGCAAGATCAAACAATTTTAGCTCATACAAATGTCACGAACCAACTGGATTATGAAGGTGAACTGGCAGTGGTGATTGGAAAAAAAGGGATCAATATTAGTAAAGAAGAGGCTTTAGATTTTGTTTTCGGTTATACCATTTTAAATGATATAACGGCTCGAGATTTGCAAAAGAAACATCAGCAGTTTTTCAAAGGGAAATCACTAGATACATTTGCACCATTTGGTCCAGTTATTATATCAGCAGATGAGATTCCAGATGTCCAAAACCTTCATATTCAAACTAAAGTGAATGATGAAGTGAGACAAGATGGTAACACAAATGACATGATATTTTCTGTAGCGGATTTAATCGAAGTATTATCCGAAGGAATGACTTTAGAACCTGGGGATGTGATCGCGACGGGAACTCCAAGTGGCGTCGGTAAAGGATTCTCTCCGCCTCGATTTTTAAATCCAGGCGATCAAGTTTCCATTACTATTGAGGGAATTGGAACACTTCAAAACATTGTAAAGGAATAGGATCGGACAAAATAACTTTTATATAATAGAAGCCGAACTTTAGGTTGTATTTAACACTTAAGTTCGGCTTCTTTCTTCTTCTAACGTAGTCAAAATCCTTGTATTTATGAATGTTCGGCTAATGACTTCGCCTAGCTACTTAACTTCTTAAACGTTTCTTTTAATTGATGATAGAGTCCTTGATAAATATCGAATTGCTCTTGGTAAATTTGATGATAGTCCATGTTTGGTTCGATTTCTGCTTTCATTGGAATGGAATGTTTTATATCTTTTAAGTTGTGACCTTTTAATGCACCTAAAGCAACCCAAGCTGCACCCCAAGCTGAGCTTTGATGACTTTCCGGCACCTTTACTGGTTTACCGAACGTATCTGATAAGATCTGTAACCATAAAGAAGAGCGAGCAAACCCACCACTTGCAAAAAGTGTGTCATGTTGGTTACCGAGCCGTTCTAAAACATGTCCAATATGATAAATAGAGTAAATCACACCTTCCATGCTGGCTCGAATTAAATGCTCTTTTTTATGCTGTGGATGAAGACCTATGTAGCTTCCTTTTGCTTGTGCATCCCAAAAAGGTGCACGCTCACCATTTAAGTAAGGTAAAAAGATTAATTTTTCCGACCCAGGAGGAACGGAATTCGCAAGATTGTTCATATCATCCATAGAATATTGCTGTTGCTCTGTAGAGATGAGGTCTTGTACCCATTTTAGAACGATCCCTCCATTGTTAGTTGGACCGCCCGTAATCCATGAATCATCTGTGAATGCATAAGAGAAAATTTCTTGCTTTGAGTCAAGTAGTGGTTCATTTGAAAATTGACGAATAGCACCACTAGTCCCAATCGTTATTGCTGTTTCACCAGGATGTATAGCTCCAATACCTAAATTTGCTAAGGGACCGTCGCTACCACCTAATACGAATGGTGTATCAGGCATAATCCCCATTTGTTCAGCGATTTCAGTTTTTATATTCGTTAATGTTGTAAAAGATGAAACAGGTTCAAATAGTTGATTAGTAGAAATACCTGCTTCCACTAATGCGTTGGAATCCCAGTTCAAGTTGTGAATGTTAAACAAGCCAGTTGAAGCAGCCATTGAGTAATCAACGACTTTCTCACCAAACCAGTGATAAAGAAGGTATTCTTTTACCGTAACAAAATAATCAGCTTGGTGATAATATTCAATATCATGTTTATTCATCCATTTGAGCTTTGATAGTGGGCTCATAGGATGAAGAGGAGTTCCTGTATTTAAGTATATGGTTGAAGTAATATTAGATGTTTCAGCTGTACTGCGTTGATCAGCCCAAATGATGGCATTGGATAATGGTTTTCCAACTGAATCGATGGCGATTAATGAATGCATAGCAGTGGAAAGACCAATCCCCAACAACTCATTAGATTGATTTTTCATGACGTTTTGAACAGCTGTGATCGTTGCTTGTTCAATTTGATTAGGATCTTGTTCAGCCCATCCTGATTCAGGATGTAGGATTGGATAAGGTTGTTCATTTTCCGATAAAACTTTCCCATCAAGGTTAAATAAAACAGCTTTTGCGCTAGTTGTTCCGATGTCTAATCCTAGTATGCTTGTCATCTTCAACTTCCTTTATAAACGTTTTTTCGAGATCGCTTGGCGCATGCGGTTTACAGCAGCCGTCGATTTTTCTAATGTTTTTATATGATAGTTGACATATAAAGCATCAATTATGCTTAACTCTGCAATTCTTGAGGCAAGTGCTTCCGTACGATATTCCGTTTCCTCGGAAACCGTGTATAGTGATACATCGACGGCTTCTGAAAGGGGAGATTTAGCAAAGTTAGTAATCGCAACTGTAAAAACTCCACGTTCTTTTGCCATTTCGACGACTTCTAAAATATCAATGTTTGCTCCTGTATGTGAAATAAAAAAGGCAATATTATGAGACGTTAATTGAGATGTCGCCATTAGTTGTAAGTGAGTATCACAATAAGCATGAGCGTTGACACCTAACCTTAAAAATTTATGTTGTGCATCCTGAGCGACAACCCCTGAACCACCGTTGCCAAAGAAATAAACACCATTCGAACGAATTAAATGGTCAATAATGGTATCAATTGTTTTCTCATTTTGGATTTCTTTAGTTCGTTCAATTGCTTGAATGTTAGATTGAAACACCTTTTCCGTAACCTCAAGAGTTGTATCTTCCTCACTAATCTCCTCATGTATGTCTTCTATAGGTGCGACTACTTCAGCAGCTAAAGCTATTTTTAAAGCTTGATAACCTTTAAAGCCTAATCGACGACAAAACCTAAAGACTGTTGCTTCTGCAATTCCTAGATCATCAGCGACCTGATTAATCGTAGTATGGATAATTAACTGAGGATTACGCAAGATATATGTAGCTATTTGTCTTTCTTTTTCACTGAATTGGCTCATAGAACCGCGAATTCGATTAAGAACATGTTTTTGGGGTGATTCAGTCATAATTATCCCTCCGACCTGTAACTTTCTTACTATAATAATAGACTAAATGAAAAAAATTTCAAATTGAAGGGGGAAGCATGAAAAAAATTTCGAAAAACATGTTGATGTTAGAAAATTTTATTGTATAATCAAAGTTGAGAAAAAAATTTTCATAACTTTTTCCGAATTTAAAATCGAGAAAGGAGTTACCTAATGCAAGTTGGATTAATTGGTCTTGGGAAAATGGGGTATAACTTAGCATTAAATCTCATGGACCATGGACATCAAGTAGTAGCAAATGACGTAAATAAAGACCAAGTCCAAAACATTGCTGAAGCTGGAGCTCAACCGGCCTACAGCTTGGACGAACTGGTGAACCAGCTAGAACAGCCTAGAACTGTATGGGTAATGGTTCCTGCTGGCGACATAACAGACCAAGTTATTGACCAGTTAAAAAGTGTGCTAGATGAAGGAGATCGAGTGATAGATGGCGGTAACTCCAACTATAAAGATAGCCTTCGTCATACAGAATCATTAAAAGAAAAAGGGATCTATTTTTTCGATGTAGGGACAAGCGGAGGAACTGATGGTGCTCGTCATGGTGGAAACTATATGATTGGTGGGGACCAAGAGCAGTTTAAGCAAATCGAGCCACTATTTAAAGACACTGCTGTTGAAAACGGTTACCTATATACTGGGAAAAATGGAAGCGGCCACTTCTTAAAAATGGTTCATAACGGAATTGAATACGGTATGATGCAAGCCATCGCAGAAGGGTTTGAAATACTCGAAAAGAGTCCATTTGATTATGATTATGAAGCTGTTGCTAAAGTTTGGAACAACGGTTCAGTAATCCGCTCATGGTTAATTGAGCTAATGGAAAATGCCTTTTCTAAAGATTCAAGTTTAGAATCTATAAGAGGTGTTATGAACTCATCTGGAGAAGGTAAATGGACGGTTGAAAGTGCCATTGAATTTGAGATGGCGGCGCCCGTAATTGCGATGTCGCTTATGATGCGCTACCGTTCACAAGAGGATGACACGTTCTCTGGTAAAGTTGTTGCTGCTTTACGCAATGAATTTGGTGGGCATGAAGTTGTTAAAAAATAAGTTATTTAAATGAGCGGAAGGCGACGACTGTATATGCAAGTCGTACGCCTGAAGCAATTTGAACAGCAATATAGAATCTATATATAAAATTTTAAAAGGGGTTGTATTAAGTGAAAAAGTTAATGTCATTATTAGCTGTATCACTACTAGCAGTTTTACTAGTTGCTTGTGGTGGAGATGATAACGCTAACGAAGGTCAGAATGGAGAAAATGAAAGCGCTTCAGAGGGTGGAGAAAAAATCATTCGTGCAGGTATCGGTTTAAACCAAAATCACCCACAGTATAAAGGGCTACTAAAGTTTAAAGAAATCGTAGAAGAAGAAACTGATGGTGAAATTACGGTTGAAACATATCACAGTGGACAACTAGGTGATGACCGTACGATGACTGAAGCATTACAATTAGGTACTCAAGAGGTAACAGTTCCTTCGACAGCACCTATTGCAAACTTTGTACCAGAATTCAGCGTATTTGATATTCCATTCCTTTTCCCAAGCGAAGAGGTAGCAGATGAAGTTTTAGCTGGTGATGTCGCACAAGATTTACTTAAAAAATTAGAAGAAAAGGATCTTGTTGGTCTTGCTTACTGGGAAAACGGTTTCCGTGATCTCACTAACAGTGAACGTCCAGTTGAAACGATTGAAGATTTTGATGGCTTAAAAATTCGTACGATGGAAAATGATTTACACTTAGCAGCTTTTGAAGAATTAGGAGCTAACCCTACGCCAATGGCATTTACAGAGCTATTTACGGCTATGCAACAAGGAACAGTTGATGGACAAGAAAATCCATATGCTACTATTTATTTAGAAAATTACTTTGAAGTACAAGATTACGTTTCGGATACACATCATGTATATAGCCCGTTCGTATTCTTAATGAGTAAAGAGTTTTATGATGGATTATCTGAAGAAGAACAACAAATCGTTCGTGATGCGGCAAAAGAAGCTGGTGAACACCAGATTAAACTTAACCGTGAAGCAAATGCTGAATACCTTGAAAAACTAGTTGATGAGGGCATGGAATTCTCTGAGATTAGTGATGAAGAGCGTCAGAAAATGGTAGACGCTGTGCAACCAGTCATCGAAGACTTTAAAGATGATATTGGTGCAGAAACAGTCGATGGAATCATGGAAGCTGTAGAACAAGCACAAGGTGAATAATAAATGATAGGCTCCCCACCTAAACTCTTGTTGCCCTAATTAGGGTGACAAGAGTTTTACCTTATTTAATATCAGTTGATTTATAGGGGAAATCGGTAAGCATTGAGGTGAAAACATGGTCATTTTAAAGAAAATTGAACAACATTTAGAAGAATGGCTACTTGTCATTTTAGGTAGTGTGATGACAGCCGTCATTTTTCTTCAAGTTGTCATGAGGGAGATGGGGAATTCACTTTCCTGGTCTGAAGAATTAGGTCGTTATTGCTTTATATGGCTTGTTTATATAGGAATTAGTTACGGTGTTAAAAAACAACGACATATTAAAGTAGACGTCATCCTCATTTTATTAAAAAATAAATGGAAAATTGTTCTATCATTAATTGCAAATCTATTATTCTTAATCTTTGCAGCTTTAGTTGTTTATTATGGTACGGAAATATCTTCTAACTTATTAAGATTAGGTCAAAAGTCTCCAGCCTTACAAGTAGAGATGGGGTTTGTTTATTTAGCAGCCCCAATTGGGATGGGACTTACAATGTTACGTCTTATTCAGAACATGTATCATCAAGTATTAATGCTCGTAGGTAAAGAAAAAGTAGAAGTTGTTGATGAACGAGAAAGAATTTTAGAGGAAGAGGAGGAGTTAACAGATGACAGTAGCGGTCCTGTTCGGTAGTTTCGCATTATTATTACTTCTAAGTGTCCCGATTGGAATTGCTTTAGGGATCTCAACGTTAGTTACAATTGTATATTCCGAATCTGTTCCAGTCCTCTTCTTAATGAAAGAGCTCATCACGTCATTAGATTCTTTCCCAATTATGGCGGTTCCATTCTTTATCCTAGCAGGTGAAATCATGGGTAAAGGTGGTATTTCAGAACGCTTATTTAACTTTGCAAACTCTCTTGTTGGTAGTAAAACAGGAGGCTTTGCGATTGCAACGATTGTTACATGTATGTTTTTCGCAGCGATTTCGGGATCTGGACCAGCGACAGTAGCTGCCGTCGGTTCGATTATGATCCCTGCTATGGTTCGTAAAGGTTACGATAAACCATTTGCGACAGCAACAGTCGCAGCGGCTGGGTCAATTGGAGTTATTATTCCTCCTAGTATTCCTATGGTCATTTACGGTGTAACGGGCGGAGCATCCGTGGGTGACATGTTTATCGCAGGTATTTTACCTGGTATCTTAGTAGGTGTAGCACTAATGGCTTGGGCTTACATCTATTCTAAGAAAAAAGGTTACAAAGGAACACTTGAAAAAATTACCCTTGGTCACATCGGTCGGACATTCTGGGAAGCCAAGTGGGCCATGGTTATACCAATCATTATTTTAGGTGGTATTTACGGTGGAATTTTCACTCCAACTGAAGCAGCTGTAGTGGCTGTTGTATATGGGTTATTAGTAGGTTTATTCTTGCACCGTGAGTTAAAAGTTAAACAATTGCCAAAAATTATTGCTGATTCGTCATTAACGACGGCAACCGTTTTAATTATTGTTGGGACTGCCAACGCGTTCGGTAAGTTATTGACAGTTGAACAAATTCCGAATCAAATTGCAGAGTGGATGCTCTCATTAACGGAAAGTAAAATTATATTAATACTACTAATTACAGCACTATTGTTATTAGTAGGTTGTTTCATGGATACGATTGCAGCGATTATTATTTTAACTCCTATTTTATTACCAATTGCTTTAAATATTGGGTATGATCCAATTCATTTCGGTATTATAATGGTGGTGAGCCTTGCTATTGGATTTATCACTCCACCTCTGGGAGTTAACTTATTCGTCAGTTCGGGAATTTCAGGTCTATCAATTGAACGTATTTCAAAAGCTGTTATTCCATTCTTCTTGGCAATGGTATTCTCTGTTTTAATGATTGTGTTTATTCCAGAGATTTCAATGTGGTTAGTTTCGCTAGGAGATTAATATATGACTGACAAAGTGGCATAAGACCGTTTTGTCAGTTACTTTTTTAAGGAGTGTGTGTTATGAACAAAGTTAAAGATTTAGAACGTCTAAAAAGCTCTGGCGTGGTGGCAGTTTTAAGACGTGTCCCTAAAGCTAAGCTGTTTCCACTTGTTGAAACATTAATCAGTGCGGGAGTTAATGTATTAGAATTAACGGTAGACAGTGAAGATTCTTATCAATCGATTAAGGAATTACGTGAACAATTTAGTGATCAAGCGTTAATTGGTGCAGGCACAGTCTTAACGACAGATGAGGCAAATCAAGCCATTGACGCGGGCGCCCAGTTTGTATTTTCTCCATCATTTAATGAAGAAGTGGTGAAGTTAAGTGTTGAACGAGAAGTTATTTCAATTCCTGGTGTGATGACTCCTACTGAGATGGTGAAGGCACACCAGGCAGGTGCAGATGTGGTGAAAATTTTCCCTGCTTCTGCTGTTGGCCCGAAATACTTAAAAGATTTACAAGGGCCTTTAGGACATATTCCAATGATTCCTACGGGAGGAGTCAATGTCGATAATACGGCTTCATTTATCCGTAATGGAGCTGTAGCAGTTGGAATAGGTGGTTCTTTAATAGACAATCAATTAATCGAACAAGATGATTGGGCAGCACTTAAAGAGAAGGCAGAAGCATTTAAAGCAGAAGTTGAAAAAGGAAGAGGTGCCTAGTTTGAAAATCACAAAGCTAACAACATATGTTGTCCCTCCAAGATGGTTATTCTTAAAAGTTGAAACAGATGAAGGCCTCGTCGGTTGGGGAGAACCAGTGATTGAAGGACGTGCAGAATCCGTTCAAGCTGCTGTACATGAATTAGAGGACTATTTAATAGGAAAAAATCCACTTCACATTGAAGATCATTGGAATGTGATGTATCGCGCGGGATTTTACCGTGGGGGACCTATCTTAATGAGTGCGATTGCGGGTATTGATCAGGCGTTATGGGATATTAAAGGTAAGTATTACAATGCACCGGTTTATGAACTGATGGGAGGAGCTTGTCGTCAATCGATAAAAGTTTATTCTTGGATTGGTGGTGACCGTCCTTCTGATGTTGGACAAGCCGCAAAAGAAGTGGTAGATAAAGGCTTCCATGCAGTTAAAATGAACGGAACCGAAGAACTTCAGTACATTGATACGTACGATAAAATTGACCAAGTGGTTGAACGTGTTGCGGCTGTTAGGGATGCCGTTGGACAAAACGTTGGAATCGGTATTGACTTCCATGGTCGTGTTCATAAACCAATGGCAAAGATTTTAGCTAAGGAACTTGAACCGTATCGCCTCATGTTTATAGAAGAACCTGTTTTACCGGAAAACAATGAAGCGTTAAAAGATATAGCGAACCATACGGCAACACCGATAGCAACAGGTGAAAGAATGTATTCACGTTGGGATTTTAAACCATTATTTGAAGAGGGTTATGTCGATATTATTCAACCGGATTTATCCCATGCAGGTGGTATTACAGAAGTGAAGAAAATTGCGAGCATGGCTGAAGCATATGATGTTGGTTTAGCTCCACATTGTCCATTAGGGCCAATTGCTCTTGCAGCATGCCTTCAAGTTGATGCAACCAGCCATAATGCCTTTATACAAGAACAAAGCTTGGGGATTCATTATAATAAAGGAAACGATTTGTTAGACTATATTGAAGACCGTTCTGTATTTGAGTATCAAGGTGGTCACGTCAAGCTTCCACAAGGACCAGGGCTAGGAATTACGATTAATGAAGAGTATGTTAAAGAAATGGCTGAAAAAGGCCATCGTTGGCGAAACCCTGTATGGAGACATCAAGACGGAACTGTTGCCGAGTGGTAATTAAGTTTATATGGAGGTGCTCTAATGTCAGAGTCCATTAGTCAAACGATTAAAATTCAATTAAGTGATGCGCAAACCATCATGGATTTAAGTCAACTTATTCAAAAATATGATGCAGAAATATTTCTTAAAAAGAATGTTCATGGTAGTATGATGGAAGCAAACTTAAAAAGTATTCTAGGCTTGATTAACTTACAACTTCAAGGTAATGATGAAGTGACAGTTGTTTGTGAAGGGCCGGATGCTAAAGAAGCATTAGAAGCTTTAAAAGATTTTTTAAAACAACAATAGGTTAAAACACAACAAGCGTCTGTAATAGGTCCTAACAGACGCTTTACTTGTTGTTTAGGAAATTATAAAATGACTCAGTTGTGGATAAGTATGTGATAGAATTTAACTAATAAATTTAGGAGATATTTCGGTATGGGTAAAAAAGGTTCTGGAGTTATTAAACAAATATTAAAAGAACACTTTAATGGTTTTTGGGCATTACATGCCCAAAGGTTCCCAGTAGATTATCGGGATGATATAGAGGAAACAGTTATAAAAACTATTAGATGCGGAACAAAAGACTTAGGTTATGCACGATATGAATGTTTGGGGTGCGAAGGAGAGCCAAGTCCTAAGTTTGTATGTTTTACCTGTAAAAGTCGCTTTTGTCATGGGTGTGGGAAAAAATATACAGATGA
>NZ_FOES01000015.1 GCF_900110685.1 Piscibacillus halophilus
TCATGCGATCCGATGAGTTATCCGGTATTAGCCCCGGTTTCCCGGAGTTATCCCAGTCTTACAGGCAGGTTGCCCACGTGTTACTCACCCGTCCGCCGCTCGTTCCACAAACGTCCTCCCGAAGGATTCAGTTTGCTTCCCGCGCTCGACTTGCATGTATTAGGCACGCCGCCAGCGTTCGTCCTGAGCCAGGATCAAACTCTCCATAAAAGTAGTTTGATTGGCTAATGTCGTTCATTTCCTTCCGCCAATCCAGAAAGAAATAAGAAATTGACTACAGGCTATTTTGTTTAGTTTTCAAGGTTCAAATGTCTGTCGCCTCAAAAAAGCGACTTTTATAGAATAACAAGATCTCGTATAAATGTCAACAACTTTTTTAGTTGTTTTTGAGATTTTGTTGTTCGTCATTTGCGTTAATTCCTTAACGCGACGTTTAATAATGTACCATGAATTCATCAGATTGACAAGTGCTTTTTTTAAAAAGATTTATTCATGATTTTAAATGTGATCACGTCATGTTAAGTATGCTCTTTTGACGCGACAGAAAATACTATAGCATGATTTAAAACAGAGAGTCAATAGTTTTTTAAAAACCACTATTATTAATATGAAGCTTCCTTATATAGTGTGCCTTATTATTTACGAAAACTCATTCATACATACAAAAAGATGTTTTATAAATAATAACCGTACCTAGTTTCATTATTAGGTACGGCCCTCCATTTCTATCTTAAAACATATTGTCGATGAAAAATGTTCTTTCCTTTTGTTTCAACTAACTCAATATCAATGATGTTTCGTTCTACCAAATATTCTAAGAGTATAGAAAGATCTAATGTATAGTGTTGTGTTTCTGGATGTACTTTAAGTTCACCGAACGACCATGGTTCATCTTTTTCTTTCATTATGTCTAATAAATGTTCGGCCCCTTTTGCAGCTCTTGAGTGAATGGCAAAATCACTTGCCAGGATCATTAATGATATTTTCTTTTCTAATGGTTCTTCGCTTTCCAAAAGTTCTTCATATAGTTTATATACTTCTGGATCTATTTTTTTCACTTGATGCCAGACGGTAATTTCAGGATGAAAGCCTTTCTCTAGAACCGTCACTCTTGCTAAGTAATGAAGGGAACGTACCATTAAACTATTTGCATCTAAATAATGCTTACTTGCATATAAATCTTTACACTCACGATACGCTCTTATAAGTTTTGCAAACTCAACTACCTTTTTAAGTTTACGTGAGTTCTCCGGAAACTGGCGTAGCGTTTCTTTAAGATTATACATATATTCGTTGCGGTCAAATATGATTTTACCGTTAATGACCCAATCAATCACTTTGCGATAACCACTTGTATCGATCCATTCATTTAATAGCGTTTCATCTACAATGTGCATTGCTGCTGTCTTATGTTCAAACTCATAGTGCTTTACATACCATTCTTCTTTAGCTTCACGTACAACAATTAATAAGATAACATCAAAATTATCCGTAACCGGGCTTTGATTATTTATTTTTTCATATAATAGAACCCCAAGTGTGTTCGGTTGACTTGCACGTTCTTGATAAATTGGACGCAATAGGTTCTCCATCACAATCATATCCTCCCTCGACCTTTCCTCAAATAATTACATTCTACACAAAATCTTGATTTTCCTTTTTTCTTCACATACACTCAATAAATTTTATGCTATACTTCTTAAAGACATCTAAGGTAGAAAGCTTCCTGTTAAGTTTGACCTTATTTACTTTAATAAAAGCCTTTAAGTATGACAAGGGAGGTGCCCTTAAAATGAAATTAAAATATAGTAACAAAATTAATAAAATAAGAACCGTTGCTTTAGCTTTGATTTTTGCTGGTATGATTATCATGTATATCGGGCTACTTTTTAAGAATTATGAATGGGTCATGGTTCTTTTTATGTTCTTAGGTTTAATTGCTATTGTGCTTAGTACCGTGATTTATTTTTGGATTGGATTGTTATCGACACGGGCTGTTCAAGTGGTTTGTCCAGAATGTGAGAGGCCCACAAAAGTTTTAGGACGAGTCGATGCTTGTATGTTTTGTAAACAACCTTTAACTCTAGATCCTAATTTAGAGGGAGAAGAGTTTGATGAAAAATACAATTCGAAGAAGTATTGGAAAGAGCAAGAGAAAAAGAAAAATTCAAATGAAGATTAACTCCTGTACTCTACAGGAGTTTTTTTGCATACAAAAACCACACCTATTATAAGTGTGGTGTGGTTAAATGAATTTAATGATTCGTTTGTAGTTTTTCTTGGCAATCTTCACACTTGCCATAGACTTCCATACGGTGGCGACTAACATTGAATCCTGTTACTTGTTCCGCAAGTTGCTCGACTTCATCTAGAGATGGGTAATGGAAATCCACGATCTTCCCACATGAGTCGCAAATCACGTGATAATGTTCTGTTGTATTGCAATCAAATCGGCTAGATGAGTCTCCATACGTTAATTCGCGAACTAAACCGATCTCTTGGAAAACACGTAAATTATTATAAACTGTCGCAACACTCATGTTAGGAAATTTACCTTCAAGTGCTTTATAAATATCATCAGCGGTAGGATGAGTCATCGTTTGCATGAGATACTCAAGCACTGCATGACGTTGGGGAGTAATTCTTACACCCGAGCTTTTTAGATGAGATAAGGCTTCTTGTAATCTTTGTTCTGACACCGTCATGCACCTCTCTTTCAATTATAAAATTATTAAATAAGAATTCTTATAATTAGTTTAATTCTTATAGAACCCTTTTGTCAATTTATATGGCAATTCAAAACAAGTTATACATCGGTATTTAATGGTAATTCCTCTCCACCTAGACCTTTGTTCACATAACGAGCAGCTACGAACAAGAAATCTGAAAGACGATTAAGGTATTGCAAGACCATATCGTTTTCCACATCTTCAATCGCAACGGCCATTCGTTCTGCACGTCGAACAATCGTCCTAGCAACATGCAATGCGGAAGCAGATGGATGTCCAGAAGGCAGAATAAAGTTTTTAAGTTCATCTAATGACGAATCCCATTCATCAATTTGTTTTTCCAAGAAATCAATGTGTTCATTTCTCAATTTCCACATGACTTCTTTTCCGCTCGGGGTTGCTAATTCAGCACCAACATGGAATAAGACAGTCTGGACTTTATGTAGAGCTTCAATCACGGATTCTTTCCCATCCCACTCTTCGTTGATTAAATGACTTCTCGCCACACCAATCATAGAGTTTGCCTCATCACAAGTCCCATAGGCTTCTACTCGGATATCATTTTTCTTAACACGTTTCCCATAAATTAAGGATGTCGTACCTTTATCCCCAGATCGTGTATAGATACGCATTTTAGTACCCCCTCTTTGGATCAATGACGTTCACTTCTGGCTGTTCTCCTTTTAAAAATTGTTTTAAATTATCTTCAAAAATTGCTAAAGCACGTGGCATATAATTGGAAGTTACAGCTGAATTGTGTGGTGTTAAAGTGACATTTTCTAAATCCCATAACGGACTATCTTCTGGTAATGGTTCTACTTCAAACACGTCTAATATCGCATGACGAATTTGGTTTTCTTTCAGTGCTTTGATCAAATCATCTTCATTTACTGTTGTACCACGTCCCATGTTTAAGAAAATCGCATCTTCTTTCATTACTTTAAAATGCTTTTCATTAAACATTTTGTCCGTATTAGGTGTTGAAGGTAAGACGTTAACGACAAAATCCGCTTCTGGTAATTTTTCATTTAACTGATCGTTGGTATAAGATTCATCAAAATAATCTTTCTTATCACCACTTCTTGAAACGCCGATTGTTTTCATGTCAAAAGCTTTGGCTTTTCGAGCAGTCTCCTGCCCAATCGCTCCTGTCCCAGCAATCAACATCGTTTTACCGCTAATCTCTTCAATTTTTACACGTTTATCATAAACATGTTCACGCTGGTTTTCCAAAAACGTCGGGAGATTGCGATATACTTGAAGTAACATACCAATGACGTATTCTGACATTTGTATTTTATGAATGCCTCGAGCATTTGTGACAAGTATGTTATTTTCGATGATTTTTTCAAAAGGCATTTGATCTAGCCCAGCTGATACAACCATAATCCATTTAAGGTTTTCTGCTTGTTCAATATGTTCATTTGTTAAATCCTCACCATAAGTGACGATCACATCCGCTTTAGGAAGGTGAGGTTCTGCTTCAGTAATCGGATATTTAAAATCGAAAGTTGCTTCTGGAAACTTCTCTACCAATTGTTCTCTTAAGTATGTTTTCATTCTCGCTGTCACGAGTATATACATGTTTAAGACACCTCTTTAATTTTTATTGGAACGTTGATCTCACTTCTCTGTAAAAACTGACCATAGTGTGCACCATGGTCAGTGTCATGTATTAACTTAAGTTTTCTTTTATATAATTTAATGCTTCCTCGACGTGGTCTTTTACTCTTACTTTGCGCCACTCTTTCACAAGTTGTCCATCTTTATCAATGATAAAAGTTGAACGCTCAATACCATAATACTCTTTGCCAAAGTTTTTCTTAAGTTTCCATACATCATAATCTTCCGCAACTTTATGGTCCTCATCTGCCAATAATAAAAATGGTAAATCGTGTTTATCAATAAACTTCTCATGACGGTCTACTGGATCTGGGCTTACACCTAAAATAATAGCATCTAATTCTTCGAAGCTTTGGTGATTATCTCTAAAGTCACACGCTTCGGTCGTGCAACCAGGTGTCATATCTTTAGGGTAAAAATATAATACGACGTTTTTACCTTTAAAATCAGAAAGGCTTACATTTTCTCCATTACTAGCAGGTAAAGTGAAATCTGGTGCTTGTTTACCTAATTCTACTGTCATGACGATTCCTCCTTAAATAATCCTTTATTTTAGATTATCGAAGAATGGCGCTGATGACAAATTATTTTATTAACTTATAGAGAAATGCTGCAGGCAATAAATAGCCTACTGCCGCTTCAACGAGAGAAACAAAACGCGCAACACCAACTGGATATATATCTCCATACCCTACTGTCATCAAAGTTACACCACTAAAATAGAAAGACCTTAAAAAACGGTCGAGTGCACTTCCGTATTGTAATGACATATCAGACAACACGGTAAATCCGATTTCGGACATCAAGAAATAAATGATGGCAAACCCAACCATCAAAATAAAATAGATCATTAAAAAAGAAATGAACAGTTCTTTTGAAAATGAATTCTTCATATTACGGTTATTTTTTAAAAAAATGAGGATACTGACCATGACAATGATGACAACAAAAGCAATTTCCACATATCCCATCCGCATCACCCTTTTTCATTGCCTCATTAATTGTTATGTTAAACTCGTCCAGCTCATGTAAAAAATGAGCGGATCATTGTGATAAAATAAGGAATGGATTGATAAGGAATTGGAGGATTGTAAAATGAATAGACCAACATCAGAGAAATTATACGAAGAAGCACAAGAGCATATCGTTGGAGGCGTCAACTCCCCCTCTCGAGCCTTCAAAGGCGTCGGCGGAGGAACGCCAGTTTTTATGGAAAAAGCAAATGGAGCACACTTTTGGGATGTAGATGGTAACCAATATATTGATTACCTTGGAGCGTATGGTCCAATTATTACGGGACATGCTCATCCACATATTACGGAAGCAATTAAACATGCAGCTGAAAATGGAGTCCTTTATGGGACACCAACTAAATTAGAAAATAAATTTGCTAGAATGTTGAAAGATGCTATTCCTTCTTTAGAAAAAGTTCGTTTTGTCAATTCTGGAACTGAGGCAGTCATGACGACCATTCGTGTTGCCCGAGCTTATACTAACCGAACTAAGATTATTAAATTTGCAGGTTGTTACCATGGTCATTCAGATTTAGTATTAGTAGCTGCTGGATCTGGACCTTCCACATTAGGAACACCTGATTCTGCAGGAGTTCCTGCAAGCATTGCACAAGAAGTCATTACCATTCCATTTAACGATGCTGAAGCATTAAAAGTAGCATTAGAGAAATACGGTGATGATGTTGCGGCTGTCTTAGTGGAACCGATTGTTGGGAACTTCGGGATTGTAGAACCAAACCCAGGGTTTTTAGAAAAAGTAAAAGAACTAACTCATGAGAATGATAGTCTGTTAATCTTTGATGAAGTCATCACAGCATTCCGCTTTCATTATGGAAGTGCCCAAGAGTTAACCGGTGTTACAGCTGATATGACCGCTATGGGTAAAATTATTGGTGGAGGACTTCCAATAGGAGCTTACGGTGGACGTATCGACATTATGGAACAGGTCGCTCCATTAGGTCCCGCTTACCAAGCAGGAACAATGGCTGGTAACCCGGCATCGATGGCAGCTGGTATTGCATGCTTAGAAGTTTTACAAGAGCAGGGCGTTTATGACGAAATGGATCGCCTAGGTGCGAGGTTGGAAGAAGGAATTTTAGAACGCGCTAACAAACACGGTGTTCAAATTACTATTAATCGATTAAAAGGGGCATTGACAGTCTATTTTACAGATGAAGAGATTTCGAATTATGAACAGGCGGAAAATACTAATGGCGAGCAGTTTGCTAAGTTCTTCAAATTGATGTTAGACCAAGGCATCAATCTTGCCCCTTCTAAATATGAAGCATGGTTCTTAACAACGGCCCATACAGATCAAGATATCGACCAAACATTAGAAGCCGTTGACAACGCTTTTCAACAGATGGCTTAATAAGAGTCTGGGACTAAAGATAAATAGGTCAATAAAATTTGAACGAAAATGGAGTGTAGCGTAGTCAAAATGCGAGACTCCAGCAGGAACAGCACGAGCTGAGGGGCCACAGGATGTGGGTCAGTTCGGCGTTGCAACATGGATGTTGCGTCATTAGCCGAACATCCTTAAGTCTTCGAACGGAAGTGAGGTTTGGGGAAGTTGAAGCCATGCCTGCGGAAAGCGAAGCATTTTGACGAAGCTACAATAAAAGAAGGCGAACCTTGGATGTTTAATACAGTCTAATGTTCGCCTTCTTTTATATAATAATAATTTTTGTCTCAGCCTCTTTTGTTTTTATTTAAAGTTTCATCAATTAAACCAATAGCACTTGTATAAGAAAAAATTATTTATAAATCTACTGAAAAAAATTCAAATAAGTAGTTGTAATTTTCAAAATATTTGTGTAAAATGTAATTAATTCAGATTTAATGGATCACCCCTTATCAAGGAATTCATGTTATGAAACTCCCTTCCTTTCTGGTTTTTCCAGGTCAAGCCTGTGCTATTGCATAGGCTTCTTTTTTTGTTCACAAATCCTTAGAAATATGTTTTCCTTATGGTACATATAGGTACTAATATATAGTAGATGAACTTATTGAAAGAAGGTTATTTATGAAACTAGGAGCAAGAGCATTTAAGACTGGACTTGCAACAGCAATTGCCTTATACGTGGCAATTGCTTTCGGACTTAAAGCCGGGGTGTTCGCAGCTGCCATTGCAGCCGTTTCATCCATTCAGCCATCTATTTATCGGTCTGTTCAAACGATTATTGAACAGATCCAGGCTAATATTATTGGTGCAACATTAGCGATTATCTTAGTATTAAGTGTCGGTAATGAACCATTCTTAATCGGGTTTGGAATCATCATCGTTATTGGAATTTGTATGCTCTTTAAAATGAAAGAGGATACAACGTTTATTGCGATCATTGCCGTCATCGCGATCATGGAATCTACCCAAATGCCGTTCATTGAACAAGCAGGCATTAGATTCTCAGCCATATTTATCGGAATCATTTCTGCTTTTGTCGTAAACATGGCTTTTCTTCCGCCGAAATATGAAACTAGACTATTTGAGCAAATCAATAGCACAACGAATGATATTTTACAGTGGATTCGTGTCACCACAAGGCATTTATCCGATCAACCAGCATTAAAGCGTGAAATTGAACGGATCCAAGAAGATATTAGAAAGCTTGATCAAACTTACATGTTATTTTCAGAAGAACGAACCTATACTAGAAAAAAAGGATATATCCGTGCTCGTAAACTTGTTTTATTTCGACAACTGATTATTACGACTAAAAAGGCGTTCAATGTATTACAAAACTTACACCGCATGGATTATGAAATCGAACATTTTAATAGTGAAGTAAATAAAAAAATCATTGAAGAAGTCGATAAAACGCTTCACACTCACGAAAAATTAGTTTTGATGTACCTCGGCAGAATCCGAAAAAAAGAGCAGGATCCTTTAGAAAAAATCAGTACTCCTGATATCCCTAACTTAGTTGATCAATTGATGGAGTCTTATGATGAAGAAAACGATCGGATGACATTTTTACCTCTAGCATCTAATCTTCTGGAATATCATAATGAACTTGTTCACCTTAAAAAATTACTAGTCAGTTATCAAAACAAAGAATAGAAGCTGTCCCGATATGATAGGACGGCTTTTTCTTTTATAAAATTAGGGTTTGGGACAAAAGAAAAATAGGTCATATAATATCCGAACGAAAATGGGGGTAGCGTAGTCAAAATGCGAGACTCCAGATCGCCGCATAAAAGCACGAGCTAAAGGGGCCACAGAATGTGGGTCAGTTCGGCGTTGCAACAGGATGTTGCGTATTTAGCCGAACATCCTTAAATCTTTGAACGGAGGTGAGTTTGGGGAAGTTGAAGCCGTGCCTGCGGAAAGCGAAGCATTTTGACGTAGCTAAAAATTGAAGCAGAATGTCAGGTGTAATTTAACTCCTAACATTCTGCTTCTTCTAGGTTAAGAAATATTTTGTCCCAGCCTCTACTTTTTTAAGTGAGTGTATTTTTTACATCTTTTTCAGTATCCAGTTCTTGTACTTGGAACAAGTCATAATAAAGACCTTTTTTCTTCATTAGTTCATCGTGTGTTCCTTGTTCCATCACTTGACCATTATTCATTAGAACAATTCGATCTGCATGTGTAATCGTGGATAGCCTATGAGCCACGATAAATGTTGTCCGGTTATGAGCAAGTTTTTCTAACGCTTCTTGAATGAGATGCTCGCTTTCTAAGTCAAGAGCAGACGTTGCCTCATCAAATATTAAAATTGGAGGATTCTTTAAAAATACACGTGCAATCGCAATTCGTTGTTTTTGTCCTCCTGATAGTTTAACTCCACGTTCACCTACTTCTGTTTCATATCCATTTGGAAACTCCATAATAAAATCGTGGGCATTGGCTGCTTTTGCTGCTTCGACCACTTCTTCATCTGATGCTTCAGGATTGCCGATTCGGATATTCATAGCAATGGATTCACTAAACAGAATATTGTCCTGAAGTACCATTCCAATATTATTTCTTAGGGAACGTGCTTGGTAATCACGGATATCAACGCCATCGAGTTTTACTCGTCCTTCTGTGACATCATAAAAGCGTGGGATTAAACTGACTAATGTTGATTTTCCTCCCCCACTCATGCCAACAAGTGCCACAGTTTCTCCTTTTTTAATATTTAAATTAATATTCTTTAGGACATTCTCTTCTTCTTCATCATACTTAAAGGAGACATTTTCAAACGAAACATCACCATGGACTGATTGAAGTGGTTTGGCATTCGGTTGATCTATAATGTCATACTCTTCATCCATGAATTCAAATACACGATCCATAGATGCGTGAGACTGTGTTAGCTGAGTCATCGAGTTAATAAGCCGACGTAACGGCTGGTAAACTCGGTCCATGTAACCGATAAATGCAACTAATGTACCGACCGTCACACTACCACCAATCACAAAATAACCTCCGAGTGCTACTACTAATAACGGTGCCAAATCTGTAATCGTGTGAGTGACGGCATATGACTTCGCATTCCAAGATGTAAACTTCAAGGCTCGATCTAAATAATGATAATTTCGTTTATCAAATTGAGTCTGCTCATGGTCCTCTAACGCAAAACCTCTAGTTACCGGAACTCCTTGGACTCGTTCGTGCAAATGTCCTTGAACTTCAGCTAATGCTTGCGAGCGTTTGCGAGTTAATTGCCTTAACCTTGAATAAAAGTACTTCACAGAGAATCCGTAAAATGGGAATAATGCAATAGCCACAAGCGTTAACAACGGATCCATCGCCCACATTATTCCAACTGCAATTAAAATCGTGACCATGTCTAGCCAAATATTCATTAAGCCTGTGACGACAAAAGTCTTCGTTTGTTCGACATCATGTATCACCCGGGAAATAATTTCGCCAGATTTCGTCTTTGAATAAAACTTCAAACTCAACTTTTGTATATGATCAAATAATCGATCGCGAATGTCATATAAAATTTTACTGCTTACTTCTTGTGCTAAATATTGACGATAATATTCAATTGGTGGTCTTAATACTAAAAAGACAAAGAATGAGATCCCCATAATCCATAATAATTTGGAAATTTGTTCATCGTAACTTATGTCCGCATTTAATATGTCGTCAATTACATATTTATAAATTAACGGCAACATAAGCGGAATTCCAAATTTCAGAATCCCAATCAAGATTGTGAGAACGATCTTCCATTTATATGGTTTTACAAATTGTAAATACCGTTTAATACTATCCAACCATTTCACCTCTTATCATATACAGAAGAAAACTCGCCAAATGGCGAGCTATAACTAATTATAATTAGGAAACGTTAAGTAGTGCTCATACCATTTATCTACAAATTCAGGCGAAAAAGGCCCTTTACGTTGTTGCACCCAACGTTCCAAAGTATGTAATTGCTTAAATAGAATTTTGGTTAAAACATCCGGATAGTTCATTTGTTTTCTATGCTGCTCGAACTCATCCTCATCTAAAATGATATACGTCATATCCGGAAAAACTTTAATATCCAAATCATAATCAATATATTTCAATGCTTCATCATCAATGACAAACGGAGAACTAATATTGCAATAATAATATACTCCATCGCTACGAATCATGCAGATTACATTAAACCAGTAGTTACTCGTAAAATAAGTAATCGCAGGTTCCCTTGTTCGCCAATGCCGACCATCACTTTCCTTAACGAGCACTCGATCGTTAGCACCAATCAAAAGGTTTGATTGACTTTTTAATACCATGGTCTCTTCCCAAATGCGATGTATATTACCGTCATGCTTATAGCTTTGTATTTCAATCCTTTCTCCAATTTTTGGGGCCATTGTGATTAACTCCTTAACCAAATCTATAGTAAATGTTATTGTAACATAACCAATTAGCTGATGCCTATGAATTAACGTTGTACTTATTAAAGAAGCACCCCTTTAGTAGGAGTGCTTCTACGTTTTAAGACTGGGTGTTATTGGTTTTGTTGATTTTGTTGATTTTGTTGTTGTTTCTTTTGTTGAGACTGTTGATTACGGCGTTTTACTTCTTGTGGATCTGTCTCAGAAGCAAACTCTTGACCAAATTGTTGTTGGCCTTGCTGCGCTGCTTGGTTTTGTTGTTTTACTTTTTGAACGTTCGTACCTGCAGCACTTTGATTCGGCTGTTGTTGGTTTCTGTTTTTAGCCATCAATATCACCTCCGCACTGATTAGAGTAACCAATTAGTGCGAATTTATCCTTAAATGACTTTAGTATATTTCATACCAAATTCTTCATTATTTTATATTGGACATTAGGAAAAGGATACTCCTTTAGTTTCTCTAATGGAACAAAAATACCACTTTCTACATTACTTTCAGTAGTAGCAAAAATTATTTCTATGTCCCATATAACATGAGAAAAAACATGACGAACTTTTTCACCTTTAGAATGCGTCATAATCTGTGCACCATACTCTGTTTCAAACCATTCTTCAACAGATGGAACACTTTTAGGTACTAACGGGAATTCCCATAAGTTCGCTAACAGACCGTCTTCTGGTCTTTTTTGTATATAAAGTTCACCCTTCTCATTTTGAAGAATTAATCCAAAATAATCCGTTTGCTTTTGTTTTTTCTTTTTAGATTTGATTGGTAAATCGGTTTGATTACCATATGAGTAAGCTAAACAATGTTCTTGAACTGGACATTGATCACATTTAGGTTTTTGAGGTGTACAAATTAAAGCACCTAATTCCATTAATCCTTGATTAAATGACGATGGATCTTCATGTGAAATGACTTCACGGACGACATCATCAAAAAGCTTTTTTGTTTTTGGCTTTGCTATATCTTCTTCAATGTGGAATACTCTCGACATAACACGCATAACATTGCCATCGATAGCCGGCTCAGGCTGGTCAAATGCAATACTTAAAATAGCACCTAATGTATATGGTCCAATTCCTTTCAAGTTTTTTAATTCTTGTTTGTCGCTTGGGACTTGTCCACCATAATTTTCAACAACTTCTTTGACTGCTGTATGAAGATTACGAGCACGTGAATAATAACCTAAGCCTTCCCAAGATTTAAGGACATCTTGTTCATCCGCTTCAGCAAGATCATAAACAGTTGGATAGCGTTCCATAAAATGATTAAAATATGGAATAACCGTATCAACTTGAGTTTGCTGTAACATAATTTCTGATACCCAAATTCGGTAAGGGTCTTGATTGACTCGCCATGGCAAATCCCGCTTGATTTTTGAATACCATGTTATTAGATCATGTTGAAACGAATGAACATCAAATAAAACGGGTATAGAAAAGGTAGTCGAATTTTTCAACACCCAACACCTACTTTCAACAATTTTTAAAAGGAGGAGCATAATTTGGATACTGCAACCCATATTACGATGGGCGTGGCAGTTGGTGGTTTAGCCACCATCGACCCTGCTGTACAACAAGACCCTGCCCTCTTTCAGGCTGTCCTGATCGGGGCAATTGTTGGATCACATGCTCCGGATTTTGATACATTATTTAAATTAAAAGATAATGCCACTTATATTCGACATCACCGAGGCACCTCGCACTCCCCTATTGCGGTTTTATTGTGGAGTTTTTTAGTCTCAGGAGCTATTTATCTATTCTATCATGATGTTAGTTATCTACATTTATGGTTATGGGTACTTTTCGCTGTATTCTTACATGTTTTTGTAGATATTTTCAACGCTTATGGCACCCAAGCCTTAAAACCTTTTGTCAATAATTGGATTGCTTTTGGGTTCATTAGCACATTTGATCCACTAATATTCATTTTATATGTAGCTGGTATTTTAGCTTGGTTATTAGGAGCCGATCCTCGCTACACATTCGGGATTGTCTTTTTTATCGTCTTTTTATACTATATAAAACGATATTTAGACAAACGCGAGATTGTGAAGTTGATGACAGAGCATTTTGATGATGTAGAAAAGGTGATCACCCAACCAACCATTAGGCATAACATTTGGCGACTGGCGATTATAACGAAGCATCACTTATACGTTGCTAGGTCTGAAAACGGGCATATTGAAATAAAAGACGAGTTTGAGAGAAAACCTTTACCAGATACAACTGAAATGAATGCAGCTCTACAAGACGCAAATGTAAAAGCTTTTATCAGCTTCTCTCCAGTCTACCGTTATGAAATTGATCGTTATGATGATTATACCGAAATTCGCTTTATTGATTTACGTTATCGTGCAAAAGATCGGTATCCTTTTGTTGCCGTTGTAACATTAGATAAATTTTATAATATCATTACGTCCTATACTGGCTGGGTTTATTCTGAAGACAAGTTACAAAAAAAATTAGAGCCATTAACTTGAATTGGCTCTTTTATTCAATCCGATTTGTAAGTAGAGCAATCGGTAATGCTTCCTCTTCATTGAGGATTTCGTTTTGATTATTTTGACGAGAACCCCAAGCGAAGACACCATTCATATAATCAATTTGAAATTGTTCTCCTGGCGCTCCATCAATTTCATAAACTTGTCCTTTTTTAAATTCTTTAGGATTCATTGTATAGGATTTGGCCATAATAATTTTTCGCTGGTAGACAGCATACTCATTTACAATTCCCATTTGTTCGGCTTTACGGGCTTTTTCAGTTAACTCGGCAATTTCTTGGCGTAATTCTTCTACGGTGTAGTCACTGTATCGACGTTGCATGATGTGACCCCTTTCTATTCTTATGACTTTAATAAGTATACCAAAGACTTTTACAATAGAAAATGCAAATGATTCAGCAAGAAACAACTTAGTGGAGGTAATTTTATGAATTACGCACTTATTACGGGAGCTGGTAGTGGCTTAGGGAAGGCATTAGCCATACAGTACTCTAATCAAGGATACGGCATAATCCTCATCGGACGCCGCCAGGAAAAACTTGAAGAAACGAAGTCGATTATCCAACAATCAGGTGGAACAGCTGAGACATATGTCTGTGATATTACCAGTTGGGATCAACTCGAAGCATTAGCTAATCAAATTAATCAGGTCGATGTGTTAATAAATAATGCTGGGATTGGTTATTTTGGTTCGTTTGAAGAGTTGGAAAAAGAACAAATTGATACAATGCTTAATGTCAATGTAGCTGGTCCAATATATACGACGAAACATTTGATGCCACATATTCAGAAAAGGAACGGCCGAATATTAAACATCATTTCAACAGCAGGATTACGAGGAAAAGTTCACGAATCGGGATATTGTGCAAGTAAATTCGCTCAACGTGGATTTACAGAAAGTCTCCAAAAAGAATATGAAGAGCAAAATGTCCATATCACGGCGGTTTACATGGGAGGCATGAATACCCCATTTTGGGAAGACAGTAATTATATATCCGATCCATCTATTCTTCCTTCTCCAAATACGATTGCTGAGCAAATCATTAAGCAAGATGACGGACGAAAGAAATCATAATAGAAAAATAGGGTCACCCTAACGAGTAAGTTGTTCAGTTTTGGAGAGAGCAACCTAAAAAGAGCAAATTCCATAACGGAAAATGCTCTTCCTTCATCAACTATCGTTTTATAATTTTCCTATTAGTTATGGTTTATGATTTCTTTTGCGAGTGATTTCGCATCTTCTTCCGATTCACCCTCTTGTATAGTGTAATCAATCAAATAACTTACATTTTCAAATTCTATAGACATTTTAGCTTTGTCAGGATGACCTTCTTTACCTTTTGTTAAATTATATTCAACTTCATGATCATCTATCTCGATCAATTCTCCATGTCTTAAACTAGCACTACCTTCTTTGAATATTGTAATATCAACAGCTTGTATGCTTGAACCCAAGTAGAGGTGACCATGAATGAGCTTTTTAAACTCCTCATTTTCTTCCCATCTTTCTATTTCTTCTTCACTTAAAGGTTCTTTTTTCGATGTTAAATAAGAAATGTGAGCCGATTTGGGGTGTGTTCTAACACGTTCACCTTTTATAATTATACTCAATTACGACGGAACCAATTGGGTAATCCATATGAGGAATATAAGGACTAAATTCCATTTCTTCATTAATTTTCTCTCTTATTATTTCTGTTTCATTACTACCCTGAGAATTAAAACAACCAGATAAAACAACATTACCAATAATAATAAAATAAGTTTAACCTTCATATAAATATCTCCCCTCGGTTAGCCCTAAATGTAAAACTAAAAAATTTAGTTACCTGTCAGTTAACTGAAGAGCGATTGCTCTAATCGAACAATCGCCCCCTATTGTTTAAGTGTTGTTATTCACAATGCTACTTGATTATAGAATAAACACAAGTATCAGTCAGTTTCTTACCATCAGCGGATAAATCATCATTTCTTAAAATACCTTCTAATACAAACCCAAGTTTTTCCGGAATAGCACGACTTTTAAGGTTTGTTGAATCACACTTTATTCCGATTCTCTTAAATTCGAGATGATTTAACACAAAGTTAACCATTTCCTTTACAGCTTCTGTCATATATCCATTTCCGCTATATTTTGTGTTAATACAGTATCCAACTTCACATTTTGGAATGTTCCAGTCAATATTATGAAGGCTTGTTGTTCCAATAAAGTCATTACCACCTTTGTCAAAGATAAGAAAACGAAAGCTTTCTCTCTTTAAAAAATTTATATGGGCATTCTTCAACATGACCTCTGTTTCTTCAACAGTTGGAGGTTCCTGGAAAAGTGACAACCACGATTTTAATTCATTAAAAGAGTCTCCAATCGCTTGTCTCACCATTTCTCCTTCACCAGCTTGTAGTGGTGCTCGTAGCATTAGTCTTTCTGTTTCTAACTTTAAAGGCACATCTAACAACAAAGGGTTCATTTGATTTTCCCCTCTCTGCATTTTTTAAATTAATAATGAAAAGCATTAAATTTCTAACCTTTTCCGACAACGGTTACTTGTAAATGATCAATAATTCTTTTCTTCATACTTATATTTGGATTTAGCTTTAACCTTCCATCAATCTCTAGTTTTTTTAGATTTGACCTTGAAACACCAAGTATTTCTGCTAATACTTTATCAATTCTAAGATCCAAATCATAATTACAGTTAATTCTAATGGTAAGATCGTTAAACTTTGACTCAAACCTTTCCATTCTTAAGTCGTAACATACATTTGTATCCACATCTTTACAAAGTTTTCTCAAATGGTGGATTTGAAAAGCATAATACCATGCTGTCTCATTATGATTATTCATGAATTTTTGATAAAGATTAGGGTTGATTTTGCTTACATGTACTCTCGATAAGATCGGGTAATTCCAAGTTCCCTCACAATGAATACAGTTATAAATTATCCAAACATCAACCATTTTTTGATTTGCATTAACTCTGAATTTTTCACTGCAATAGAATTCTGTATCCCTTTTTACATTTACTACAATTTCGGATTACATAAGGTGTTTTCAGTGGAATAATCTCATAAGTTAATAAATCATAAAAACACATCTATGGCTCCTCCTAATTATTCATAGGAACGCCAATAACGGTTGAATGGAGAAAAATTTCCTATCAAAAAAGCGGAATCCCTTAAAGGAATCCCGCTTGGAATTAAACAACTGGTTATCCCGCGCTCCCTGTAATGGTTAAAAATAGACATACTTCTCCCATGACTAAAAATGTTAAGAAAAAGCATGTACTATTAAATTACTTTTTAACCATTACAAGTTGATGGCAAATCCAATTCCACCTTCCATATTTCTCCTACATATTAGAATACCACTATGGGACTCTGTGTCAATGTTATCAGTGAAAATGACAGGACGAAAATACTATGATGGTCTTCTTCAATTAATCTACTCGTTAGTTGAATAACAGAAACTTTATAATAGATCCATTAGATCTTCCATTACAATTAAAAACATAATGATAGCTGCTATAAAATATAAATAACCAGATTTGTAATGCCTATCCTTAACGTATTCAAATCCAACCATAAAAAACAACATCATCATAAAAGAGAAAGTTACATATGTAGGTAAGTTACTATTATTTATAAAAAGATAATAAAAGCCACCTACCACTGCTATTATACCGAAGATTAAATTTATTATTTTAAGTAATTTCAAACCCCGACCCTCATTTTA
Source organism: Piscibacillus halophilus (assembly GCF_900110685.1). Taxonomy (GTDB): domain Bacteria; phylum Bacillota; class Bacilli; order Bacillales; family Alkalibacillaceae; genus Piscibacillus; species Piscibacillus halophilus. Next base: position 17,433 of record NZ_FOES01000015.1, read on the forward strand.
ATCGACTTCAGTAACTAACCGTTAGTTCAATATATTTTCTACCTGACTGCTAACATTAATCTCCCCATTTAGTTGATCAACGAGTGATTTACTTATTATCTCATGCTCCCATTTAGTAGATAAATTATTCTTTCACATTTTCAATATCTGTTATAGGATTATTGTGATTGGATGAATGTTCATCAAAAGCATGCCCTTCAACAAATGAGACAAAGTATTCATCATTTGATAGTTGTTTATAATTAGGTTCATTTTCTTTTTTAAAGAAAATAGTATATTCATTCCCATTCATTGAATTAAGTTCCCATGCTCCGCCTCTTTCCATATGAACATTCGCTGATAATTTAGCCGTAAAAAATTCTCCGTCATCTTCCTTTAGTTCTCCAACAAAATATGTATTATCTCTAAATTGAGTAACTAAAATAGTTTCTTCTTTTTTCGTTGTAATAACCTCAACAGAACCCCTAACGTCGTTATCCTCAATATAATGTTCTATTGCTTTTTCCTTACTTGAAAAATACTTATGTTCTCCCTCTGATTTGAACGGATTAACACGACAAGCCGTTAATAGTGCCAATAACATTATTGCTATTAATAATAGTCGTATGTACTTAATAAATACCTATCTCCTTTTAATTATTAGTATATAAAGCGACCGTTTTTATTGAACAATCGCCGTAGTTAATTGAAAAAGAAAAACAAATTTATACAATATCTATTTTACCCTTCAGCATTTGAGCTGTTATATTCTCGCCTTTAACCCAATCTTCAAAATTAAAATCTAAGATTTGATTACTTTGAGAAATGGTGGTCATGATTCTAGAATTTTGAAATGAGTACGATAACGTATGTAGGGTTCCAAACAAGTTATCGTAGTCAGTAAAAAATAAAGGTGAGCTTTTATCTTTGAAATTGTCAAACATTTCTTGATGTGTAATATTTTCGGTGGACATATCTTGGAGATAGCTATCACGTTTTACCGAACCATCAATGGATAATCTATTTTTATTTATAAGGGTCTCATCTTGAAAATGGTTAACGCATGATAACGATGAATCTCCAAGCCTTACAATCACAGTCTCAGGACTAGCTTCTACTACTGCTATGTTTCCATTATTGTCACCAAGTGAAAAGTTGTAACAAGCAGAATGTGGGATTTCTTTCAATATTTGAATGGCATCATCAACAGAAGAACACATATCCAAAACGATTCTAATTGCTGTCCAAGGAGAAACACCTTTTGAGTAGCCATTATTACTTACAAAGTGTAATCCTATAACTAATCCTTCCTGATTGATTCCATCATGCCTGCCTAGAACTTGTAGATTATATCCAGCTGTTGCAAATGCTGATTCGGATTGAACTAAGCTAAAAATCCCATCATAAAGAGCAGGAGAAAAATCATAATTTCTAACATAATAATCTTTTGTTATAATCGCAGAACAACCCATAGCTTCTGTTTTTGGTACATCGTATCCACTAAATAATGAAGCAGATTTCATAGTTGAAATTTCTAACCCACACGCTAATCCGTCTATCTCTTCAAGTAAATGAGGTGCAAAGTTTGAAAAGATAGACTTCAAGCTATTATAGTCTATTTCTGGTCTTGTAATTGAATCCAAAACAGTTAATAAAGGGTTATTCTTTAAATGCTTACCGAATTTATATCCAATATTAAACGACGTATCTCTGGCTTGAATGACATTTACTAAGAGTTCCGACATGAAGATCCCCCTTTATCTTATTTCATTAAGCTGCCCGATAGTTGAATAACATCCTTTAACTTATTTTACCATAATTATCTTAAAACCCCTTAAATCATTTACACAATTTATATTACATAAAGCCCTACATTTTACAACAATTTCATATAAAAAAGCAGTTCAATGAGGAAGACAAATTACTATTTTGTCCCCTCATTGAACCACTTTACTGTCGAGATTACTTTTTAATCACTCTTCTTCTTTTTCATCTAAAAATCGATTAATGAGGTCCATTGAAAAACCTTTTTGATAAAGCGATGCCATCACTTTTTGCTTTAATTGGAATCCTTCATGCTTACGAGCTTGTTTGGTCCAAACCTTTTCCCCTTGATAACGTATAGCGTCCATTTCCTCATCATCGTTGACCGTTAAATCAACCTCTTGTGAGGCTAATTCAATAGCTCCTTGTGTAAATCCCTTTTGTATTAATGACTGCTTTAATTGAATCAACTGCTGTTGGAACGACTTTTTCCGAGAAGTGGTTGATAACTTTTTCTCCATCATTTTAACGACTTTGTCCACTTCTTTCTCCACACTAAATTCTGAAAGAGCCTCCTCTATGTAAACTTCAGGAATACGCTTTTGAATGAGCTCTTGTTTAATTTTATTAGGACCTTTACTAGATGTATTCATCTTCGTTCTGACATAAGCCTTGCTGAACTGTAAATCATCGATTAACTTCTCATTTTCTAGTTTATGTATAACCGTATCAATTGCATCTGGGGTCGCTTCTTTTTCTTTCAAGTAATCTATGATTTCTGATTTTGCCCTCATACGATAGCTTAAATAATTAATAGATAGGGTATAGTATTGGTAAATTGCATCTTGTTCTTTGATCTCTTTTACTTGTTCTTCGGTTAATTCTAATCCTTTTCTAAGATGGAAACGAATCAGAATGTCTTCATGCACACTAAATGTGTACTCATCTTTTCCATTGAGACTCTCAAAAATATTAAACCGATTTTTATTTTTCTTTTGTGTCGTGATTTTACTTATTTTCATCACAAAAACTCCTAATAGGTGATTATCTACCTATATTATTATAGTATATATGTAAGGGGGACTGCTACTTGAGAATTTTAATTGCTGGTGGAACGGGTTTTATCGGAAACCGATTAACCGATTATTTTCAAAAGCAAGGTCATGAAATTTTCATCTTAACTCGCAACCCACATAAGCTCGAATATAAGGAAAGAGTATCTTATATTGAATGGCTCAATCCTCATAGTCAACCAGAAACTGAGTTAGACGAAATAGATGTCTGTATTAATTTAGCTGGTACATCGTTAAACAGCGGACGTTGGACGAAGCAGAAAAAGCAACAAATCTTAGAAAGCCGCATGATTTCAACAAGAGAATTCTTACGGATTATGAATGCTTTACCTAATCAACCTGACGTCTTCATTAATGCTTCTGCCATTGGGTATTATGGGACTTCTAAAGATACTGTTTTTACTGAAGATACAATCGTATCTGGGCACGACTTTTTGGCAGAGGTTTGTTCAGTATGGGAACAGGAAGCTCAAGAAGCTGAATCGATTGGTGTTCGAACCGTCATTACTCGCTTCGGGATCATCCTTGATCAAAAAGAAGGTGCCCTTCCGAAGATTGCCTTGCCTTATAAACTAATGTTTGGTGGGCCACTTGGAAATGGTGAGCAATGGATGTCTTGGATTCATATTGATGATGTCATCGGATCAATTGAACACATTATACATTATCCAAACATTGAAGGGCCAGTTAATATCACTGCACCGACGCCTCAACGAAATAAAGAATTTGGAAAAACGTTAAGCAATGTATTAAGAAAACCTCATTCGTTACCCGCACCTTCATTTGCACTTCGCACCATTTTAGGTGATATGAGTATTTTAGTGTTGAAAGGTCAGTATGTTTATCCTCAAAAATTGGAGACATCAGGCTATCAATTTTATTATCCAACTTTACAAGAAGCTTTAGAAAAAATTTACACATAAATTTAGTAAAAAACCTATTTCCAAATCAGATAAAATGTTGTATGATTTGAGTATAAATTAAGGGAAGGCAAATGGTGCGCCACTGCTTGTTTCAAGCAGTTCTAGTGGGTTCGATTCCCACCCCGAATTTTTGTGAGCAATTGATAAAAATTCGAGGGTGGTCGTGACCCAAATGTGCGCCAAATTCCTACGACAGCACCCTCAGCCAAGGAGGGTGTTTTTTATGCTTAAAAAAAGAGATTTACACGATGCCCCGATTCTTTTCCCACTTTTGAATGATCTAGCTGTTAAACCTTATGTGCGAGAAAAGGCTGAGACAATAGAAGAATATTATTTTTTCCTTAACAAAATGATGATTCAGGAAGAGAATGGTGAGCTCATTTCTCGTACGATTGTTGACGAATGGGATGCACCAATTGGAGCCATTACTTTATACGACACCCAAGATCAGATGGGGTTTCTTGCGACATGGATCGGCAAGCCATACTTTGGTAAGGGGTATAACCAATATGCGAAAGATTTATTTCTGCGTGAGCTTTTTTTAGAAAAAGATATTGAAATTGTTTTCTTAAAAGTGAATAAAGTGAATGAGCGTTCACTTAATGCTATGAAAAAAATTGAATATGCTGTTCATGCAAGTGAGCACTACCCAGCAATACATGAACAAATCAACCGTGGTTCCAAAAAATATGAACTCTTTGCGATTTATAAAGATGCATTTATTTTCCACTTACATGAACAAGAACAAGATACGTACGGTGAACTCGAAGCATAAATAACTCTTCAGCTAAACCCATTAGCTGAAGAGTTATTTTATGTTCTAATTAAGAACATTTGTATTAATGTTATAAAACACATCTTGCATTAATACTATTTTACGTTTAGTGTTAAAATATTCCACAAATCTACTAAATTAGGGTGCGAGTAAATATATGTCTAGTAAAATTGCTACAAATATACGTTACTTTCGAGAGCTAAATGATTGGACACAATTGCAGTTAGCGAAGAAATTAAATGTATCCAGATCCAATATTACGAAATGGGAAAATGAATCAGCTATCCCAGATTTGAATACATTAATCAAAATTAGTAATCTCTTTTCGATCTCATTAGATCAATTAGTGGGAAAAAGTCTCTCTGATGATTTTCTATTAAAGGAGTTTGAAAGAGTCTATTCCTTAGATACTGAGGACGAACGTGACCAACAAGAAATTATTAAAGCTATTGACCTACTTAAGAAAAACAAAACCTTACTCCACGATTTAACAAAACTATCCCAACTCCCTGTACGAAAACAAAAATCCGTTATCAATATATTGAAATCGATCATACAAGAAATGAACCGTGTATAATTAAAAGGGGTGTTCGGATTGTCATGTATATGACTAACAATATAAGGCATCCCTTTATATATTTACTTGTCAAATAACCCACCAGTTTGTTTAAGTACATTTGAAACCAAACGTTATCCAAAGTGATTATGAAACCACCAAACAATAAGAATCATACTTACTACTCCCAAAATTGTAGTACTCACAATCCACCAAATTATGGATTTAGCTTTTGTTGAGCTTTCCTCGTCTTCCATATTTGCTGTTATAAAAGCGAGTTTGCCTTCCATACCTTTTTTCATAGAAGCAAGAACAACAAATCCAATTATTATGAAACCAATAGTTATCCAGAGTAATAAGTCCACCTTTATCCCCTCTTTCTTGTGATTAAGTTCCTTTCAATCTTCTTTATTCAATGATCCTGCTCGTTAGTTGAACAAACAGCCATGTTTATAGCGTGAATCTAGTTAACCTAAGTGTATCATATGTTCCCATATTTTGTATTAAATACCCTTTAATCAACAAGCATTCAGGAAATAGAACTCGTCCGAACCTTTTATTTATGAAACTTTTAATCTATAAAAATCGTAAATCAAACGTATAAATGTCTTGGGGGTGGTCATAATGGAAATAAACCGAGATTTAATTCTACTACTTTTACCAATTATCATTCTTCAACTTATTTTATTAAGTATCGCCATAATAGATTTAATACGTAATGAACAAACCAATGGTCCGAAATGGATTTGGGCACTCGTTATTATTCTGATTAATATCGTCGGGCCAATCATTTATTTGATATTTGGAAGGAGGCCATAAGTGTGGAATTGTTACACGCTAATCAATTAACAAAAAAGTATAAAGAGAACTCAGTCATTCAAGATGTCTCATTTACACTGGAACACGGTCGCTGTGTCGCTTTATTAGGTCCAAATGGTTCTGGAAAAACGACGACTCTAAGAATGCTTGCTGGATTTATTAAACCAACTGAAGGAACCATTGCCTTTAATGATGAAAGTCTATCAAGAGATTTCCGTCAACACGTTGGATACCTACCTCAATTCCCGGTCTTTTATGACTGGATGACAGGTAAAGAATTCTTAGTTTATTCAGGCCAACTAGCTCATTTATCAAAAAGTGAGGCTAGGAAACGAGCAGATGAATTATTAGAATTAGTCAATCTGAAAGAGGTTAGAAAATTACGCATCTCAAAATACTCTGGAGGGATGAAGCAACGGCTCGGAATTGCTCAAGCTCTCATTCATTCACCTAAACTCATCATTTTAGATGAGCCAGCTTCAGCCTTAGATCCAATTGGACGTCGTGAAGTCCTTAACTTGATGCGGGAACTTAAAAAAGACTCTACCATCCTGTTTTCAACTCATATATTAAATGATGCAGAAGAAGTGAGTGATGAGATTCTACTTTTAAATAACGGAAATGTTATTGAACAAGGAAGTATGCATGAATTAGAATCCGTTCAAAACACAGTTACGTTAAAGCTAGCATTTTCTGATGAACCAAAATTTATTGAGGAACGTTTAAAAGAAATTGAGTCTGTCTTTAAAGTTCATCGTGTACAAGATGATTTTCTTTTAACCGTTCATGATTTACAAACAGCACGGAAACAATTACTTGAAGTCGTTCATAATGAAGATTGGCAGTTAACGAAATTCGAAGTCGCTAAAACGTCTCTTGAAGATTTATTTATGAAGGCGGTGAAAGAATAATGCAATGGTTCGTGATTTTTAAAAAAGAATTATTAGAGAATTGGCGTAACCTGAAGTGGATTTGGGTACCCATCGTATTTATATTATTTGCCGTAATGGACCCTATTACAACTTACTACCTTCCCAAAATTATGGACGCAGTAGGCGGTGTTCCAGAGGGATCTATTATTGATCTTCCTATGCCGAATGCGCAAGAAGCCATGATGATGAGTTATGGTGAACTTGGGATGCTTGGCGTACTGCTCACAGTTGTTATTGTGATGAGTACTATTTCAGGAGAAATAAAAAGTGGTGTCTATGAGATGATTCTGTCAAAACCAGTTAAATTTACGAATTATGTCTCAGCTAAATTTTTATCGATAATGTTAATCATCATTATTTCACTCGCTTTAGCTATTGGTACGGCTTGGTATTACGTCATGATTTTATTTGGTACGATTGATTTCACTAGAATATTAATGAGTTTATTTTTCTTCACACTATATTTTGCATTAATCGTATCCATCGTTATTATGGTCAATACTTGGATTCAATCACCTGGTTTGGTTGCGTTCATTTCATTAGCTTTGATTATCATTTTTAATGTCTTAACGAATATATACGGTCATATCTTGACTTGGAGTCCAGCACTGATCTCCGATTATATAGGAGAGTATCTCGCTTCAGGTGTCTTAATATCTGAATTATGGTATGCCGCTTTAATGGCATTTGTTTTCTCAATCGTGTGCTTACAATTCGCTATTGTAACATTGAGAAATAGAGTACTTCATTAAATCATAAACTGGTATGGATTTAAATCCATACCAGTTTTTTTGTTTCCAGTTTACTTATCCTCTAATATTATTTATCATATGAATTGTCTGACTATTGTGTTTTTTAAAGGAGAGGAGGGATCATAATGGGATTTAACTCTGAAATGATTCTCGGTCTATTTATCATTCCAATTGGCATTATTTTACTAGGATTTCTAGTATGGATGCGCTTCCATCATTATTCACTCTCCTTTTTTAGTGCTGGGAGAAGCACGAGTCTCAAGACCCCTCAAGTTAGGGTCTTTCTGCTGAGGAGGCTCGATCCGTGTCCACGAAAAGTGAAGCTTTTTTCAAGTAAGTTCACATACAAAAACCCGAATTATAAACGACATTTATAATTCGGGTTTCTTTTAAGATAAATTCTTTTACCCTAGCCTTCATCTTATTCACCAAATACTTTAGCATACACGTTAAACTGAATTTGAAAGCTAACGTCTTCTCCGTTTTGCTGAAAATCTAGTGAGTGAATTTTGACTAATCGTTCAGATGACTCTAGTTGTTCAGTGAAATTATTTAAAGCTTTTAATGATCCAGCATCTCCATTTATTTGCATCGCTAACTGTTTTAATTCTTCACCATCCACCTCTGTATTTAACCTCTCCAAGTACTGGTAACTTTGAACAACTATTTTAGAAGCTTCAGATGCATTATTAATTAATTGGATGACACCATCTTCTTCCATAGAACTTGGTATGGACTTTAAGACTGTTGCGACGGGGATAGATTCTTCTGTTTGTTCTTCTACTTGACGTTTTAAAGTTTCATACTTTTGCTGTTCCAAATTTAGCTTATCTTGTTGACGGTTTAGATCATTAAACATGGGCATGAGGATAAAAAAGTAAAAACAAACAGCTACCATCATCAATCCCATAGACCAAACTAACAACATTCGTTTTTGTAAAGAACTTAACCTCATGATTCATCTCCCTCCTCTTCTTCTGTATAAGAGAGATGAATCGTATAATTAGTGGTAAAATGATCGCCATCTTGATTGTAATGAATCGTATGAATCACGACTTCATCAAACAGATTAAACCCCTCTAAAACCTGATAAAAGTTAACCGCCTGTTCATTCGTTTCAGTCGTGACATTAAGCTCAATTTCATGTTCATTTAGTTTAAAGGCATTTAGTCGTCCGCCTCTTGGGATCTCTTCTACAATATCAGTTATGATCATGGATGTATTAGTCGTTAATTGTTCAGCTATCCCCTGTATTAACTGGGCTTGTTTAACCTCTTTACTACCTTCAACTTCTGATTGTAATATTTGATTCATCTTAGTCTTTTGAGAAATATCTTGATTGACCTGATTTAACTCTTGAGCCTGTCCCAAATAACCCCATACTCCCAATCCAATTAATAAAAGAGTTATTCCTATCAGCGTTGTAGAAAATGTAAAATGACTTACTTGTTTCTTCTCTTTTTTTGGTAAGAGGTTAATATCTACTAACATTTAACTTCCATCCTTCATCGCTAAGCCATACACATTATGATATTTCCTTTCAACTTGAAGACCTTTTGGTCCTCTGATCTCATCGTCAGTAAACGCCATCAAATCTGTCTCCGAACGTTCTTTCATTCGTTCTATAATCTCACTTAAATATGGATGATCCCCAACGACAATCGTTTTAGTGAATGCCTTACTTCCATCATTCATCGAATATTGATAAAAACGTTCTACCCGTTCAATTTCTATTCGAATCTCTTCATATTCCATTAACACTTCTTCTCGATTAAAATCCTCACGAGTCATCGTTGGACCGAAACTATTTCTTTCACCTTCAGACGAAGTCAATTGAAATTGTTGTAAGAAAATAGGGGTATGTTTTTCAAAGGCACAAAACACCACATTTTGAGAATGGTATTGAATCATCAGAACATGATCTTCTTCAGCAATTTTACCTTTATGGTAATAAATTCGATAATAGTTTAATGGTGAAATGTCAACGGCGACTACTTTTGTTTTCACCTTTTCTAGACATTTAAGTATAGGATTAACTAAAGATTCACACGTAGATATGATGCTGACCTCATGTTGGTCCTCACCTTGTTTTAATAAAACTGTTTCAAAAATCGGTTTTTGAAACGGCAAATGGATCGTATCACCTAATTGAAAGTAGATATATCGATTGATATCTTCTTTCTCAACGGAGGCTGGAATAGACTGCTTACGTACAATCACTAATGAATCTGGCATCGTCAATCTGACTCGTTTTCGTTTAAGAGACCATTTTTTTACACATGTATGTAAGACCTTTATAAATAGCTCGGAATCTACAATGATTCCCCCATCAACGACCCCTTCTGGTATAAAGTGTTCTCCGAATCTAATAATCTGTGTAGGTTGTTTCGGGTTCATTTCTGTATATCTTATGACGTAATCTTTGATCTCTAAATTGATTATGTTCTGACTCATATCATTCATCCCTTATAGAAGAAATGTTGTCATATACCATTCAATTAAACCATCTTGATAAAAATAAGTAATAATCGCAGCTGCTGCAATAAATGGACCAAAAGCAAACGGAACACCTTTTTTAACCTTGCCGAAAAGCATAAGAATACAACCAATAAATGCTCCTAATAATGTAGCTAGAAATAGTGTTATTAATGTTCCTTGCAACCCGAGCACCAATCCGAGCACACCAAACAGTTTAATATCTCCTCCACCCATTCCACCTTTACTCAATAATGCAATGAGAAATAATAAACCGAATCCTACGATTCCCCCTAAAAAGGCATCATACCAAGGGTCTGTTTGGATCATGAGTCTTAATGGAACTATTAAAATTAAAAAGAATAATAGAATTCGATTCGGAATGAGTTGATAATGAACATCTGTAATCGTAATAATGATCAGTAAGCTAACAAAAATCCAAGCCATCAATAACTCTAATTGAAAGCCAATATGAAAAAACGCTAAGATAAAGAGCCCAGCTGTTAATACTTCAAAAAAAGGATACGTCCATGAAATTCTAGTATGACAATGTCGACATTTACCCTTTTGAAAAACGTACGAGATGAAAGGAATGAGTTCGTAAGCCCTTAATTGCTTTTTACAATCTGGGCAGTGAGATGGTGGGCTTACGATTGATTTCTTCAATGGTACTCTAAGACCAACAACGTTATAAAATGAACCTAATATTAGGCCTAATATTGTGATGTATAGATAGATCAATAACAATGTGAATCAGTCCTATTAGTTTAATTAGGGATTTTATTATTTTCATCGCTAACAGACGCTTCACTAATCTGCATAACAGAGGCATTCGTTAACTCTATTTGTTTTCCATCACCAGAACTTTCAGAAATCGTTCCCGTAATAACAATATTTCCATCCACTTCAGAGAAACTAGTACCATCAGACCAAGTAACTCCCTTACTGTCATAGTAATCAGCTAAGTCACCGATACTATCCGGAAGTTCATCTTGGGTAACTTTATATAGATCGGCTGCTTCTATCGCATTAATAGCAGAAGATTTAAGACTATTATACTTAGAGTCTTCTATTACTCCAGCAATAGCGGGTACTGCAATTAGAGCGATAATCCCTAATATAATAATAACAGCTAATAGCTCAACGAGGGTAACACCCTTTTCTTTTTTTAATATTTTTTTTGCTTGTTTAAGCATCTTACTCTCTCCCCTTTATTCATATTAAATTTGATTATATAGATCAAACATTGGAACCACGATCGCTAATACGATTGCTCCAACGATGATAGATAACATAATGATGAGCACTGGTTCTAGTAACGATTTAAATTGATCAGAAGAAGTGTTGACATCATCTTCATAAAAGCTAGCTACTTGATGAAGCATTTTCTCTAAAGAGCCTGTCTTTTCACCTACTAATAACATTTGGGTGACTAAAAAAGGAAACGCCCAGTGATCATTCAACGGTTTTGAAAAAGTACCACCTTGTTTTAATGAAAGCTTTGATTCGTCTAAAACACCTTGTATGACTTTATTTTTAACTGTCTGTTTGGTTAAATCTATTGCGTCAATAATTGGAACAGCATTTTTTAACAATGAATATAACGTACGACACATACTAGCTAAGTTAGATTTCAATAATAACGGACCAATGAATGGAAGCTTTAATAATAACGCATCAACATAATACTTAGCTTGATTATGTTTCATCAAGTAAACAGTGAGCACAAGGGCAGCTATTAAACAGAACAGTAGTAATAACCAGTAGTTAAGTAATAACTCGCTTATCGATAAGACGATTTTTGTAATAAACGGTAAATCAGCTCCAAACTGTTCAAACATCGAAACGAATTGCGGAACCACATACATTAAAAGAAATATGACGACGATTACAGCGACAAACATGACAGTCATTGGGTAGGCTAAACTCGTTTTCACCTTTTGAACGGTCTTATAATGTTTTTGATAATACTCAGCTAATTCATCCAAAGTGTCTTCTAGAGAGCCACTAACCTCAGCACTATGTATGATATTTGCTAGTATGGTAGGAAATACTTTCGGGTGTTTTCTCATAGAGTTAGCCAATGATGTCCCTTGTCGCAAATCAATCTCTATATAGTAAAGTGCTCGATTTAATACTTTATTTTTTGTTTGTTCTCTTAAAATATTAATCGTATCCACTACGGTTAAACCTGCTTCTAGTAAGGCAGAAAATTGTTGTAAGAATACAACCATGTCTCTATTTTTGACCGGCCTACTTAAGTTGAATTCTTTCGTCCATATCGAAGCTTTTACTTCTTTTAAATCCTCTACTTTATATCCATCATCTTTTAACAATTTCTTAGCTTGTTCAGGATTATAAGCTTCTAGTCGCCCTTTTTTAACACGACCATAAAAGTCATAAGCCGTATACTTATAGTCAGCCATTAGCTTTAACCTCCACTATTCAACCGCAACCCTTAAAATTTCTTCAGTAGTAGTGAGCCCTCTTTGGACTTTTTTGAGTCCATCCTCAAATAAATAAGTAAATCCTTTTTCTTGGGCTAAGCTCTGAATTTCTAAAGACGTTTGGTTGTTAAGGATTGCCCATTGTATATCGTCATCAATATTTAACACTTCATGAATGGCTGTTCTCCCTTTATAACCTGTTTGATGACAAGTCGGACATCCTTTTCCGCGTTTTACTTTCTCCATGTAAAACCCGTATTTCTCAAAGATTTCTTGTTCTCGTTTAGTCGGAATTTCTTCCACTATACAGTCCTTACAAATGGTTCGAACTAAACGTTGAGCCACAATTCCATTCAGAGATGTACCTACTAAAAATCTCTCAACCCCAATATTGATAAGTCTATCAATCGCACCAATCGAATTATTCGTATGCAACGTACTTAAAACTAAGTGGCCTGTGATTGAAGCTCTTACCGCCATATTGGCAGTGTCCTCATCTCTAATTTCACCAACCATGATGATATCAGGGTCTTGTCTTAAAATAGAACGCAAGCCTGAAGCAAACGTTAGCCCCACTTTTGGATTCACCTGTATTTGGTTAATACCATCTAACTGATATTCGACTGGGTCTTCAATAGTAATCACATTGGATTCTTCTCTATTTAATCGAGTTAAAGCTCCGTACATAGTTGATGTTTTACCTGATCCGGTTGGTCCTGTTAATAAAACAATTCCATGTGGTTTTTCAATCATATAAATAAAGTCGTTTAAATGTTTTTCGTCAAACCCTAAATCAGCTAAATCATTTGAAACAGAATGGATATCTAGTACGCGTATAACAACCTTTTCACCAAATATAGTTGGCAAGGTACTGACACGCATGTCAATATCACGACCTTCAACTTTACGTTTAATTCGGCCGTCTTGAGGGATTTTTTGTTCTGTAATATCTAAACCTGCCATAATTTTAATTCGAGTAATGAGTGAAGATTGAATATTTTTTGATAAGGATTGATCTGTTTGTAATGCCCCATCAATTCTAAGGCGGATTATAACGTGGTGTTCTTGAGGGTCAATGTGAATGTCACTCGCTTTTTCAACGACTGCTTGTTGAATCACTTGATTAAGGAGTTTGACGACTGGGGAAGCTTCTTCTTCAAGTGATAAGTCACGTGAGGTGTCTGGTTCATGCTTTAATTCAAACTGTTCAGCTAAATTTTCTTTTTCATAATGTCTCAGGATATTTTGTCTAATTTCATCTTTAGTTGCAATAGCTGGTTCTATAACAAAACCCGTAGAAAGCCTTAAGTCATTAAAAACAAAATAATCAAGAGGATCTGAAACGGCGACAATGAGTTTGTTATGTTCTTTTTTAAGAGGTAAGACTAGGTTTTCTCTAGCGTATTCTCTGGAAATGAGGTTCAATAAGCTTTTGTCTATCTTGTAATTATGTAAACGTACATGAGGTATACCTAACTGTTGTTGTAAAACTTCCATAAGCTGCATTTCAGTAATCGCACCAGATTCAATTAACTTGTCACCTAGTTTTTGACCTGGGCGTTTGGTTTCCAAGGCTTTATTTAATTGTTCCTTTGAAATCAAGCCTTGTTGGGTGAGGATTTCCCCCAACCTCAACTTCACTTTTTTGGCCAAGTTGATCTCCCTTTCACCTGAAAAAGACCTACAAAATCTATCCTAATATGGTACATTAGTATTATATGAAATATTATACTATTTTACTAGATAAAAATCGAGGTGTATTGAAAATGTCAACTATTTTAAATAAAGAAAAGGGTATGACATTAATAGAATTATTAAGTGCTCTCGTTATTCTATCCATTGTTTTAATAGGTTTTTTCTCGGTCTTTGTTCAATCTGCAAATATGCAAACAACCAATGAAGATCATTTAGTGGCAACAAATTTAGCTCGCAAAGCACTTGAAGACGTACGACAAATAAACAAACCGAACTTCGATATAGGTCATTATACTCATTTCAACAAAGAAAACTCACCTAGTATATCATCTGTAAATGAAAAAGGGCAGTTTATCAGTCACCCATCCTTTTATTTACAACTTCAATTCAAACATGAGCCTCAAACGTCACTTTGGTTAACTAAAATCATAATACAAAATAAAAAAGGAAAACCATTAGCTGAAACTTATGATTATATTAAGGTGGGGTCGGAATGAAAAATAATCGGGGAATGACTCTAATAGAATTACTAGCAACCTTATCCTTAACTTTTATGGTGGGCTCCGTTATATTTTCAGTCACCATGTCTACCATTCATCATTATCAGCAGTCTGAAATTCAATCACAGGTTAATTCTGATTTAAACCGTTTCATCTCAAATCTTACAGACATTCACCAGACCTACAAAAAATACACAATAACAAGAATTGATTCCTCCACTTATGTCGTGGAATTACCTGAAGAAAAGAATTATACATTTAAAGGAAGTGTGGAAAAATACGACCTTTATATTGGAAAGAGAATCATAGAAGACGGTGAAGTGATTTCCAATACAAAACTTACTGATGGTGATTCTTTTGAGGTATCAAATATTGAAAATCTGGACCTGTTAATAGAAGTAACAGATATAACAAATAGGCGCTTTAAACCAGTGACCATTTCAACTTCTATTTCCCAAATTATCGGGGTAAAGGATAGGGATTAATATGGAACAATGGAAACGTGAAGAAAAAGGTGCAGCATTAATTATTGTTTTAATGACGATCGTTCTAATCATGTTGTTCTCAATCGCTATGATGAGTAGCATCTTATCAAACGCTAAACAAAACCACGTTATGAAACAAAGTAATCGTTCAACTCATATTGCTGAAATGGGAGCTACTTATATCCAGCATCAATTTGTTCGATATTTAGAAGAAAATGATGTTGAATTAAATGAAGATACAATTCAACATATGATTTCAGAAACGATTCTACATGTTGATTCAGTTGTAGTTGATGAAGAACATCCAGAACGCTTTTTTGAATTAAGTCCAAATGCTGAAGTGACCCCCACCCCTGAAGGATCTAAGATTTCCGTTAATGTCATCGGGTATGATTCAGAGTTTCAAGAAGAATTATCTTTAGTGTTTAATATTAAAAATAGAGAGATCCCCATTGATGAGTGGATAGATGAGAGCGAAACGCCACCACCACCGCCAGAGGATCCAGATTACCATTATGAAAATTCAGTGAAATGGAAGAAAAACCGAACTGAATGCCCTCAAGAACCAGACAGTTCTTATTATTTATCTGATTCCTTAGCTGTTAATTGTGATGCTATTGTTGGTAATTTATATACTGAAGGTCTAGTTAATGTTAAAAGTAGTTCATTAACCGTTAATGGTAGAGCCGTCTTAAATGGATTAGATATCAGTACTTTATCAAAAGTCTTGATTAAAGGTAATGCTTATATCAATTCAGAATTAACGAGCACCAATAATCCAAATAGTGAATTGTTAGTTTGTGGACATACTCGTTTTAAGGAGAAAATTGATTATCGTGGTCATTTTGCGGTTCGTGGCTACGTAGTTGCAGATAATCAAATTACATTCAGCCATAATCCCGCCCAATTCGGTCATGATGCCATATTATATAATGGGTTGAATTTAAAAGGTACTAATTTAACCGTAGATGGAGATTTAACAATTTTTACGGATTTAGATGTACAATCCTTTCATAATCAACTCGGAGGAGATTTGTATGTGGCTGGAGATCTCATCATCTACTCTTCAGATGATAGCGAACCAATAATTAACCCTGAAGGCGAGGCTTTTCATACAGGAGTTAATGTAGACGTTACATTTCCAGAATGTGATGATGCTCCACCTTTAGAATCATCATCTGAGTTTGTAGTTGATTTAGAAGATGGAAATTATTAAGAAAAACGAAACATAAAAAATCGTGGAAACGAATCATTACGATATCGTCCCACGATTTTTTGTCTTATTTAATGTTAATTTCTAGATAAAACTTAATATTGTCTAGAAAAAGTCTGATATTGTCTAGTATCTTTAACCTTAATCAATAGTTACACATATATTTAATCCTCAATACTTCTCCAAAGTGTTAAGGCTGCATAGCTTCGATAAGGTGACCATTCTTCGGCTTTCTTCTCTACATCATTTTTAGACGGTTTATTATCAAGCTGCCACCATTTTTTTAGTGCGTTCTGAATTCCGATATCAGCAGCAGGGAAAAGATCATCACGACCTAAAGCAAACAAGAGCCAATTTTGAACGGTCCAAGGTCCAATTCCTCTTACACTTCCAAGTTCCTTCAACACTTCATTATTTTCAAGCTTTGATAATTTATATAAATCCAATTCGCCATCAACGATTTTACGTGATGTATCAATGACATATTCGGCTTTTCGCTGACTAAATTGTAATTCTCTTAAATCATCGTAATCTAACTTAGCAACCGTTTCAGGTTCAGGATAAAACCATGATCCATCGATTTCTGTACCAAACTTTTGAACAAAGCGTGTTGACAATGTATAAGCAAATTTCATGTTGAGTTGTTGATGTATGATGACTTTCATCAAGGAATCATAAAGATTAAAATCTCTTACAATAGGTGTTCCTTGATATTGATGAAACAACATAGATAATTCAGTTTGTTGGAAAAACTGATGGATATCATTTAAGTCTTTATCCCATTGAAAAATATTACGAATGTATTCAAAAATCACATCCTGATCATCATCATGGTCAGACATCACGGCAAACACTGGCTTTTCAGTGGTTCCTTCCGCTTTTACGCGAACAACAACTTTTTCATCTTCAATACGAACTGGAACATCAACCCAGCGTTCTTTAGGATTGGTTCTAACCAATGGATCCATGCTTAACCGTCTTAGTGAATAATCAAAATCATACATACCCGGTGAATGATAATATTCTTTCCACATAAACAACTTCCCCTTCATTTCGTTCGACTAATTACCAGTGTACATCTATTTCTCATTTTATGGCAAAACATTTAGTTTCATGTAGGACACAAATTAATAAAAAGAAAAACGGCTTCAATCAGCCGTTTTAATGAAGTGGGACGTGTTTTTCCCAGAGTAAATCCTCTATAGAACCAAATTCATATCCTCTTTTTCTTAATTCATCGATTAAATGACTTAGAGCATCCGCATTATCTTGGGAGACCGTGTGTAGTAAGATAATAGCACCCGGGTGAATTTGCTCCATCACTTCATTAAAAGCGTGTTTCCAACCATTCTTTCGGTCACTGTGCCAGTCCACAAATGCAACGGTCCAGAAGACATTGACATACCCGAGATTATTTGTAATTTCTAATGACTTTTCGTTGAAACGACCCTCTGCTGGGCGGAAAAATAATACCGAATCTTGGTTCGTATAGGACTTAATTTTTTCATCTAGAGCCTTTAAATCCTGTTTAATTTTTGACTCAGAAGCCTTTGTAAAGTCTAAATGTTTATTAGAATGGTTCCCAATAATATGCCCTTCTTTTACCATTCGCTTAACCAGTTCTTTTTCATCATCCACATAATGACCGGTTAAGAAGAATGTTGCTGGAACTTGCTTTTCTTTTAAAACATCCAGCACAGTCGACGTATAGCCTTGCTCATACCCATTATCGAATGTTAAGTAAACTTTTTTCTTATTTGGGTCGCCCATGTAAATACCGTTATATTTCTCAATTAATGGCGCATAAAACCCAAGGTCAGGTGGTTGTTCATTATATTGTTTTTTATACCCATAGCCATAAGTTTCTTCAGATGGTGTAGCTGAAGTACTGTAAGAAAAGGAACACAACAGGCATAAAATTGTTAAAAACATTACCTTTTTCATATGCTAATCCTCCATATATTTTCTCTTATTTTGTGTTGGATGATAAAAAAAATACCTATGTGTAGACCAACATAAAAAAAGCTTTTGTGCGCTAGTTACAAAAGCTTTTTTCCTTAATAAATTCGATTTATGAGACATTTTTTCGAGTTTATGATACGTGTTCTCCAACTTATGAGGCGCGAATTTTGTCGAACGTATCAAAAAAACGGTTTTATGAGCGTTTCATAGAAGTTTATGATCACAAAATTAAAGATGCAATCCAACCGAAAATAAATAGCGGAATATTAAAATGAATAAAAGTCGGAACAACAGTATCCCAAATGTGATTGTGTTTTCCATCAACATTTAATCCAGCAGTCGGGCCTAACGTACTATCAGAA
Organism: Piscibacillus halophilus; assembly: GCF_900110685.1. Taxonomy (GTDB): domain Bacteria; phylum Bacillota; class Bacilli; order Bacillales; family Alkalibacillaceae; genus Piscibacillus; species Piscibacillus halophilus. The sequence continues at coordinate 36,145 of NZ_FOES01000015.1, forward strand.
GCCGGACTTCCTGCATCACCTAATGCTCCTGCAGTACCGATTAAGGCTGCGATTGCTAAAGGCGAGAATCCAGCTTGACTCGCAATGGGAACAAACAATACGGCCAAGATTGGAATCGTACCAAATGAAGTCCCAATCCCCATCGTTACGACTAATCCAACTAATAATAAAATAAAAGCAACTAGAGCTTTTTGACCTTCTAACATGCCAGATGAGGCATTAACTAACGCTTCTACTGAACCCGTTTTTTGTAGGACTCCTCCAAAACCAGATGCCGCTAACATGATAAATGCGATCATTCCCATCATGCTAATTCCTTTCGACATCACTTGTTCGCTTTCCTTAAATGGAACAGCTACTAAGACAAACATTAATACGAGCCCGGTTAAAGCCCCTAAGACCATTTCTTCAGTAACAATTTGAACAACTAATGCTGCTAAGATAGCTATTAAAGTCATCAAATGTATTTTTTCAAATTTAAAGGGTTGATCATCAATGTCATCAAATTCAGTTGGTTGACCTTCAGGTTGAATTTGGCTATAGTCTCTTTGTTTACGATACGTCATAAAAATAGCTATGAACAGACCGACCACCATTCCAAGCCCCGGTATAATCATCGATGACGCAATCTCTCTAACTGAAAGTTCAATCCCACTATTAGCCATACTGTCTTGAATCGTCTCGTGGAAAATCAAACCAAACCCTACTGGCAACATAACATAGGGGGCTTTTAGTCCAAATGTAAGTGACGTTGCGACTGCACGGCGATCTAATTTCATTTTGTCAAACAGTGCAATTAATGGTGGAATTAAAATGGGAATGAAAGCTATGTGTACCGGCACAGCGTTCTGTGATAAAGATGCAATAATTGCAATAGCAATCAACATAAAACCACGCTTACCTTTAACAGCTTTCCTTAAAAATTGTACAATCCCTTTCGTAATACCGGTATATGCAATCGCGGCTGCAAATCCACCTAGTAAGATATAACTTAATGCTGTATTAGCATTTCCGCCCATATTCTTAACAAACATCTCAACTGTTTCTGCTAAACTTAAATCAGCCATTAACCCTGCTGAAAAAGCTGAGATAACTAAGGCGACTAATACATTCACTTTTAATAAACTTAAAATCGTTAAAATAAGTACAGATATAATAACTGCTGAAGCCATATATAAATCTCCCTTTCATCCTGTTACCACATTAACACTTTATCATAATAAAGCACCTGTTTTAAAAAATCAACCCCTTTTTAAAAATTTATGGGGTTGATCATTGGTTTATGCTTCTATAACTTCGACAGTTTCAATGACTTCAATGGACCCAATAACGGATTGAACCATTGAACAATTTTTACTCGCAATCTGCAAGCTTTTTTCTAATTTACTTCGATTTAAATCTTGTCCTTTAACTTTAAAAGTTAACGTTACTTTTTCTATTTTATTAACGTCATCTCCAGTACGCTCCACATCAGCGTCAATCGTCATTTCGTCAAACTCAACTTTCTGCTTATTAAGTATTTTTCTAAAAACCGATGCGCTGCAACCAGCTAAAGACGCAACCATTAATTGAAATGGACGAAATCCTTCATCTTCGTTTGGCGATATATCTAAAGGACCAAAATTTGTTTCAGTTTTAATTTCATCTTGTGTCACATGAAATTTCATTTGCGTCACTCCTCAAGAATAATTCGTATTGATTTCATTCTAACACGTAAATAGGTTAAAATGTCATTGACTTTGCTCAAAAGGGAGTTGAGATTCTATGGTCAGCCCACGTACTCGTTTTGCTATTTTAGTAACGATTGTCGGAATATCAGGATTATCACAGGGAATGTTGTTACCAGTTATTGCAGTACTTTTAGAACAAAGCGGAATCTCGTCTTCCGTTAACGGAATTCATGCGACTGCCTTATATATTGGGATTTTATTAATTTCCCCATTTTTAGAAAAACCATTAAGAATCTATGGCTATAAACCACTTATTTTAATCGGTGGAGCACTGGTTTTTTCATCATTGTTTTTCTTTACAATCTGGGAGTCATTATGGTTCTGGTTCGTTCTTAGGATGATGATTGGTATAGGGGATAATATCCTTCATTTTGGTACACAGACTTGGATTACAACGACGACGGATGAAAAACACCGCGGACGGAATATTGCCATTTATGGTTTAATGTTTGCATTAGGGTTTACACTAGGACCTCTTATGACAGCCTTAATCGAAATCAATCCAAGTTTGCCTTTTATTATTAGTGCTTTGATGTGTTTAATTGCTTGGACATTAATGTTCTTCGTGCGTAACGAATTTCCTATTCAAGAAGATGAAATGCAAGTGACGTCAACACGATCAATCGGAAGGTTTATAGGAACTATTAAATATGCTTGGGTGGCCTTTTTAGCTCCTTTTGCGTACGGATTTTTAGAAGCATCGTTACACGGTAATTTTCCGGTATATGCGATGAGAATTGGTCATGATGTTTCGATGATCTCATTTATCATCCCTTGCTTTGCAGCCGCAAGTATTATTTCTCAAATTCCATTAGGGATGTTAAGTGATAAAATTGGGAGAAAGAAAGTACTTTCAATGGTTTTATCAGGTGGTATAGCGATTTTCCTAATTGCGGTCGCGGTTGAACATTCTATTATTGGCTTATTTACGGTATTCGCATTGTCAGGTTTATTAGTCGGATCATTGTTTTCACTTGGCATGTCTTATATGACTGATTTATTACCTAAAAGCTTACTTCCTGCCGGTAATATCTTATGTGGTGTTGCTTTTAGTTTAGGTAGTATTTCGGGCCCAGCTCTAAGTGGACTTTACATTGAATATTTCCCTGGTTATTCATTTTTTTATGTTATTGTAGGATTTTTATTGGTGGTCTTAATTATGATCTTGATTTATTCAAAAGACCCCGTAAATTCAAAGAGGCACGCATAAGCACATGCCTCTTTTATTATTTAAATAATTCAGCTTTGTGTCGACTTAGTAATGCATTAATCTCTCCACCAATAATCAACATCATTCCAGATAAGAAAAACCAAATCATTAATACAATAATACTTCCCAAACTGCCATACGTGTAAGAGAAATTCCCTAAGTTTTCAACATAATAAGCAAAACCTAAAGAAGTTAGCTGCCAGCCGATTGTTGCAATGATGGCACCAGGCAAGGCGTGTCTTAAAGTAATTCTTTGATTTGGACCCAGAATATACAGAATCGTTAAGATAAAAATGATAATGAAAAACGATAAGATCCAACGAAAGGTTTCCCAAAAAACAATAAAATTGTCTGTGTAGCCTAAAAGGGCAAAAATATAGTTCCCTGCAACTTTACCGAATACGGGTAATGCTAACGCTACGGTAATCACCAAAATCATCGCAACCGTTAAAGCAATGGAAATAAGTCTGCGAACAATGAACGAACGTCTTTCATCCGTTTCATAAGCATGGTTAAACACTCGCATTAAAGCATTTATACCATTGGATGCTGACCAAATCGTTAATATAATACCAAAAGATAAAAGGCCGCTATTTCTTTCTTCCATTAGTTGATTCACATTTTGAAGAATTAACTCCATCGATTCTCCAGGGATATAGCGGTGAATGATGTTAAATACACTATCTGGATTGATTGGCATAAATCCAATCAGCGTTAATAAAAAAATAAGAAAAGGAAATAAAGACAAAAGAAAAAAATATGCTAACTGAGCTGACATTCCGACGACATCATCTTCTACAAAATGTTCGTAAAGCTCTTTCCAAAATTGGATTGTGAAAATCACAATTTATTCACCTACTATTTCTTCTGACTTTGATCGACCTTATCAATGATTCGTTCCACTTGGTTAATTTGTTCTAACAATTTATCAGTACCTTGACTCACTTGATTCAGCTTCAACCTTAGTTGTCTTACAGAATCAGACGGGTGGCTATAAATATGTTTTATTTGCTGGTAGGTTTTTTTAGAACCTCTTTTAAAATTTTCCCGTTCTTCTCTGTCAAACATGGATACCCCTAGACCAACTAAAGCCCCGACTATGACACTTGCTTGCCATGATTTAAGTTTCATGTTAAACCTCCTCTGTTCTAAATATCATGATTAATCCTTATATCGTCCAGTAAGTTTTTACAAGCCTCCGTTACAAGCTCATAAGTCTCATCAAAATTTCCCGTAAAATAAGGGTCTGGTACATTTTTAGTTTTATGATCCGGAACATAATCTAACAACTTCTTAATCGTAGCTTGTGTCCCCTCTATGTTTAACTCATTTAAAGCATTTATATTATCATCGTCCATTGCAATAATATAATCAAAATGTTCAAAATCCGTCCCTTCGACTTGTCTAGCGGTTAAACCAGCTGCACTGATATTATTTTCTTTAAGTTTTTTAATCGTGCCTTTGTGGGGAGGATCTCCAATATGGTAATTAGATACACCTGCCGAATCCACTACAATCTGTTCATCTAAACCCTTTTGACTAACTAAATTCAAGAATACTGCTTCAGCCATTGGCGATCGGCAAATATTCCCTAAGCAAACAAATAGTACCTTAATCAAGTGCATCACCTTCATAAAAAAATATAACTATAAAATCTTTTTCCCTTTAACCAATATCATAAACAAAAATGGTAAAGAATAAAAGAAGTTAAATTTGAAAAAAATCCCTAATCCACAATTTCTCTAATAAATTACATAACTAAGGTAAAAATAACGTTAACAGTTACTGTATTGAAAGGAAGTTACAATTATGGGAAAGATCTACCTAACCAGTAATGAAATAGGAACGATGTGGACACAGTATATTCAAAACTCGCTTTATATCCAAATTCTTAAATATTTTATAGAAACGGTGGAAGACAATAAAATAAAAGAACTTATTCAGGACTCGCTAATATTATCAGAGCGAATTAATAATGAAATAAAGTCAGTTTTTGAACACGAAGACATTCCTATTCCCCATGGTTTTAATGATCAAGATGTTAACTTAAAAGCTGAAAAATTATTCCTTGACCCTTTTATGATTCAATTTTTAGAGCATACATTAAAAGCTGGAGTCATAGCACATGGTTCTACTCTAATAGTCAGTACGAGAAAAGATATACGTCAGTTTTTTACAGAAACAACTGAGGATTCCTTAAGGCTTTTTAATAAATGTACTGATTTAGCTTTAAGTAAAGGTTTACTCGTTCGAGCACCTAGCATCAAGGTACAACCAGATATTGAATATGTAGAAAAGAAAAAATATATGAGTTCTTTTAGCAACCGTCCGTTAAATATGGTTGAAATAACTCATTTATTTGAAAACATTAAAACGAACACGGTGGGTGAAATGATTACAATGGCATTTGCACAGACTACTAACAATGACACCGTGAAAAAGTTCATGAATCGAGGCTTAAAAATTTCTCAAAAACATATTAGAATCTTTCAAAAAACCATTAAAGAATCCTATATTGACGCTCCCATTGGTTCAAATAGTTATGTAACCAACTCAAAAAATCGAGTGTTTTCCGACAAATTAATGATGCACTTTTTATCTGTTCTAACTGCAGCCGGTCAAGGAAATTATTCTACAGCATCAACAGCCAGCTTAAGAAATGATTTGATTTTAAGTTACCAGCGTTTAGCAGCAGAAATTGCCGGTTATGCCAAAGACGGAGCTGACATCATGATTGAACACGGTTGGCTTGAAGAGCCTCCACAAGCACCAGATCGAAAACAACTAATTACGGATTAAAAGAGGCGGGAACATGAGGAATAAAAAACTTGAAGTGTTATTTTGGAGCATCGCTTTTCCCGGATTTGGGCAACTACTGAATCATCAACTTATCAAAGGAATTGCATTAATAATTTTAGAAGTTGTAATTAATGTTTATAGCAAATTTAACCAGGCGATTCTTTATAGTTTCATTGGTGAGATTGACAAAGCTATTCATGTAGTTGATTATCAGTGGCTGATGTTCTATCCATGTATATATTTTTTTGGCATATGGGATGCATATAAACATGCTGATGGTAAAAATCCACCTTATGAATTTTTACCTTTCGTATTTTCAGCATTTTTTGTAACCGTTGGCTTAATGTATTCTTATCGGGCAGAGATCTTAGGATATATATTAGGTCCAGTATGGACACCCATCATTTTTCTCATCCCGGGTATTTGCATTGGACTATTTATTCGTAAACTAATATTATTTTATCAATAAAAAGAGGGTTCCCCATTGATACATAGGAAACCCTCTTCTTATTCTGTCAGTGCTTTAATGCAATGTTCGTCGTCATTTCTAGGATTATTCACATATTGGCTCACTTCATAAGCTTCTAACTCTTCTTCTGGTAAACTTAAAGCAAAGTTTTTCATATCAGTCGCATTTTTCAAATTAAACTCTAACCAATCTTGCTCATGTGATTTAGGTAAAATCACAGGCATTCGATGATGAATATCGCTCATAAAATCATTCGCTTCTTTTGTTAGGATGGTACACGTCACTAATTCTTCTTCACCTTGTTTCCAACGATCCCATAAACCCGCAAAAGTAAATATTTGGCGATCAGTGACTTTTATACGCATGGGCCGCTTGCCTATTCCATCCTTCTTCCATTCATAAAAGCTATCGGCTAGAATTAAGCATCTCCTTCGTTCCATTAGCCTTTTAAAGCTAGGCTTCTCATCGGCCGTCTCTACTCTAGCATTAATCATTTTATTTCCTATCGTTTTATCTTTCGCCCAAAATGGGATTAATCCCCATCTCATGTTGCCTGCACGATTTCGTTCACCATCATTGATAATGGTTAAAATATCTTGGGTTGGCGCAATATTATAACGAACTGGAAAATCAAAGGGAAGTTCTAATTGATACTCTTCCATTACTTCTTCTGGATTTGCCACAAATGTGAAGCGTCCACACATATCATCACCCTATTCTGCTTGATTTAAAGCATTTTGAATTCGATTTTGTGTTTCATTGGCTAATTCTTCTAAAGTCATATTCTCCACTTGTTCTACTGATATAGGATCACAGATTGTCATATGAACCGTTGCTTTTTTAACACGATTTTTATTTGCTTCCAAAATATCATACGTTCCATCGACCATGACAGGAAGGATCGGAACATTAGCTTTTTTAGCTAGAGAAAAGCTCCCACTCTTAAATGGCAGCATCTCCCTTCCCATCGAACGAGTCCCTTCCGGATATATAACAAGTGGATGACCGTCCTTTAATAATTCTATACCTTTTTTAAAGGTTTTAACCGACTGACGGCGATTTTTTCGATCTAAAAATAAGCAGTCCATTACTTCCATCCATGGTTTTACCACAGGTATTTTGCTTACTTCAACTTTAGAGATAAAACCAAATGGTTCCTTAAAATAACCTAAGTAAGCAAAGATATCATAATAAGATTGATGATTACCTACTATTAAATACGGGGATTTAGGGATGTTTTCCTCCCCTTGGATCATCATCTTTGATCCAGATTGCTTAAAAAATTGTCGTGCAAATTGTTTAGGTACTTTATGTATGATTCGATTATATTCTTCCCTTGAGTAATCATTTCGTTTGAGTGATTGATTTCGTTTCAAGAAAGGGATTGTATATAATACATACATAACCCCATAAATTAAACTCCATATTGTTCGCATGAAGTAGTCTCTCCCTTTAGTATATTCTTTACATATTTTACATAATAAACGACGAAAAGAGTAGGTTAATTGCGAAAGTTGTCTTAACTTATATTCAAATATGTTAAAATATTTCCAAAGAGAAAAAGAAGGGAGCTTGAGCATGTATAAGAACTTTTTTGATCAAGCGAGCGTTTTAATTTTTGACCTAGATGGTACATTATATGAAGGCACCGAGCATTTTAATCTTCATGTAGACAACCTAAAATCTAAACTTAACAACGACCAAAAAGAAGAATTCAAAGCTATATATGATCAAATTTTAAGCGGTGAACACCCTGTACAAATCGGCAAAATTTATGATGGTAAAAGAGACATCGTTTGGACATGGGATCCATTTACAGAAGAATTGACGGAAGCACGCAATTGGGATGATGAGATAGTTGAAGTAACGGATGCGCCTAATAAAATTGCCGCTCATGAATTCGACTTTAAAAATTGGGTTCCTATTGGTGACGGCTGGTGGCCCCCTTATGCGATTGCTCGACACTTTGGAATTCAGATTGATACCATTCAAGCATCTTATAATCGAACTAAAGAGCAAATGGCAGAATTGGATGGTTATTTACAACAAACGTCAGGTTTAAAAGAATACTTAAAAGAATTAAAGAAAGATAAACATTTGGTTGTCTGTACGAATAGTGATGAATTAGATGCGAAACGTCTACTCAAATTTTTAGAAATTGATGAGCATTTTGATGAGTTAATTCCTTCCGCAATGAAACCCGTTCATACTAAAAAGCACTTTGATTATGTGATTAACAAATACAACGTGAAACCTGAACAAGTTGTTTCGGTTGGAGACAATTTCATGAATGAAATCGCTCCTGCTCTTCAACTTGGAATGAAAGCTGTTTGGCTGACAGATGCTAAGGAAAAACCAGTTGAAAACGATCATTATGTATTGACAGATACTTTAGCTCAATAACAAAAAGGCTGATCCAAATAGTCATGATTCCTGACGTTTGGACAGCCCTTTTATTTTTCAATCCATTCTTTTAAAAATACTGGTAAATAATGATATTGATATACATCTGAAGGATAGTCTAAAAAGTTTGGATCTTCTTCCTCAAACATGACCTGTGCTGCAGCATTTAAAGCACCCATGTAATCCTCATATAAAAATTCGAAACTGACTGCTTCCTCAGGCACATAATTTTTAGCACAAATGTCAGGATCCATGTAGTTCACATATGTTCGACAAGGTAAGGGACGTGCTTCATAAGCCATACACGCATTTGTTTCAAGATTCAATAACGGACATGGCAGCTGCTTTTTTATATAGTCATATTTAATGTCCTTTTCCTCAAAATTAAGGGACGTAGCTTCTTGAATCAAGCCTTCGTATTGTTGGTAATAATCTATAAGATGTTGTTTGATGTCTTCTCGTCTATGCTCCGGCATTGCCTCAATAGATGCTATGATCATTTTCGCTTCTAACCGTGAAACGATAATCGGAAAGTAACAGCAAAAAGCACACCCTAATTGACAATTAGGCGACATCCCCATATGTCCATCCATTTCATTCATTTTTTGAGACACTTCTTGTTGAAGACGTTGATAGACGGATACCATTTTTTCAAGAGGAGTACCTTCCTGATCCAGATTGTCCTCTGCAACTTCATAAAAACTATCTTCATTTAATTCAAACGTTGCCAATTGATCTAGGCGCTTTTTAACTTCTTCTAATGAACGATTCTCCATGCTTAACAACCTTTCTAATTCCTTTTTATATTAACATACAAGTCCGTATGTCATTTATATGTAAAAACTTACAAGCATTTTTATGCTTCTCACTGCTTTACATAGATGTTACAATGACACCTGCATGATTGTTTAGTGGAACTTTTGAAGAAAGAGGTGTTATAGATGTATATCGGTACAAAAGGTTGGTTCGTAAGCGAATTGAAAAAAATTGGTGTAAGCTATTATGAGGGGCGTAAAATCGAATCTTATAAAGCTTCTATCCTTGCTAATTTATTAGAATCCAAGAAAAATTAACCATAATTATTACAGAGGATTCATTCCTCTGTAATTTTTTTGTCAAATATTCTTAACGCCATTCGACAAGTTTCCATGTTAAAATTAAATCTACAGGTAAATGACTAGACTTTTAGAGATGGAGGCATCTTAATGTTTTCGAACGCAGAAATTGGAATTGATTTAGGTACCGCAAACCTTTTAATATATAGTAAAAATAAAGGAATCGTGTATAACGAGCCTTCAGTAGTAGCTATTGATACGACTACTCGTAAAGTACTTGCTGTTGGTAACGAGGCAAAAGAAATGATTGGTAAAACACCAGCTAATATTACATCCATTCGTCCTTTAAAAGACGGAGTAATTGCTGATTATGAAGTGACATCACAAATGTTGAATGTCATGCTTAAGAAAGTCAGTAAACGCCTAGGAATGTCTATGCGTAAACCTAACGTCATTGTTTGCGCACCAACAGGTTCGACATCAGTTGAGCGTCGTGCTATTGACAATGCAATTAAAGAATATGGTGCTAAACAAGTGCACATCATTGAAGAACCAGTTGCTGCAGCAGTTGGAGCTGGTCTGCCAGTGGACGAGCCTATCTCAAACGTTGTTGTTGATATTGGGGGCGGCACAAGTGAAGTTGCTATTATATCATTTGGTGGTGTTGTGTCTGCTAACTCCATCCGTACAGGTGGAGACCACATGGATTTAGCTATTATTCAACACGTTCGTAAACACTATAACGTTTTAATTGGTGAACGTACGGCTGAAAATATTAAGATGGAAATCGGTTATGCTTTAATCGATCATCAATTAGAAGAGATGGAAATCCGCGGCCGAGATTTAGTGACTGGTTTACCAAAAACCATTACGCTTAACTCAAAAGAAATTCAAGAAGCTCTTAAAGAACCATTAGAATCGATTCTTGAAGCCGTTCGTTCTACACTAGAAAGCTGTCCACCAGAATTAAGTGGTGATATCGTAGACCACGGTATTATGCTTACTGGCGGTGGTGCACTATTAAGTGGAATGAAAGAATGGTTATCAACTGAAATTGATGTTCCTGTTCACGTTGCGGAAAATCCACTTGAGTGTGTAGCAATCGGTACAGGTAAATCACTACACTTAATCCACAAACTTCAAAAAGCTGCTAAGTAATATAAGTAAGGGACTGTTCAATAGGTCATGAAAATTGACTAAATTGATACAGTCCCTTTTTTTGAAGAAAAATGATAAGAAAAATATTTATATTCATAATTAAATAACAGAGTACTAAAACAAGGCTAGAGGTATTTTTTAAAAGAAAGCTTATAACCGTTGAACAGTAGCGTATATATCCGGTGATTGAGTAATCGCTGATATGATGGCTACTCCATCCGCTCCTGCCTGTATAACTTGTTGTGCATTTGTGTCATTAATTCCCCCGATTCCAACAATAGGCAGATCAGGATATTGATCTCGGATGTGTTGAATCCACTTGACACCAACAGGTTTCTTAGCATCCTCTTTTGTACCAGTGTCAAAAACTGGCCCCGCCCCAATGTAGTCGATAAGTTCAAGTCGGCTTGATTCTAATTCAGATTCATTTGATATAGATAATCCAATCATTTTATCTGGGTAACGCTTTCTAACTAGATCAACGGATTCATCATCTTGACCAACATGAATCCCATCTACATTAAGTGTTTCAGCCAATTCTACGTCATCATTTATGATAAATGGAATTTGATGTCTGCGGCAGATCTCTCTTAAATCATGACCTAGTTTAACTTTTTCCTCACCAACTAACGCTCCTTCGCCTTTTTCTCGATATTGAAAAATGGTAATTCCAGATTTAATAGCATCTATTAAAATCTCTCGTGGATCTCGATCACAATTCTGACTGCCCATGATGAAGTATTTCCTTAGTAGCTCCCTTTTCATCTGTAATCCCTCTTTCTAATACGGTTAAGTCATAAGATAATGCATCTATGAAGTTTGGTAAAAAGGTTCCTGGTCCATTAACTTCAGGTTTTTGATAAGCGTACTCAGCTGCTAATCCATAAAAGTATACAGCAGCATCTAGTTGTTCTTCTAAATTTCCTTCGATTGCAATACATGCTGTCATAATAGATCCTAACAAACACCCTGCTCCCGTAATCTGTTCTAATATTTTATGACCAGATTCATTAATAACTGTTCCATTTGTTGTCTGAATGGCATCTTTCTCACCAGTTAAAACGACCGCACATTGGTATTGCTGCATAACGTTTTGTGCGACTTCAACTATATTTCCAGAACCAGTTGAATCAACTCCTTTTGTCCCCCATTTAATTCCTGCTAAATGAGCTAATTCACCAGCATTGCCTTTAATGACAGTTGGTTTCACTTTTTGAAGTAACAACTTCACTCGTTCACTTCTATACGTGCTTGCTCCAACACCAACAGGATCTATAACAACTGGAATTCCTCTTAGATTTGCTTTTTGACCAGCCTTGATCATGACATCGATATCATACTCAAGAGCTGTTCCGATATTTAACAATAAACCACTCGAAATATCAACGATCTCTTCCACTTCATTTGACTCTTTAGCCATGATTGGTGAACCACCAAAAGCCAATAACCCATTTGCTGAGAAGTTCATAACAACCTGATTCGTAATATGATGAATGAGTGGTCGTTCTTTCCGGACAGCTTCAATAATTTTTGACCTCATTTGTCTCCTCCCTTATTCCCCAATGATTCGTAGGTCCATTTCCATGGCCGATTTGATAGGCATGCTTTAAAGCGGCTGTGATAAATTTCTTAGCCAGACCTACTGCCTCAACTAGCTCATAGCCTTTTCCTAAATAAGCGGTAATCGCTGCCGAATAAGTACACCCCGTTCCATGCGTACTCGTTGTATCGATCCGATCAGCTGCAAATGTATGAAAATCATTTCCGTCATATAACCAGTCCGTTGCGTCTCCTTCTAAATGACCACCTTTTATTAATGCAGAGGTAGCACCTAGATCATGAACGATGACTTTTGCAGCTCTCTTCATATCATCAAAGTTCTGGATTTCTAGACCTGTTAAAAACTCTGCTTCAGGTATATTTGGAGTCACAATGGTCGCTAAAGGGACCAATTGATCTCTTAGATAACCTCTTGCCTCTTCCACAATCAAAACATCACCACTTGTGGCAACCATAACCGGGTCCATGACATATGGCAGATTTTGTTCAATCATTTGTTTACGAATGACTTGCATCATATCTTTTGTTGCAATCATACCCGTTTTAAATGCATGAACCGGCATATCACTTACGACCGATTGAAGTTGTTCTTCTATAAATTCAACGGGCAAGTGTTGAACATTTTGTACACCCGTTGTGTTTTGCGCAACAACTGAGGTAATAACCGACATTCCATACGTCTTTAACTCTTGAAACGTTTTTAAATCTGCTTGTATTCCTGCTCCTCCTGATGGATCCGTACCAGCAATCGTTAATGCACTTGAAAGTTTTGACATAGTATAAGCCTCCTAAGACTGAATAGTTGATCGAATAAATACTCTTAAACGTGAAACCACAATCCAACCGATAGCAGCACCAGCGACACTACTAACTAAGAATGACGGGATAAAGAACCAAGCTCCGACAGATGTCCCAAGTAAGAAATTAGATACTGGGAAAGCGATGAAAGCACCAATCACACCCGTTCCAATGACTTCACCTGTTGCTGCGGCCCATTTTTTATCAACCTTTGAATATAAATAACCGGCTAAAAAGGCCCCAATCATCCCTCCTGGAAATGCTAGTAACGTTCCTAAACCTAATGCGTTTCGAATTAAACCAATTAAAAAAGCGACCATGACAGCCGGCCCTGTCCCAAGCATCACAGCCGACATGACATTAATAGCATGTTGAACAGGGTATGCTTTTGCTACACCTGCCGGAAACCAAATATACTGCGCACCGACCACTCCTATCGCCACAAGGACTGACATCATCGTTAATTTTTTTGTAGACATTCTATCTCTCCCCTTTTTGATCACACAAAAAACGCCAGGCCAACATGGACCTGACGTTAGTCAAACGGATTATTAACGGATTGATATGATAATGGTGCTACTTCCCTCCGCTGGCATTAACCAGATCAGGTCCATAAGAGTTAGAAGCATGCGTGCTTCCTCTCAGCCCACGTTCACTGGGCACCCCTAGTAGTGACGTATTTAATTATTTATAATTTTAATTTAACAAAATAATAAATGTTTGTCACGTCAATTTTAATACTGACTAAGTAATCCTCTTTCCATTGCAAATCTTTCTGATTTTAGGTAAATGAAGATTCCAAATACAAGATAGAATATTGAATTTAAAATCAACGCACTATAATCTAAAGCTGTAAAATCATTCCATGTATAACTATGGATCATCACAAGTCGTATCATATCAATTCCCTTTACAAATGGAGCGAAAACTAAATACGGTGCTACAGATAGTGGGACGAAGGCTAACCCCATTAAAATAAATTGGAGTACATTGAGAACGGATTGAATTTGCTTAAAAATAATGGCTAACCCTGAAAGCATATAACCTACACCTATCACACCAATGGTTGTTATAAGGAACACAGGTAGTACAACGTCGATTCTAAACACCAACCATTCGCCTGCTGTCAACATGGATAAGACTAATAACACTGTAACTAAAATTCCGAATATCAACAAATTAGAGATAATACGCCCAAATAATACTCGCCACATACCTAACGGAGTCATAAATAATTGTTCTAATGTTCCACGCTGCGCTTCAAATAAGATGACGAATCCTAAGCTCTGCAATATAGTCAGCATAAAAAACCAAATGACATAATTCACAATGACATATTGAACGTTTGTTTCAACCTGTTGGGGATCACCAATCACATGAATTCCTAATAACATCGCTAAAAAAATGAAATAGAATTGGAGAATCATCGTAATCGTATTGGGAAAATATCGCTTTAATTCGATGTATTCTTTACGAAGATTTGCATTAATGAGATGCCACAGTTGTTTCATGTTGATCCCCCCCTCTCACTAATTGCATAAACACTTGTTCAAAATCGACAGTTGTACGATCGATTTTTTCGATATTAGTTTGTTCACTTTTCAAAATATCCATAATGATATAAAGATCGTCTTCCTTCTCTAACGTGACATTGATTTGTTTGTCGTTAATCTCAACAATTGGAAAGTGATTCTCAATTGCCGTGACTTGTTGATTGGTTAATTCATCTCCGATTGTAAAGCAATAGGCTCTTGTCTCAAATAACTTAATCAAATCTTCTACCTTCTCATCCGCTACTACTTTTCCACCGTTTATAATGACGGTTCGGTCACATACCTCTTGCACGACTGGCATATCATGTGTGCTAACAATAATGGTCTTCCCATGTTCTTCTACAATTCGTTTTAGTAAGCTTCTAACTTCATAACTCGTTTCAACATCTAATCCAAGTGTTGGTTCATCTAGTAATACTACGTCAGTATCAGGAAGCAACGCAACTGCAATCGCAAGTTTTTGCTGCATCCCACGTGACAAACTACTGACGAGTTCATCTTCTTTCTGCTTCAAATTAAAAAAGTTTAATAACTCATCAATTTTTCCTTGAATTTCTTTTTTTGAGATTCCACGATTCCCTGCAAAATACTCCATGTTTTCGCGCACGGTTAATCTCCAATAGATATTACGGTTCCCTTCTAACACAGCGCTAATATAGTTAACTGCCTTTAATCGTTGTTTATTCGAATCAAAACCATTTATATGTACGCTTCCTCCATTTGGCTTTAAAAGACCACAAATAGACTTAATCGTTGTTGTTTTCCCTGCTCCATTTGGTCCTAATAAACCAAGAATTTCACCTCGATAAACGTCAAAACTTACGCCATCTACCGCTTTCACCAATTCTTTCGTCTTCTTCTTTTTATAACTTTTTTCTAGATTCTTAACTTCTATAACCTTTTCCACTCTCATCCCCCTTTTCCAATCAATTGCAATTATATATCAAAAATTCTGAAAAATATACCGTCCAGAGTTCGTTTAATCTCTCCGTCTCTGGTAGGATTTCATCAAGTAAAATATCACTACTTAGCCTCTACCGAAAAGAGTCTAACATACGCTTTACAAAAGTTTAAAATACTTAATTAGAAACGATCTCCAATGGTTTTACCGTAACTCACCTCTGAATATACTATAGTATCAAGAAGGCCTTGGGATGAGTTGTTATTGGTAGAAAAGTAAATGGCGATTACTATATCGTGACATGTTATCTTATCCTGGCCTCCATTATTTTACAGATATTTTATTAACTTTATATTTATATCATATATATAAAAGCTATATGAGTTTAGTTGTAGAATAATGAGGAAACATAATGTAGCGAAGAGCTTCATAAGAGAAAAATAGATTCTTTTATGATAAAATTATTATAAAGAGATTTTAATGAAGGGGAACTGCTATGCAGATAGGTTCTTTTGACAATGATGGAATAGTCTTTTTGATTGCTTTTCTATTAATAAGTGGTGTGTTTGCCGCGAAGTTCTCTAGCCGTATTGGACTTCCTTCCCTCGTCCTTTTTATCCTTGTTGGTATGCTAATCGGAAGCGATGGATTAGGTTTTGTATATTTTGATAATGCTGAGCTTGCTCAAATGGCCGGTATACTTGCCTTAATCATCATATTATTTGAAGGTGGTCTTCAAACAAAATGGAAAACAGTTCGCGCAGTTGCGCTGCCTTCTATATCGCTTGCGACAGTCGGGGTCTTGTTAACTTCCCTCATCACCGGGTTTGCCGTTCACTACATATTAGATGTGAGTTGGTATGAAGGGTTGCTATTCGGTGCGATTGTGGGTTCAACAGATGCAGCGGCGGTTTTTGCGGCTTTAAAAGAACGAAATATTAAGGCTAAGATGGGGGCAACTCTTGAAGCTGAATCGGGTACGAATGATCCGATGGCGGTCTTTTTAACACTCATTTTTATTGAGCTTCTTTCTCAGCCTAATACAAGCCTTTGGATTATGATACCATCCTTCTTCTGGCAAATGGGCATTGGATTATTATTAGGTCTTGGTATTGGAAAATTGGCATCTTTTTCGATTAATCGCATTAACTTGGAATCATCTGGTTTATACCCTATTTTTACTCTTTCTTTCGGGTTTATCACTTATAGTATAGCATCTGGGATAGATGCAAGCGGATTCTTAGCTGTTTATGTTTCCGCATTAGTCATCGGAAACTCGGAATTAACGTATCGTTATTCAATTTCTCAGTTTAATGAAGGATTTGCTTGGATGGCCCAAATCCTCATGTTTGTCATATTAGGGTTATTAGCTTTTCCTGGACATGTATTTCAAATTAACGTTATAACACAGGGCCTTATCATTTCATTTGTGTTGATTTTTGTCGCTCGTCCTGTAGCTGTGTTTCTATCATTAATAAAAATGAAATACACGATGAAGGAGAAAATTTTCTTATCTTGGGCTGGTTTACGTGGTGCCGTTCCAATCGTACTTGCTACATTCCCTATCGTAGCCGGAATTGAAAATGCGGTTCTGTACTTTAATATTATTTTCTTCGTTGTTTTAACATCAGCACTAGTTCAAGGTTCATCTATTAATACGGTCGCCAAAAAATTAGGGTTAATGGGACCTGTAAAAGATACTCCTCACCATTCGATTGAATTAATTTCAATTGCGAAAGCTAATGCAGAAATGGTCCAATTTCAAGCTAACAATGACAATGCGGTTGTCGGAAAAAAGCTAAAAGACATAGAATTTCCGACAAGAGCTACCATCAGCGCCATTGTTCGTGGTGATCGCTTAATTACGCCTTATGGAGATACAGAAATTAAGCCAGGCGATTTCCTTTATATATTAGTTTCTAGAAAATACAAAGAAGATTTAAGAAAGATGTTAAATGAAAAAAAGAATAATAAATAGCCCAAGGAACCTTTGAACTGTACCCTTAAAAGTGGACAGTTTTAAAAAAACTAGGCAGCTAAAAGATGATCTCGATATTGATTCGGGGTCATCTTTTTTAGTGTCCATTGATATCTTGATATGTTGTAATTTAACACATATTCATTGATTAATGAATTCAATTCTTCGATGGTATGACAACTCTTTATATCTACTTCATCTTTCAAATGGCCAAAGAAGGATTCCATCGGTGCGTTGTCCCAACAGTTTCCCTTTCGGGACATGGATTGTGTAAAACCTTGCTCATTAATTTCTTTTTGAAATTCTGGATGTGTATAATGAAACCCTTGATCAGAATGAAAGTAACTCTCAAGT
>NZ_FOES01000001.1 GCF_900110685.1 Piscibacillus halophilus
GTTTGGGTTTTGTTCAAGTAGGTCCATTTGTTTAGCATTAAAAATTGTATTACTCATGTTTAAACACCTCTTTATCGTTAATCCTTACCAGCAGTAGAAATACACGAGACTCCTACGGGAACAGCACGAGCTGAAAATCACCCAAAGTGAACGTTAGTGAACTTTGGGAAGTTGAAGCCGTGCCAGTGGAAAGCGAAGTGTATTTCCACTGCGGCAGATCATAAAATTCTTTTGATAAATCGTCCTAGTTATGACTAATTTCATTATAACAATGAGAGATAATCAACATAACAAAACCCCAGTTAGGAACTTTTTTAATTAGTCCACTAACTGGGGGGGTATAGTTCCGCTCAAAAGCTGGCTTTTTTATTTGCGTTAATTTCAACAATTTTATTAACGATAAGGGATTTAGTCGTGTTAACGTTTAGATTGTTGTATACTAATTGGTGATAGACGAGAACCTTCGAGGTGATATTCATGTGGGATAAAATACAAATATTTGGATTTCGGGCACTCTGGAGTCCTGAAATTATTTTCATAACACTTATTCTAGGTTTACTATTTTACTTATTTACAGGACCTTTAAAACATAAAGCTGGATTAAAAGAAGGACCGACACGAAAACAAAAATTTTATGTATACATCGCTTTAATCCTATTTTATATTGTTAAAGGATCACCATTGTACTTATTATCACACATCGTATTAATGGCACACATGGTCCAAATGGCTGTGTTCTATTTAATAATCCCGATCCTTATCATTAAGGGATTACCACAGGAATGGTGGAGGAAAATCTTCAAGACTCCTGTAATTAAACAAATATTAAACTTGTTAACGAAGCCATTAATCGCTGTACTTTTCTTTAATGCAACATTCTCTCTATATCATATACCAGCGATTTTAGATTTTTCAAAAACGGATAATTTAGTTCATTGGTCTGTCACGTTATTTATATTCTTTGCAGCTTTTTGTTTCTGGTGGCCATTAATCACACCACTTGAAGAACAAGAATATATTAAACCTTTATATAAAATTTTCTACATTTTTGGAAGCGGAATATTAATTACGCCAGCTTGTGCGTTAATTATCTTCGCAGATGCACCATTGTATGCGACTTATTCGGAACCTGACGCCTTTATGCAAGCTATGGCACTATGTGTTCCAATCGATGTATTGCAAAATATGACTCTTGGTGGACCTCAATTATTTTTAAATATGCCGTTAGTATATGACCAACAAGCAGCAGGAATCATCATGAAGGTATTACAAGAATTAATTTATGGTGCAGTATTAGCTCGAGTTTTCTATAATTGGTTTAGAAAAGAAAATCGCGGGATTGACCCATTACCATCACAGCAAAATTTAACGCCGAATTATGAAAGAGGTTGAGGAAAATGAATTTGCCACTTTTACCGACGATTAGTACATCATTTATTGTGATTAGTGCAATTTTTATTGCAATTGGATGGATTTTAATTGCTCAAAACAAACGAAAACAGCATAAATATGTCATGATTACAGGTGCTGTTTTTGCACTATCGTTCTTTATTTTGTATATGTCACGTACGATTTTTATTGGAAACACTAGTTTTGGCGGTCCGGAAGATATGAAAATATATTATACAATCTTTTTGATTTTCCATATCTTTTTAGCTACAACTGGTGGTGTGTTTGGAATCGTAACGTTGATTTTAGCATTTAAACGAAATATTTCTAAGCACCGAAAAATTGGACCTATTACTAGTGTTATCTGGTTTTTTACAGCCATTACAGGTGTTGCGGTTTACTTGCTCCTATATGTTTTATACGAAGGAGAGCATGGGCAAAATTTATTCCAAGCTATCTTTGGATAAAAAAAGCGTTCTGACAAAATGTCAGAACGCTTTTCTTATATTTTTAGATTCCATTTTATAATTCCAGCTTCTTTAGCTGAATTAAACAGGATGACGACAAGTGGACCTAAGAAGAACCCTAAAAATCCAATTAACTGTAATCCTAAGAACATGGCAATTAAAGTTGGTAGAGGGGATAAACCGATATGGTGTCCCATTACTTTAGGTTCAATCGTACGTCTGATTGCTAGTAATATAATGGCAAGAATGGCCAACTTAGTTCCTAAAACTACGTCACCTGTAATAAGCATATACAATGACCAAGGTCCAAGAATAATGATGGACCCAATGATCGGGATTAAATCAACCAACCATATAATGATTGACATGATCAAAGCAACTTCAGGTGTAATAAGTAATAGACCTATTAAAGAAACTGTGAAAATGATTATACTAACTAGAAACTGTGCTTTAAGAAAACCAAGTAACACATATGACAAACGTGCGTTCATGAATTTGAATTTTTCTTTAGTTTGTTCAGTCATCATTCCGTAAAACTTATCTCTTAAGTTAGGTAAATCTAGCATAAATAAAAATAAAGCAATTAAATAAACTAGTAAACTGATGAGAAAGTCCGGAATCTTCATGAAGAGTTGGGTGATACTTTCGACGTAATTGTATTCTTGTAATGTTTGCCCATAAGCAGTTAAATTTTCAGTAATACGCTTTTCAACAGATTTAATAAATTCATCAGGCCATTCTTCAGTAAAGGCATCCAGTTTAGTTTGAAATTCCACTAATTCAGATTCAAGATCGTTTATGTAAGCAGGGATATTTTCTGTGATCTTAATGACTTGACCTACCACTTTTGTCGTGGTGTATGTACCAATTGTCGCTAAGATTAATATAAACACTAGAAAAACAATTGTAACTGAAAGCTTCCTAGAAATTCGAAACCGTCTAGTGTTAAACCGCACTAAAGGGTTTAAGAACAAAGCCGTAAGAAAAGCTAAAATAAGTGGGACTGAAATTGGTAAGATAAAGTAGGCTAGTAACAAAAGTAGTAAGATATATAGAGCAATCGTCCATTGTCTTTTAGTAATATTTTTGAACAATTAAACCTAGTCCCCTTTCGTACTTAAAATCGTCATATAAGGACTCAGCTATATTAGCTGAGTCCTTAATATGTTTTTCCTAATTAGCCTCTTCTTCGATAAATTGTTTTAATTGATTGTCGACATTAGAAAGTACGCGATCTGCTTTATCGATAATATTTTGAGGGAAACCTTCTTCTTCACCGTATTCTACGCCGTGAGGGTAGTGGTGCTTACCTAATAGTGGAGTGAGTAGTTTGATGACTGCTTTTCCTGAGTCAACATCTCCTTCAACGGCATAACCACTTACTCGGATGTAATAAGTAATATTTTTTTCTGGGGAATTCACTTTTAAATCGTACGTGACGCGTTCATAATCCCATTGACCAGCTAAAACAAAACCATTTCTTTCCATGATATATGTTAGTGGTTGTAAGTCTAATACAGTGTCTTTAATTTCATTGTTTTCTAATTTCATTTCATTCACCTCTACAATAAGTTTCATTAAATTCATCATATTATGAAACCGTGAATTTATCAATTATTTAAAAGTAAATATCGGTAATGTGTAACATTTTAGTCAAATATTAATTGGATTTCTAGAATGATGAACACAATAACCCATTTCTACTTATAATATTATAGCAGTTCATAAAGTAAGAAAGGGTGATGAATTATGAATCGTTTAGATTTACCTGAAGAAGTTCGTGAATTCAAGAAGTTCGTTCAATCTAGGCAAGGGCTGGTTGATGATGTCCGTCGTGGTAAATATAGCTGGCAAGAACTTTTCGATATATGGTATAAACATGGAGAAAAAGATCCGTTATGGGAAAAGTATGAACTAATTACACCACAAGATGATCACAAAGACTCTGAATCTGGTTCTGGAAAATTCTCGAACTTATTGGACATGGTATCAAAGATTGATTTTGACCAATTTGAAAAACAGGTTAATAATTTATCCAAGACCATTGATCAAGTCCAAGGATTTCTTCAAAAGAGGGGACATCATGACCCTTATCAACAGTATAACCAAAGAAAACGCTTCTTTTAACATGTAAATTCAGTATTGGTAATCTCACCTTCATTTTGATAAGATAAAAATATGGAGGTGAGTATATGCTCGCTAATATGGAAGTAATTGATGCACTTGAGCATGCAGAAAAGTTAGGCAAAATGATTAAGCAGTCAGAGGACTTTCACATATACACGAAAAGAAAACAAGATTTATACCAGGATTCAGAAGCTCGAAAACTGATGGATGATTTTGCTAAAATGAAAGAACATTATGAGGATGTACAACGCTTTGGCCGTTATCATCCTGATTATAGCAAAATTATGAAAGAAATTAGAGAACAGAAGCGTGATTTAGATATGCATGAGACAGTAGCGATTTATAAACAATCTGAAACTCAGCTTCAAGGTTTATTAGATGATGTTTCTGAGATTGTGGCAAATGCTATCAGCCCAAATATTAAAGCACCTAGAGATGGCATAGCTCTAAAAGATACAGGATCTGGTTGTGGTTGCGGAAGTGGCGGCTCTTGCGGTTGCCAGGCCTCTTAATCTCGTAAGAAATGAGGTAATAAATATGATAACAAAACGCCAAGGTTTAGTCGTTTGGGTGAAACATCATAAATATGTCAAACGCCTTCGAAGGTATGGCCATTTAATTTATGCTTCTAGAAAGCAAAAATACATCCTTTTATACGTCAACCAAGATGATATTGAAGATATTATGGAACAAATCAGAAGGTTGAATTTTGTAAGAAAAGTTGATTTTTCTTATAAACCTTTCATTGATACCGCATATCAAAAGAAGGGTGAAGTAGAAGAAAAAGAATATGAAGTCAGAAGTATTTACTAAAAAACTGAAGCCTTTTAGCCAGGCTTCAGTTTTTTTGTATTTAAGAATAGATTTTCAGTTTAAGAGCGGATAATATGATTTAACCTTAAAACTGCGATTAATTGCTGATAGTATAGTTCGAGTTCATGATATGTATCAGAAGGTGGAACGACTAATTCAATGATCGGCTTATTTATTTGTTCGCTGAGTTCTTTAAAGGCGTCATATCTTACATTTGAAGTGTTTCCTTCGGGCTTTGGGATGCCTTCTAGGCAAATATATATGGGTTGAAAATTCCCTTTTTCCGTCGGATTAAATACAGCAGCAATAGAAGTCTTTTCTTCGTCATTTTTAATGGTGTGGAATGCTAATAATTGATGTACGCGTTCAGGCATTGATTCGACTAATGTTATTAACTCATAAACGTCCCCATAACCATCTCCAAGTTTTATAAAACGCTGTGTCATATTTTTACCTCCTCGACTCACTTTTTTTAATGTAGCATGTTTTAATTATTTTGTGAATTAACATAGTCACTTTTATAACCTTTTGATAAAATAAAGTCGACTAAACTCGAAATATGAATTTTTGAGGAGTTATGGTTGTATTTAAATATATATTTAAAAGAATAATAAAAGTAACCAAAAAAAGTGGCTTTTCTTTAATCTATTGATTAAAGAAAAGCCACAACTCTCCGTCATTCAACAGAGAGAGTACAAAAAGGGAGAGGAGAAACCGGAAGAAGGTCTTATGGGGAATGATAAGACTTTCTCCGAGTCGAACGGATTCCTCTTAGTTCCGTTCTAGCAGTTATTATTACCAGAGGAGTGAAATATATACATCTAAAAAATAAAAAAGTTGGTGATGAAAATGAGAGTTATAGCAGGGGAATTTAAAGGGCATCCTATATTAGCTGTTCCTAATCAGAAAACGAGACCGACCACTGATAAAGTGAAAGAGGCTTTATTTCAAATGATAGGACCCTTTTTCGATGGTGGACTAGCATTAGATTTGTTTGCAGGTAGTGGTAATTTAGGAATAGAAGCTATGAGTCGTGGGATGGAGCACGTGACGTTTGTTGACCATCAATATCACGCTATTCAAACGATCAAACATAATATTCAGTCACTAAATTTACAGAGTAGAAGTGAAGTCTATCGTAATGATGCTTTTCGTGCAATAAAGGCTGCAGGGAAACGAAATAAAGTTTATAACTATATATTTTTAGACCCACCGTATAGAAAAGCTTCATTTGATAAACTATTATCAGCATTATCTGAACATGGTGTATTAGAAGATCGATGCATCGTCGTTTGTGAGCACGCATCGGAAGAGCAATTGCCAGATTCTTTCGAAAGTTATACAATGTTAAGGCAAGAAGATTACGGTTCATTGACGCAAATTACTATCTATCGATTTGATAAATGAGGGGGATACATATGCCAAAAACAGCGATTTGTCCAGGGAGTTTCGATCCAATTACATATGGTCATTTAGATATTATTCGTAGAGGGGCTAAGATCTTCGACCATGTCATTGTTGCAGTTTTCAATAACCGTTCTAAATCACCACTTTTCTCAGTGGAAGAACGTTTAGAACTCATTAGGGAAGCTACAAAAGATCTTCCAAATGTGTCTTGTGATGTTAGTCAAGGTTTATTAGTTGACTATGCACAGAAGAAAAATGTGGATGTGATTTTACGTGGCCTCCGTGCGGTGAGTGATTTTGAATATGAAATGCAGATTACATCGATGAACCGTAAGTTAGATGAAAATATTGAAACATTTTTTATGATGACAAACAATCAATATTCTTTCTTAAGTTCTAGTATCGTTAAAGAAGCGGCTAAGTATCAATCTGACGTTTCAGATTTAGTACCGGAAGTTGTTGCAAACGCGTTAAAAGAAAAATACAAGTAAGTGATTTATAATAAGTTCCAGCTCTAATAGTCAAATTACTATGACTGATAGAGCTGGTTTTTGTATAAAGATAGTTTATATACTGAATTAAGAAGCTTATTTCACGGTCTTCTTAATCTTGAATAAATAATCGTGCAGCCAATGGCTAAAGCGGCTAATGATATTAAATAACCATATTGATCTAACCAATTCCACAAATCGAACCAAAAATAGTGATGTATAGTCTGACCTTCTGAATCAACCGTGATGTCATAAGGTGAAAACGCATTTCGATTTAAGTATAGTGGTTTAAATAATATAATCGTTAACCATACTGAAAATACTATGTGTAGTAGTCGTGCAAAAAAGTAAGGTGCAAATCTAATATCTGTGGAAGCTAATATGCTGGCTACTTGAGCTTGTATCGAAAATCCATTAAATGCAAGAACGGCGCTGACAAATACAAGTTGAATGAGTAATGATGCGTTGTCCGTTTGGGAAATCATTTGAGCTCCTAATGTTATTTCAAATAAACCTGTAATAAAAGGTAACGATAAACCTTCATGAATGTTAAACCAATCCAATACTTGTCCTAACAATATACTTATATTGTTAGTAATTCCAGTTAAAAACAATAATTTATTCATCACTGAGAATAATATGATGAATCCACCAATGGTTACTAATGTTTGAATGGAAGAAGAAACGGCTCGTCCAAGAACCTGCCCAAGTGGTTCATTCTTTTTTAAACGTTCGTGGTGAAGGGTATTCCATGCACGTCTAATAAATGATTCACGTTGATCATTGGTTTGTTTTTCGGTTTGGGTTTCTCGGTACTTATAAAATCTCATACAAAGCCCAACTAATATCGCGCCTACATAATGACTAATGGCTAGTAATAAGCCAGTTTTAGGGTCATGAAAAAATCCGATTGATATAGCTCCAAAAATAAATAAAGGATTAGAGGCATTCGTAAATGATACTAGACGTTCGGCTTCAATTTGAGTTAAGACACCCTCTTGACGAAGTCTAGATGATATTTTAGCACCTGAAGGATACCCGCTAGCTAGTCCCATGCCAAGGACGACTCCCCCAGAGCCAGGAATATTAAATAGTGGTCTCATTAATGGTTCTAAGATCATCCCTATAACTTTTACAATCCCGAATGCTAGCAATAATTCTGCTATAATAAAAAAGGGAAGCAAGGAAGGGAATACGATTTCAAACCATAGCTTCAGTCCTCTAATAGACGCTTCTAGCGATTCATCAGGAAAGATAATAATAGCGACTGCTAAAAATATAGTACTAACAGTGTAAAAAATGGTTCTTATTTTATTTAACACAGGGATTCCTCCTATAGCTTTCCTGGCTGTACGAATAGACCATTGCATAGTAAAATATAATGAATAATGAAACAGGTTACGTCTTATACACTATACGCGGAATGGTCGAGTATATATGCATAGAAGAGATTATTTTTGACAGGAGAGAGGCATATGAGCCGACCAAAAATTGGATTAGCATTAGGTTCTGGTGGGGCACGAGGATTTTCGCATTTAGGTGTCATCAAAATCCTTGAAGAAAATAAAATTCCAATTGATTATATTGCTGGAAGTAGTATGGGGGCTTTAGTAGGGGCCTTTTATGGAGCAGGACAATCCATTGATCAAATGTATCAATTGGCTTTAACATTTAAAAGAAAATATTTTATGGATATCATGGTTCCTAAAATGGGTTTAATCCAAGGGGAAAGGATTAAATCTTACATAAAAATGTTTACTTATAATAAAAAATTAGAGGACTTTAAAATTCCTGTTTCCGTTGTCACGACTGATATTTATAGTGGTGAAAAAATAATCTTTCAAAAAGGAGATGCTGCATCTGCCGTAAGAGCGAGTATTTCGATTCCTGGAATATTTGTCCCTGAAAAAGTAGATGACCGTTTGTTAGTTGATGGTGGCGTCATAGATCGAATTCCGGTATCAGTGGTTAAAGATATGGGGGCCGATCTTGTGATTGCAGTGGATTGTTCAAAATTTGAAGAAAACACAGATGTTCATTCTATTTACGATATCATTATGCAGAGCATTGATATCATGCAAAATGAAATTACAAACTATCGCATGGTGGATGCGGATATTGTCATGCGTCCAGAAGTTTATTCATATAGTTCTAGAAACTATACTCAAATTGGAGAAATAATTCAAAAAGGGGAGGAAGAAGCTAAGAAGCATATTCAGTCAATAAACAAAGCTATAAAGGATTGGAAGGATCTTCATGAAAATAAATAAAAAACAATTATTGTTATATTCAATCATAATAGTGGCAGTTCTTTTTTTATCAAGCTATAAATTAGATTATTATATATACCAACCTGGTGGTATTTATGCTTTGGATGAAGTTGTTGAAGTAGATCAACGATTTGACAGTGAAGGAGAGCTTCATTTAGTGACGGTTCGTGGTGGTCAAGCAACCCCTATTTATTATTTGTGGGCTAAAATTCGCCCTCATTATCAAATATATGATTTAGAGCAAGTCAGGCCTGAGGGTATTAGTCAAGAAGAGTATATGAATACGCAGCTTCATTTTATGGAGTCATCACAAGAAGCGGCAACAGTTGTGGCTTATGAAGCGGCCGATAAAGATATAACGATTGATTATCAAGGTGTTTATATTATGGCTGTTGTGGATGGAATGCCTGCAGAAGGACACTTGATGCCAGGAGATCAAATTATTGAGATGAACGGTCAAAGTGTGACGTCCTCTCAAGAAGTTATGGATTTGACATCATCTTATACGAAGGGTGATGAAATAGAATTGACAGTTATTCGAGAGGATCAAGAACAAAATGTCTCATTTGAATTAGATACCTTCCCTGATGAACCTGATCGAGTTGGAATGGGAGTTTCTTTAGTGACAGACCGAGAAGTTGAAGTGAACCCAGATGTTCATTTTAATAGTGGAAGTATAGGAGGACCAAGTGCCGGTTTAATGATGTCATTAGAAATTTATGATCAGTTAACATCTGAAGATATTACAAAAGGTTATCAAGTCGCAGGTACAGGAGAAATAGATTATGATGGAAAAGTATATCGAATCGGTGGGATCGATAAAAAAGTAGTAGCAGCTGATCGTGATGGAGCAGAGGTATTTTTTGCGCCAAATGAAGGTGGAATAGAAGGTTCGAATTATGAAATTGCAAAACAAACGGCAGAAGAGATTGGAACAGACATGGAGATCG
This sequence comes from Piscibacillus halophilus, assembly GCF_900110685.1. Classification (GTDB taxonomy): domain Bacteria; phylum Bacillota; class Bacilli; order Bacillales; family Alkalibacillaceae; genus Piscibacillus; species Piscibacillus halophilus. Next base: position 9,915 of record NZ_FOES01000001.1, read on the forward strand.
TTCCAGTTGATACATTCCAAGACGCATTGGATTACTTAAATAATTTGGAACACAAATCATGAGATGTTTTTAATTATTCATTTAAGGAAATTAAAAAAGAAATGCCATTTTCATAAGGCATTTCTTTTCTTTATATCATAATAGGTCCACGAAGCTCTTGTTTTTTTAGTTGTTGTTTGAATTTTGGAGATAATGGACTGTAATAAGCGTCTGTCGCTTTTTCTTCTAATTGAAGCATTGGGTGATTTAACTCTTGAATATTTGAAATGAGTGGCACATCCATTTCCTTTTTAACAGATTGAATATATTGCCGTCCGTTTTGATTCATTCCCAGTATTCGAAGGTAAGGTGGTTCGGTTAGAGCTTTGTAAGGCTCTAATTGTTCATGAGTTGTATTAGTTAATAAATGGACGAACATACGTTGCAGTCTTGTCCAGGTGTATCTTTTCGTTTTTAGAAGGGTCATCCAATGATGGAAACTACCAGCTTCTTGTACCGTGCTTTTTAATCGATACTCTAACCCTTCTATAACACCATGAATATTTCTTAATTCCTCATGTGTTTTGGTTTGTATTAGGAGCTGTAAAAATGGGAAATAAATTTCCCATTCATGCCAGGAGTGATAATCTTCTTTATATTTCTTAATTTGTTGTGCCGTGGCATAAGGTAAAGCATTTTGTATGTTATTAGACATAGTACCCTGGGTTAATAACTCTTTACGAATACTTGTAGCACTCGCTATCTCATGCTCAATCTGTTCATCATGATATCCACTTTTAGTTCGCTTAATCGTTTCGGGTTTGATGGAGGTTTGTAGTTCTTTAATGGCTTTGACATAACTAAAGCCCAATATGTTATTTGGTTGTCCAAGATCAATTTCTCCAGAAGCTAAATCAATGGTCTGGTAAGCATTTTTACTAGCCTGTGGGAAAGACAAGCCTTCACTTAAAAATTGGTGTAGCTGTTGCTGGAAATATGGTTTATGCTTTAAGTAATGATCGTAACCTTCTAAGAAAGGTGTGATATTCCCTGCCTCACTCCCAAAACAAACATAGTCGACATTTAATTGTGATAGTGTTAAAATAGCACCCCTTGCGAATAAGTCAGAATATTGGACAGCATAAACAAACGGTAGTTCTAAAACAATATCGACTCCGTGTTGTAACGCCGCTTTTGTACGATGGAATTTATCGATAATGGCTGGCTCACCGCGCTGTAAAAAAGAGCCACTCATAACTGCGACCATCACATCAGCGTTGGTGCGTTCCTTAGATTGTTCAACGTGATAGACATGTCCATTATGAAAGGGATTATATTCAACTATTAAACCACATGCCTTCATGTATAACACCGCCTAATTATTGTACTAACTCTAATTTAGAATGATTAACATATAAAATCAAGATAAACTTGACTAAAAACTGTGGTGTTAAGAAAAAATATTGACAAAAGGTTCATTTCCTTTTACAATAACTCTTGTTGCCTTGAGGTGATATTATGAAATTTTCCTTACAAAAAATTAAAAGAGAAGCTCCATATGATTTTGAAGATACAGTAAATGTAGATGAATTAGAAAGTATGGACAATGATATTCGGAACATTACAGATGTAAAGGTAAAAGGTGAAGCGACCGTGCAAGGTGAATCATTTACGTTTCGCTACACGGTTAAAGGTACGATGACCTTACCTTGTGCACGAACGTTAGTAGATGTTCCATACCAATTTGATGTTCAAGCAGTTGATCGATTTACAACAGTTGAGTATGAAGCGAAAAATAATGAAGATATTCATTTTATTAATCAAGAAGTGCTTGACTTACTGCCTTATATCAAGGAAAATATTTTATTGGAAGTTCCAATTAGAGTTTATAGTGATGAGGCAACGATCGACAATATCGTTTCTGAAGGAAGCGGTTGGGATCTTCTTCAGGAAGATGAACATGAAGAATTAAAAGCAAAACATGAAGAAGAGGGAAAAGAAAAGGTAGATCCTCGTTTATCTTCATTAAAAAACTTCTTTAATGACAAAAATGATTAATGTTCAAGGAATCCCACTTTTGATATATGGGATCACTTAAAGGGAGGTGTAACACATGGCAGTACCAAAGAGAAGAACTTCTAAAAAAGTGAAGCGCCAACGTCGTACGCATAAGAAATTACATTTACCAAACATGGTAGAATGTTCAAATTGCGGTGAATATACTAAACCTCACCACGTATGTAAATCATGTGGCCACTATGATGGTAAAGAGGTTGTTGAAGAGAAGTAAGAAAGAGATGTCTCATCATTGAGGCATCTTTTTTTATATAACCTCAGTTATAGATTTTAAGGGAGAGGAAACTATGGGAGATAGTTTATTAAAGGTTTACCCTGAACAGTTTGCGGTATTAACATTAAATCGACCTCATAAATTAAATGCTGTATCTAAAACCATGATTCATGAACTAATTGAGCAAATAAATGAAATTGAACAAACACATGAGATGAAATTTTTGATTGTAACGGGAAGTGGAAATAAAGCCTTCTGTTCTGGTGGTGATTTAAATGATTTCCACGGGGATTTGGAAGAGGAAGAAGCTTATCAAACATTGAAACCAATGCAAGAAATTCTATACAAAATAGCTACTTTACCTGTACCAACTATTGCTTGGTTAAATGGCTTGGCAAGAGGGGGTGGACTAGAGATTGCATCTGCTTGTGACTTCCGTTTCGCAGTACCTGAAGAGAATTTTGGGTTTATACAAGGTAAATTAGGAATTTCTACTGGCTGGGGTGGAGGAACGCTTCTTTATAGAAGGATTGATACACAATTAGCCTTCCAGTGGTTAATAGAAGCCGATTTAAAAAAGTCGGATGAACTTTTGAAAATGGGGTTTGTTCAAAAAATTGTGAATGATAGAAGTATATCATCAGATAATAAATTGTTAGAACCTTATCTAAATCGTAGTGCAGATCAAATGAGACTATGGAAAAGTCAACGACTAAAATACATAGATTTAGATCAACTAAAACAACAAATGGATGATGAAGTTAGAGCATGCAGTCGCTTATGGGTTTCAAATGAACATAAACAGGCTGTTCAGCAATTTTTATCCAAAAAATAATTTGTAAATCCTTCTAACCCCTTAATGAGTTGCATAGAGTAATATTAAAGTTAATAGAGTTAAGGGGTGTATAGTGATGTCAACGAGGCAGGATGCATGGACGAAAGACGAAGATTTACTTTTAGCTGAGACAGTATTACGTTATATACGAGAAGGTAAAACACAAATGAAAGCTTTTGAAGAAGTTGGAGAGCGTTTATCTAGAACGCCTCAGGCTTGCGGTTTTAGGTGGAATGCTAACTTGAGAAAGCAATATCGACAAGCGATAGATTTAGCGAAACAAAGTCGAAAGAAATTAAATGATTCCACAAGTGTATCTTTAAGCTATCCTCGATTAAAGGCATTTGATGAAGTTATCAATCAATTAGAGCAAATCAAAGGTGTCTATTATAATCAAGAAGGTGCTAAAGAACAGTATCAGGTAAGCTCCGAACAACTACAATTGAAACAACAGCTTGAACAGTATGAACAAATCATAGATGAAATATATGAGAAGGTCAGTGAAGTTAGAAAGAATGCCCAGAGTAAATAAAAACGCTCTTCCATCTTTAAAATAGATGGAAGAGCGTTTTTAAGGTTTATTGTTCATTTTGTTTTTCGTCTACGCCTTGTGGCATCCAAATAAATGGGTTTTCTCCAAAATCACGTTCCATTTCATAAGTAGCTGGTTGGAAGCCCATTTTCTCCCAAAAACCTTGAGAGTTTATTCTTGCATTTGTTTTAATTGGTAATCCATAACTTTTAGCGAATTCGACTAACTTTTTACCAAATCCTTTATGACGGTAGTTCTCAAGAACTTCTAATTTCCAAAGTTCTAGATAGTCTTGTTTTGGATCAAAGTAGTAATCATATTTTTTATCTACTTGGTATAAGCTCATTCGAGCAACTAAAGAATTACCATAATAAATTCCGAAGAACGGGGATTCGCTATTGTTTTCAATCATATTATGTTGCAAATCTTCTAGCATAGATAGTTCTTGGATACCGTACTCTTTAAACTTTTTAAATTCTTCAAGTGTTTTAAAATTAATCAGTAAACGTTCTACCTCGCCTGACATGTCTATAAGCCCCCTTAATCTTGCTAATCTCATTATAATATAAAATGAAATGATTGAAAATGAAAGCAATATAATAAATCTGAAGCAATTCGATTTTCATAGGTCTATTTTCTGATAAAATAAAAGAAAAGGACTAAGTGAGTGATATTCCATGGATATAGGAGTTATCGGATTAGGGTCAGTTGGGTTGTTCATAGCTTCTCAATTGTCAAAAAGACATCGTGTAACAGGTTATGTTAGAAGAACGGAACAGCAAAATGAAATTGTACGACAAGGGATTTTATTAGATGACCATAAATATGAAATAGATGTTAAAATCATTTCTGAGTTGAAGATGCATGATCTTTTAATCATATGCGTCAAACAAACTCAAATGGATTCTTTATTACCTTACATACAAAATTTAGATTCGACTCATATTTTATTCATACAAAATGGTTTAGGCCATGTTGAAAAAGTTAATGGTCTAAATCATGTTTTATTTTTCGGCGTGTGCCAACATGGGGTTACTAAAATAAATGATTATCAAATAAGACTTAATGGACTGGGGCAAATTCGTATTGGTTCTGATCAAGGCAGTAAGAGTGCAGAAATCATCCAACAACAACTAGATGATGAAAGTTTTCCAGTTTATTATGATCAAGATATCTTTTCTACCATTCAAGAAAAGTTGGTGGTAAATAGTGTAATTAACCCGCTTACGGCTTTATTTGAAATTCCTAATGGTGAAATTTTAAAAAACTCGTATTTGAAGAGTATGGCCAAACAATTAACTAGTGAAGCAGCCAAAGCATTCTCACTTAATGAAGAACGATGCTGGGAATTAGTTCATACCGTTGCAGAAAACACCCAAGAAAACTACTCCTCAATGTTAGTAGATCTACAACAACATCGTTTAACTGAGATTGACTATATCAATGGTTATATCGTCAAACACTCAAAACATGATGTACTTTTACAACACTTTATGTACCAATGCATTAAAGCAAAAGAAATGAATCGATTGCAAAGGAGTTAGTTATGGATTATTTCGCCACATTAATTGCCTTGTTAGCTACCGTTCCATACGCCACATTTTTTGTGATTTTTTACATCTCAAAGAAAATTACAAATCAAGCGACTCGTTCAACCAAATTAGCAGCAGATTGGTCAAGCTTATTTTTTATATTGGCCGTCAATGCTCTTTTGTTTTTAATATTTGATTATTCTTTTTTAATATGGTTCTTGGTTATGTATATGGTGGCGATGATTATTGTTATAACGATTCAATGGCGTAATGAAATAGATGTGAATTTTAGGATGGCTTTTCGAGTAGTTTGGAGAGCTGGATTTATATTGTTAGCCATTAGTTATATCGTGTTATTACCTATTGGAATTTATATGACATATTAATTTCAAAACATATGATGTGAAAATTCAATCGTAATTCGTTACAATAACAAACGGAATTATCATGCGAGATCGTCAAAGGAAGGTATTAATATGAATTGTCAACCGATCGAATTAAAAAAGCAATCATCTTTAATAAAAGATTATCGAAACCGAAGCGAAAGTATTTTTACTCATTTTCATTATGATCCGTATCAATTGAGGAGCTTTAAAAAGCGTTATGAATACTTAATGCATCAAACATATCAAAGAGATAAATTAGCTGATGTGTTAATATCACAAAATCAAAAATGGGGGTTAACTGAACAAGTAAAAGATCATATAGAACAAATAAGAAATCCTGAATCGGTTGTGGTAATTGGCGGTCAGCAAGCCGGCCTTTTAACTGGTCCACTTTATACCATTCATAAAATTGTGTCTATTATCCTTCAGGCTAAGGAACAACAAGAACATTTAGGGAAGCCGGTCATACCTGTTTTTTGGATAGCTGGAGAAGACCACGATTTTGAAGAGATTAATCATATATTTGCGATGAAGGATCAAAGGCTAAAAAAATATAAGGTGAAATCTGAATCTCTTGATAAAAAACCAGTATCAAAGCGAATAATCGATGTAGAAGAAATTAAATCATGGGTAAACCAATTATTTTCAACTTTTAAAGAAACAGAACATACTAAACACCTATATCAATCAATTATTAACGCTATTCAACATGGTGATTCGTATGTAGATTTCTTTGCAAAAATGATTCACCAAATGTTCGCTCATGAGGGGTTAGTATTAGTTGATTCGGATCACCCAGATATTCGATGTTTAGAGAAAGATTATTTTATTCAATTAGTTGAACATCAACCTGCTATCGCTCAATCCGTTGTTAATCAACTTAAAGAGCTTGATTCAAAGTCTTATTCGATAAATTTAGATGCAACGACAGAAGATGGGCATTTATTTTATCATATGAACGGTGAACGCCTTTTACTAGAGGTGGAAGATGGACGATGGGTATCAAAGGATGAGCAAGTTTCCTTTACTCATGAGGAATTAGTTGAAGAAATTCAAAAGAAACCAGATCAATTTAGTAACAATGTTGTAACACGCCCGATCATGCAGGAGATGGTATTCCCGGTACTATCCTTTATTGGTGGACCCGGAGAGATTGCATACTGGTCTACTTTAAAGCCAGCTTTTGAAACATTAAATTTGCAGTTTCCAATCATTACGCCGCGTCTAACGATTACATTGTTAGACTCTAAACATCAACAATGGTTAAAACGTTTTGGATTACCATTTGAACAAGTAATGACTGAAGGAACTAATCGTTATAAAATTAATTGGTTAAAACGCCAGACATCTTCACCGATTGAAGATGTGGTAGAACAGGTTGAACAAGATATTGAATTGATTCACCAACCATTACAAGATCTGGCTTCTGAAATTCAAGTTGACCTTGGTGAATTTGCGCAGTCCAATTTGAAATTGATTCAATCTGAGTTAAAAAAACTAGAGAAGAAAATGATGAAAGAGGTAAAGCGGAAACATCAACATACTATTTCACAACTTGAGGAATTAAATGCCTATTATTATCCTCATCACAGCTTGCAAGAAAGAGTGTGGAATATCGTCTATTTCATGAATGAATATGGGTTGGATTTACCCAAGAAGTTGTTAGAGGTTCCACCCAGGTGGGAACAAGACCATTTAGTGGTAGAACTTTAACCACTCATCCACCACCATCCCCCACTACAAAATCCGATAACCAAATACCTCTTAAATTCGCGGTTTAAAGCATATCCAGATCAATTCTGGATATGCTTTTTTAATTTTTACTAAAAAAATTTAAAAATGAAGTGGTAGAAAGTGGGGGAATGTGGTAAACTAAATTAAAAGTGGGGCGAAGTCTATGTTCATGGGTGAATTTCAACATAATATAGATTCCAAAGGAAGAATCATTGTACCTGCCAAGTTCAGGGAAGGGCTTGGAGAATCTTTTGTCTTAACTCGTGGATTAGACAATTGTTTATTTGCATACCCACAAGAAGAATGGCGAATTCTAGAAGAAAAATTAAAGAAATTACCATTAACAAAAAAAGATGCCCGTGCATTTACTCGGTTCTTCTTTTCAGGAGCAGTTGAGTGCGACATAGACAAACAAGGACGTATAAACATTCCTTCGCCACTTAGAAAATATGCCGATCTAGATAAGGAATGTATTGTGATCGGGGTGTCTAATCGTATTGAATTATGGGCTAAAGAAAAATGGACAGACTATGTAGAGGAGTCCGAAGAGTCGTTTGCCGATATTGCAGAGAACTTAATGGATTTCGATATTTAAGTTAAAGAGGTGCCTAAATGTTCGATCACTACAGTGTACTCAATAAAGAAGCAATAGAAGGTTTAAACATCAAAGAGAATGGAATATATGTGGACTGTACACTTGGTGGGGCAGGTCATTCTAAAAATATTGTAAAAAAACTTTCATCTGATGGAAGGCTCATTGCCTTCGATCAAGATTTGAAAGCCATCCAATATGCAGAAGAAGTTCTGTCAGAATACCAAGATCGAATCACTTTAGTTCATGAGAATTTTGCTCATTTAGAGGAGGAACTTGATCAACTTGGTGTTAATGAAGTTGATGGAATTATTTTTGATTTAGGAGTGTCCTCGCCTCAGTTAGATGAAGCGGAAAGAGGTTTCAGTTATCAACATGATGCTCCTTTGGATATGCGAATGAATCAAGACAGCTCGTTAAGTGCTTATCAAGTAGTTAATGAGTGGGCATTTGAAGATTTGGTAAGAATTTTTTCGCGATATGGGGAAGAGAAGTTTTTCAAACAGATCGCAAGAAAGATTGAAAAAGCGAGAGAAAATAAACCAATTGAAACGACGTATGAATTAGTTGATCTAATAAAAGAAGGAATTCCAGCATTTGCAAGAAGGAAAGGTGGACATCCAGCAAAAAGAGTGTTCCAAGCTATTCGGATTGCGGTTAATGATGAACTAAATGTCTTTGAAAAAGCGTTAGAACAAGCTGCAAGAAAAGTAGCAATTGGTGGACGTATTGCTGTCATAACCTTTCACTCATTAGAAGATCGGATTTGTAAACAGTCTATGAAAAAATGGAGTTCTAGTCCACCTATTCCAAAGGACATTCCGGTATTACCGGAGGAAGTAGAACCCCCGTTTAAATTAATTACAAGAAAACCCATTATACCTAGTGAATCAGAGCTCGAGGAAAATCGACGTTCAAGATCAGCGAAGTTAAGAATTGTTGAGAAGGTAAAAGAATGGGAAGAACAATATTCTATTAATCGAAGGAGGCAATAACAGATGGCTGCTGAAGAAATTAGAAAGTATTCAATGATACCTGAAAGGAAAACGCAACAAACACCAAGTCCTAAGAAACAACGTTTTGTTAAGAAAGCATGGTTTACAAAAGGTGAGAAGTTATTATATACCTCCGGCTTAGTTATCATTGCCATTTCGATGATTTTCGTCGTTCAGTATTCTTCAAATGTTGATTCGGTTAACCGTGATTTGCAAAAAGTAAACTCGAATATTGAACAAGTAAAGACAGAGAATAATGCTTTACATGCTGAAGTTAAGGAAATGAGTAAACCAAGTCGAATTTTAGCTGAAGCTGAAAAACATGGTTTAACGATTAAAAATGCAAATGTGAAGCAGGCATCGCAAACTAATTAAGGGTGTTAAGACTATGACAAACTTAAACTATAAAAATGTTATGTCATTTTTAATTATATCTATTTTTTCTTTAATTTTCTTGTTTTTAATCGGCCGTTTTGCTTACATCCAGATTACTGGAGAAGTACAATCGGTCGATTTACTTGATTATGCAGAAAAATTTCGTAACACAAGTAGCGTATTAGAAGCTGAACGTGGTGAAATTTACGATCAAACGGGAATGGTATTAGCAGGAAATAAAACCGTTTATAATATGTATGCTGTTTTAAGTGAAGAGTATTCACAAAATTCTTCAGTGGATCTTCATGTAAAAGATATTCAAAAAACTGCTAGCTCATTGGCACCTATTATTGGAATGGAAGAACAGCAAATAATAGATATTTTAGAAGAAGGAAAAGAAGAAGGATCCTTTCAGGTTGAATTTGGTCGATTCGGTAATGGGTTGTCTAAAGAACAGAAAGAAGAAATAGAGGAGCTTGATTTAACGGGAATTTATTTTGAACAAGATACAGAGCGTTATTATCCGAACGGAGCTTTTGCATCTCATGTAATTGGGTTTACTGAAGATCGATTAAATGAAGATAAGACAAAATATGAAACAGTGGGTGCTTATGGAATTGAACAAATGTATGATGAACATTTAGGTGGAAAGGATGGTTTCATACGTTCACAGAGAGATAAGTATGGGTTCAAGCTTCTAAATGCTGATGAACACGTCCAATCTCCAGAGCATGGCCATGACGTATTTTTGACAATCGATCAAAAAATACAGACATTCTTAGAAGATACGATGACTACGGTACAAGAGGAATATAACCCAAAAAGAATGGTTGCGATTGTGATGAATCCTAAAACTGGTGAAGTATTAGCGATGAGTAACCGCCCATCATTTGACCCGAATACAAGAGATGAAATCGAAAATTGGTATAATGATGCCATCTCAACCCCATTTGAACCAGGTTCGACGATGAAAATCTTCACTCTTTCTGCGGCAATTGAAGAAGGGGTTTACAATGGAGATGCTACCTTTGAATCTGGAAGATGGCGGATTAATGAAAATCGCAGCTACATTAGTGACCACAACAACGGAGAAGGCTGGGGAGAAATCACATATAATCAAGCTGTTCAGCACTCATCTAATGTTGGCTTTGCTAAAATATTGTGGGAACAGCTTAAGCCTGAGAAATATTTAGAGTATATTTCAGCTTTTCAACTTGATCAGCCGACCGAAATTGATCTAGAAGGCGAAAGGGTAGGACAAATAACATATACTTATCCTAGAGATCAAATTAATACAGCGATTGGACAAGGTTCTACGTTTACCCCTATTCAAATTATGAAAGGGGCGACTGCCCTTGCTAATGGCGGAAAAATGATGAAACCATATATTACGTCTAGGATTAGTGATATCAATGGTAATAAAACCCTTTATAAAGCTGAGCCAGAAGTTGTGGGAGAACCAATTTCTGAAGATACGGCCAATCAGGTGAAAGATATTTTAGAAACGGTTATTACATCAGAAGACGGTACTGGCGGTCCCTTTAAATTAGATAATTTCACCTCGTTTGGTAAAACAGGAACCGCACAAATTCCTGATCCTAGTGGAGGGTATAAAACTGGTGTTGGCGAATATGTGTATTCGTTTATAGGTATGGCACCAAAAGATGACCCTAAATTAATGATGTATGTAGCAGTGGAAGAGCCAGAAGTAGAATATAGTTACTATGGTTCACAAACAACCTCATATATTTATAAAACGGTGATGGAGAATAGTTTACATTATTTAGAAATTGAGCCAGATCAATCAAATGAAGATACAATAGAACCTATCAAATTAAATCAATTATATGATAGAAATACAGATACGGTCGTGAATGAACTAGAGGAACAAGGGTTTAATGTTACAGTCCTTGGTAATGGCGATCAAATAGTAGATTCTTTACCGAAAGAAAATGAATCTGTATACCCAAACAAACGTATTATTTTAGAAACAAATGGTGAGCTAACGATGCCAGATTTAACAAATTGGACGTTAAGAGATGTATTTTCCTTAGTTGAATTAGTTGATATGGAATTGGACTTTATGGGTGAAGGATTCGTAACGAAACAAAATATTTCGGCTGGTAGCTCAATATCAGATGAAAGTAAATTGGTAGTTGAGCTCAGCTCTAAATCAGATTCTAACGAAGAAGATGATGAAGAGTCAGAGAATGAAGAAATAGAAGAAGGAGAAGAAGTAGAAGGCGAACAATAATATAGTATTTGTAGAAACAGTGGTCTAAATAGATACGTTTTTTCATAGTTTTAATACAAGCATAGGTGTAAAGGAGAATGAAACATTGAGACGAATTGCTGCTATTACTGTGAAAAAACGTTTGATCGCTGTTTTTTTATTGATTGCACTATATTTTTTAATCATGGTTGGAAGGTTGGCGTATGTCCAATTGATTTCTAGTGCAGAAATATTAGAAAAAGCAGAAGAGCTATGGAGTCGTGATATCCCTCTATATGCTGAGCGAGGTAAAATATTAGATCGTAATGGAGAAGTTTTAGTGGACAATCAATTGGCTCCAACCTTAGCGGTTGTGCCAAGGCAAATTGAAAATCCAGAAGATGTCGCAAAGAAGCTGGCGGATATTATACCTATTTCGGAGGAAAAAGCTCTGGAGCATTTAACAAAAGTTGCATCAGTGGAAATTATTCATCCAGAAGGACGTAAGTTAACGGAAGAACAAGCAACCGAAATACGTATGTTAAATGAGCCAGGGGTTTATTTAGCTCAAGACTCTAAGCGATCCTATCCTCATGATGAACAGCTAGCTCATGTATTAGGGTTTACCGGAATTGATAATCAAGGTTTAATGGGACTAGAGGCTAGCTATGATGATCAACTAAGTGGCGATTCAGGTGCTTTGTCATTTTTCTCAGATGCTAAAGGAAGACGTCTTAACCAATTATCTAATCGATATAGTCCACCTGAAGATGGACAGCACTTATCATTGACGATAGATGCTGAAATTCAATCGATTGTCGAAAGAGAATTAGATATCGCTGAAGCCAAGTATGACCCTGATGGAGCACTAGCCATTGTCATGGATCCAAACAATGGTGAAATTCTTGCGATGTCTAGTAGGCCGACTTTCCATCCATCTGAATATCAATCGGTGTCTCCCGAAGTTTATAATCGAAATTTACCAGTGTTCAGCACGTATGAACCAGGTTCAACATTTAAAATTGTTACGCTAGCATCAGCCTTAGAAGAAAATCTGATTGATTTAGACAAAGATACATACTACGATTCTGGCCATGTCAAAGTAGCAGGGGCTAGAATTCGTTGTTGGCATAGCGGTGGACACGGTAGCCAGTCTTATCTAGAAGTTGTTCAAAACTCTTGTAACCCAGGTTTTGTCAATCTCGGTCAAATGTTAGGTGAAGAAAAACTATTTTCATACATTCGAGAGTTTGGTTTTGGTGAAAAGACGGGTATTGATTTGCAAGGTGAAAGTAAAGGAATATTATTTAGTGAAGATCAAATCGGTCCTGTAGAGGTAGCAACTTCTGCATTTGGTCAAGGTGTATCCGTAACCCCTATTCAACAAATTACAGCTGTTGCAGCAGCGATCAATGGCGGGTATTTGTACGAACCTTATGTTGTGAAAGGGTTAATTGACCCTGTTACGGGTGAAGAAACTGAATCACGTGAACCCACACTTAAAAAGCGGGTTATTGGTGAAGAGGCATCTAGTGAAGTACGTCGTGCGTTAGAAACGGTGGTCGCTAAAGGTACAGGACGTGGAGCTTATTTAGATGGATATCGGGTCGGAGGAAAGACTGGTACTGCACAGAAAGTAGGCCCAAATGGTCGTTATCTAGAAAACAACCATATCGTATCATTTATTGGGTTTGCACCTGCAGATGATCCACAATACTTAGTGTATATCGCCGTTGATAACCCTAAAAATACAGTCCAATTCGGTGGTGTTGTTTCAAGTCCAATAGGTGGAAAAGTCCTTGCAGATGTTTTAAGTGTTAAAGGTGTTGAAAAACGTGATGGTGGGCTTGAAAAAGAATATCAATGGACAGAACCACCACTAGTAGAGGTTCCTGGTTTAGTAGGGGAAGAAGTAAATGACATAAGAAACTTCTTATATGACCTAAGACTTGATGTTCATGGTGAGGGAGACACTATTATATCTCAATCTCCAGAGCCGGGTGAAAAAGTAGAATCAGGATCAACCATCCGAGTTTATCTAGGAGAATCCGATTAATTCAAAACTTTCATCGTTATATAAGCATAAGTTTGCTATAATATTGTTGTAATTCATTAATACTAAAGGTAGGAGATACCATGCATTTACATGAACTAGTAGAAAGTCTAAACATCTATAAAACAGACGCAGACGAGAGATTAGAAAATGTTGACGTTAAAAACATAGAAATGGATTCTAGAAAAGTTGAAAACAACTCATTATTTGTATGTATAAAAGGAACACAAGTAGACGGACATCAATTTGTTAAAGATGCTGAAGAAAATGGGGCCTGTGCAATAGTGGCTGAAGACACGGTTGATACAACCCTGCCTGTGATTTATGTACCGAGTACTGTTAAGGCATTAGCTGTTTTAGCCGATCGCTTTTACGGTACACCTAGCAAGTCCTTAAACATTGTTGGGATTACAGGCACAAATGGTAAAACAACTACTACGTACTTACTTGATGGGATCTTTAAAGAAAACAACCAAAACACAGCTATTATTGGCACTATTGATATGAAGATAGGGGATAAGACTTACCCATTAAATAATACCACTCCGGATAGTTTATTTTTGCATAAACATTTACACCTGATGAAAGAACAAGGCGTTGATACCGTTATTATGGAAGCATCCTCTCACGCTTTACATCAGGGAAGAGTCCATGGGGTTCAATTCGATACAGTCGTATTTACGAACCTTACTCAAGATCATTTAGATTATCATCTAAATATGAATGATTATGCTTATGCAAAATCACTATTATTTGCTCAATTAGGGAATGATTACACTCAAAACAAAATAGCTGTCATTAATGCCGATGATCATTATTCTGAAGTGATGTCGAAAGCATCTCCATTCCCGTTTATTCCATATGGGTTAACCGATGATGCTTATATTAAAGCGAAGAACTTAGATTTACAAGCTGATTCGACTTCGTTTGAAGTTCTTACTCCTAATGAGCAATTCAAAGTCGAATCTAGACTTACAGGAAAGTTTAATATTTATAATATTTTAGCGGCTATTTCAGTCGCTTACCAATACCGAATTTCTAGTGAGATTATTCAAAAAGCATTACGCAATATTAATGGAGTACCAGGGCGTCTGGAAAATGTCGACGTAGGTCAACCTTATTCCGTTATTGTAGATTACGCTCATACACCGGATTCATTAGAAAATGTTTTACAAACCTTAAATGAAATTAAAGAGAACCGGATTATTACAGTTGTTGGTTGTGGTGGTGACCGTGATCGTTCTAAAAGGCCGAAAATGGCAGATGCTTCAATTAAATATAGCCAATTATCGTTATTTACTTCAGATAACCCAAGAACAGAAGATCCTAAGCATATTTTGAAGGATATGACAGGTCATCTTAAGGGTGATGAGTTTAAAGTCATCATTGACCGTAAAGAAGCAATTAAGGAAGCCATTTGGACTGCTAAAGAAGGTGACATTATCTTAATTGCTGGAAAAGGTCATGAAACCTATCAAGAAGTTAATGGTGCACGCCATCACTTTGACGATCGTGAAATTGCAAAGACATACATTGAAGAAAGAATGAAGGAGTCCCAAAGCACATGAAGAAATTTGACTTGAACTTTTTAGCAGAAATCTTCCCAAATCATACAGATTTCATTAATCAAGAAATACATGAAATATATAGGGATAGTCGTGAAAAGGTCAACCATGGTTTATTTGTTCCAATAATTGGAGAAAACTTTGATGCACATGACTTTATCCCACAAGCTATTGAAAATGGCGCGGTTGCAATTTTATCAAGTCGAGAAGAATTAAATGATGTTCCAGAAGGGTTCCCGGTTTTTTACGTGGAGGATACAATTGAAGCTTTGCAGACTCTAGCTAATAGGTATCGCCACCTCGTTGACCCGATTGTCGTTGGTATAACTGGTTCAAATGGAAAAACTACAACTAAAGAAATTGTGGCTAGTTGTTTAGCTACTAAATATATTGTATGGAAGACCAAGGGGAACTTGAACAATCATATTGGTCTTCCTTTGACTGTTTTAAGCATGGAACCCAACTGTGAAGTCTTAGTGGCTGAAATGGGTATGAGTGGATTTGGTGAAATTGAACGATTGTCTCATATTGTACAGCCAGATTATGGCATTATTACGAATATAGGTGAATCCCATATTGAGTACCTTGGAAGTCGTGAGGGGATCGCAAAAGCTAAATTAGAAATTACAGCTGGTTTTTCACAAAATAGTGTCCTGATTTATGATGGTGATGAACCACTTATTGCGGGAGGATCACGTCCTTATAAAGAATTGACTTGTGGCTTTTCTGAAAACTTGGACTATGTTATTCGAGATGTCAGACAATGGAATGATTATACTGAATTTACAATCAAGGGGCAAAATGTAGAGATTCCACTATTAGGTAAACACCAAGCTAAAAATTCTACTTTTGCCTATGCTTTATGTGAAGAATTAGAGATTGATCTATCTAAAATAAAGAATCAATTAAAACAACTACAGTTGCCTTCAATGCGTTTTGAACAAATCAGAGCCATTAATGGTGCAACGATTATAAATGATGCATATAATGCTTCTGCGACATCTATGATAGCTTCCATTGATGTCTTAAAGCATATGAATTATAATAATAAAATTGTGGTTCTAGGTGATATCTTAGAATTAGGTGAGTATTCAGAAGGAGACCATAGAAGAGTTGGAGAATCGATTGATTCTTCTATTGATCAAGTATTAACGATTGGTGCAGATAGTCGTTTTATATTAGAAGGCTTAAACGATACGTTCGAAGGTACCTATCAGCACTTTGACGATAAGTCTGCGCTCACTGAATTTCTAAAAGAACAATTAGATTCTGAAACAGTTATTTTGTTCAAAGCATCTAGAGGCATAAAATTAGAAGAAATCGTAAATGAGTTAATTTAAGGGTATAAGAAGGGAAGGGAAATCTATGTTACCACAATCGGTGTTACTCATCACAATCGCAATAGCATTTCTATTCTCTGTACTAATATCCCCAGTTTTAATCCCTTTCTTAAAGAGATTAAAGTTCGGCCAAAGTATCAGAGAAGAAGGACCTCAATCGCACCAATCTAAATCTGGAACACCCACAATGGGTGGAATTCTAATTATTTTATCCATTATTTTTACATCGTTATTTGTGATATGGAAATACGAAGGAACAGGTTTTACTAGTGAGTTCTTGATCTTATTATTTGTTTTAGTTGGTTACGGATTAATAGGATTTTTAGATGACTTTATTAAAATCATAAAAAAACGTAATCTAGGTCTTACCTCTAAGCAAAAGATGTTGTTTCAACTCTTTATTGCAGTAGTGGTATATATTGTCTTACATAACCAAGGTTATGATACGACAGTTACAATACCTGGAACGGATTTTTCAATAGAGTTTGGATGGTTCTATAGTATTTTCTTATTAGTCATGTTGGTTGGAGCATCTAATGCTGTTAACTTAACCGATGGACTAGATGGGTTAGTCGCAGGAACAGCTTCTATTGCTTTTGCAGCTTTTGCTATTATAGGTACTTACCATCATGTTGAACCGGAAATCACCGTGTTTTCTTTAGCCGTTGTCGGTGCTCTATTAGGATTTTTAGTATTTAACAGTCACCCAGCTAAGGTATTTATGGGAGATACAGGGTCACTCTCAATCGGTGCTATTCTAGCCATGGTTGCGATACTCATGAAGCTTGAGATTCTTCTTGTAGTCATTGGTGGAGTATTTGTCATTGAAACGTTATCCGTTATGATTCAAGTCGTATACTTTAAGCTGACAGGCGGTAAAAGAATATTTAAGATGAGCCCATTGCATCACCATTATGAACTATCAGGTTGGTCAGAATGGCGTGTTGTTGTAACGTTCTGGTTCGTCGGGTTAATCTGTGCTGTATTAGGCTTATTTATTGAGGTGTGGATGTAGTGAAAACGTTGGACAATTTTCCATATGAAAAGGTTTTAGTGTTGGGCTTAGCCAGAAGTGGTGAAGCGGCTGCCCAATTGCTTTACGATAGTAATGTATCGTTTAGAATTAATGATTTAACTCCAATTGAAAACAACGAAGTGGCTCAAAGATTTGACCAATTAGGCATTGAAGTTGTGACAGGTAGTCATCCACAATCGGTATTAGATGATGTAGATTTGGTTGTTAAAAACCCAGGAATACCTTATAGCCATGAGATTGTTGAAGAAGCTTTAAATAGAGATATTCCAATTATTACTGAAGTGGAATTATCTTTCTATTTAATAGATGGTCCTATTATAGCCATTACGGGATCAAATGGTAAGACAACGACAACCACTTTAACATATGAGTTATTAAGAGCAGGCGGTTTAGATCCTTTAATTGCAGGAAATATTGGTAAAGTGGCTACAAACGTTGCTCGTGAACAAAAAGAAGCTCAGCCGGTTGTCATGGAGTTGTCTTCGTTTCAACTTAAGGCAATTGAGAAATTTAAGCCGGACATTGGAGTACTCATCAATATTACAGAAGCTCATTTAGACTACCATAAGACAATGGATGATTATGTTGGCTCTAAGTTGAATATTACAAAGTATCAGAATGAAAATGATATGTTAATATATAACGCTGATGATGAATGGTTAGTTAATAAAGTACAAGATTCAAAAGCAAATTTACTTCCTTTTTCAGTATCAGGTAAAAATAAAGATGGTTTATATGTTGACCATCAACAGGTATATCACAACGATGAGCTAATTGTTTATCGAGACGAGATCGCGTTACCAGGTGATCATAACTTAGAAAATATATTAGTTGGTATTGCGATTGCTAAGCAGTTTAATATACCGAATAACACTATACAATCGGTATTAAAAGCATTTACAGGTGTAAAACATCGACTTCAATATGTAAATAAGATTCATGACAGGTTCGTATACAATGACTCAAAAGCTACAAATATTTCGGCTACACTTAAAGCTATACAAGCTTTTAAACAACCGATTATTTTAATAGCCGGTGGACTTGACCGAGGAAATGAGTTTGATGAGTTAATACAAGCTTTTGAGCACGTTAAAACTTGTATTGCATATGGTCAGTCAGCATCAAAAATCAAGGAAGCTGGCGAGCGAAATCAATATAAATCTATTCAAACGGTAGACAGTCTTGAAGAAGCAACTATTAAAGCTTATGAAGTTAGTCAAGAGGGAGACGTCATTTTATTTTCCCCTGCTTGTGCTAGCTGGGATCAATTTAAATCATTTGAAGAACGTGGAGACATGTTTATTCAATTGGTGCATAAGCTGTAATAGGGGCTTGTCTACCAATAGCCCCGACTTCAATAAAGGAGTAGGGGTGTTTTTTTGTGAATAAAAAATCGGAATCCCAGATGGATTATGTTTTGTTAGCAGCTATTCTCATTTTGTTATTGATTGGTGTACTCATGGTTTATAGTGCATCTTCCGTGTGGTCTGAATATAAATTTGGGGATGCCTTTTTTTATTTAAAGCGTCAGGTATTGTTTGCCATTGTAGGTCTGATTGGAATATGGGTTATGGTCAAAATCCCATATTTTAAATGGGTTAATATGGCGGTTACCATTTATATAGTTTGTATATTATTATTGGTCGCTTTATTCATTCCTGGTATCGGAATGGTTCGTGGAGGAGCTAATAGCTGGATAGGTGTAGGAGCGTTTAGTATCCAACCGAGTGAGTTTATGAAACTAGGGTTAATCCTATTGTTTGCTAAAATACTTCCTACCAGACAACACGATTTACCTTTTCTATTTAAAGGTTTTTTTCCTATGTTAGGTCTAATCGTGTTCCCATTTGGCTTAATTATGTTACAACCAGATTTAGGAACTGGATTAGTGTTGGTTTTAACTGGAATGCTACTTTTGTTTATTGCAGGAGCGAAGATCAGTCATTTCATTGGTTTAGCTGTAATGGGTTTAGTGGCTTTAGCGGGACTCATTATATCTGCACCTTATAGGATAAGTCGGATTCAAGCGTTTTTAGATCCTTGGGAAGATCCTTTGGGTGACGGGTTTCAAATTATTCAATCCCTATATGCAATTGGCCCTGGAGGTTTAATGGGTATGGGATTTGGGAATAGTATGCAGAAGTATTTCTATTTACCTGAACCCCAGACTGACTTCATTTTTTCCGTCATGGCTGAAGAGCTTGGTCTAATAGGTGGATCCTTCATTTTATTCCTATTCTTTGTCATCGTGTGGCGAGGGATTTTAATTGCTGTTCATTCACAAGACCTATCAGCATCACTGGTGGCGTTTGGTATTACATCCATGATCATGGTTCAGGTTATGATTAATATTAGTGTTGTCATTGGACTTATTCCAGTCACTGGTATTACATTACCTTTATTAAGTTATGGAGGATCGTCATTAACTTTAACATTAGTATCATTTGGTATATTGTTAAATATCAGTCGTTATGCGACAATAAAGTAAAACTGACCCTTAAAATAGAATGAGTTTAAAGGATGGTTAAAATGCAACATATAGTAGATAAATTAAACAATAAATCCGTAGGAAAAGTAACATTAAATGAACCATTGAAAAAACATACGACAATAAAAATCGGCGGTCCAGCTGATTTGTTTATTCGCCCTAATTCAATTGAAGCACTACATGATACTTTAGAGATTTTAAGAGAGCATGATATAC
The DNA here is from genome assembly GCF_900110685.1 of Piscibacillus halophilus. Taxonomy (GTDB): domain Bacteria; phylum Bacillota; class Bacilli; order Bacillales; family Alkalibacillaceae; genus Piscibacillus; species Piscibacillus halophilus. The sequence goes on from NZ_FOES01000001.1 coordinate 30,075, forward strand.
CTGTTAGAGTTATAGGGCGTGGATCTAATTTATTAATTCCAGATGAAGGGATTCGGGGTGCCGTCATTCAATTCGGAAAAGGCCTTGATCACCTAGTAGTTAATGAGGACCAAATACTAGTTGGTGGCGGATACCCATTAGTCCGATTAGCTGCTATTATTAGTCGTGACGAACTTAGCGGCTTTGAATTCGCTGGAGGTATTCCTGGTAGTGTTGGAGGAGCTGTTTTTATGAATGCTGGCGCACACGGCTCCGATATTTCCAAAATATTAGTCAAAGCCCATATTTTATTTGAAGATGGAACGACTGAGTGGTTATCAAATGAAGATATGAAATTTGATTATCGAAAATCTGTTTTACAAAATGAACGAAAAGGGTATTGTTTAGAAGCTGTCTTTCAGTTGCAAAAAGGAAATAAAAAAGAAATCTTAGCTGAAATGAATAAGCATAAAGATTATCGTCGAGAAACACAACCATGGGATTATCCATGTGCTGGAAGTATTTTTAGAAACCCTCTACCAAACCATGCTGGACAATTAGTAGAAGAATTGGGCCTTAAAGGGCATCAAATAGGAGGGGCTAAGATCTCTGAAATGCATGGAAATTTTATTGTGAATGATGGTGACGCTTCCTACCATGATGTCATGGCTTTGATTCAACTCATTAAAGAGCAAGTGAAAGAAAATTATGATATCGATATGGTTACAGAGGTTGAAATTCTTTAAATTAAGCAAAAATACCTTATTTTTAAACCGTCGAATTATGCTATAATAATGAAATAGAATCTATTTATTAAGGGGAAACTTTTTGAATGGCTGAAAAAAAAGTAGTTTCGATTGAAGATCGAATTCCTCAACTAAAACAACTAAGAAAGAAAAAAGCAAATAGACGGTTTATTACATATTTAACGTTAATTTTGCTTTTAATCCTCGTGATTGTTTATTTACAGTCACCGCTTAGTCATATTTATTCTGTAAATGTAGAAAACAACAGAGTAGTTGATACAGAGGAAATTATAGAATTAAGTGAATTATCACGTGACCAATCATTTTGGTCCATTGATCAAGAAGCAGTTGTAGAAAAAATTGAAAATCATCAAGAAATTAGTGACGTGACTGTTAATCGAAGTTGGTATAATCAAGTGACTATATCAGTTGAAGAGTATAGTCGAGTAGGTTATGTTAAATCTAGCAATCTATTTAAACCAATTTTAGAGAATGGTAAAGTATTGGATGATACTGAATTAAAGGTTCCTAAAGGAGATGCACCGGTATTATATGGTTTTTCTGAACAAGAACCTTTAACCCGTTTGACTCAACAGTTGGCTGAATTAGATTCGGCGGTTGTCCAATTGATTTCAGAAATTTATTGGGAACCTGAGGATACGAACAAAGATCAAATTAGGATGTTTACTACTGATGGACATGAAGTCATCGCATCCATTCATAATTTCAAGGATAAAATGAAATTGTATCCTTCCATTGCACAACAAGTGACATCTGATATGGAGGGGATTCTTTATATCGATGTTGGTGCATATTTTCAGCCATATAACTCAAACGATGAAGTTGAGTTAGAAGCATCTGAAGAGGAATAAGTAGTTTAATTGAAGGCTTGTTATTTTTTTGAAGTTTCTAGAAGGTATTATCTAATAAATATGGAATTAAAGAATAAGGAATAGAACATGTTATGAGCCTTAGTCGGAGGTGCAAATGTTGAATCGTAGTGAAATATTAGTCAGTCTAGATATCGGTACTTCCAAAGTCAAAGTAATAATCGGAGAAGTTTCCAAAGATACGATGAATGTTATTGGGGTTGGAGTTGCTGAATCAAAAGGAATGAAAAAAGGTGCAATTGTAGATATTGATCAAACCGTTCATTCTATACAAAATGCAGTTGATCAAGCAGAACGTATGGTGGATATGGAAATCCATCGTGTCATTGTAAGTATTAATGGTAGTCATATTGATTTGCAAGACTGCCATGGGGTCGTTGCAGTATCAAGTGAAACCCGTGAAATATCTGATGAAGACATTGAACGAGTTATTGAAGCTTCACAAGTCATGTCGATTCCTCCAGAAAGAGAAATCGTTGATGTTTATCCTAAACAGTTTATAGTCGATGGACAAGATGAAATTACAGACCCAAGAGGAATGATTGGCGTTCGATTAGAGATGCAAGGTACTTTAATCACGTGTGGTCGAACTAACTTACATAACATTTTAAAATGTGTTGAAAGAGCAGGATTAGAGGTTCAAGATATTTGTCTACAACCACTAGCATCTGGTGATGTTGCTCTATCAAGAGATGAGAAAAATTTAGGTGTTGGATTAGTTAATATTGGGGCTGGAAGTACAACGATTTCAGTTTTCGCGGATGGGAATTTAGTACAAACTTCAGTGATTCCACTTGGTGGAGACAATATTACAAAAGACCTTTCTATAGGGTTGAAAACAACGACTGAAGAAGCTGAAATCATTAAGCAGGAATATGGACATGCTTACTTAAAGGAAGCTTTGGAAGAAAACACTTTTTCTGTGACAACGATTGGTAGCAATGACCAACAAACCTTTAGTCAGGTTCAAATAACAGAAATTATTGAAGCTAGGTTGGCTGAAATTTATCATTTTGTTATGCAAGAGTTTCGAAGAATGGGATATCGTGATTTACCTGGTGGCTATGTACTAACAGGTGGAGTTATGAGTCTTCCTGGCGTGGATTTACTCGCTAGAGACATTTTTCAATCCAATGTTAGAATTTCAGTTCCAACTCATATAGGTGTTCGAGAACCACACTTTACAGTTGGTTTAGGAACCTTGCAATTTGCTTATCGTAATGCGAAAATACAAGGTAAAGAATATGTTACCGGAGTTAAAATTGAAGAACAAGAAACGAATCCGAAACCAACTAAACCAACTAAACCAACCAAACCATCTAAATCTATTAAAGTTGAAAAGAAAGAGAAGAAAGAACCTGAAAAGACAAGAAGTAAGAATAAAGACAGTATAGTAAAACGACTTCAAAACTACTTTTTCGATTGATATGAGTGATTCCTTCACAAAAAGTCACTGAATGTAATTTTGAAACAATAGGAGGAACAAAGATGTTAGATTTCGAATCAAATGTAGATCAATTAGCTAAAATAAAAGTAATCGGTTGTGGCGGCGGTGGGAGTAACGCTGTTAACCGAATGATTGAACATGGAGTACAAAATGTAGAATTTATCGCGGTGAACACAGATGCGCAAGCTCTTAATCTATCAAAAGCTGAAACCAAACTTCAAATTGGTGAGAAATTAACTAGAGGACTCGGGGCAGGTGCGAACCCAGAAGTCGGTAAGAAAGCTGCAGAAGAAAGTAAAGAGTTAATCGAAGAGGCGTTAGCTGGTGCTGATATGGTTTTCGTTACCGCTGGTATGGGAGGCGGAACTGGAACAGGTGCTGCCCCGGTTATTGCTCAGATTGCTAAAGAATTAAATGCTTTAACAGTTGGAGTAGTGACCCGTCCATTCTTGTTCGAAGGTCGTAAACGTTCTACACAGGCGACAAGTGGTGTTGAATCACTTAAAGCCAACGTAGATACACTTATTGTGATTCCAAATGATCGATTATTAGAAATCGTCGATAAAAACACACCTATGTTAGAAGCTTTCCGTGAAGCGGACAACGTATTGCGTCAAGGTGTACAAGGTATTTCTGATTTAATTGCCGTACCTGGATTAATTAACGTCGACTTCGCTGACGTCAAAACGATTATGGCAGATAAAGGCTCTGCTTTAATGGGGATCGGTGTTGCGACAGGCGAAAGCCGAGCAACTGAAGCTGCTAAAAAAGCTATTTCCTCTCCATTATTAGAAACATCTATAGATGGCGCTCATGGTGTTTTAATGAACATCTCAGGTGGAGCTAATTTAAGTCTCTTTGAAGTACAAGAAGCAGCAGAAATTGTTACTTCAGCAGCTGACCAAGAAGTTAACGTGATTTTCGGTTCCGTCATTAATGAAAATCTAAAAGATGAAATCGTGGTTACGGTTATTGCGACTGGCTTCGATGAGAATAAGAAGGAAGAATACAATCAAAATCCAAGCTTCCAACAAAAGCCAACACAAAACCCTTCACCAATTGGAGGAGGACAATCACAGCAGCAACAACAACCTAGACAGGAAGCGCCTAGACGTAAACCTTCATTTGAAGAAGATACATTAGACATTCCAACATTCTTAAGAAATCGAAATCGCGATCGATAAGAATACTTAACCCTTGAAGATGATAAATCTTCAGGGGTTTTTTGATATAGCTATCCTTTTTTCTGTATTTTTGTTTTCTATCCGGGAGGGAGGACTCGCACTTGAATATGAAATATATAACAAATCGCTGTGATTCAGATTAGACAAAAGGTATCAAAATTAGATGAGAAAAGAGCCGAAAAATTGACATGATTTTTCGGCTCTCTTTTTTATACTTTTATATAAATAGAACTTGATCATTAATTGCAAAAAACAGAAAACTAATTTAACTAGGGATGAATGCCGTGCAAATCTATTTAGATTTAATCTGGATACTCAATTTTATATTTGATTGGTTAGTATTGCTCGTAGTTGCATGGGCCATCCGCCAACCTTTTTCTCACTTAAGGTTATTATTTGCTAGTTTATACGCTTCTTTAATTGTACCTTTGTCATTTGTTCCAAGTTTGGACTGGCTTAATTGGCCACTAGTTAAGTTAGCCTATTCAATCGGGATTATATTAATTGCATTTCCTTTTCACTCGATTCGACGATTTGTAGTTTATTTTTTTAGTTTTTACTTTATCAATTTTTCCATTGGAGGTGGATTATTTGGATTACATTATTTCTTACAGTCTCAACAAATTAATCTGCCCTGGTTAAATCAAGTTGCATATGGAAACATGGTTAGTTGGATATTCGTACTAATCTTTTTCCCAATCTTTATTTATTTCACCAAAGATCGTTTGCAAAATTTATCCGTTATTAAGTTAAAACACGAACAAATTTATGATGTAGCTGTGCACATTGATGTGCAAAACAAGTACTATTTGAAAGGTTTCTATGATACAGGCAACCAACTCACCCATCCACTAACGAATAAGCCCATTATGCTGATTGATGAAATCATTGCTAAATCATTGTTTGGTCAAGAGAAGGTTGAACAATTAAAATCTAAGCCTTTTCATGAACCTGATTACGAAAATCCATTTGAATATATCCCATTAAAAAAAGCAGGAGGTGATATTGGGTATATCCCTGTATTTCAAGTAAATCAAATATCCATCAGAGTGAATGACTTTATTCATTCTTCTAAACGAGTTTATGTTGGAATTCACTTTGGAGAATTCTCAAATAGCATGTCTTATAACTGCTTACTACACCCATTACTATTTCAATCTAAAAATACTAAGGTTCAACATGTGAAAGGAGTAATCTAATGAAGCGAGTATGGTACCGAATAAAATTTTTCTTTTTATCAATCGTATTAAAATTAAGAGGCAAGGCAGATGAGGTTTATTATATTGGAGGAAGCGAGGCATTACCTCCACCGTTATCCAAAGAAGAAGAAAAAGAAATGCTTGATCGTGTAGTTGAAGGTGATGACAGAGCTAAATCTAAATTAATTGAACATAACTTACGGTTGGTCGTCTATATCGCAAAAAAATTTGAGAATACAGGCATCCATATTGAAGATTTAATTAGTATTGGCTCAATTGGACTGATTAAGGCCGTCAATACATTTAACCCAGAGAAAAATATTAAATTAGCGACATATGCATCTAGATGTATAGAAAATGAAATACTAATGTACTTAAGAAGGAATAATAAACGTAAAACTGAGATTTCTTTTGATGAACCTCTAAATGTAGATTGGGATGGTAATGAGTTATTATTATCAGATGTTTTAGGAACCGATGAAAATATCATTACGAAAGACTTGGACTTATCTGTTGATAAAAATTTATTAAAATCAGCTTTATCAAAATTAACAGGTCGAGAAAAACAAATCATGGAAATGCGATTTGGTCTTAGCGGCCATAAAGAACAAACTCAAAAAGATGTTGCAGAACAATTAGGAATATCACAATCTTATATTTCTCGCTTAGAGAAAAAAATTATAAGAAGGTTAAAAAAAGAATTTAATAAAATGGTTTAAAAACCTTATCTTTCCTGTATGCTTCCCTTTTCGCGAAATTGTATTAACCGAGTATAATATTTTGAAAATAATAGATGCCGCATAAAAACTTCCGTTATGGAGACACTTTAAACTGAACATCATCTCCATGCGGGAGGGGCATATATGTCAAGACATAAAGTTGAAATATGCGGTGTCGATACATCGAAGCTACCAGTCTTAACGAACGAAGAGATGCGAGACCTATTTAGAAGAATGCAATCTGGAGAAGTACAAGCTAGGGAAGAATTAGTGAACGGAAACCTAAGACTCGTTTTAAGTGTCATTAAACGATTTAATCATCGTGGAGAAAATGTCGATGATTTGTTCCAAGTAGGATGTATTGGGTTAATGAAATCAATCGATAATTTTGACCTTGGACAAAATGTTAAATTCTCCACCTATGCAGTACCAATGATTATTGGTGAAATTAGAAGATATTTAAGAGATAACAACCCTATAAGAGTGTCAAGATCATTAAGAGATATTGCTTATAAGGCGTTACAAGTTAAAGAGCAACTAATGAGTAAAACTTCTACGGAACCAACGACACAAGAAATAGCACGTGAGATGGATGTACCTCAGGAAGATGTTGTTTTTGCGTTAGATGCAATTCAAGATCCTGTTTCGTTATTTGAACCAATTTATAACGATGGTAGTGATCCGATTTTTGTCATGGATCAGCTTAAAGATGAAAAACAAAAGGATTCGTCTTGGATTAATGATTTGGCGATCCGTGAAGGTATTAAAGGGTTAAATGATCGAGAAAAATTGATTATTAATCAACGCTTCTTTGAAGGGAAAACTCAAATGGAAGTAGCTGAAGAGATCGGAATCTCACAAGCTCAAGTTTCCCGTTTAGAGAAATCAGCAATTAAAGAAATGAATAAAAATGTTTTAGAAAATTAATATTCAATCAAGGTAGTCCCTGAATTTCAGGGGCTATTTTTTTATGTTATTTCATATATGTATGACAAAGGGGGGATTATGATGTTGTTATCAGAGTTACAAACGAAGGATATCATTAATGTTGAAAACGGTGAAAAAATAGGCTTTGTCAATGACTTAGAAATTGACGTGACAGTTGGCGTCGTATTAGCATTGGTCGTAACAACACGAAGTAAATTGTTTGGTTTATTTGGTCAAGATGAGGAATTATTAATACGTTGGTCACATATCGACACCATTGGCGAAGATGTTATATTAGTTCGTGTACCTTCCAGAAGACAAATAGAGTCCGAAATATAGAAGAAAATTGGCTTAAACTATGATAAAATGGGAGTAATATAAGGAGCGATATCATGGAAATATTGGAATTATCTAAACATCAATTACTAGAAGTTTCCCCTTGGAAAGAATCCGGGGTCCGTGCAGGTTTTTCAACGAGAAAAGGTGGCTTTAGTGAACCGCCATTTGACTCCATGAATTTAGGTATCCACGTTCATGACCAAAAAGAGCATGTATTAAAAAATAGACAACGCTTTAGTGAGCTAATTGATACTAATTTAGATCAATGGAAGTCATTGAATCAAGTTAATAGTGACCAAATAGTTGATTTATCTGAACCTTATGATGACCAACAGTATATACATCATGACCCAAAAGAAAATGCAGATGGTATGATCACCAATGTAAAGGGAGATGTTCTGACAGCTTTTTATGCTGATTGTGTTCCGCTATTGTTTAAATCAAAAAATTCTAAATGGATAGGGGTGGCGCATGCTGGTTGGAAAGGAACGGTTCAAGAAATTGGCCCTAAGATGATCCAGCGTTTTGGTGAAAAAGGTATTAAACCAGCTGAAATGGAGGTCGTGATTGGACCTTGCATTTCTAAAAAGAATTATGAGGTGGATCAACGTGTAGTTGACCATATTCCACCTAAATACCATAATGAGGTTTTAACCCCTACAACAGAAGGACATTATTTATTGGATTTAAAACGACTAAATTTTCTATATTTAGTCGACAATGATCTTAACCATGATGATATTTATATTACGAATTATTGTACTTATGAGGATGAAGAGTGGCTATATTCTTATAGACGCGACAAAGGTAAAACAGGACGTATGATGGCTTTTATATATTTAACATAAACCACTAGACGTACAAGAGGGGATATTTATGTCGATTCAGGAGAACTATGAAAAAATCATGAAGCGAATTATTCAGGCTTGTCAGCGTTCGGGGCGTCAAGCCGATGACATTCAAATGATTGCAATAACGAAATATGTTTCAATTGAAACAGCCCAAAAAGCTGTTGATACAGGAATTAAAAATCTTGGAGAAAATCGCCTTGAGGGCTTTCAAAAAAAATATCATGCTATTGGAAATCAAGTAAAGTGGCATTTTATTGGTACATTACAGTCAAGAAAAGTAAAAAATATTATAGAAGAAGTCGATTACATTCATTCCTTGGATCGTCTTTCCTTAGCTAAGGAAATTAATAAACGATCTAAACGAAAGATTCCATGTTTTGTACAAGTTAATACGAGTGGTGAAGAATCAAAACATGGTTTAGATCCTGATGAATTACAGTCTTTTATAGACCAATTAAGTCAGTATGAAAATGTTGAGGTTGTTGGTTTGATGACCATGGCCCCTTTAATAGAGGATCAAGATACAATTCGTTCTTGCTTTAAGAAGCTGCGTCATTTAAGAGATGAAGTGCGTGATCGACAACTTGAATACGCACCTTGTACATATTTATCAATGGGAATGAGTCATGATTTTGAGATCGCGATTGAAGAAGGGGCGACTCATATAAGAATTGGTTCAAGTTTAGTAGGCAACAAGAGTAAATAAGAGGAGGTTCAACCATGAGTTTGAAAGATAAAATTAAATCATTTTTTGAATTTGAGGAGTATGATGAAACGGAAGAACCTGTTCGTCAACAAAGAGAACAAGAGCCGAGTAATGAGCAAGAACATACTTCACAGAAGCAAAAAGACAACATTGTTAGTCTTAAATCGATCCAGCAAGACGCCAAAATGGTATTATGTGAACCAACCGAATATAATGAAGCTCAGGAGTTGGCTAACCATTTAAAGAAGCGTCAATCTATTGTGGTGAATCTACAACGTTTAGATCCTCAAACAGGGCGTAGAGTCGTAGATTTCTTAAGCGGCACCGTCTATGCACTAAACGGAAATATTCAGAAATTAGGTCAACAAACTTTTCTATGTACACCAGAACACGTTAATATATCAGGAAATATTAGCCAACTATTTGATGAAGAAGAACAATTTAATGGAAAGTAGGTAAATAGTATGATGATGTACTTAGCCAATATTATTATTCTTGGTTTAGAAATTTATTCATTTGCGTTAATTGCTTATATTTTAATGTCTTGGTTCCCAGGCGCGAGAGATTCGTCAATTGGCCAAATGTTAGGCAAAATTTGTGAACCTTTTTTAGAACCATTTAGAAAAATAATACCGCCATTAGGTATGATCGATATTTCCCCAATTGTAGCTATTATTGTATTAAACCTTGCAGCACAAGGCGCTCGAGTATTGTTCTATAATATTTTATTTTAAATTCAATTATTATAACCGATATAAGTAGTGAGGGTAATTATGGACATCTATCAACATTTTAGACAAGAAGAACAAGCTTTTATCGATCAAGCCTTAGATTGGAAAGAGCAAGTTGAAGTACAATATAAAAGAGTGGTAACAGACTTCTTAGACCCTCGCGAACAAACGATATTTCAGTCTATTATTGGTAAGCAAAGTGATCTTCAACTTCGTTTTTTTGGCGGTTATGACCAAGCTGAACGTAAACAAGCCATTTTAGCTCCTTTTTACGAAGAGGTTGGACAAGATCAATTTGATTTAACTGTATTAGAAGGGTCTTATCATCAAAAATTTGTATCATTAAGTCACAGAGATGTATTAGGGACGTTAATGTCTTTAGGGATTCAACGCAAGAAAATTGGAGATTTAATAGTCGAGGATGGTATATTTCAGATTATTTTAGATCGAGACATTGCAGTTTTCGTACAGATGCAGTTAACGAAAATCAAACATACATCGATTTCGTTAAAAGAAGTTCCCTTTACGCAAATTATTGAGCCGAAACATAAATGGGACGAAAAAGATACTACGGTATCATCTACTAGACTAGATGTTGTATTAAAAGAAATTTATCAGATGTCCCGACAAAAAGCTCAAGATTTTATAAACAAAGAAGCTGTGAAGGTCAATTACCGTGTTGTCCAAGATCCTGCTTTTACTGTTGAGCCTGGAGATTTAATTTCACTAAGGAAAAAGGGAAGAAGTAAAGTCATCGATATTTTGGGCGAAACTAAAAAACAAAAGTATCTTATTCGTATAGCAAAATTAAAGTAAAATATTGAAGGAATTAAATAGTTGTTGTCGAATATAGAACAGTAATCTACCGACGTATGAGTACAATAAGGGGGCAATAAGAATGGGATTAACGCCATTAGATATCCATAACAAGGAATTTACTAGAGGTTTTCGTGGTTATGATGAAGACGAAGTAAATGAGTTTTTAGATCAAGTGATTAAAGATTTTGAAAAGGTCATTCGTGAGAAAAAGTCATTAGAAGATAGAGTAAAGGAACTAGAGGAAAAGAATAGTCATTTTAACAACATTGAAGAAACGTTAAATCGTTCGATATTAGTCGCTCAGGAAACAGCTGATGAAGTGAAAAACAACGCTAATAAGGAAGCAAAATTAATCATTAAAGAAGCTGAGAAGAACGCAGATCGCATCGTGAATGAAGCATTAGCAAAATCACGTACAGTTTCGATGGAAATTGAAGAGCTTAAGAAACAAGCTAAAGTGTTCCGTACAAGATTGAAAATGTTAGTCGAAGCTCAATTAGATATCATTGATAATGATGACTGGGAAGACTTATTTCAGTTAGAGTCGGAAGAAGATGATGAACAGCGAATTGATGAATATTCAACTTCTGAATAATTTTTCTTGACGAAATTCGCATTTTTCCATATAATTTCATATCGTATAATAATATTAAAAATGATTTAAAAACGTAGATGGGAACAGTACTTAAGAGTTATGCGTTTAAGCGAGCTAGGGTTGGTGCGAGCCTAGTAACGATACCTTAAGGAAGATCATCCCGGAGTTCCTTTTTGAACGAAGTAGAAAAGGACGGTTCATTCACGTTAAGAATGTTGAGTGGAATAATCAATATCGGTTATTCAATCAGGGTGGTACCGCGAGTTTTCTCGTCCCTATGTGGGATGAGAAAACTCTTTTTTTATCTCTTCATTTTTTCGTCAAGAATGATATTGGACTATTTACGATCTTATCAATATTAAGGAGGATTTGCATGAGTTATAAAGAAACGCTCTTAATGCCGCAAACAGACTTCCCAATGCGTGGTAACTTACCGAAGCGCGAACCTGAAATGCAGAAACGTTGGGAAGAAGAAAATATTTATGAAAAAGTACAAGAACGCACTAAAGGTCGACCATTATTTGTGCTACACGATGGTCCTCCATATGCAAATGGTGACCTACACATGGGGCATGCGCTCAATAAAATTCTAAAAGATTTTATTGTACGTTATAAATCGATGTCCGGTTACCATGCTCCATACGTACCTGGATGGGATACACACGGGCTTCCAATTGAAGTCGCCCTTACAAAGAAGAAAAAAATTAAACGTAAAGAACTAAGTATTACTGAATTCAGAAAACTATGTGAAGAATATGCACTTGATCAAATCGATCGTCAGCGTGAACAATTTAAACAATTAGGTGTTCGTGGTGACTGGGATAACCCATATATTACTTTAAAACCTGAATTTGAGGCTCAGCAAATTAAAGTATTTGGTGAGATGGCAAAACGTGGCTATATCTATAAAGGTAAGAAGCCGGTTTATTGGTCGCCATCTTCTGAATCAGCGTTAGCTGAAGCGGAAATTGAATATCAGGATAAACGTTCACCTTCTATTTATGTCGCTTTTGATGTAACGGATGGAAATGGTGTATTAGATGGCGATGAAAAAATCGTAATCTGGACGACAACTCCTTGGACGATTCCTGCTAACTTAGCTATTGCTGTTCATCCTGAATTGGAATATGCAGTAGTAGAAGCAAGTGGTTCTAAATATGTCATTGCACATGACTTATTAGAAGAAGTCACTCAGAAGCTTGAATGGGAAAACCCAACAGTTGTTAAATCTCTAAAAGGTCAAGATTTAGAGCGCGTCGTTGCAAAACACCCATTCTACGATCGTGATTCACTAGTCATTCTAGGTGAACACGTTACAACTGAATCTGGTACGGGTTGTGTTCACACGGCACCAGGTCATGGTGAAGATGACTTCTGGATTGGAAAACAATATGATTTAGATGTTCTTTGCCCTGTAGATGAAAAAGGTGTCTTTACAGAAGAAGCACCAGGATTTGAAGGCCAGTTTTATGACAAAGCAAACAAAGAAATCACGCAAAAATTAGATGAAGTAGGAGCATTATTAAAGCTTGAATTCATCACTCACTCTTACCCACATGACTGGCGTACGAAAAAGCCAACGATTTTCCGTGCTACATCACAGTGGTTTGCTTCTGTTAAAGATTTCCGTGAAGACTTGCTTGAAGCCATCAAAAACGTGAATTGGCACCCTCATTGGGGTGAAATCCGCATGCACAACATGGTGAAGGATCGTGAAGATTGGTGTATTTCACGTCAACGTGTGTGGGGTGTACCAATTCCAGTATTCTATGGAGAAAACGGTGAGCCAATTATCAATGAAGAAACGATCGAACACGTAGCCAACTTATTTAGAGAACACGGTTCAAATGTTTGGTTTGAACGCGAGGCTAAAGATTTATTACCAGAAGGATTCACTCATCCATCAAGCCCGAATGGAAAGTTTACAAAAGAAACGGATATCATGGATGTTTGGTTTGACTCAGGTTCGACACATCAAGGAGTATTAGTTGAACGTGATGATTTAGACCGTCCAGCCGATTTATATTTAGAAGGGTCAGATCAGTATCGTGGTTGGTTTAACTCTTCGTTAACAACTTCAGTGGCTGTAACAGGTAAAGCACCTTATAAAGGTATTTTAAGTCACGGATTTACTTTAGATGGTGAAGGTCGTAAGATGAGTAAATCTCTTGGCAATGTGATGGTTCCTTCTAAGATTATGAAGCAATTAGGAGCCGACATTTTACGTCTTTGGGTAGCAAGTACAGATTACTCAGCTGACGTACGTGTATCAGACAATATTTTAAAACAAGTGGCAGAGGTCTACCGTAAGATTCGTAACACATTCCGTTTCTTACTTGGCAACTTACACGATTTTGATCCGACTAAAGATGCCGTTCCAGAAGCAGATTTAGAAGAAGTCGATCAGTATATGTTAATTCGTTTACAAGAAACCATTTGTAAGGTACGAAAAGCATATGATGATTATGAGTATTCAACGATTTATCATACTATCAACAACTTCTGTACGGTTGATTTAAGTTCATTCTATTTAGATTTCGCAAAAGATATTCTATATATTGAAAAAGCAGACGATCACCGTCGTCGTAGTATTCAAACGGTTTATTACGACATGATTGTAAGTTTAAGCAAACTACTATCACCAATTCTGTCTCATACTTCAGAGGAAGTTTGGCAGTATATCCCAGGGGTTGAAGAAGAAAGTGTTCAACTAACAGATATGCCTGAAGCTAGAGAAGTTAAAAATGAAGCAACGATTAAAGGAAAATGGGAAGACTTTATGGAAGTCCGTGAAGATGTGTTAAAAGCATTAGAAGAAGCACGTGCGGATAAAATCATTGGTAAGTCATTGGAAGCAAAATTAACAATCGTACCAAAAGATGAAGCAACCATGGACTTATTAGAATCCATGAAACATTTACATCAGTATTTAATCGTATCAGAGGTTAATTTAGCTCAGAGTCACGATTTAGCAAAATCATATGACAGAGTTTCAGTAGCTGTAGAAAAACATGATGGTGAAAAGTGTCAACGTTGCTGGGTGGCATCACATACCGTTGGAAAAGATGAAAAACACCCTGATTTATGTGAACGTTGCGCAGATGTGGTAGATAAAAAGATGGAGTCCTAGAATATAATTAAGTAGTTCAGTTCACCCCAAAGTTAGAGTAAAAGTCTAACCTTTGGGGTGTTTTTATATGGTCAAATTATTTAAAAAGTCGTGTGAGACGGAATTTTGTAAGTATCACATCGTGTTCATTCCATTACCAAGTACATATCAACATATTTTTCAGAAAATCCCAAGTAAATATTTTACAAAAATAAATAAAATGTTAAAATTTGAATATTAAAAAAATTTAGAGAGAGGAGGCGTAAACTATTCATCTAAGTGAGACACAAACAAAAAATAAGAATAGGAGGCTATTAAATAAAAAAAGTTAGTCTAATTACTGTTTTAGTTATTACATTTATGGTTACTTTTTCAGTCATTATTATTGCTGAGGAAAGTAATTCTCAAGTAAGTGGTGAGGAAATAGAAGAAAATCACATAAATTCAATAGTGGTATCTGTAACACCTACTAGTCAGAGAGTCCAAGGAGCGGAACGAGCTAATTGGACTGTTTATGCATCACATAATAATGGGAGTATGCCTATCACTTATACTTTAAATCCAGGTGACGGCTCTAAGTCTCTGGAATATACTTCATACAGTAGTTCACACAGTTTTAGTCATCGTTATAACCCTAGTGGAAGTTTAAAAAACTTTAATGTAACAGCTAGGGCTATTTACGATTATGGCATGGATCATGATTACGCAACAGTTACATGGGTTCGTTAATAAGAATAAAACAAAGGTTGCACTAGGTGTAACCTTTGTTTTATAACAAGGTGGGATAAAATGTTTTCACTTCACGTACAACATATTATAAATAATAAAAAGTCAATAATTGTCATGATTCTCATGTTAATTGTGATCTTCACTTTAAGTCCAACGGCTTTTAAGATGGTATGGGAAGGTCATGAGCAGGTTAATGCTGATATAACCGATTTTTCCAGAGGTGATTACGATTTACTTGTTCGTGCAAGTCAATCAGAAATTGAAAGAGAACTCGGTGTGGTTGAGGAGAATTATCTAGGTGTTGGTAATGGTGGAATTACATATGAACAATGGGAAAACATCAAAAAAGACCCACGAATTGAAACCGCTGCACCCGTTGCATCTTTAGGATTTTTTACTAAGATTGATCAGATGTATCAATTACCAAAGGAAGAAGGGTCCAATCGGTATACCGTTAGTTACAAAACAACAGATGGTGTTAATACTTATTTGATTAATCAACAGACTGCTTATTTGTTCAAGGATAATGAGGTAGTTTATGATTATTTTTATCCTATAGAATTAATGAATATATTTGGAGAATTTGATAATGCAAACTTCGAAATTCCCTCCTCATATCATCCAGTAATAGCTATTGATCCACAAGAAGAGAAGGAATTAACAGGAATAGATTTTTCTATATTAAATAAAAACATTAACAACGTTCAGACATTCCCTGAAGAAAGTCAGTTAATACCACTCATTGATATAGCAGAATCGTCGACACCTATTACAACTGAAGTTTTAATAGAGAGATTAGACATTACTCATCAAGAAATTAACGATTTGAAACAGGCTGTTGATTTGTCACCAAATCAAAGCTTAAGTGATTTAGAGTATTATGCTGAACTTAGAGGGGAACATGTTGAAGAGCGAGATGAAGTCAAGGAAGCTTTAGACACCATTGAAGAAACCGATGAGCAAGTACATATCATTAATTTTTTTGAGCATCTTAGTCCTTTTGAACAAGAATGGTATATGATTGATGATGATTATAATATTGTTATGGAATCTGAGTATGACATAGACGAGCATGGAGAAGCGGGAAGGTCTTCTGGATACTTATCTCAAAATGTTATATACAAATCATTATCACCTAAATATCAAAAGACGCAGAATGGTTTATCTATAGAACTATTGGACTATGAAGGGGAAATACCTATTCATCGTGACTTGGAACAAGTTCAGTTTCAAGAATATGATGTGAATGGTGATAATAGTGATTTATTGAATCTATTTCAAGTTGACACTGTTACTGTGGGAGAGTATGTTGATTCCTTAGCTGCTAGTCCGATGGGTATTTATCACTATCAATATGGACACCTAAAAGAAACAGGAGAACAACTGAAACCGACTCATCACCCAGGAAGTTTTTTATCTTTACCAGCCAATGGGCTGATTTCAATCGACTGGGCGGACGAGTTTAAGGGTGAAGCACCAATAGATGCTATTCGTGTCAAAGTAGCTGGATTATCTGGTTATACGGAAGAAGCCTCTCAGAAAATTCAGCACGTAGCTGAAGAAATTGAAGAGATGGGACTTCATGTTGATATTGTGGCTGGGGCTTCACACCAAAATATTGATGTTCAAGTTGAAGGAATTGGCATGGTTGTGATGCCTTGGACAACATTGGGAGCAGCAGAATCAATAATTAATAGTTGGAATGTATTCTCAATTGTTATTTCAATATCTTTTATACTAGTAGCACTATTATCATTCGTAGCGCGAATTCGCACAATGGAACATGAGTTATATGAAGATAAAATTAGATTAGGATTAATAGGATGGAAACCATCAACGATTCAAACATTTTATAGAGCACAGTGGGGAATTCAAATAGTGTTAAGTGTTGTTCTATCATTAGTAATATTACTTCTTTCGTTTGGAATTGATATTTTAATGTTAATAGGATGGAGTATCACTATTTTTATAGTTATGATCATACATGCCAGTTTTACAGTTTTGTATAAGCAAAAAAATAATAAAACACATAAACCTAGACAATCATTTTTAATAGCGAATATTTATTATTACCGTAGACATATACAAGCAGCGAGTTTACAGCTTTTATTTTCCACTTCAGTTATTGCATTTTTGCTTACCGTACAACAAGTTGTTTCAAATCGTATCAGTGTCACAGATTTAGGGCAATATATTCATTTTCAAATTAATGAACTACAAATCATTCTTTTATTAAGTGTCGTGTTATTAACAGTATACACATTAAGTGAATCCATTTACCGAATGTGGAAGGAACGTGAAGAACAGATTGAATTTCTAAAGGTAATGGGATGGCAAAATAAAGATATTAGAAGGTCCTATACAAAAGAAACTTTATCATGGGTGAGTCCTTCTGTAGTTATGGGGAATATAATTGGGATCATAGCAGTCGTAGTTTTTTTCCCAGTGAATTTAACAGTCGTAGGTATTAATTTGATTGTTACCTTAAGTATATTGTTTGCCTTGACAATTGTTTTGAAAGTGGGATTAAGACAAATTTTGATGAGAGGGGTATCTTGATGGATATTAATGTAATGAATCTATCCAAAACTTATGAATCAAACGTGGAACAAAAGAAAGTATTAGATCAAGTGACATTTAAAGTGAATAAGGGAGAATGGGTTAATATTATTGGACGTTCAGGTTCAGGAAAAACAACACTCCTTAAATGTTTAAGTGGAATAATGTCCGCTGATCGTGGTTCAATAATAAACATAGGTGATTTACCCATTCATTCAAAATCTGAAGAAGACCGACGTGAATTCCGTAGACAACACATTGGGTATATTTATCAAGATTATCAGCTATTTCCTGCTTATACAGCTAAGCAAAATGTGATGTTGCCGGAATTACCATATCAAAATGAATCGATATTGTTAAAACGCGCAGAAGAATTAATGGAACAGCTGAATATAGAACATCGACAAGATGCATTACCTAATCAATTGTCAGGTGGTGAACAACAACGTGTAGCAATTGCAAGAGCATTACTTAACAATCCTGATATTTTCGTTTGTGATGAACCAACAGGGAATTTAGATCGATCCACAAGGGATGAAGTGTTACAAATATTAAAGCAATTGCAAGAAGAAGGGCGAACAATCTTATTTGTGACTCATGATTATGATGTTATTGAATATGGGGATCGTATATTTGAAATGGATGATGGTAGGTTAGAAGAAGTTTCCCAAAAAACACTTATAATAGAAAAACCTATCAAAAATTAATTCTAAGACCTTTAAAACATTTCCGATCAAATTTTCAATATTAATAAACAAACCCTTAAAACATAATGTTTTTATGCTCAAATAGAAAATGGACGTTTCCGACTTTAGACCGGAAACGTTTTTTCTTGTTAATCGTCTAATTTAAGATTTTATGGTAAAATTCTATAGGATAGCTATTAATGGAGGTAGCAAAGTGAAATACTATATCATAACACTACTTATAATTATTTTTGACCAAGTAACTAAATGGACAGTCGCCAATTCAATGCAGTTATTTGAATCTGTACAAGTGATTCCAGGCTTTTTTTGGATTACTTCTCATCGTAACTCAGGTGCAGCTTGGGGTATTTTAGAAGGGCAGATGTGGTTATTTTATCTTGTCACGTTGATCGTGATAGGAGTCATTATTTATTACATGCAACTATATAAAGATAGTTATCCATGGCTAATGGTTGGCTTTGCTTTTATTTTAGGAGGAGCAATCGGTAACTTTATAGACCGAATCTTTTTACAAGAAGTGATTGATTTTATTGATCTAAATATTTTTGGATATGATTTCCCAATTTTTAATATTGCCGATTCAGCCCTAACGGTAGGTGTGATTTTAGTCATTATCATCATGTTAATTGATGAAATGAAGAATAAAGGAAAGAAAGTCAATGAGTAAACAGCATTTTGTTGTAACAAAAGAATATCAAAATAAGCGAATTGATAAAGTGTTAACAGACTTAAACAAAGAAGCTTCGAGAAACCAGGTTCAGTCTTGGATCAAGGATGGCTATGTATACGTTAACGGAGAATCAGTTAAGAGTAACTATAAGTGTCAACTTGAAGACCAAATCGAATGGGAAGAACCAGAAGTTCAGGAGCTTGAAATTGAGCCTGAGAATATTCCTTTAGACATTAAATATGAAGATGAACATTTACTTGTTGTTAATAAGGAGAAGGGAATGGTAGTACACCCGTCACATGGACACCGTACAGGTACGCTAGTCCATGCTCTACTTTATCATTGTAATGATTTATCGGGAATTAATGGCGTTCATCGCCCAGGGATTGTTCATCGAATTGATAAAGATACGAGTGGTTTACTTCTAGTGGCTAAGCACGATAAAGCCCACGAACTACTTTCAGAACAATTAGCGAATAAAGAGGTCAACCGTCAGTATGAAGCCATTGTTCATGGTGTTATTGAACATGATAAAGCAACCATCGATGCCCCTATTGGTCGGGACCCAAATGATCGTCAAAAGATGGCAATTGTTGAAAGTGGAAAACCAGCTATCACTCACTTTTCGGTCGTAGATCGGTTTGAGAAATTTACTCATGTCTATTGCGATTTAGAAACGGGCCGTACACATCAAATTAGGGTACATTTTCAATATATTGACCATCCCTTAGTAGGAGATCCAAAGTATGGGCGACGTAAAACATTAAATGTTCAAGGACAAGCCTTACACGCTAGAAAGTTGTCATTCACTCATCCGATGACAGGAGAACAAATGACATTTACCTCTGAACCACCAGAAATTTTTCAAGAAACACTAGAGAATGTGGCAAAAATCTATTGACATTTTTCATGAAAGCTTTAAAATGAATAATTAGAATAAAAACCTTTAAGCATAGTCCAGAGAGGCTAACAAGGTGACGATTTGAACGGTTAGTAGGGATTCGTATATCCAAAGCCCTCTTTTGTCACCTTGTGTGCAAAAGAGGGCTTTTTGTATGAATGAGGAGGGAAGGGATGTCATGAAGGAAAAAACACAACTTCTAGATGAAGCAGCTATAGCACGAGCCATAAAGCGGATATCCCACGAAATTATTGAACGAAACAAAGGAACAGACGATTTAATACTAGTTGGGATTAAAACTCGTGGCTTGCCACTTGCCAAACGAATTCAAAAAAATATTGAACAAATCGAAAATGTCACGATTGAAACTGGGGAATTGGATATCTCGCTATATCGAGACGATTTATCTAATCGCGAAACGGTAAATGAGGCAACGGTAAACCAACGTAACATTCCACAAAACATCGCTGGAAAAAATGTCATTCTAGTCGATGACGTGCTATACACGGGACGAACAGTTCGAGCAGCGATGGATGCGATAATGGATATCGGGAGACCAAAGATAATCCAGTTAGTTGTGTTAGTGGATCGTGGCCACCGTGAATTACCGATACGAGCCGATTATGTCGGCAAAAACATTCCAACCTCACAGGACGAAGTCATCAAAGTCCAGCTAGAGGAATCCGACGAAGTTGATCAAGTGAGTATTTATGAATAACTAAATATAGAAAACCTTTAAGTATAGTCCAGAGAGGCTAGGAAGGTTGTGAACGTGACTTGTATGATATTACCGAGAGTAGTATGTACAGGTGTACCTCTTTGCGACCTTTCGTAAAGAGGTTTTTTTATGGACGAAAAACCATTTAGGGGGAGATCAAATGAATTCAACTGATAAAGTTTTAGATGTTAGAGATGTACCGAAATGGAATAAGTGGATAATTTTAAGTTTACAGCATTTATTTGCGATGTTCGGTGCGACGATATTAGTACCATTTTTAACGGAAATGTCTCCGAGTGTAGCGTTGATTACGAGTGGACTCGGAACATTAGCCTACTTGTTAATCACTAGAGGTCAAATACCGGCTTACTTGGGATCAAGCTTTGCCTTCATTACACCGATAGTCGTGGCAACTCAGGTTGAGAGTTTAGCAGGAGCCATGGTAGGGGCATTTTTAGTCGGTGTTGTATACGGAATCGTGGCTTTATTGATCCGATTAGTTGGAGTGAATTGGTTGCTTAACATTTTACCTCCAGTTGTTGTGGGGCCCGTTATTATGGTCATTGGTTTAGGGTTAGCACCAACAGCTATTGACATGGCGATGAATGATGCAGATGGGAACTACAGTTTAACGTTTATCGGAGTTGCACTAATAACATTATCGATTACCATCATCGCATCCATTTTCTTTAAAGGATTTTGGAAAATCATCCCGATTTTACTAGGTATTGTTGGTGGATACCTAATTGCCTTATTTGCTGGCATTGTCGACACTTCATCGATTAAAGCTAGCTGGAATGAACTGATGAACGCTAGTAGCATGGGAGAGTTTTTCGCAGCTGTTTTCACGAAACCAGATTTCTTAATACCATTTGTAGATTTTTCACCATTTAGCGTAATAAGCTGGTCCATTGTCGGAATTATGGTTCCAATCGCCTTAGTGACGATTACAGAACATATTGGTGATCAGATGGTTTTATCAAAAGTTACGAGCCAAAACTTCATTAAAAAACCAGGTTTACACAGGTCTATCTTAGGGGATGGAATTGCAACTGTGATTGCTTCTATGTTAGGTGGGCCACCAAATACGACTTATGGCGAGAACATAGGGGTTCTTGCAATTACAAGAGTGTTTAGTGTGTTTGTCATCGGAGGAGCAGCAGTATTAGCGATCTTCTTCGGTTTTATTGATATCATTGCGGTCATCATTGAGTCAATTCCAACACCCGTTATGGGTGGAGTGTCCATCCTACTATTCGGGATTATTGCTTCAAGTGGATTAAGAATGTTAATAGACAATCACGTTGACCTTGGGAAAAACCGCAATTTAATCATTGCCTCCGTTATTTTAGTCATTGGGATTGGCGGGATGTACATTGAGGTTCAACTTCCGGATTTTGATCTACAAGTTTCTGGAATGGCTTTATCAGCCATTGTCGGGGTCATCTTAAACTTAATTCTACCTGGTAGAGAAGAGGCTTCTAAAGGTGATGATCGCATGTTTGAAGTAGATAAAAAGAATCGACAAGCAAGCTAATAAGGAGGAATATTTGTGAATCATTTTTTCTCTATTAATGATTTATCGAAAGATGAGATTTATAGAATTCTAGACGATGCGCAGCACATTCAAGAACAAAGAACTATCCGATCGCTAAATAAAACAGCAGCTTTGTTGTTTTATGAACCATCGACGCGCACAAAGTTGAGCTTCGAGAAGGCTTGTATTAATTCAGGTGTGAGTCTCTTATCATTCACACCTGAAACATCAAGTGTCACGAAGGGCGAATCACTGTATGACACAGTTAAAACGATCGAAGCAATCGGGGCTGATTTGGTAGTCATCAGACATGGTCAGGAACGCTATTACGAAGAACTTTCTAATATATCAATCCCTATTATTAATGCAGGTGATGGAACAGGAGAGCACCCTACGCAAAGTTTACTAGACTTGTTTACAATCAGGCAGGAGTTTAACCGATTTGAAGGGTTAAACGTGGTCATCTGTGGAGATATTTTACACAGCCGAGTAGCCCGGTCGAACGCTCAAGCCCTAATGAGACTAGGCGCTCATGTGAAAATGGTTTCTCAATCGGAATGGCAAGACCCAAGTCTATCAGTTGATTATATCCATATGGATGAAGCGGTTGAAGAGGCTGATGTGTTAATGCTTTTAAGAGTTCAAAAAGAACGTCATAAACAACAAGCAGATGTCAACGACTATTTAACAAAATATGGTCTTACCGTAGATCGAGAAAAACGGATGAAAAAAGATAGTATCATTATGCATCCAGCACCAGTTAATCGTGGCGTTGAAATTGATTCCTCATTAATTGAGTGTGATCGCTCTCGTATTTTTAAGCAAATGACTAATGGGGTTGCGATTAGGCAAGCCATTATTAACACATACACAACTAAAGGAGGAAAATCCTATGAACTTACTTATTAAAAATGCCCATGTACTAGAACAAGGATTAGTCGATGTTTTAATTGAATGTGGAAAAATTAAAGCAATTGGAACTAACCTCAGCAAACCTAATGTTAAAGTTGTTGAAGCAAAAGGCCAATACCTATTTCCTGGTTTTGTAGATGTTCACATTCATCTTCGCGAGCCAGGTGGGGAGGCAAAAGAAACAATAGAAACTGGAACATTAGCTGCGGCAAGAGGTGGTTTTACAACAGTTTGTTCAATGCCTAATACTAATCCTGTTCCTGATTCAGAAGAATCTTTAAAGGAAGTTTTAAATCGTATTGAAGAAACAGCTCACGTTAGAGTTCTTCCTTATGTTGCGATTACTAAATCCCAAGAGGGTTATGCATTAGTTGATATTGACACATTAAAAGATCAAGGAGCTTTTGCTTTTACAGATGATGGAGTAGGTGTTCAATCTGCGAATATGATGTTAGACGCTATGAAGCGAGCTAAGAAAGCAGGTGCTTCAATTGTAGCGCATTGTGAAGAAAACACACTAGTCTATGATGGTGTGATGCACGATGGTCAGAAAAGTATTGAGTTAAACCTTCCAGGTATCCCTTCTGTTAGCGAGTCTGTACATATTGCTCGTGACGTTCTACTTGCTGAAGCAACAGGTTGTCATTATCACGTATGTCATGTGAGTACAAAAGAATCCGTTCGCGTGATTCGAGATGCAAAACGTGCTGGCATTCCTGTTACAGCTGAGGTCTCTCCTCACCATTTATTATTATGTGAAGATGATATTCCATCTGATGATGCGAATTATAAAATGAATCCTCCGTTACGTTCAAAAGACGATCGTCAAGCTCTTATTGAAGGATTATTAGACGGTACGCTTGATTGTATCGCTACCGATCATGCTCCTCATACGGAACAAGAAAAATCCAATGGGTTTCTAAACTCTCCATTTGGAATCGTTGGCTTAGAAACGGCATTTCCTTTACTGTATACACATTTTGTTAAAAACAACACATTTACATTACAGCAATTAGTTGATTGGATCACCATTAAACCTTCACAAATCTTTAATTTACCTTATGGAACGATGAAGGTCGGTTCAGTTGCTGACTTAGTATTAGTCGATTTAGATCAACAGCAAACTATTGATTCGTCTGAGTTTGCCTCAAAAGGTCGTAACACACCGTTTAACCAATGGAATGTTCAGGGGATTCCAACGATGACATTAGTTGAAGGAAAAATAATTTGGAGAAAGGAAGAGGCTCATGTCTAAACGCTATTTAATCCTAGAAGATGGTTCTTGGTTTGAAGGTAAAGCATTTGGAGCACCTATAACTGAAAAATTCGGTGAAGTCGTGTTCAATACTGGCATGACAGGTTATCAGGAAACCATTTCTGATCCATCCTATTGTGATCAGTTTGTGGTCATGACCTATCCGTTAATCGGAAATTACGGCATTAACCGAGATGACTTTGAAACTATTCAACCATCCATCTCAGGTTTTATTGTAAAAGAGTATGCAGAATTTCCATCAAACTTCCGAAAAGAATGGTCTTTAGACAGTTTTTTAAAACAGAAAGAAATTCCTGGAATAGCGAATATTGATACGAGACGACTTGTAAAAAAGATACGTGAACAAGGAACGATGAAAGGTGTCATGGTGGAATCAATTGAGGACTTAGAAGCAATTAAAGCACGTTTAAACGATTTTACGTTTAAGCGTGATCAAGTCCAAAGGGTTTCAACGGTTAAGCCATACGTTGTTCCAGGAAAAAGCGAACGAATTGTACTAGTTGATTTTGGTATGAAACATGGAATTTTAAGAGAGTTTACTCAAAGACATTGTCATATCACAGTCGTACCTTATAATACTTCAGCTGAAGAAGTCCTACAGTTAAAACCTGATGGCGTCATGTTATCGAATGGTCCAGGAGACCCGAAAGATGTGACAGTAGGTATTGAATTAGTTAAAGGTTTAATCGGGAAAGTACCTATTTTTGGAATATGTCTTGGCCACCAGCTTATAGCTCTTGCTTGTGGTGCTGATACACATAAGATGAAGTTCGGTCATAGAGGGAATAATCATCCAGTCAAAGATTTGCGAACAGGTGAAGTTTGGATGACATCTCAAAATCATGGATATGCCGTTACTCAAGAATCATTAGCTCAAACGAGTTTAAAAATGACTCAAATTGCATTAAATGATGACACTGTAGAAGGGTTGGAGCATGAACTTTATGATGTTTTTTCAGTTCAGTATCACCCTGAAAGCTCACCAGGTCCACAAGACTCGAACCAATTATTTGATCAATTTTTACAGAAAGTAACAGGAGGGGTTACTCATGCCTAAACGTACAGACATCGAAAAAATTCTTGTGATCGGTTCAGGTCCAATCATTATAGGTCAGGCTGCGGAATTTGATTATGCTGGTACTCAAGCATGTCAAGCTTTGAAAGATGAAGGCTATCAAGTCATCTTAGCTAACTCTAACCCAGCCACAATTATGACGGATGAAACCATGGCTGATCAAATTTATATGGAACCATTAACACCTGAATTTTTAACTAAAATAATACGAAAAGAAAAGCCAGATGCTATCTTACCAACATTAGGTGGTCAAACAGGTTTGAATATGGCAATGGAATTAGACCGAAGAGGCATTTTAGAACAATATGGTGTTGAATTGCTTGGCACGAAATTAAGTGCAATTCAACAAGCTGAAGACCGTGAATCGTTTAGAAGTCTCATGTATGAATTAGGAGAACCCGTCCCGGAAAGTGATATTGTTCAAACAGTTGATGAAGCAAAGCAATTTGCTCATGCGACAGGCTATCCAGTCATTGTGCGTCCTGCTTACACTATGGGGGGGACTGGAGGAGGAATCTGCGAGACGGAAGAGGAATTAGTAGAAATTGTTCGTAATGGATTAGACGCGTCACCAGTAAACCAATGCTTAATCGAAAAAAGCATTGCAGGATATAAAGAAATTGAATATGAAGTTATGCGAGATGGAGAAGACCATGCCATTGTGGTTTGTAACATGGAAAATATTGATCCAGTCGGTATTCATACAGGCGATTCAATGGTTGTAGCCCCTTCGCAAACATTAAGTGATTATGAATATCAAATGTTAAGAAATGTATCCCTTAACATTATCCGTGCGCTTAAAATCGAAGGTGGATGTAATGTCCAACTAGCACTAGATCCTAACAGCTTTAATTATTATGTGATTGAAGTTAACCCAAGAGTGAGTCGTTCGTCAGCCCTTGCATCTAAAGCTACTGGGTATCCGATTGCACGGATTGCAGCCAAAATAGCTGTCGGATTAACGTTAGATGAAATGATTAACCCTGTAACAGGTTCCACTTATTCTCATTTTGAACCAGCTCTTGATTATGTGGTCACTAAAATTCCACGCTGGCCATTTGATAAATTTCACGCAGCAAATCGAACATTAGGGACTCAAATGAAGGCAACAGGAGAAGTGATGGGAATAGGAAGAACGTTAGAAGAATCATTACTTAAATCTGTACGTTCATTAGAAATTTGTACGAATGACTTGTACTTACCTAAAGTTGAAAAGTTATCAATGGAAAACCTGATGAAACGATTGAAAGTTGCAGATGATGAACGACTTTTCCTAATAGCTGAAGCCTTTAGAAGAGGATTTACACTCGAAGACATTCATCATTACACCGAAATTGATTTATTTTTCTTATATAAATTACAAGGTTTAATTCAGTTAGAACATCAATTAGAAAAAAATCATTGGGATTTAGAACTAATGAAAGAAGCAAAACAAAAAGGGTTCATGGATGAGACAATCGCAAGGTTATGGAACACAGCAGAAGAAGATGTTCGGTCATTTAGAGTTATGAACGATTTATGTCCAGTTTACAAAATGGTAGATACGTGTGCAGCTGAATTCACATCGGAAACACCATACTTTTACAGCACCTATGAAGAAGAAAATGAGTCACAAGTTACCAATAGAAGGAAAATATTAGTCATCGGATCTGGTCCAATCCGAATTGGTCAAGGAATTGAGTTTGACTATGCTACTGTCCACTCAGTGCTAGCACTTAGAGAAGCGGGTTATGAAGCGATTATTATGAACAATAATCCAGAGACAGTATCAACTGATTTTCAAATCTCAGATAAACTATATTTCGAACCGTTAACATTGGAAGATGTCCTCAATGTGATTGACTTAGAAAAACCAGAAGGTGTCATTGTTCAATTCGGTGGGCAAACGCCCATTTCATTAGTCGATGGATTAGAGAAGTATGGGGTTCCGATTTTAGGTACCACTAAACAATCGATTGACATAGCTGAAGACCGAGACCAATTTGAGCAAATGCTTGAAAAGTTAAATGTCCCAAGACCAAATGCTCGAATCGCGACAAGCGAACAAGAAGCTATTGAGCAAGCAAAAGAATTGGGCTTTCCAGTATTAGTCCGACCTTCTTATGTTCTTGGTGGTCGAGCAATGGAAATTGTTTATGACGAAAGTGATTTAAAACACTATATGAAATATGCTGTTGAAGTTCACCAAGATAAACCAGTGTTAATTGATCGTTACTTAACAGGGATTGAATTAGAAGTAGATGCGATCTGTGATGGAGAAACCGTCGTAATTCCAGGAGTTATGGAACATATTGAACGTGCAGGCGTACACTCTGGGGATTCGATTGCCGTTTACCCGACTCAAAATATCTCCAAGGATATCAAAGAGAGATGTGTTGATATTACTAAGAAAATCGCTAAAGAATTACAAATCAGAGGCTTAATCAATATTCAATTTGTTTATCATCAAAATGAAGTTTATGTGTTAGAAGTGAACCCAAGATCGAGTCGAACAGTGCCTTTCTTGAGTAAAATAACTGGTGTGACGATGGCAAACCTAGCAACACAAATTATGTTAGGGAAAACATTGAAAGAATTAGGCTATATCGATGGTGTCATACCAGAGAGAGGCTTAATTTCTGTAAAAGTTCCGGTATTCTCTTTTGAAAAACTAAGAAGCGTGGATATCACCCTAGGACCAGAAATGAAGTCTACAGGCGAAGTGATTGGAAGAGATCAAAACTTAGAAAAAGCATTATATAAAGGAATTATAGCATCTGGATTATCCGTACCAACTGAAGGTGCTGTCTTATTAACGGTTGCAGATCAAGACAAATCAGAAATGCAGGCTATTGCTAGTCGTTTCCATGCCATTGGATTTGAACTATTTGCGACTGAGGGTTCAGCAAATGCGATTGAATCTATGGGAATCCCAGTCCAAAAGGTTAATAAAATTGGTTCTCAAAACAATTTACTAGAATTAATTGAATCGGGTAAAGTGCAGTTCGTGATCAATACGTTATCTCGAGGTAAACAGCCTCATACGGATGGATTTAAAATCCGTAGAGAAGCGGTTGAACATGGAGTCGCATGTTTAACATCTTTAGACACAGCTAGAGCCATGATTAGTGTCATCGAATCGATGACATTTACAGCTGAGCCGATGCCGAAGCAAGGAGCGGTGGTGTTAGTTTAATGTTTCGAGGAGATTTAGAGGTAAAGTCTAACAAATTAATTGCTTCAGATACGTTCGAAATCGTATTACAAGGAAATGTAGTTCAACAAATTTCCAGGCCAGGGCAATTTGTTCATATAAAAATCGGAGAAGGGTCCACACACATGTTGCGCCGTCCTTTTTCCATAGCTGATTATAATATAAAGGCAAATCAATTAACGATTATCTATAAATTAATAGGAGATGGAACGGAGTGGCTAAGTCATCGCCGAACCGGTGAGAACTTAAATGTATTAGGACCGTTAGGAAACGGTTTTGAAGTAGAAGGCATAAAAGATGAGCACATTTTAGTTATTGGTGGAGGCGTCGGAGTCCCACCGTTATATAATCTAGTCAAACAGTTAAGCACCCAAAATCATGTCACCGCCATATTAGGCTATCAATCTAAAGATGCCATTTTCTATGAACAAAAGTTTAGTCGTTTTGCCGACACGTTTATTGCTACTAATGATGGTTCGTATGGTTATAAGGGATTTGTAACAGATGTCATAGATCAAATGGGTGTTAAGTTCGACCAATATTACGCATGTGGTCCTTTAGGAATGCTCGGAGCTGTTCAACAAAGATTAATAGATGTAGATGGATATTTATCAATTGAAGAACGTATGGGATGTGGAGTCGGAGCTTGCTTTGCCTGCGTATGTCCCGCCATTAACGAGAAAGGCTATGTGAAGATTTGCCAAGATGGACCTGTCTTTCATTCAAAAGAGGTGACATTATGAATTTATCTGTTAAATTAGGTAGATTAGTCCTTAAAAATCCGATTATGCCAGCATCAGGATGTTTTGGCTTTGGAAAAGAGTTTAGCCAGTTTTATGATTTAAATGAATTAGGTGCGATTGTCATCAAAGCAGCAACAGGCAATCCACGCTTTGGAAACCCCACTCCTCGAGTTGCGGAGACACCGTCTGGCATGTTAAATGCTATTGGACTTCAAAACCCAGGTGTGGATCAAATTATTGAAAACGAACTACCATTTTTAGAACCTTTCCATACCCCTGTAATAGCCAATGTGGCTGGCAGCTCTGAGGAAGAGTATGTAGAGGTTGCCAGAAAGCTCTCAAAGAGCTCCACGATTAAAGCACTGGAACTTAATATTTCATGCCCAAATGTGAAAGAAGGCGGTATACAGTTTGGAACAGAGCCTGACTTAGCATATGAGTTAACTAAAAAGGTAAAAGACGTTACGAATAAGCTTTTATTTGTTAAATTATCACCTAATGTCACCAATATCGTGAGCATTGCTAAGGCGGTTGAAGAAGCTGGTGCAGATGGCTTGTCGATGATCAATACCTTAACGGGGATGCAACTAGATTTAAAAAGTCGTAAACCATTAATTGCGAATGAGACGGGTGGCTTATCTGGACCTGCGATTAAACCGATTGCGATTCGCATGATTCATCAAGTGCGTCAACAAACAAGTCTACCAATCATTGGGATGGGGGGCATTTGTACGGCTGAAGATGTTCTTGAATTTTTAATAGCTGGTGCAGATGCTGTTGCGGTTGGTACGGCAAATTTTCAGAATCCATTTATATGTAAAGAGCTGGTTGATAACCTGCCTAAGGTCTTAGAACAATATGGTATTCACTCTCTCGATGAACTGAAAGGGGCAGCTATCTCATGAATCGGTCTATATTCATAGCGCTAGATTTTGCAACCCAAGAAGAAGCCATTCAATTTTTAAAAAACAATCATTTAACTGGAGCTCCGGTTAAAGTAGGAATGCAGCTCTTTTATCGTGAAGGTCCATCCTTAATTCAAACGTTAAAAGAACAAGGGCATCCTATCTTTTTAGATTTAAAGCTTCACGATATTCCTAACACTGTTTACCAAGCTATGAAAAGCTTAGCTGCTATAGAAGTGGATATGGTTAACGTCCATGCGTCTGGTGGTTTTGAAATGATGAAAGCAGCAAAAGAAGGTTTGAATGAAATTGGAAGTGATCAAAGTCCCGTTTTATTGGCTGTTACTCAGTTAACATCAACAACTCAAGATATGTTGAGAGAGGAATTATTAATAAATGATTCAATGGAACAAATCGTAGATTCTTACGCAGCATTAGCTCAAAAAGCAGGAGCTGATGGCGTTGTAAGTTCAGTCTGGGAAGCGCAAAAAATAAAGCAAACTTGTGGAGATGACTTTCTGACGGTTACTCCGGGAATTCGTCTAAAAGGCGATCAATCGAATGATCAAAAACGTGTAGCGACTCCCAATCAAGCCAGCTATTCTGATTTTTTGGTGATGGGACGAAGTATAACACAGTCAGAAAATCCTAAGAAATCATATGAACAAGCAATAAAGGAGTGGAATGATGAGCATAGCCAAACAATTGATTAAGATCGGAGCCTTAAAATTAAATACAGAGAAATATTTCACTTGGACATCGGGTATTCAATCTCCAATCTATTGCGATAATCGACTCATTATTTCGTATCCTGAAGTAAGAGAAGAAGTGATAGAGGCGATGGTGAATAAGATTAAAGAAACTTATAAAGATGTAGATGTGATCGCAGGTTGTGCAACTGCTGGGATCCCTCATGCCGCCTGGGTAGCAGATCGTCTTAACCTACCCATGGTTTATGTTCGTGATAAAGCGAAGAAGCATGGGTTAAACAACCAAATCGAAGGGCGAATAAATAAGGGAGATCGGATTTTAATTATAGAAGATTTAATCTCAACAGGCGGTAGTTCAATTAAGGCGGCCAATGCGGCAACGGATGCAGGTGGTCATGTATTGGGGATTCTCTCAATTTTTTCATATAACATGAAAAAAAGTTTGGAAAATATGAAAGAACATGGTTACCAATCGGATAGCCTTCTAACATTTGATACTTTATTGAACGAATTACAGTCTAAAGGACAATACGATGAACAACAAATTAAAGATTTATTAGAATGGCGAGATGCATTTTAAGAGAATCTCACACGTGAATGTTGATGTAAATTCACGTGTGATTTTTTGATTAATCTACTTTTAAAATTAAAAGTCAGATTAATTAGAAATATATGTTAAGATTAGTTTATTAATAAGAGTTTCAAGGAGGGAATACGTTGATAGATGTTAGATCATTACAATTAGATCAACAAAGACGTCAAATTTTTATTTCGGATATCCATGCTAGCTTGGACTTACTAAAAAAGCTATTAAGGAAAGTTAATTATACATATGAAGATTACTTGTTTATAAATGGCGACCTTTGTGATAAAGGAAAGAACAGTCTAGAAGTCATTCATTTTGTAAGAGAATTAACTCTAAAATCTGACCGTGTGTTTGTGACCAAAGGGAATTGTGATATTCTTCATCGTTATGTTTATGAAGGTCACGAAGGAATCTATGACTATATGAAAAACCGGAAAGAAACATTGCTGAACGAAATGTTGGAGATACACGGTAAAACATTAGATGATTTTAGCCATATAAAAGGTTTAAGTGAGTTTTACTATCAAAACTTTAAAGAAGAGTTAGAATGGTTAGATTCCCTTCCAGTAGGATATGAAACAGATGAGTTCCTTATGATTCATGCTGGAATCAATCGAACCTTGGAACAAACAGACCAAACCACCGCACTGCAAATACCTTCTTTTTATGAAAAAGGGCACTCTGAAGATAAGGTGATTATTGTAGGACATTGGCCGGTTGTAAATTATCGTTTTAACAACGTGTGCTCGAACAACCCAATGATCGATTTTGATAAACGAATCATTGCGATTGATGGTGGAAATACAGTCAAAAGAGATGGTCAATTAAATGCTCTTATAGTAGAAAATAAAGATTATTCATATACTTACGTAGATTCCTTGACAGACAAATCGTACATAAAAACAGATTACACTCCACCTGAGGATGTCGTAGGAACCGTTAGTTATCCCTATTATGAGGTGACGATCCTTCAGGAAAATGAATATTTCACTTTATGCAAAAATGATCAACTTAATGTAGAGCAGTGGATCAAAAACGAATATCTAAGTAGCCGTAATGGGAATAAAGCCACTTCAAAATCAGTCAGTACGACTTTACTGTCTGTTAAGGCTAAAGAAGAAGTTTACTTATTAGACGATAAGTGTGAAGGATATTCTTTAGTCAAAAAGCAAAGTGGAGAAATAGGTTGGGTACCGAAAGATTACTTAGAAATTAGATTATAAATAATAATATTACCTTCATGGAGAGTGAATTTGTGAATGGTGTTTCGTTCAAAAAAAGATCGTTATGTTAATCGTCTCATAGTGCTGAGCATCATTCTTATAGGCGTCAGTACTTTATTTCCATTGTTTCTAGATGGTATTAATTTAACTGGAACCGTCGTTTTAATGTCTATATTTTTGGTCACATCCGTATTTATACTATGGGTGTACTATGGAGTTAAATATGTTTTTTATGATGAATACCTTTACGTTAAAGGTGGACCTTTCAGAAGTAAAATTCATTATAAAGACATCACTCAAGTTGCACCTACGGATGACATATTAACAGGATATCGAATCTTATCATCCCGTGATGCCATTGAAATTTTTTATAGAACTGCCATTCTAGGAAGTGTCAAAATTTCACCACAGAATAAAGATGAGTTCATAGACGAATTAATCAAACGATGTCCTAATATTAAAGTAAAAACATAGAAAATGTAGTACCTCAGCATTCTACAGGTTATAATAGGAATTGATTAGAAAGAGGTCAATTTATATGAACAATAATAAATTAGTTCTCATAGCTGATAAGTTAAATAAAACAAATGTAAAATGGGGGATAGGTGGTTCACGGCTTTTATACCAACATGGATTAATAGACGTTGTGAATGATTTGGATATTATCGTTAGTAAGGCTGATGTAGAACCTGTTATTGGCGAACTTAGAAGCTTAGGAGACGATATAAACGCCAATCGGTTAGGCCCATATAAAACGACTTTTTATTATAAATTTAACATCATGGGTTTACCCGTGGATATCATGGGTGAATTTAAAATAGAATATGAGAATGGAATCTACGTATTACCTTTTGAAAAGCATGAGGTTGAGTATTTTAATATTCATGGAATAGAAGTTCCTTTTTGTACATTAGAAGACTGGTTTATCCTTTATCAATTAATACCTAATAGGGAAGAGAAAGTACAAATTATTGAAAATTACCTTATGGATGAAGGTATTCGCCATCCAGAGGTGTTACAACAATCTTTAGCAAATCCTCTTCCAGAAAAAATTCGCAATAGAATTTCACCTTTGATTAATGAAGCATATAACGGAGGAATGTAATCAAATGAAACATACCAAACCACCTTACATTTTAAACATGAAGGTGGTTTGTAAGTTCAGGCAACCGTTCAACTTTTACTTGTCTTGATCCATCTTCGTTTCGATTTCTTCGATTCGTTCAATGATTTCATCCATATGCTTTGAACCTACGGTATCTGAAATCATTTCCCTTCTCGCTAGTTCTTTTACCGCTTGATATTCAACATATAAGGCATCGCGTTTAGCACTTCTTAAATGCTTTTTCTTAATTTCAGGATATTGGTTATATAATGTTTCCAATTTCTCATAATACTGATCTAACTTTTCTTGATAATCTTCTTTTAATTCCTCTAGCTCAGCTTTTGTAATGAAAGAGTTTTGTCTCATTTCTTCCCAATCTTTAATAGCATTTTCACTTCGATAAATACTTGCGATCACTTCCTCATATTGTTCAATACCTTCATCATTATCTAGAATTCCAACTTTTTTAATGAGAGGTTTGATTGTTAACCCCTGAACAATTAACGAAAATAAAACAAAACTTAAGGTCAAAACTAAAATTTCATCTCGCCCATCAAAGTCAGTAGGTAAGCTAAGGGCTAATGCAATAGATAAGCTTCCCTTTAATCCGCCCCAGTTAAGAGTATGTTTAAATTTCATGGGAAAACCTTTAATGAATGATAAGCCAGTATAAACAGCAATGGCTCTAGCCCCAACTACAATGAAAATCCCAAGTAAAATCATTCCCCACTTTCCTGACAGGTCAATGTTATTAATTTCAAGCCCAACCATTAAGAAAATGATTGAGTTCGCTATAAAGGCAATCACACTCCAGAAATTATTAATATTTAATTTGGTAACAGGACTCATACCTATTGAGCCGCCATAGTTTGAAAAAATAATCCCGGAAACGACGACGGCAATGACACCACTTACATGGATGACTTCAGCTGTAAAGAAACTTCCGAAGAACAATAACATTGAAATGGTAATCTCAAGAGGATAGTTATCAATGAGCTTAATTGAGCGCGAGGCTAAAACCCCAAAAATAGCGCCTACTATTAAACCACCTATCACAAATTTTAAGAATAAAAGAACACCACTACCTAGTCCAGCCCATCCCATATCGATATAGTCAAGTAAATAGACTGATGCAATTGTGAATAGAACAACAGCTATTCCATCGTTAAATAACGATTCCCCTTCAATAATAGTTGTCAGTTTTTTGGTAACGCCAAGTGATTTAAAAATTGACAACACACTAATGGGATCCGTCGCACTAATTAAAGCTGCGAACGTAAAGGCAACTTCTATAGGAAGTCCTAGAAGAAAATAAGCAGAAAAACCAATGATTAATGCCGTAATAAAAGTCCCCGCAAAGGCTAGCGTAAAGATTGGTTTCTTGTTCTCTTTTAAATCTGAAAAAGGAAGATTTAACGTGGCCTCACCTAGTAATGTCGGTAAAAATATTGAAAGAATGACAACCTGAAACACGGCCGATTGAGTAATAAAATCCTTCGACTCTTCAATAATGGGAAAATGAAGTAGTCCAATCACTAAGCCAACAATAACTAATGCAATACTGTAAGGTTGTTTGAAATATTTTGCAATGATGGATACCCCAACACTTAATGCGAGTAATATTAATACTTGCATAAACACTTCATTAAATTCATGTACCATTGGATCACCTTTTTATAAATTTTGTAACTTGAAAGTGGTGATTATAGTATGTCCTACATGCTTCCACCTTATATAAAAAGAAAGGGTAAAAGATAATAGCCATTAGTTTTATTAACACAACTTAAATTATAAAAGTTTTCAAAAAAATGCACTGAAACGAATATCATGAAGTTTTTTTAATGATATACTTAGTTTGAATTGTGTAATCTGGAACAGGATTAGATCAGTTTAGTTTTATATTTTAAATTTCAGTGAGGGGATTATTTGAGAGAGATACAATATAAATTTTTTAATCATGATGACACGGACCTTGAAAATATCGGAAAGTTGTATTGTAAGACTTTCATTAGAACTCATTTTACAGGTGAAGACCTCAAATCTGTTATCCAAAATATATCTAAACACTCGACTTACAAAGGGTTTGTAGGGTTAAAAGCTAAAAGTAATCAGGGACACATCATTGGTTTTACTTATGGTTACACGAGTTTACCAGATCAATTTTACCGACAAAAAATAGAAGCTCAATTAAGTGGTGTTGAATTAAAATATTGGTTAGAAGATTGTTTTGAGTTTGTAGAATTAGCTGTAGATATAAAGTATAGACGGAAAGGAATCGCTAAATTACTTCATGATCAATTGTTAAATTCAGTCGTACATACCACGTCATTATTAACAACTTCCATTGATAATTACCCAGCTATTCAATTTTATAGAAGAAACAATTGGGAAGTTATTAAAAATAATGCAGCCGTCATAACAGATCAAAATTTACAAGTTATTATGGGTAAGAAACTAAAGTGGAATCCAGAGAATGGTGGTAAGAGTGATGGATATTAATAATGCTAGAACAGCAGGGGGTTATGTTTTATATCATGGATTATTTGTATTTCAGGTTGGGCCAATAAAAGAGGGCGATAAGCTTGGGGTGGTAAGGTTAGGGGGGCATAGAGAAAGTGAGGAAGCAGCTTTGGAAGCTGCTCAACGAGAGGTGTATGAAGAAGCATCTATTAATATGATTCCAATCCATTCTCCAGAGACATTTCACTTAAACGTAATGGGAGCAAATGCAAACTAAAATACATGTTTCAAACCAGATAGCTCCTTTATTAATTAAGGGAAATCAAAAGGATACTTATAATGTCATGTATTTATCTTATACAACTACTAAATCAAAGCCTTCCTCAGAAACAAAAGGACTTTATTACTTTCTCATAATGATATTCAACTTATAAATAGAAATTTAATTTTAGAGCCTTTTCCACAATTATTATTTTTGTCTAAGTTAATAGAAGAAGGTAATTTCATGTGGGGTTGTTCAAATACATTGAAGTGATATAAGTCAGCATATATGACCCTTCCAATTAACGACTTGTTTTAATCTAATATAAAGGAGAGTTATGATGAATAATTCAAAAGTGTGGGAAGATGTAGATATTTATTTTAGCGATCACCTTAAAACCTCTGATATAGTTATGGATTCGATCTTGAAAGAAAACTTAGAAGCGGGTTTACCAGCTATAGATGTTTCTCCCAACCAAGGTAAATTTCTTTATTTACTTACAAAGCTCAAAGGTGCTAAACACATTTTAGAGATTGGTACGCTTGGTGGGTATAGCACGGTTTGGTTTGGACGTGCGTTACCTAATGACGGGCATTTAATCTCCCTTGAATATAGTCAGAAGCACGCTAAAGTAGCTGAAGAAAATATAAGGAATGCTGGTTTGGAACACAAAATCGAAATTATGATTGGACCAGCACTGGACACATTACCTACTCTTAAAGGTAAAGGGTTTTCGACATTTGATTTAATCTTCATTGATGCTGATAAACCTAACAACCCAAGCTATTTGAAATGGGCATTAGAATTGTCTAAACCTGGAACAGTGATCATTGTCGATAATGTTGTACGTAATGGAAGAGTTGCTGATGACAATAGTGAAGAACCGAGTGTCGTGGGAACTCGTCAAATGGTAGAATTGTTATCTAAAGAGTCACGCATCGAAACAACTGCTATTCAAACTGTTGGAATAAAAGGATATGATGGCTTTGTCTTAGGGATTGTGAAAGAATAGAGTTTCTATTTAAAATGATAGACTATCAACATTCTATGAAAAGACATACACCTACAGAAATCAAAAAACCCCCATAGGTTCGGGAAATACCCTTATAGATTCAGAAAATATCCCTATAGAATTCAAACAAACACCTATAGAAGCCACGTTTGCGGAAAGTAAATTTTTACGAAGCTACAAGAGAAAAAGGCGAACCTAAGGTGTTATATACACTTTAGGTTCGCCTTCTATTATTTAAAAGTTTGTCTCGGTTTCTTTTATTTTTCTTCTTGATCATCATCAGGTTGATACTCTAAAAGATCCCCAGGTTGGCAATCTAGAGCTTCACAAATTCGTTCTAATGTTTGAATTCGAATCGCTTTTGCCTTTCCGTTTTTCAAAATAGACATATTCGCTTTGGTGATTCCAACTCGTTCTGATAATTCGGTTACACTCATTTTTCTTTTGGCTAACATCACATCAATATTGATTATAATTCCCATATCATCACCTCAGATGGTCAGGTCATTCTCACTTTTAATGGTTAGAGCATTGTTTAATAAATTTTGTAAAACGGCCGCAAATGTAAAAATAATCACTGATGCAAATATGATCATCAACCCTATTAAGGCAATACCAGGGTGTAGAGCGCTTTGAATTAATAAAAAAATGATTCCTACTAGATAAATGATCATAATGACTAATGCACAGTATTTAATCATGTTTATGGCATTCACTGCAGCTTCTGAAAAAGCCTTCAACTTGTCAATTTGTTTTAGAAGGTTTAACCCTTGTTTTAAGGCTATCAAAAAAGGGATGACAGTTAAATATATACCAAAGAGTAAAGGGAATCTCAAATAAGCATATTCTGGGTTATTAACGGCTAAATCATTCGAAACATAAGGTAACCAAAAGATGGATAAGAGTAGTATGAATAACCCTATAACGTAAATAGTTAATCTGAGAAATCTTACGGAATTAATCCTCATCATCATCACTCCTTAACTTTATTATACAAGGTATTTATTGTTTTGCAATAAATTTTTATTGTTTAGTATATTCTTATGAACAAAAAAGAACTTGAACATCACGTTCAAGTCCTTACACAGGTTATTTCTTTAGTTGTTTCACCATGTTTTCATCAGGTGTCACATAAACCGTTTGTTGGTTGTCATAAATAACGTAACCTGGCTTTGCGCCATTTGGTTTTCTAACATGTTTGATTAACGTGTAATCGACTGGGACTGATGAAGACATCTTAGCTTTACTATAAAAAGCTGCAATCGTTGCTGCTTCGATAATGGTTTCTTCACTCGGATCTTGAGAACGAATGATGACGTGTGACCCTGGAATATCTTTAGTATGAAGCCAAACATCTTCTTTGTTTGCGAGTCGATTTGTGACAAATTCGTTTTGCTTATTATTTCGCCCGACGACGATTTCCGTCCCATCTGTTGCTTGATAATAGTCAGGTTGAATCGTCTTTTTCTTCTTCTTTTTATTAGACGCTTTTGCTTTAAAGTATCCTTGATCTTGAAGCTCTTCTCGAATATCTTCGATGTCTTCTTCACGAGCTTGTTCTAGCTGTTGAATCAGCCTTTCAAAGTAATCTATCTCTTCATTAGCTTTATCTATCTCGACTAATACAACTTCTTTCGATTTTTTGAGTTTTTGATAGTTTTTAAAATAGTGTTGCGCATTTTGACTGGGCGTTTTGTTAGGATCAAGCTCAATAGTCATTTCAGTTTGGTCTGGGTCATAGTAATCGACTACCGTCACACTTGAATCACCTTGTTTAACCAAGTGCATGTGAGCTGTTAATAATTCACCTTTTTTCTGGTAGTCATCAGCTTTTTCAGCTTTCTTTAATGTTTTTTCATGTTTTTTAATTTTACGTTCGTTTTTGTCTCGCTCGTTTTTCAAAAAGCGCATGAGGTCATGAGTCATACCTTTTACGCGGTCACGCTCAGCTTTTCCTTTATAAAACTCGTTTAACATTTCGCTGATTTGATTAAAATAGGTTTTATGCTCATGTTCACCAATCAGGTCGAGTACATGAAAGTCATCTTTCTGACCAGATATGATAAACGGTTTGTATTCATGGTTAGTTAGTTTCTCTTTAAACCCATTATATGTTTGCTCATAAGTATTTTGATTTCCTAAATAAGCTTGGTCAGCTAGGGCTTTCGTTACCGTTGGAGAAACTCCCATTAATAAGTTAAGCATTTGCCGATCCATTCGTCCCTGATTGAAATCTAATTTCCTAACAAATGAATCACCATCAAGGTTAAGCGGGTTTAACTTTCCTTGATCAGGTGGAGCGATATAAGTCTGTCCTGGTAAAATCGAACGATGTCGGTTTTGTAAGGAGCTTATGTGTTTAAAACTATCTAATATCATATCTCGTTCAGGGTCCATGAGAATAACGTTAGAATGCTTTCCCATAATCTCAATAATGAGTTTTTTGTTTTTTTCATCCCCAATTTCGTCTTTACTTCTTACCGAAAGATGAATAATACGCTCTAACTCAACTTGTTCTACGTATTCTACAAAGCCAGCATTTAGATGTTTTCTTAACACCATACAGAACATTGGGGGTTCTTTTGGATTGTTAAATTTCTCATCTGTTAAATGGACCCTTGCGTAGTTGGGATGTATGGAAATTAAAAGTTGTTTATTTTGACCATTTTTTCGAATGGTAAAGATTAATTCAGTATCTGTTGGCTGGTATATTTTCGTTATACGGCCACTCGAAAGTTCTTCATGAAGTTCATGTGTAACGGCACGAGTGACGATTCCATCGAATGCCATAAAAATCACCTCTATACGAAGAATAGTATAGCATGAATTAGATTTAAATCGTTAGGCATTATGGAAAACTATTGAAAAATCATATAAAATAATGAAACAATAATGACGTAATAATTTTGTTAAAATAGTGGAGTAGGTGAAAAAAATGGTTAATAGTATGACTGGTTTCGGCCAAGCCCAAGAGAAATTTGATCACACAACCATCTCGATCGAAGTAAAAACCGTTAATCATCGATTTCTCGACTTTTCTTTTAAGATGCCTCGGGAATTTTCAGTCTTTGAAGATGCTATGAAACAGAAGGTACGTCAATATTTTAATCGGGGACGCGTGGAAGTTTTTATCCATGTTTCAGGTGAAGGGGTTAAAACAAAGACGGTCCAAGTGAATTGGAATGTTTTAGATCAATATTTAAATGCTTTGGATGAAATTAAGTCGAAACGCTCTATTTCAGGAGATTTAGAGTTTGAAGATATTTTACAATTAGAAGGAATATTTCTAGAAGATGAAGAAGCTAACGTAGATGAATTCTTACAGGAGAAAGTTTTATCGATATTAGAAGAGGTATTGCAAAAAGCTCAAATGATGCGTCAAGAGGAAGGTAAGGTACTTAAAAAAGATGTATTAAATCATATACAAGAGATAAAACGATTGACGTATGAATTAAAAGAGCATATTGATTCGATCCAAGAAGAATACCGAATCAAAATTAAGGAAAGAATTGAAGAACATTTAACGACTGGGACTCATGATGAATCTAGAGTTGTTCAAGAGGTTGCTCTATTAGCGGATAAAGCAGACATATCCGAAGAAATCATCCGGTTATTGTCTCATGTCGAACAAGTAGAAGAGACTATTGAACTTCAACAACCAATTGGTCGCAAACTAGATTTTATCACTCAAGAATTACTGAGAGAAACGAATACAATTGGATCAAAATCTAACAATGTTCACGTCAGTAAGATTGTTGTAGCTTTAAAAAGTGAAATAGAGAAAATTAAAGAACAAGTACAAAATATTGAATAATATTTGAGATTTTAATGAATTTTAGACTATAATAGTTATTAAAGAAAAACATATGTTAGAATATCACGATAATATTTTGTAGTTAGGGGAGTATGGAATGAATTTAAAACTAATTAATATCGGGTTCGGAAATGTAGTTTCAGCCAATCGTATTATTTCGATTGTATCACCCGAGTCAGCCCCGATAAAACGAATTATTACGGTTGCAAGAGATAATAATAAGTTAGTTGATGCTACATATGGAAGAAGAACAAGAGCAGTGATCATTACAGATAGCGACCACGTTATTTTATCTGCTGTTCAACCTGAGACAGTTGGACAACGTGTCGTTAACGAAGATATGAACATTGACAACTAGGAGGACTAGTTTTGAAGGAAGAGCAAGGGATATTATTTATACTATCTGGCCCTTCAGGGGTTGGGAAAGGGACAGTAAGAAAGAGATTATTTGAAGAGGATTCACATTTACAATATTCTATATCTGTTACCACTCGTAACCCTCGGGAAGGTGAACAAGATGGAATCGATTATTTCTTTAAGTCTCGTGAACAATTTGAAGAAATGATTGAACAAGATGAGCTAATAGAATATGCTGAATACGTTGGAAATTATTATGGCACACCGAAAAAATATGTAGAGGATACATTAAAAGAAGGGAAAGACGTTTTTCTTGAAATTGAAGTCCAAGGCGCTTTAAAAGTGAGAGAAAGCTTCCCTCAAGGTGTTTATATATTCTTGTTCCCGCCAAGTTTAGAAGAGCTTAAAAATCGTATCATTAACCGAGGAACAGAATCTGAAGATCTGATACGTAACCGTTTATTAGAAGCCAAAAAAGAGATTGATATGATGGATGCTTATGATTATGTAGTGGTTAATGATAAAATTGAGCGAGCGGTCCAACGTATACAATCGATTGTTGTGAGCGAACACTGTAAACGTGAACGTGTAGCCAAACAGTATAAAAAAGCGTTAGGGAGTGAATTGTCTTGATTTTAGAACCGTCAGTTGATAATTTATTGACGAAGATTAATTCTAAATATGCGTTAGTTATTATTTCATCGAAAAGAGCGCGTGAATTACAAGAAGAGGATCAAACGTTAGTTGAATCACCGAAATCTTCTAAAAACGTTGGAGTTGCTCTTGAAGAAATAATGGATGAAAAATTAACTTTAGACGAAGACGTCGTATTATAAAATACTTACTAGGATAACAACCTGAACATCAGGTTGTTTTTCTTTTTGATATAGGTTCATGTTAAACTATAGATAAGAATGAGGTTCATTGGAGGATGAGGACATGCTAAACGGAAAAAAAGTCTTACTTGGAGTTTCTGGAGGAATTGCGGCTTATAAAGCATGTGCTTTAACAAGCAAACTTGTACAAAGTGGCGCAGATGTCAGAGTCATTATGACTGAGGGGGCTACACAATTTGTACAACCTTTAACATTCCAAGCTTTATCTCGAAACCCTGTCTATACGGATGCGTTTGATGAAAAAAATCCTGAAAAAATTGCACATATAGATTTAGCTGATTGGGCGGATCTTGTGATCTTAGCGCCTGCCACTGCTCATTTACTTGGACGTATTGCTAATGGAATGGCAGATGATATGCTAACGACAACTTTATTGGCCACAACAGCACCTGTTTATATTGCACCCGCCATGAATGTACATATGTAT
The DNA here is from genome assembly GCF_900110685.1 of Piscibacillus halophilus. Lineage (GTDB taxonomy): Bacteria > Bacillota > Bacilli > Bacillales > Alkalibacillaceae > Piscibacillus > Piscibacillus halophilus. Next base: position 73,093 of record NZ_FOES01000001.1, read on the forward strand.
GATCACCCAGCAGTTAAAGATAATTTATTAACTTTAGAAAAGTATGGTTACCATTTTATAGAACCGGGTGATGGTTATTTAGCATGTGGTTATGTAGGAAAAGGTCGTTTAGAAGAACCGGAAAATATTTTGAAGGTCATTGAGCAAAATGAAAATCAACCTCAACCACTAAAGGGCAAACGAATACTGATTACTGCTGGTCCGACGAAAGAATCAGTTGATGTCGTACGATATTTCACCAATCACTCATCAGGTAAAATGGGTTATGCTCTAGCTCAAGAAGCTAAAAAATTAGGTGCATCTGTGACATTAGTGTCTGGACCTGTTCAGTTAGATCCAGTACCAGGTGTTGAAGTTGTTCAGGTGACAACAGCCGATGAAATGTATGAGGCCGTCATAGATCGGTTTGAGGAACAAGATATGGTAATCAAAGCTGCAGCGGTTGCAGATTATCGACCTAAAGACGCAATCAATCAAAAGCTTAAGAAAAAAGATGGTCCATTAGTTCTTGAATTAGAAAGAACTAAAGATATTCTTAAAACACTTGGTGAAAAGAAAGACCATCAATATTTAGTCGGTTTTGCTGCTGAAACGAATGACTTAATCCATTATGGTAGACAAAAATTAGAAAAGAAAAATTTAGATGCGATAGTCGTTAACGATATTGGAAATCAACATATTGGCTTTCAATCAGATGAAAACGAAGTGCATGTCCTAACTCGAAGTGGCCAAGAAAAGGCATTACCATTAGGATCCAAACAAGACATCGCAAACCAGCTCTTTGAAATATTTATTGAAGATATGATGGGGGAAACAAATTGAGAGTCGCAAAAGTCGTGGTTGATGTTGCAGCTTCACCAATCGATTCCGCATTAGATTATGAAATACCAGTTCATTTGATTGATATTATTCAACCAGGTATACGAGTCATCGTTCCTTTAGGTCCAAGGAAAGTCATGGGTTTTGTTGTTGGATTAACGGATGACAGTGATTTTGATCGATTAAAACCTATTCAAGAAGTTATGGATTATACACCTATTTTAACGAATGAGTTACTTGAATTATCAACATGGCTACAGAAAGAAACACTTTGCTTTAGAATCTCTGCATTACAAGCCATGCTACCAGCTGTTTTTAAAGCATCTTACGATAAAGAGGTGTGGTTATTAGATGAATTCGATTCCCTCCCAGAATCACTAAGAGAGATCTCTCAAGGTCGAGAAGTATTTCCTTTTTCAGATATTGAAAGTAGTACGATTTCAGATCAGCAAGTGAAAAAATTTATAAAAGATCAGTTAATTGATATTAAATACGTCGTTAAAGGGAAAAATCGAGTTAAAACGTTTACTGCAGTAGAAAAAGCAGTTGATGAAGTCAAATTGATGGAAGAGCTTGAAACAATGAGTGCTCAAGCCAAAAAACAAAGAGAAGTACTTGCCTATATTCTTGATCGAAACGATCCGGTTTTTATAAAAGATTTAACAAAAGAGCTGAATACAACTAGAGGTCCAGTTGATGCTTTAGTGGATAAAGGGTTATTAAAATTAGTTAAAAAAGAAGTCTATCGTGATCCATTTGAAGAAAAATCCCACTCAACAACGAAACCGTTAGAACTGACAACATTTCAAAGAAAAGCCATAGAACCGATCTGGGAATCTATTAATGAATCTTTTTATCGAACATTCCTATTACACGGGGTTACGGGCAGTGGAAAAACGGAAATTTATTTACAATCCATCCAGCGAGTACTTGATCTTGGTAAAGAGGCCATTGTACTCGTACCTGAAATTGCTTTAACCCCTCAAATGGTCTCACGTTTTAAAGCACGCTTTGGTTCTGATGTGGCTGTTTTACATAGTGGTTTATCACAAGGTGAAAAATATGATGAATGGCGTAAAATTCATCGTAAAGAAGTTCGAGTCGTAGTAGGTGCTCGTTCTGCCATTTTTGCTCCATTTGAAAATATTGGAATTATCATCATTGATGAAGAGCATGAACAAACTTATAAACAAGAAGATTACCCTAAATATCATGCGAGAGAAGTGGCTAAACAAAGAGCCCAATATCACAGTTGCCCAGTTGTGTTAGGAAGTGCAACTCCTACATTAGAATCTTACGCTCGAGCATTAAAAGGTGTTTATCAATTATTAGAATTGACTGAACGTGTGAATGAGCAGGCCATGCCAGAAGTTGAAATTGTGGACATGAGACAGGAGCTTATGCAAGGGAATCGAGCTATGTTTTCAAATACACTGACAGACAAAATTAACGAACGATTAGAGCGACAAGAACAGGTCGTTTTAATGCTCAATCGAAGAGGGTATTCAACTTTTGTAATGTGTCGTGAATGCGGTGAGACGGTTAAGTGTGATCATTGCGATATTTCAATGACTTATCACCGTCATCAACATAAATTAAAATGTCACTATTGTAATGATGAACGGCCAATGCCAAATATTTGTCCTAACTGTGAAAGTGATGCGATTCGGTTCTTTGGGACTGGAACTCAGAAGGTTGAAGAGGCGCTCAACATTCATTTTCCAGAAGCAAGGGTCATTAGAATGGATGTAGATACGACGAGCCGTAAAGGAGCTCATGAGCGTTTACTTCAAAAATTCGGTAATCATGAAGCCGATATTTTACTTGGAACTCAAATGATTGCAAAAGGTTTAGACTTTAAAAATGTAACGTTAGTAGGAGTCATTGCTGCAGATTCCATGCTTCATTTACCAGACTTTAGAGCTTCAGAGAAGTCTTTTCAGTTATTAACTCAAGTAAGTGGCCGTGCGGGTCGTCACGAATTACCAGGAGAAGTAGTGATTCAAACGTATTCACCTGAGCATTACAGTGTGGAATATGCCAGTCAATATGATTACGAATCTTTTTTTAATAAAGAAATGCAAGTTCGTAAACAATTTCAGTATCCACCTTATTTTTATCTAGCACTTATAAATATTTCTCATGATAATCATGTAGAGGCAGTTCAAGTCGCTAATGAAGTAGCCAATATTATTTCTAAGAATACGACAGGAAACTGTCAGTTAATGGGTCCTAGCCCATCTCCAATGTTACGAATCAAAGATCGTTACCGTTATCAATGCATGTTAAAATATAAACGCAGAGAAAATGTCGAAGAAGCACTTCAAGAAGTATTAAAACATTTCCAAAAACAAATCAATCAACAACAATTACAACTAACGATTGACTTTGAACCATATCATTTTATGTAAGAAGGGATAAACATGACGAAGAAAATTATTTTTATGGGAACGCCGGATTTTAGTGTGCCGGTGTTAGAGGCATTAGTAAAATCTGAATATGAAGTAGTGGCTGTCGTCACTCAACCTGATCGCCCAAAAGGAAGAAAGCGGAAGTTAACTCCATCGCCAGTAAAAGAAAGAGCATTAGAATATCAACTTCCAGTTCTTCAACCAGAAAAAATTAGACATGATTATGAAGACATTTTAGCTTATGAACCTGATTTAATCGTGACCGCAGCTTATGGACAAATTTTACCTAAAGCTATATTAGATCGTCCGAAATTTGGCTGTGTTAATGTTCATGCTTCATTATTACCTGAACTAAGAGGTGGCGCTCCAATTCACTACGCTATCATCCAAGGTAAAAAAGAGACCGGGATTACTATTATGTATATGGCAGAAGCGCTTGATGCAGGAGATATTATTTCACAACGATCAATTGATATTGATGAGGAAGATCATGTCGGATCATTACACGATAAGCTATCAATACTAGGATCTGAATTGTTAATGGATACTCTTCCAGAATTGTTTGCTAGAACGATCACACCGATTACACAAAATGATGACGAGGCGACTTTTGCTTATAATATTAAACGTGAACAAGAAAAAATCGATTGGAATCAGTCACAATATGATATTTACAATCATGTTAGAGGGTTACACCCGTGGCCAGTCGCTTATACTGTTTATGAAGGCAAAAATATTAAAATTTGGTGGGCGATTAAGGACCAACAATCGACGAATCAGAATCCAGGAACGATTATTGACCTTGAAACGGACGGTATTTTAGTAGCAACCGGAGATGGAAAAGCTATAAAAATTACTGAATTACAAGTTCCAGGTAAAAAACGGGTAAAAGCAGAAGATTTCTTAAGAGGTTCAAGTGATTACTTTCAACCTGGGAAACAGTTAGGATGATCTCATGTCGAAAAATAGCGTAAGAGAAATAGGCTTAAAGTTACTTAATCAAGTTGGTGAGAGTGGGGGATTTAGCCACATCCTAATTAACCAAGCGATATCAAACCATGATGTGTCTGAAAAAGATAAAGGTTTGTTAACTGAATTAGTTTATGGCACATTACAACGGAAATTAACGTTAGAGTATTATTTAAAACCTTTTGTTAAAAAGAAAACAGACCCTTGGGTTAAGTGGCTGCTATACATGTCCATTTATCAAATGGTATATCTTGAAAGAGTCCCTGATCATGCTGTCATTAATGAAGCTGTTACAATCGCCAAAAAACGCGGCCATCGTGGTACAAGTGGTTTCGTCAATGGAGTATTAAGAAATGTTCAAAGACAAGGCTTACCTAATTTAGAATCTATAAAAGACCCTGTTGAAAAAATTTCTATTCAAACTAGTCATCCTTATTGGTTAGTAAAACGATGGGTAGACATGTATGGGATTCAAACAACTAAAGACATGTGTGAATCAAATTTGGAAGCTAAAAAAATCTCCGTTAGAATTCAACCGTTGAAAAATACGTTGGCAGAAGTTGAAGAGATTTTGAAAGAAGAAGGAATTGAAACTGCACGTTCCGAATTAAGCAAACAAGGATTAAATATTAAATCTGGAAATCCTTTAACGAGTCAATTGTTTCCTGGCAATTTGACCATCCAAGATGAAACATCGATGCTTGTCGCGGAAATGTTGGATGCGAAACCAGGAATGACCGTTTTAGATGCGTGTAGTGCCCCAGGTGGTAAAACGACTCATATTGCAGAAAAAATGAATAATGAAGGCGTTATTTATGCATATGATTTACACCATAAAAAAGTAAAGCTGGTAAAAGAAAAAGCTGAAACATTAGGATTAACCAACATTCATACATCAGCACAGGATAGTCGCCATTTACAAGACATACACGCTACTGAGACGTTTGATCGAATATTATTGGATGCTCCTTGTTCAGGATTAGGTGTCTTGAGAAGTAAACCTGATATTAAATATCATAAAACAGAAAATGACATCTATGATTTAGCTGAAATTCAAGGACAATTGTTAGATTCTGTTCTTCCATTACTTAAGCCAAATGGAACATTAGTTTATAGTACTTGTACTGTGGATCGACATGAAAATGAGGAGCAGATTAAAAAACTACTAGATCATCATCCTGATTTCGAAATTGATCAGAACTTTTTTGAACAATTACCACTAAGTTGTCGACAATTAGATGGGATATCCGATTACGGGATTCAAATTTTCCCACAAGATTTTAATGCAGACGGATTTTTTATAACGAGAATTAAAAGAATTTAATTCGTCTGAAATGAGGTGACCTTTGAATGAACGCTTGTTTTGTATCAGATGTAGGGAAAGTGAGAAAAGTAAATGAAGATTCTGGGGGTGTGTTTTATAATCAGTCGAATCAAATGCTAACCATCATTGCAGATGGCATGGGTGGACATAAGGCAGGAGATATTGCTAGTGATTTAACTTCTAAATATATGAGTGAATTATGGGAACAAACAGATGCATTTGAACAATATGAAGAGGTAGAAGATTGGTTGCTAGAATCTATCCGAAAAACTAATTCACTTGTATTTAGTCATGCGCAAGAAAATCAGGAATGTATTGGAATGGGGACGACCATCGTTGCAACCGTTTACTTCAATGATGTCGTTATTGTAGCGCATGTAGGAGATAGTCGACTTTATCACATTACACATGAAGAGGTTGAACAAATAACGGAAGATCATTCTTTTGTACAGCAGTTAGTCAATAATGGAGAACTAACAGAAGAGGAAGCAGAAGCTCATCCTAAAAAGAATGTTTTACTACAAGCAATTGGAACAGAGCCTGATATAGAAATAGAAGTTAATCAATTTTCTTGGGCAGGTGAAGATTTTGTATTGTCTTGCTCCGATGGATTATCTAATAAATTAACAGTTAATGAGATTCATGACATTCTAAATTTGGATTTAACATTAGAAGATAAAGTAAATCGTTTAGTTTCACAAGCTAATGAAAATGGAGGAGAAGATAATATCTCAGTGGTTCTTGTTCAGCGTAAAGCAGGTGAATCACAATGATGGTAGGACGTATTATAAACGAACGTTATAAACTCATTCGTCCAATAGGCGGCGGAGGAATGGCCCAAGTTTATTTGGCCCGTGACATCATTCTTCACCGTAACGTTGCGATGAAAATCTTACGTATGGAATACTCCAATGACCGAGAGTTTATTGAGAGGTTTAGACGTGAAGCTGAATCGACGATTAGTTTATCTCATAATCATATTGTTAATTTATTCGATGTAGGGCAAGAAGAAGATATTTATTATATTGTAATGGAATATGTAGAAGGCATGACTTTAAAGGAACATATTCAACAGTATGGCCCAGTATCCGTAGATGAAGCTGTACATATTATGAATCAATTAGCTTCAGCTATTTCTCATGCCCATGAAAATGGAATTATTCATAGAGATATTAAACCTCAAAACATTTTAGTGGACCAGGATGGTCAGGTGAAAATTACGGACTTTGGAATTGCTATGGCGTTAAGTTCAACGTCATTAACAAAGACTAATAATGTGCTAGGTTCGGTTCATTATTTATCTCCTGAGCAAGCCAGAGGCGGTACAGCCACTAAAAAATCTGACATTTATTCTTTAGGTATTGTTTTGTATGAGTTATTAACAGGGGAGCTACCGTTTTCAGGTGAATCTGCTGTGTCGATCGCCTTGAAACATATGCAAGAGAACACGCCATCTATTAAGGACTTTAATCCACTCGTACCACAAAGTGTAGAGAACGTTGTATTAAAAGCAACTGCTAAAGATCCATTACAACGTTATCAATCTATTGAAGAAATGCAGCAAGATTTAGACACGGTTTTAGACCCAGAAAGAGTAGATGAAGAACCTTTTGTTGTCCCTGATGAGGAGGGAGAACAGACCAAAGCCATCCCCATCATTTCAGATGAAAAATCAGTTTCAGATCAGACTGATGAAGAGGAAACGAAAGAATTGAGCGCACAACAAACAAACAAAGAACCTAAGAAAAAGAAGCGTAAAAAGTGGTTAATTATCACTGTATCAATTTTAGCATTATTGATAACAGCTGCGGTTATTGCCTTATTTTTATTACCAAAGTGGCTAGCACCGAATGAAGTTGTATTACCTGATGTTTCTGAAGAAAGGTATGAGGATGCCCTAAGGGAGTTAACTGAATTAGGGTTAGATGTAGAACGTGAATCGGTTTATTCCGAAGAGGTTGAAGAAGATTATGTCGTTCGCTCTTCACCAGACGGAGGTTCCACTGTAAAAGAGGGTTCTAATGTCACCTTATATACAAGTATGGGTCGTGAGAAAATTGAATTTGATGATTATGTGGGACGGCAGTATGAACAAACCAAACGATTTTTAGAGTCCAGAGGATATCAAGAAATTATTTCTTATCCAAAAGAGTCTGAGCAGCCTGAGGGTGAGATTATCCGGCAGATTCAACCAGATCCTGGTGATCAAATCATACCAGAAGAGACAAAAGTCATTTTTGACGTCAGTTCCGGTCCACCAAAAATTACATTACAATCTTTGAGAGGTTGGACCTTAGATGAAGTAGAGAATTATATTAATGATGAAAATTTATCGTTAATACATGAAGAAGAGTTCTCTGATACTGTGCCTGAAGGTGAAGTCATAAGGCAAGAACCCGGAGCTAATACAGAGCTTGGACAAGGTGACGATGTTAAGGTCTTTATTTCAAAAGGACCAGAACCTAAACCTGTTACGACTGAGATTGAAGTCGACGTTGAATATGAACCACCGAATGAGGATGGTAATGGAAATGGCAACGGAAATGGCAATGGGAACGGTAACGGAAATAAAAAACCTGAACAATTAATTGAAATTTATGTAGATGATGCAAATCGTAGTATAGATGACGTAGCGTTTGAAGATCAGATTAACGGTGATGTGACTTATACGATTAGATTAACGATTAACCCTAATGAAAGTGCTCGTTATAAAGTACATCGAGATGGTGAATTATATAAGGAAGAAGTGATTTCTTATGAAGAAGCAGGAGAGGGTTCGTAAATGATCCAAGGTATTATAATAAAAGCTTTAAGTGGGTTCTACGATGTTTTAGCTGATGATCACCTATATACATGTAAAGGTCGAGGTGTCTTTCGAAAAAAGAAGATTACGCCTTTAGTGGGTGACTATGTTGAAGTTGATGCTCAATCAGACTCAACGGGTACGATTGTATCGATCCAAGATCGCCGAAATGAGCTTATTCGACCACCAATCGCAAATGTAGATCAAGCGATCATTGTCAGTTCAGTTGTAGAACCAGAGTTTAACCCTCTTTTGCTGGATCGTTTTTTGGTCTTAATAGAATATAAAGATATAAAGCCATTAATTGTATTTACCAAAGAAGACTTAACGACCGATGAGCAGTTAGATGAGTTAAATGCCTATGCTAACATCTATCGGGATATCGGTTTTAAAGTATTAATTGTTTCTAAAGTCATGGAAGATTTAAATGATAAGATTTACCCGCATCTTGCTAATAAACTATCAGTGATCGCAGGCCAGTCTGGTGTGGGAAAATCTACTTTATTAAATAAATTAGATGACGAATTAGAAATTGAGACGGGAACCATCTCAAAGAGCTTAGGACGGGGTAAACATACCACGCGTCATGTAGAGTTATATCATGTTGGTGGTGGATATGTAGCAGATACGCCGGGTTTTAGCTCGTTAGATTTTGATGAAATTGAATTAGAAGATTTACGTTTTTGTTTTAGAGAGTTTTTAGATTATCAAGATGATTGTAAGTTTAGAGGTTGTTTGCATATGAATGAACCCAAGTGTGCAGTTAAATCAGCAGTTGAACAAGGTGAAATTGCTAATTTTAGATATGAACATTACCAAAACTTTTACGAAGAAATAAAACAGAGAAAGCCGAGGTATTAATTGATGTTAAAAATTGCTCCATCTATATTATCCGCTGATTTTTCTAAATTAGGCGACGAAATTAAAGATGTTGAAAAAGATGTAGATTATATTCATGTTGATGTCATGGACGGACATTTTGTACCGAATATTACGATTGGTCCATTAATTGTCGAGTCTATTCGACCGATCACTCAATTACCATTGGATGTTCATTTAATGATAGAGAATCCTGAACAATATGTGCCTGCATTTGCTAAAGCAGGTGCAGATATTATTTCCGTTCATCAAGAAGCAACTCCTCATTTACACCGTGTCATCCAACAGATTAAAAACGAGGGAGTAAAGCCGGGCGTCGTTATTAATCCAGCGACCCCAGTAGAATCAATTATGCCAATCTTAGGGGATGTTGATTTAGTACTAGTGATGACTGTTAACCCAGGATTTGGTGGTCAATCGTTCATAGAGTCTACGCTTTCTAAAATTAAACAATTAAAAGAACTTAAACAACAATATAACTATCACTATGAAATTGAGGTTGATGGCGGGGTAAAACCAGAAACGGCAAAAGCATGTGTGGATGCAGGGGCAGAAGTACTAGTGGCAGGAAGTGCGATTTTTAATCACTCTAACCGTCAAGAAGCTATTAACGCTATCAAAGATTCAATTGATTAGGTGATCATATGAGTTTACATGTCGGAATCGTTGCTGCTGGTCCAATAGATGAGATACCAGATTTATCAAATTATCCTAAAGTAAATTATTGGATTGGTGTAGACGAAGGTGCAAAAGTTTTATATGAAGCTGGAATTCAAACAGATTTGGTCATGGGAGATTTTGATTCTATTGATCCAAGTTTAATTGAAACCCTTCAACAATCAGCACAATCTGTTAAAGTCTTTCCTACCGTAAAAGATGAAACAGATTTAGAATTAGCTTTTCTTGAGGCTATTCACTTAAAACCAGATCAGGTTTTAATATTTGGGGCAACAGGTGGAAGATTAGATCATGCATGGATGAACGTGCAATTACTAAACATGTTTGCTGATCAAAACATTAATGCATGGCTAGTGAATGGACAAAATGAAATAACACTTAAAAAGCCAGGGAAATATGAATTAGAAAAGGATTTATCTTTCCCATATATTTCATTTCTTCCTTTTTCGGAGAAAGTTGAAAATCTAACGCTGCAAGGATTTAGATATCCACTTGACCAACATACAATTGTTCAAGGATCGTCACTAACGATTTCTAACGAATGGTCTGAAAAAAAAGGTACTTATTTTTTTACCTCAGGCATAATATTAGTTATAAAGAGTCGTGATTAATCTTTGACCATCGTCAGCGTTAGTATAGGAGGGGGAAGATGAGATTTTATACAGTGAAGCTTCCTAGGTTTTTAGGTGGGCTAGTCCGCGGTATTATGAATCTTTTTAAAAAATAATACAAAAAAGCTACCTGACGTGTCATCAGGTAGCTTTTTTGTATATCATCATTTAAGTGAACGGATTTAAACGCGTTCTACTTTACCAGATTTAAGTGCGCGTGCTGATACGTAAACTTTTTTAGGTTTACCGTCTACCATAACACGTACCTTTTGTACGTTTGATTTCCATTTACGTTTCGTAGCGTTCATAGCGTGTGAACGGTGGTTACCAGTTTTAGTTTTACGTCCAGTTACTTGACATTTACGTGCCACTATAATTCCCTCCTAGCTTTCAAACAAATATCTCTAAATCGTTACTTAACTAATTTACCATATGGATTGCATGTTTTCAATATTTCTGGTTAATCTTATCAAGTTTTTTAACTTGACAGTGTTGTATACCTTTTCATTTTATTTACCTTATAGTAAAATAACCGTAGTCATGAACCCGAGGAGGATGGATATGTCGATTGAAGTACGTAATGAATATGGAACCGTTTCGATCTCGAAAGAAGTCATTACGACAATTGCTGGTGGTGCCGCTGTTGAATGTTATGGTATTGTAGGTATGGCATCACGCAAACAATTAAAAGATGGTTTATCTGAAATACTAGGTAAAGAAAACTTTTCTAAAGGTGTTGTCGTAAGAAATGAAGAAGACAACATTGATATTGATATGTACATTATCGTCGGCTATGGAACAAAAGTGTCGGAAGTCGCACACAATGTTCAAAATCAAGTGAAATATTCATTAAAGAAAATGATTGGTTTAGATGTCAATACAGTGAATATTTATATTCACGGAGTTCGTGTAACATCCTAGGTTGACATCGGTTTTGAAGGAGGAAAAAGAGAGTGTCTAATCGAACACTAAATGGCGAACAGTTTGCGCAGATGATTTTATTAGGTGCGCATCATTTGTCTAATCAGGCAAATATGATTGATTCATTGAACGTATTCCCTGTACCAGATGGTGATACAGGAACAAATATGAACTTAACGATGACTTCAGGTGCAAAAGAAGTTGAAAATGTTGGTTCAAATCATGTAGGAGAAGTGGCAAATGCTTTTGCTAAAGGCCTTTTAATGGGAGCTCGAGGGAACTCGGGTGTTATTTTGTCGCAATTATTTAGAGGTTTTTCAAAAAGTGTACAAGATAAAGAAACGTTAGAACTCCAGGATTTAGCTGATGCTTTACAATCAGGTGTAGATACTGCTTATAAAGCAGTTATGAAGCCTGTTGAAGGAACTGTTCTAACCGTTGCAAAAGATGCTGCAAAAGCGGGAGAAAAAGCTGTTCAATCAGTTAATAATATTACTGATTGGTTTGAAGTTGTTTTAGAAGAAGCAAAGCAGTCTCTAGAACGTACACCAGATCTTTTACCTGTACTAAAAGAAGTAGGGGTTGTTGATAGTGGTGGACAAGGGTTAGTGACGGTTTATGAAGGGTTCATTGCATCATTGAAAGGTGAAGAATTACCTACAAACGCTTCACAACCATCCTTAGATGAGTTAGTTAATGCTGAACACCATAAAATGCACCAAGACTTTATGGAAACTGAAGATATTGAATTTGGTTACTGTACTGAATTTATGGTTAAATTCGAAGAAGATAAGCTTGCTCAAAATCCGTTTGATGAACAACAATACCGTGAAGAACTTAGTGAGCACGGTGATTCATTGCTTGTAGTATCTGATGATGAAGTGGTAAAAGTTCATATTCATGCTGAATATCCTGGTGAAGTTATGACAATCGGTCAACGATATGGAAGCTTAATTAATATTAAAATTGAAAACATGCGTGAACAACATTCTGCCATAATAGATGAGAATAAACCGAACACAGTAAAAGCTCCTACACAAGAACAAGTGCGTTCTAAAATGGCAGTCGTTACGGTTGCTATGGGTGAAGGTATTAAAACAATGTTTGAAAGCCTGAATGCTAACGTCGTTATAGAGGGTGGACAGACGATGAACCCTAGTACGCAAGATATCGTAGAAGCCATTAATGAGGCAAATGCAGATCATGTGTTAGTTTTACCTAACAATAAAAATATCATAATGGCAGCAGAACAAGCACACGATCTAGTAGACTGTGATGTAAAAGTCGTTCCAACTAAGACTGTACCTCAAGGTATGACAGCTATGTTATCTTACAATCCAGAGGCTAGCTTAGAGGAAAATCATGAGGCGATGACTGAGTCATTACAATTTGTAAAGACTGGTCAAATTACTTATGCCGTTAGAGATACTCAAATCAATGGAAAGACTATTGAAGAAGGTAACTTTATGGGAATTCTGGACGGAGCTATTGAAGCCGTCGATACAGATAAAATGAAAACCATATTTGATTTATTACACCAAATGATTGATCCAGATGAAAATGAAATTGTAACAATCCTTCAAGGTGAAGAAGGAACTAATGACGAAGTACAACAAATCGAACAATTTATCGAAGACCATTTTGAAGACGTGGAAGTAGAAGTCGTTGATGGAAAACAACCTATTTACTCATTTATCTTTTCCGTGGAATAATACTATATATGCTAATACAAATTAAGTCCGTTCAGTTTAAGTGGTGATATACTTAAACTGAACTTTTTATTTTTCACTCTAAAATACGGTTTGATCACTTAAGGTTAAAGGTATAATGGCATCATTAAAATTAAAATTTTTATGTTCGATTCGGTTAAATAAGGTGTGACTGGTTCAATCACCCCAACTATTTAGGAGATGGATTAATCATGAAACAAAACAAGTATGATGATGAAAAATTTTTCTCTATGTATGAAAAAATGCCACGTTCAATCAAAGGACTTGAAGCTGCTGGAGAATGGCATGAGTTTAAAAAGCTAATTCCTGAATTACGTAATAAAAGTGTACTTGATCTAGGGTGTGGTTTTGGTTGGCATTGTCGTTATGCTAGTGAACAGCAAGCAAGTTCTATTCTTGGGGTTGATATTTCAGAAAAGATGCTTGCAAAAGCTCGTGAGTTGACTGATGATCCCGCGATTTCATACATGAATATGCCAATTGAAGGCATTAATTTTTCAGAATCACAATTTGATGTTGTGTTGAGTTCATTGGCTTTACACTATATTAAATCATTTGAAGATATTTGCAATAAAGTTTATAAATGCTTAAAGCCAGGTGGAGCTTTTGTATTTTCAGTTGAACATCCAATTTTCACTACTCGAAATGAGCAAGATTGGTATTATGATGAACAAGGTAATCGTCTGCATTGGGCAGTTGACCATTATCAATCAGAAGGTTTACGAGAAACATCTTTTCTTACTGGAAACGTTATAAAATATCATCGGACATTTGCAACCTATGTGAATGATTTAATTGATGCTGGTTTTACAATAAAGAATGTTAAAGAACCTGTACCTTCAGAAGAAATGTTAAAGAGTGTCCCAGAAATGAAAGATGAACTTAGAAGACCCATGTTCTTAATGATCTATGCAGAGAAGTAAAAGGGGTGTATAAATTAATTACACTTATATAAAAAAATGGGTGTTTTTTATTACAAAAGCTCTTTAAAAATAAAGTTATAAAAACAAAAAGCACCGCTATGGGTGCTGCCCCAAAAAATTTAGAGTAAAAAATCTAACTTCTGGGGTCACTACCTATTGCGATGCTTAGTCATATATTAATCTTTTCTTTTATATTAGTGCTTTTATAAAAAATTCGATTAAGAATAAAGTTGATATAATGATTAGAATTGGTGACAGTTGCTCCTTTTGTCGCGTAACAAGCTTTATAATTGGGTAAGCGATAAAACCAAATGCCATACCGTCCGCAATACTGTACGTAAATGGAATCATAAACATAATTAAAAAGGTTGGGAATGCTTCTGTTAAATCATCAATTTTGATATATTTTATATTCTGCATCATTAGGACCCCAACAATAATTAAGATCGGACTTATAGCATTAGCTGGAATCATGGATATATAAGGGATAAAGAAAAATGTTAATAAGAATAGAGCCCCTGCAACCATGCTTGCTAATCCAGTTCTAGCTTTGGAAGCTATGACGGCAGCGCTCTCAGCAGCTGGAACGGTAGGAGAAGTTCCGAAAAAACCACTCATTAAGGCAGAGACAGCACTACTTCGATTTGTTGCTTTAAAAGAATTAGTTCGATCTAGCATGTTAAGTTGGCCATGTATTAAACCCATGCTTTCAAAGATCAATACGATGGATAATGGTAAGACAGCAATCCAGAAAGTAAGTTGGCCGATATGACCGAATTCTGGCATCACAAATAAATCTGTAACCCCTTCAACGCTTAAGCTTGTACCTTTTTCGGTATCTAAAATCCCAAACATAGAAGCGAACCATGTACCAATGATCATCGTAATTAAGAAGTTAGCTGGTACATTTTTAACAAATAACAGAATTCCTATAGCTAATGACAGTAAACTGACAATAACCGTCGGTGATGAAAAGTCACCAAGGGTAACAATCGAATAGTCACCATTAACAATTAGACCACCATTCTCTAATCCAATTAGTACTAAAAACAAACCTAACCCAATCGTAATCCCGTGTTTTAATGAATCAGGTACAGCTTGTTTAAAGCTTTCACCTAGTGGTGTGATAGCTGTGATTAAAAAGATCGCGCTTGAAACCACTACAACTCCTAAACCCTCAGCATAGGAAAAGTCGTATTGTTGAACGATTGAAAACGCGAATAACACGTTAACCCCCATACCTGGAATGACAATAATGGGTACCTTCGCCCAAACTCCAATTAACATACTTCCGAATAAACTGGCTAATATAGTAGCAATCATGGCTTGCTCCCGTCCAATACCAGCTTCAGATAATATTGAGCTGTTCACAGCTACGATATAAACCGTGGTAAGGTAACCAATGATCCCTGCAATTACTTCCGTTGGCCACTGTTGATTATTCAGTTGTTTCATGTAAACTCCTTCTTTTGTAGTTAGCCCTCGCCCACCCAGGTATTATACCCAAAAAGTATTATAACGATAAAACTGTGTTACTTTCAAATAACAGGTTGGCTTTTACTCTATTTCCCTTTAAAATAGAAGTAGAAAGATATTAAGGTGGTGTATTCTATGAAATACAGATCGGTATTTGATATCATAGGTCCAGTGATGATTGGACCATCTAGTTCTCATACAGCAGGAGCTGCAAGAATTGGTAAAATGGCAAGACAATTATTTGGTCGACAACCCGAGTGGGCTAAAATATATCTATATGGATCGTTTGCAAAGACGTACAAAGGCCATGGGACTGATGTGGCGATTATTGGTGGTTTATTAAATTATGATACGTTTGATGAAAGAATAAAAGATGCTTTTCGCCAAGCTGAAGAAGCTGGGATGAAGGTAGAATTTATTGAAGAGGAAGGTTCATCCGACCATCCAAACACAGCACGAATTAAAATTGGGGACAAAGATGGTGATTTCGAGCTGGTGGGTATCTCTATTGGTGGCGGAAAGGCAGAGATTACAGAATTAAATGGATTTGAACTAAGACTTTCAGGTGGATCACCAGCCATATTAGTCATGCATAATGACCGTTATGGTGCTATTGCTTCCGTTACAAAAGTATTAGCTGAACACGAAATCAATATTGGTCATATGGAAGTCGTTCGTAAAGAACAGGGGAAAGACGCTATGATGGTCATTGAAACCGATCAGGTTATACCTGATGATGTTATGAATCAACTTGGAACATGTGATCATATTTTACAGGTGGTAACGATTGCTGACTAAGAAGGGACGTGAGAAACATGTTTAGAAGTGTAAGTGAATTAATTCAAATAACAGAAGATCAAAATATACCCATTTCTGAAGTGATGATTCAGCAAGAAATCGAAGAATCTAGTAAAACTAGAGAAGAGATCTTTACAGAAATGGAACGTAATTTAGATATCATGGAAAAAGCAGTTGAAGACGGCCTCAAGGGCGTTAAGTCGCGGTCTGGCTTAACTGGGGGCGACGCTGTCCTTATTAATAAATATCGTGAAGAAAAGCAACCGCTTTCAGGCGATCTATTATTAGATGTTGTGAGTAAAGCTGTTTCAACGAACGAAGTTAATGCGGCAATGGGAACCATTTGTGCAACTCCAACAGCGGGAAGTGCAGGCTGTGTTCCCGGAGTCTTATTTGGACTAAAAGATCGCTTAAATCCAACACGTGAAGAAATGGTTAGATTTCTATTTACAGCTGGAGCGTTTGGTCAAGTGATTGCTAATAATGCTTCTATTTCTGGGGCAGCGGGTGGTTGTCAAGCAGAAGTAGGATCAGCAGCGGGAATGGCTAGTGCCGCCGCAGTAGAAATGGCTGGTGGAACACCTGAGCAATCAGCACAAGCTATGGCCATCACGCTTAAAAACATGTTGGGATTAGTATGTGATCCAGTAGCTGGTTTAGTGGAAGTACCATGTGTTAAACGTAACGCTATGGGATCTTCACAGGCTATCGTATCAGCTGATTTAGCATTAGCTGGTGTTACGAGTCGTATTCCATGTGATGAGGTTATTGGAGCGATGTATCAAATTGGACAAAAAATGTCCTCTACGTTAAAAGAAACCGCTGAGGGTGGCCTAGCTGCTACACCTACAGGAAAGGCATTAGCAGCTAAAATCTTTGGATCAGCTGCAGAGTAGATTAAGAGAGAGTGATAATTTTGTTTAATGATCCAGTCGATGTGATTCCAAGTGTCGGGGAGAAAACAAAAGAACAACTAGAACTATTAGACATTACGAAAGTGGGAGATCTACTCTTCCACTTTCCTTTTCGTTATGACCATTTTGAATTAAAACCGATAAATGAAATTAAACATGAGGAAGTTGCAACCATACAGGGACAAGTAGCTTCGGTTCCTACTGTTAGTTATTTTGGACGTAAAAAGTCTAGATTAACTTGTACATTGCAAGTAGGTGTGGTGGCGATTAAGGCTGTATTTTTTAATCAAGCATTTTTAAAAGATAAACTCCAAAAAGGTGAAACGGTAACAGTCACAGGTAAATGGGATATGCACCGTTTACAAATAACCGTTCAACAACTTCACACTAAATCTTTTGATGATGAACAAACCATTCAACCTGTTTACCACACAAAGGGTAATATTTCTACTAAACAAATTAAAAACTTGGTTTCGTATGCACTGAAATCTTCACTAGATGAAGTCGAAGAGATGTTACCTAAAAAATATCTTGCGGAATATAAACTTCCGAGTCGAAGACAAGCTATTAAAGAGCTGCATCAACCATCTTCTAAGACGGCGCTCAAACATGCGAAAAGACGTTTCATATTTGAAGAATTATTTATTTTTCAGTTAAAAATGCAGTGGATTAAAGAACACAATCGTAAAGAGTCTTATGGATTACCTAAAATGTTTGAGGAAGAAAAAATTAAAGAGTTTATAGACGGATTAGGCTTTACATTAACCAATAGTCAAAATCGTGTATTAGAAGAAATAATATTTGATCTAAGAAGTCCATACCGAATGAATCGATTATTGCAAGGAGATGTTGGGTCAGGTAAAACGGTGGTGGCAGCTATTGCTTTATATGCTACATATTTGTCTGGTCAACAAGGTGCTTTAATGGTACCGACCGAAATTCTCGCTGAACAGCATGAAGCATCGTTAAAAGACTTATTTGGAGATTTATTAACCGTTGAACTCTTAACAGGTTCTATAAAAGGGAAAAAGCGACAAGAACGACTAGAACGCATTAGACAAGGAGAAGTGGATTTAGTTGTTGGAACGCATGCATTAATCCAAGAGGACACTATTTTCCAAAACCTAGGCTTAGTCATTGTAGACGAGCAGCATCGATTTGGTGTGGCACAGCGAAAATCATTAAGAGACAAAGGGTTAAATCCTGATGTACTGTTTATGACCGCAACACCAATTCCAAGAACATTATCAATCACGACATTCGGCGATATGGATGTATCCATCATTGATGAATTACCTAAAGGTCGTCAGCCTATTGAAACTTACTGGGTCAAAGAGAATATGATTGAAAGAGTGCATCAGTTTATGGTTAGTGAAATCCGAAATGGCCATCAAGTATATGTGATTTGTCCTCTTATTGAAGAGTCGGATCAATTGGATATTCAAAATGCTGTTGACGTGTATGAGGAGTTACAAGATACGCTGCCCAATGATATAAAAGTAGGGCTTATGCATGGTCGATTAAACCCTCAAGAGAAGGATGAAGTGATGCGAGATTTTGCTTCTAATGATATACAAGTCCTTGTTTCTACAACCGTAGTTGAAGTTGGAGTCAATGTACCAAATGCAACGTTAATGGTTATTTATGATGCAGAGCGATTTGGACTAGCTCAATTGCACCAGCTGCGTGGGCGTGTTGGCAGGGGATCCCATCAAAGCTACTGTATCTTATTAGCAGATCCAAAAGGGGATACTGGAAAAGAACGCATGAGAGTGATGACTGAAACCAATGATGGGTTTACTCTTTCAGAACACGATTTACAAATAAGAGGGCCAGGTGACTTTTTTGGTAAAAAACAAAGTGGTCTGCCAGAATTTAAAGTGGCTAATATTGTGGATGATTACAGAGCATTAGAAGTAGCAAGAAGAGATGCTAATGAAGTAGTTCAACATAATTTGTTAATGAATGACCCAGAATATAAACTATTGAGACATATGATTGAGTCCGACCCAAAAATTCAAGAACGAATTTTTGATTAAAGGATTGCAAGAAACGTGAAGGTATTATATATTACTATTAGGACCTAGTCATAATAGTGGACGGTGTAAATCATGAAATATAAGAAAAAAGATCGACAAAATAAATTAGTAGAAATGATTGAAGAAACCCCATTTATTACAGATGAAGAGTTAGCTAAAAAGTTTGGAGTTAGTATTCAAACGATTCGTTTAGACAGATTAGAGCTTTCTATTCCAGAATTAAGAGAGCGCATAAAGAATGTAGCTAATAAAAACTGGAATGAAGAATTAAGAGCGTTACCAGTGGAAGAAGTCATTGGTGAAGTGGTTAATTTAGAGCTTGATAATCTAGCCATCTCTATATTAGATATTAAAGAAGAACATGTTTTTTCCCGTAATAAAATAGCAAGAGGACATCATTTGTTTGCCCAAGCTAATTCATTAGCAGTAGCTGTCATCAATGATGAGCTAGCTTTAACAGCCAATGCAGAAATTAATTTCACACGACCTGTAAAAGTTGGAGAACGTGTCGTGGCAAAAGCTTCTGTCATTGATCAAGATAAGAATCGTACTATCATTGAAGTAAAAAGCTATGTACAAGATGAATTAGTGTTTGAAGGTAAATTCTATATGTTTAGAAGCGCGGAAAAATAAAAGGAGATCGGTATAATGAAGATTGCAATTGATGCTATGGGTGGAGATCACGCACCTGAAGCGCCAGTAAAAGGTGCTTTAATGGCAGTTGATTATTATGAGGATTTAGAAATAACACTTTATGGTGATGAAGAAAAAATTAAAACATATCTAGATTCAAAACACCCGAGAATTCATATTCACCATACAAATGAAAAAGTAGAAAATACTGATGAACCAGCAAGGGTTGTCAGAAAAAAGAAAAAAGCTTCTATGGTGTTAATGGCTGAAGCTGTTAAAAATAAAGAGGCTGATGCCTGTATCTCGGCGGGGAACACTGGAGCTTTAATGAGTACAGGTCTCTTTAAAGTTGGACGTATTAAAGGAATTGACCGTCCTGCTTTAAGTCCAACCTTACCAACTGTAGATGGCAAAGGTTTTCTTTTATTAGATGTTGGGGCTAATGTTGAAACCAAGCCTAACCATCTATTACAATATGCTATCATGGGATCGATTTATGTTGAAAATGTACGAAACATAGATCAACCAAGAGTTGGCTTATTAAACGTAGGAACAGAGGAACAGAAAGGTTCTGAGCTAGTTAAAGAAGCTTATCAATTATTACAGCATGCCCCAATTAATTTTGTTGGGAATGTAGAAGCCCGTGATTTACTAGAAGGCGTTGCCGATGTTGTCGTAACAGACGGATTCTCAGGCAATATTGCCTTGAAATCAATTGAAGGTACTGCATTAACAATGTTTTCTATGATTAAGGATACTTACATGAAGAGTACCAAAACCAAGTTAGCAGCAGCCTTAGTTAAATCAGATTTAAAGGGTTTGAAAGATCAACTGGATTATTCAGAGTATGGTGGTGCAGGATTATTCGGTTTAAGTGCACCTGTGATTAAAGCACACGGTTCGTCAAATGAACGGGCAATATTGAATGCCATCAAGCAAACATATCATTTAGTAGAAGCAAATGTCGTAGATTTAATAGAAAAGGAAGTTAAAGCTTTACAAGAACGGGAGGGGTAATTCATGAAGAAATTAGCGTTTTTATTCCCTGGACAAGGCTCACAAAGTGTTGGAATGGGACAAGATTTTTATGAATCCTATGAATCAGTAAAAAATTTATATCACCAAGCAGATGAAATTCTAGGCTATTCTTTAAGCGATTTAATGTTAAATGGGCCGAGTGATGAATTAACGAAGACTGAAAATGCACAACCAGCATTATTATTAAACAGTGCTGCCATTTTTAATTTGTTAAAAGAGGATGGAACCCAACCTTCTATGGTTGCAGGACATAGCCTAGGTGAATACAGTGCCCTTTATGCAGCTGGATCATTATCTTTCGAAGACGCCATCCAACTTGTACATAAACGTGGAAAATACATGGAAAAAGCAGTTCCGACAGGTCAAGGTACGATGGCAGCTGTTTTAGGAGTTGATGCTGATGTCATCAATGAAGTGACAAAAGAAATAACTGAGCAAGGAGATACCGTTAATGTGGCCAATTACAATTGTACTGGACAAATTGTAATTTCGGGTACTGTAGCTGGGGTAGAGAAAGCTTCAGAGCAATTAAAAGAACGTGGAGCTAAGAGAGTGCTTCCTTTAAACGTGAGTGGTCCATTCCATTCAGATTTAATGAAACCTGCAAGTGAAGATTTTAAAAAAGAATTAGCACAAGTGAACGTTAATCGTGCAGAAGTTCCAGTATACGCAAATGTAACAGCAAATGCTGAACAAGAAGCAGATCAAATTGAGAAATTACTCGTCGAACAGTTATATTCACCTGTACAATTTACTCAGACGATTGAAAATATGCTAAATGCAGATGTTGATGCGTTTGTTGAAATAGGTAATGGTAAGGTATTGTCAGGATTAGTTAAAAAAGTTCATAGAAGAGCAAAAGTTTTTACAATCAATGAAGTTGAAGCTCTCGAAGGTTTTAAAAGTTGGTTAAAGGAGGAATAATGCATGTTAGATGGTAAAGTTGCCTTAGTAACTGGTGCTTCTCGTGGCATTGGACGTGCGATTGCACTTGAACTAGCTCAAAAAGGGGCTAATGTTGTCGTGAACTATGCAGGGAGTCAAGAACGAGCAGAATCAGTTGTGCAAGAAATTCAGGATTTAGGTCAAGAGGCTATTGCAGTTAAAGCTAATGTTGCGAATGCAGACGAAGTAAAACAATTGGTAAAATCAACGACAGATCAATTTGGTTCCATTGATATTTTAGTTAATAACGCAGGGATTACACGCGATAATTTATTAATGCGAATGAAAGAAGATGAATTTGATGATGTCATTGAAACAAACCTAAAAGGTGTGTTTAATTGCATTAAAACTGTTACGCGACCAATGATGAAACAACGTGGCGGTAAAATTGTTAATGTAGCATCAGTTGTCGGTGTATCAGGAAATCCAGGACAGACAAATTATGTTGCGGCCAAAGCGGGTGTAATTGGAATGACAAAATCGGTAGCAAAAGAATTAGCTGCTCGTCACATTAACGTTAACGCAGTGGCCCCTGGATTTATTACGACAGATATGACCGATGCGTTATCGGAAGAAGCTAAACAAGGAATGCATGATATGATTCCTTTAAATCGTTTAGGAGAGCCGGAAGATGTTGCAAAAGTGGTGCGTTTCTTAGCATCTAGTGACTCTGATTATATTACTGGACAAACGATTCATGTTGATGGCGGAATGGTCATGTAAGTTTCGTCTGTCTTGACAGACATATGATCCTTTTGAAGGGAGGTGAAACATATGGCAGATGTGTTTGATCGTGTAAAACAAATTATTGTTGAACGTTTAGATGTTGATGAAGCTAAAGTTACTAAAGAGGCTTCATTTAAAGATGATTTAGAAGCGGACTCATTAGACGTTGTTGAATTAGTAATGGAATTAGAAGATGAATTCGACATGGAAATTTCTGATGAGGACGCAGAAAAAATTCAAACAGTTGGTGATGCTGTTGATTACATAGACAGCAACCAATAATAAAATTAATAGGGGATGGCTCCGTTGTAACAGCCATCCTCATCTTCTTTAAACGGGTGAAAAAAATGGACTTTAAACAATTACAAGAATATATCTATACAGATTTTAATAATGAGCATTTATTAAAGCAGGCTTTTATGCATACATCGTATGTGAATGAGCACCGCGATGAACAATTAGAAGATAATGAACGTCTAGAATTTTTAGGCGATGCAGTGTTAGAATTAGCGGTATCTCAATACTTATACCGAGAGTATAAGGATATGAGTGAAGGAGAATTAACGAAGTTTAGGGCAAACATTGTATGTGAACCTTCGCTTGAACAATTTGCTAAAGATATTCAATTAAATGAATACCTTTTATTAGGTAAAGGTGAAGAAAAATCAGGTGGACGCGAGCGCCCTTCCTTATTAGCTGATGCTTATGAAGCATTGATTGGTGCTATTTATTTAGACCAAGGATTTGATTCTGTATTATCCTTTCTATCGCGTTTTATGTTTCCAAAAATTGAACCTGGTGCTTTTTCACATGCGATGGATTACAAGACTCAATTGCAAGAGATTGTACAGCAGGATGGGCAACAAGTTCATTATCGAATCGTAGATGAGGTTGGTCCAGCTCATAATCGGCACTTTGTTGCGAAAGTATATGTTGGAGATGTTGAGAAGGGTGAAGGTACTGGACGCACGAAGAAAGAAGCAGAACAACAGGCTGCTGAAAAGGCATTGAATGATATGTAATAAATAGGGCTGTCCTATCTATATGGGACAGCCCTGGTTTATTATTTACGTAATTTCTTTAATTCATCAATAATGGCGTGTATTTCAGGTACACTGATCTGATCTTTACTCTTAACCATATCATATAACTGTTTAATCTCGTGATAATCTTTTAGGGAAAAGTTATCAGGATCCATAATGGTAGGGTTAAGCACTTGAAGTTTTTTGGACAAATCATCAATGATATATTTCAAATTGTCTTCATTTGCTTCATTTAAATTCATTTCATTCACTCCATTCACTTTTATGATTGTTCGTAACCTTCTTCAGCCACTGATTTTATGATAAAATAAAAAAGTTCAGATGTTAAGCTTAGAACGGAAAAATTGAGTAGGTGTTTACATATGTTTTTAAAGAAATTAGAGTCTGTTGGGTTTAAATCATTTGCTGAACGGATCACAGTTGATTTTGTTCCGGGTGTGACAGCAGTGGTTGGACCAAACGGAAGTGGAAAGTCAAACATCACAGACGCGATTCGTTGGGTGCTAGGTGAGCAATCAGCTAAATCACTTCGTGGAGCCAAGATGGAAGATATTATTTTTGCAGGAAGTGATTCTAGAAGAGCGCTTAATGTTGCAGAAGTAACACTAACGTTAGATAACAAAGACCAAAGACTCCCAATCGATTATGAAGAAGTAGCAGTGACAAGACGAGTATATCGATCTGGTGAGAGTGAATATTTAATTAATAAACAGTCATGCCGTTTAAAAGATATCGTTGATCTGTTTATGGATTCTGGTTTAGGTAAGGAAGCTTTTTCGATTATTAGCCAAGGTAAAGTCGAAGAAATCCTGAGTTCTAAATCCGAAGAAAGACGCTCTATTTTTGAAGAAGCTGCTGGTGTTTTAAAATATAAACAGCGTAAAAATAAAGCAGTTAAAAAATTGAGTGAGACAGATGATAACTTAAATCGTGTAGAAGACATTATCCATGAAATTGAAGGGCAGTTAGAACCTTTAAAAGAACAAGCTGCCGTTGCTAAAGAATATTTAGAGAAAAAAGAAGAATTAGAACAACATGAAGTATCACTTATAGTAACAGAGATTGAACAAATTCATACGCAATGGGGCGAGTTACTCCAAGAAATTGACACGATCAAAGAACAGTTAGTTGAAGAGAAAACGTCAATACAAGCTGATGAATCCAAAGTAGAAGAAATTGGACAGCATATTCAGTCGCTAGATGAAAAGATTGAAGACCTTCAAGATAAAAAACTTAAGTTTACACAACAGATTGAGCAATTAGATGGTCAAAAGAATTTATTAGTCGAGCGGTTAAAACATTACGATGAGAGCAAGGAGAAGCTCGTTCATGATATAAAAGAAACTCAAGATCAAATTGATCAATATGAGCTAGATTACGAAGATCATGAGATGAAGCTTAACGTATTACGAGCTCAACGTGATGAAACAAAACAAACGATTAAAGATATCAAGGAAGATATAGATAATTCAGGTGTTGATATCGAAGATCAAATTGAATCAATGAAAGCAGAGTATATCGAGGTATTAAATGAACAAGCTGCAAACAGAAATGAGAAAGCCTCGATTGAGAAACAAATAGAACAAACCAAAGCCCGTAAGCAACGTTTGGATGAACGTTTTGAAAAATTAATTGAAGAGCGAGAATCGTTAGAAGAAGATCAATCCGCTCAAGCCCAAGAAAAAGTCTCTTTAGATGACCAACTTCAAAAAATTAACCAAGAGTTAAAGGAATTACAAGACCTTCATCAGCAATTAACTGATGAAATCCGTCAAGATGAAGAAAAACTTTATAAAGGCTACCGAATCATTGAACAGTTACGTTCAAAAAAGGACATGCTAGAAGATATGAAAGAATCATATAGCGGTTTCTTTCACGGGGTTAAGTCAATTTTACAGGCAAAAGAAAAAGGAAGTCTTGAAGGAATCCACGGTGCTGTTGCACAAATAATCGATATTCCGAATGATTATGTGACAGCGATGGAGACCGCATTAGGAGGACAAGCTCAAAATATCGTCGTAGGGAATGATCAAGAAGCAAGAAAAGCGATTCAATGGTTAAAGAAAACGAACAGTGGACGTGCAACATTTTTACCTATGTCAACGATTAAACCACGTCACATTGATTCAAGAGTGATCGATCAAATTCATCACCACGATGGGTTTGTAGGTATAGGTTCAGACTTAGTTAAATATAACTCTACTTACGACGCAATCGTAAAAAGCCTGCTTGGAAATGTTTTAATTGCTAAAACACTAAAAGATGCAAATGATTTAGCAAGAAAGAGCAACCACCGCTTTCGTATTGTGACTTTAGAGGGTGACGTTGTGAACCCAGGTGGTTCAATGAGCGGTGGTGCAAAAAAACAATCCAATCAAACATCGTTATTTACTCGGGATCGTGAATTAGAAGAAGTACAATCAAAATTAAAAGATTTTGAAACCAAAAGCTTAGATTTTGAAAGAAAGCTTAGTGAAAAGAAAAAACGTCATAAACAAATACAACAAGATTTACAAGAAAAGCAAACTGCTAAAGATGAATTATATGACAAATATCAAATGGTAAAAGAAAGTTATCAATCATTACAAGCTCGTTTATCAAATATTAACGACCAACTATCGGTTTATGATCAAGAAAATAATCAGCACGAAGAAGAAATTGGACAACTGTCAGCAGAATTAGAGTCCATAACAGAGAAATTATCGACTCAAGATGAACAATCTGAAAAACTTCGTCAAGAAATAGATAATTTATCATCCAATCAATCTGACTTTAAAGCTAATGTTGAAAAACATAAAGAGAAGTTAAACCATATGCAAATCAGATTGGCTGAACAAGAAAGTGAAGTTCGAAACCAAAACGAGCGATTAAATCAAATACAAGAGAATTTAAACGAAGCAAGGGTTGAAAAACAACAATATGAAGAAGAATTAGAGCGTCTTGAGGAGTCACATCAAAACTCACAAACAATTGATGAACTATCCAACACGATTACAGAGGCGCGTACACAACTAGTTAACATTAATGATCAGCTTGATCAATCTCGTGAAGAACGTCAAAAACACATTCAATCTCGTGATGATTTAGAACGAGAGTTAAAAGAACGAAATCGACAATATCAACAAAAGAATAGTCATATGCAGCAACTTGAAGTTAAAGCGAATCGTTTAGATGTCGACTTAGAAAATCGATTGAATCATTTAAGAGAAGAGTATATGCTTACATTTGAGAAAGCTAAACGTGACTATGGAATAACTGAAGAAATTGAAGAAACACGTGAAAAAGTAAAATTGATTAAACGTGCGATTGATGAATTAGGTACGGTTAACCTTGGATCAATTGAAGAATATGAACGAATCCAAGAAAGGTATGAATTTTTAACTGAACAACAACAAGATTTATTAGAAGCAAAAGAAACATTACATTCTATTATTCAAGAAATGGATGAAGAAATGATTCGCCGATTTAGCGAAACATTCGAACAAATTCAAGAGCAATTTACGACTGTGTTCAAAGAATTATTTGGTGGTGGACGAGCAGAACTTAAGTTAACGAATCCGGATGATCTATTAGAGACAGGTGTAGATATTATCGCACAGCCACCAGGTAAAAAACTCCAAAATTTAAGTCTGTTATCAGGTGGAGAAAGAGCTCTTACGGCAATTGCATTACTATTTGCTATTTTAAGGGTTAGACCAGTGCCATTTTGTGTTTTAGATGAGGTTGAAGCAGCACTTGATGAAGCAAATGTTATGCGTTTTGGAAAATATTTAAATGAGTTTTCAAAACAAACCCAGTTTATCGTGATTACTCATCGTAAAGGAACAATGGAAAATGCAGACGTTTTATATGGAATTACCATGCAAGAATCAGGTGTATCGAAGCTTGTATCTGTTAAATTAGAAGAAACAGAAGAAATGGTATTAAATTGATAGGAAGGGAAGACAGATATGGGATTTTTTAAAAAATTAAAAGATAAAATTAGTTCTCAAACCGATCAAGTGACCGATAAATTTAAAGATGGAATGGCAAAGACAAGGGATTCATTTACAACTAAAGTAAATGATTTAGTTGCACGTTATCGTAAAGTTGATGAAGAATTCTTTGAAGAGCTTGAAGAAATATTAATTTCTGCTGATGTTGGTGTTGAAACAGTCATGACACTAATTGAAGAGCTAGAAATGGAAGTCAAAAGACGCAATATCCAAGAAACAGAAGAAGTTAAAGAGGTTATTTCAGAAAAATTGGTTGAAATCTATTATGATGGTGATGATGAATCGATTGAAAAGCTAAATCTTAACGAAGATGGGTTATCGGTCATCTTAACAGTAGGAGTAAACGGTGTGGGTAAGACAACGACCATTGGTAAATTAGCTCATCGTTTAAAAGAAGAAGGTAAAACAGTACTCTTAGCAGCAGGTGATACGTTTAGAGCAGGTGCCATCGACCAATTAGAAGTATGGGGTGAACGCGCAGGTATCGATGTGATTAAACATAGTGAAGGAAGTGATCCAGCAGCTGTTATTTATGATGGAATTCAAGCTGCTAAGTCACGCGGTGCTGATGTATTAATTTGCGACACAGCAGGACGATTACAAAATAAAGTCAATCTAATGAATGAATTAGCTAAGGTTAAAAAAGTGATTTCAAGAGAAATCGATGGGGCACCTCATGAGACATTATTAGTTTTAGATGCAACCACTGGACAAAATGCTTTAAGTCAGGCGAAAACGTTCAAAGAAGCAACGGATGTTTCAGGAATCGTTCTTACAAAACTAGACGGTACAGCTCGTGGTGGGATTGTCCTTGCAATCCGAAATGAGTTAGATATTCCAGTTAAATTTGTTGGATTAGGTGAAAAAATGGAAGACTTACAACCATTTGATGCCCACCAATTCGTTTATGGATTATTTGGAGATTTAATGGTTGAACCATCCGATGAATAGATAAGGAGGCTGCTTGTGTGTTAGAAAAAACGACACGGATTAATTATTTATTTGACTTCTATCAAGAATTACTAACACCAAAACAGAAAAATTATATGGAATTATACTATTTGGAAGATTATTCCCTTGGGGAAATTTCTGAGACTTATGATGTTAGTAGGCAAGCAGTTTATGATAATATTAGACGTACAGAAGCTATGCTAGAAGAATATGAAGAAAAGCTAGGCTTATATAGACGGTTTGAGGAGCAAAGTCGTATTTTAGAAGAGATGAGAGACTCTCTTTCTAAAAAAGACCTCAAGCGTGTTAGTTCTTTAATTGAAGAGCTGGAAAACCTAGATTAGGAGGACGGTCAAATGGCATTTGAAGGATTAGCCGACCGATTACAAGGCACGATTAAGAAAATTACCGGTAAAGGTAAAGTATCTGAACAAGACGTAAAAGAAATGACACGTGAAGTTCGATTAGCTTTACTTGAGGCCGATGTTAACTTTAAAGTCGTTAAAGATTTAATTAAACGTATAAAAGAGCGTGCAATCGGACAGGAAGTATTACAAGGTTTAAACCCTGGACAACAAGTCATTAAAGTGGTTAAAGAAGAATTAACCGATTTAATGGGTGGCGAACAAAGCAAGATTGCCGTAGCCAGCAAACCGCCAACTGTTATTATGATGGTTGGTTTACAAGGTGCAGGTAAAACAACAACAACTGGTAAGTTGGCCAATCATTTAAGAAAAAAATTCAATCGTAATCCAATGTTAGTGGCTGCTGACGTTTATCGTCCGGCTGCTATTAATCAATTAGAAACGTTAGGTAAGCAGTTAGACATGCCAGTCTTTTCTAAAGGAACAGAGGCAAATCCTGTTGATATCGCAAAGGAAGCGATTGAGCAAGCAAAGGAAGAACACAAAGATTATGTGATCATCGATACAGCTGGTCGCCTTCATATTGATGAAGGGTTAATGGATGAGTTGCACAACATTAAAGAAGCGGTCAATCCTGATGAAATATTCCTCGTTGTAGATTCAATGACTGGTCAGGATGCCGTTAATGTTGCACAAAGCTTCGATGAACAACTTGATATTTCGGGTGTTGTTTTAACGAAGTTAGACGGTGATACACGTGGTGGTGCTGCATTATCTATTAGAGCTGTTACTGGTAAACCGATTAAGTTCGCTGGTATGGGTGAAAAATTAGATCAGCTTGAAGCGTTCCACCCAGACCGTATGGCTTCAAGAATTTTAGGAATGGGCGATGTTTTAAGCCTGATTGAAAAGGCTGAGACAGAAGTCGATGAGAAGAAAGCTAAGGAAATGGAACAGAAAATGCGCGATATGTCCTTTACGTTTGAGGATTTCCTAGAGCAAATGGAACAAGTGCGCAATATGGGACCTTTAGATGATTTAATGAGCATGATGCCTGGAGCTAACAAAATGAAAGGCATGAAAAATATGCAATTAGATGAGAAGCAAATTGATCATGTTGAAGCCATTATTCAATCTATGACC
Organism: Piscibacillus halophilus; assembly: GCF_900110685.1. Lineage (GTDB taxonomy): Bacteria > Bacillota > Bacilli > Bacillales > Alkalibacillaceae > Piscibacillus > Piscibacillus halophilus. The sequence continues at coordinate 103,227 of NZ_FOES01000001.1, forward strand.
AAACAAGAGCGTGTCGATCCAAGCGTTATTAACGCAAGTCGTAAAAAACGTATTGCTAAGGGTTCTGGAACATCGGTTTCACAAGTCAACCGTCTACTAAAACAATTCAATGAAATGAAGAAAATGATGAAGCAAATGATGGGTGGCAAAAAAGGAAAGAAAAAAGGTGGATTAAATTTTCCGTTCATGTAATGGAAAAATACTTTACACACTTTTGGACATCTGATACAATTTATTCTTGTGAGAAGGAAATTTGATGGAGGTGTAATGATGGCAGTAAAAATTCGTATGAAAAGAATGGGTTCTAAAAGAAAACCTTACTATCGTGTAGTAGTTGCAGACTCACGTTCTCCACGTGATGGTCGCATTATTGAACAGATTGGCACATATAATCCTTTAAGCGAAACTCCAGAAGTTTCAATTGATGAAGATAAAGCTTTAGATTGGTTATCTAAAGGCGCTAAGCCAAGCGATACGGTTCGTAACCTATTCTCAAAAGAAGGCATCATGACGAAATTTCACGAGTCAAAAGCTAAATAGTAAAGGTTAGTGATATCATGAAAGCCTTAATTGAAACGATTGTACAACCACTCGTTGATCATCCTGAAGAAGTTCAGGTAACCGTTGAAGAGACGGATGAAAAAATTCGATATCATTTAACGGTTAACGAGAACGATGTTGGTAAAGTCATTGGTAAGAATGGCCGAATTGCTAAAGCGATTCGAACGGTCGTTCATGCCGCTGGATCAGATATTGATAAAAAAATATTCGTGGATATTATGTAAATGGGAGAGGTCTAACCTTTCCCATTTTTAACAAGTAAAAGATAAGATTATTATTTTATTTAAAATATTAAGTGTTATTTTGCAGTTGAAATACATGTTGACTCCTGCGATTCGTATGTTGGAAGGCGAAGTGTATTTCAACTGCATAATCATGTGAAATAGTTCATCGGTCAAAGACGATTTTTCTTTTGAAACAGCTCGGTTAACCTTCACGTTTAAACTGGCTCTGTTAAAATATAGACAGAGAGATTAAAATAAATCAGTAGGTGGATTCAATGAAAATATTTAGAAAAACCACGGTTAAACAAATTGTAACTGAGCAAAGCCGAGAAAAATTGAAAGAGAAATTTAATCACAAAATAGGACAAGCTAAAAAAGAGATTGAACAGTTGCAATTTGAGAAAAAAAAGTTACTTTATCAAAAGCGATATAATCCACCAAAAGTTGAAGAACGGTTTGCTGTTGAAGAAAAAAAGCGTAAACAAAAGATTGAGTGGTTAGAACAACAAGTCAAACAGCTCGACCATATACCTGAGGGTAGTGAGTTAATTGAGGGTGAAGTCGATGAGCTAGTTGAAGTTAACATTGGAGATGAGTGGGATTTAGTCTCAGGAAATCGAACCGTGACCATTAAAGATGGCCAAATTATTGAAATAAATTAGGGTGAAGTTGAATGGAACGTTATTATAATGTAGGTAAAATTGTAAACACACATGGAGTCAAGGGTGAAGTAAGAGTTATACCAATTACTGATTTTGAAGAACGCTTTACACCTGGAAATCAACTATTATTTTTTAAAGATGATCATGATGAAAATCCAGAAACTTTAACGGTAAAGTCACACAGAAAGCACAAACAATTTGAGTTGTTAACTTTTGAGTCTATGGATAATATTAATGATGTTGAAAGGTTTAAAGGTGGAATTTTAAAAATATCGGAGTCAGATCTTCATGACCTAGATGAAGATGAATTTTATTATCATGAAATTATCGGTTGTGATGTTTATAACACGGAAGGCGAACTAGTTGGAAAAGTTAAGGAAATTCTTCAGCCTGGTGCGAATGATGTTTGGGTCGTACAAAGAAAGGGGAAAAAAGATGCTCTAATTCCTTATATTGAACCAGTTGTAAAAAGTGTAGATGTTCAAAATAAAAGGATTACAATTGAAGAGATGGAAGGATTGTTAGATTAATGAAAGTTGATATTCTAACCCTTTTCCCTGAAATGTTTAAAGGTGTGTTTGAATCATCGATTTTAAAAAGAGCCCAAGAAGTAGGGGCTTTTCAATATCGTTTAATTGATTTCCGTGATTATACAACAGATAAACATAATAAAGTCGATGATTACCCTTATGGTGGAGGCGCTGGAATGGTATTAAAGCCTCAACCTATATTTGATGCAGTGGAAGAGGTTGTTAGTAAAGAAGAACATAAACCTCGTGTGATTCTCCTATGTCCTCAAGGTGAACCTTTTACTCAACAAAAGGCTGAGGAGTTGGCTAAAGAGGAACACCTAATAATGATTTGTGGGCATTATGAGGGATATGACGAACGTATTCGAGAACATTTAGTAACAGACGAGGTCTCTATTGGTGATTATGTGTTAACGGGTGGTGAGTTAGGTGCAATGGTTATAACCGATAGCGTTATACGTTTGCAGCCAGAAGTCTTAGGTAACGATCAATCAGCCACACATGATTCATTTTCAACGCGTTTGTTAGAGCACCCTCATTACACGAGACCAAATGATTTTAGAGGAATGAAAGTACCTGATATTCTCACATCTGGTCATCATCAAAAAATAGAAGAATGGCGTACTTATCAATCATTAAAACGAACTTATCAACGAAGACCGGATTTAATTAAAGTGGATCATTTAAGTGAAAAAGAACTAAAAATGTTAGAAGAAATCAAGGCGGAAGATGTTGCAACAGATAAGTGATTATGGTATATTAATCTAGTGCTTAAGTGTAGTTTAAGCTTAAAACGATGTTCCGCTGCGAATAAAGCAAGAGCATTAGTGAGAAGGAGTGAAAGAGAATGCAAGAACTTCTAAACAAAGTAGCTCAAGATCAATTACGTACAGATCTTCCTGAATTCCGTGCTGGTGATACAGTAAAAGTTCACGTTAAAGTTGTTGAGGGTAACCGTGAGCGTATTCAGGTATTCCAAGGTGTTGTCATCAAGCGTCGTGGTGGCGGCATTAGTGAAACATTCACTGTACGTAAGGTATCATACGGTGTAGGTGTTGAGCGTACGTTCCCAGTACATTCTCCACGTGTAGACAAGATTGAAGTTACTCGTCGCGGTAAAGTACGTCGTGCGAAACTTTACTATCTACGTAACCTACGTGGTAAAGCTGCAAGAATTAAAGAAATTCGTTAATGAAAATCATAAGGGGAGCTTGGCCATTGGTCAGGCTCCTTTTTCTTTCTTACATAAATTTTGTACAATAAGACTAAATGATAAAGTAGGTGATATGGATGACGATACAATGGTTTCCAGGCCATATGGCGAAAGCCAAAAGAGAAGTACAAGAAAAATTAAAATTAGTCGATTATGTGATAGAGTTGGTTGATGCGAGAGCTCCACATTCATCCCAAAACCCAATGCTTCATGAAGTGTTAGGCAATAAACAAAAACTCATGGTGTTAATGAAAAAAGACTTAGCAGATCCACAACGCACATCGGAGTGGATTGAACACTTTAAAACTCAAGGTCATGAAGCTTTGGCAATCGATGTCAGTCAGAAGAGTGATATTCAAGCACTTATAAAAACTTCCAAACAAATGGGACATTCCATTAATGAAAAACGAAAAGAAAAAGGAATTAAACCTCGTTCCTTAAGAGCTATGATTTTAGGTATCCCAAATGTCGGTAAATCAACATTAATTAATCGTCTCGCTAATAAGAAACGTGCACAAACAGGGGATAAGCCAGGTGTTACTAAACAACAACAGTGGATTAAAATTCAAGGAGAATTTGAATTATTAGATACACCAGGGATTCTATGGCCTAAATTTGAAGATCAAGAAATAGGCTATAAATTAGCTGCTATAGGCTCAATTAAAGACCAAATCTTACATTTGGATGATGTAGCTGTTTATGTTCTTAAATATATGAAAGACCATTATCCTGAAGTGTTAGAAGACCGTTATCAACTCGACTTAGATGAAGATGATATCATTGTCTGGTTTGACACCATTGGTAAGAAGAGGGGTTGTCTTGCACCTGGTGGTGTCATTGATTATGAAAAAACATCTGATGTGATCATTCAAGATTTAAGAAATGGAAAACTCGGTGGTGTCACGTTCGATGATGTTGAAGACCTATAAAAATATAAAAACGATCCGATAAAATGAATAGTGGGGGATATTGTGAAAGATAGAGAGACTATTTCAGTTATAAAGGAAAAACTAAGTAACGAGGAATTTTCACACGAATGGCTAGAATCTATAAAACAAGATGAACGTAAAGGCGTTCAACAGTTACTCAACCGATTTTTAAAACAAAAAGAAAAGCAGTCTAAATTACATGAACAGTTTTTAAAAATGTCGGAGTTTGAAACAGAGTTGTATCAACAAGGTTTTTGTTATATCGCAGGTGTGGATGAAGTCGGGAGAGGACCTTTAGCGGGGCCAGTTGTGACCGCAGCTGTTGTGTTACCTCAAGACTTTTATCTTCCTGGTATTAATGATTCTAAGTCACTATCAGAACAACAAAGAAATGAGTACTATCACGTGATCCAAGAACATGCTACTTCAATTGGTATTGGACTAGCGGATGCTAAAGAGATTGATTATTTTAATATTTATCAAGCTACTAAAATAGCTATGCAGCGTTCTATAGAAGCCTTAACGACACAGCCTGATTATTTACTATTGGATGCGATGCGACTTGAACAAGTTAACATTGAACAACAATCTATAGTCAAAGGAGATGCGAAAAGCATTTCAATTGCAGCAGCTAGTATTATAGCAAAAGTTGAGCGTGATCGAATGATGAAAGAAATAGGAGAAGAGTACCCGATGTATCAGTTTGAACGTAATGTAGGCTATGGTACTAAAGCACATTTAGAAGCTTTAAGGGAATATGGACCAACTCCTTATCATCGGCGTTCATTCCAACCTGTTCGTCAATATACATAAGTAGGTGAATGTGGGATGAAATCAATTGAAAGAATGGTTTCTTCAGTTCAACAAAATCAACGTCTATCAAACGTTCTAACATTAAGAGAAGGGCAGCTCATTACCGGAAAAATCACAAAATTTTATCCCGGGAATAAAGCTGCTGTTTCATTATTGGGGCATCAATTAATTGCGCAATTAGATACCTCATTGCAAGTCAATAAGCACTACCTCATGCAAGTTAAAGGGACCCAACCATCCGTTCAATTGAAAGTCGTTCATCCATCGGAAGTCACATCTTACAGAGATGCTGCCCAGAGATTAATTTATTCTGCTAATGAAAAAGCAAACAAAAACGAACAGATGCAATTGGCTAATTTACTTAAACAGCAACTCCCAATCAAGCCGAATCAAATATCTTCAATTATTCAATTGATGAGACAACATCAGGTGCCTAATCAAAATGAAATTTTTTCTGAAATGATTAAGCAAAGTCTACCGTTAAATCGAGAGACATTTCAGGCTGTTCATCAACGAATTAATCAGCCTGTTTCTTTCTCTCAGTCTATTCAAGTGTTACAAAATCAATTATCTCAGTTGAATGTAACAGAAGAGCTCTATCAATTAAACCAAAGATTATCTATACTCAGATCACAACCTATAAGTGTCCAACAATTTCAAGAATCTGTGGCGTTTCAAACACTAAAAGAAATTGGTCAAGGTTCTACTACTACTTTTTCATTATTTCAAAAAGCGGGGCTCATCTCTAATCAACTGAGTTTTGAAGACTGGGCAATTCAGTGGAAAAGTTGGGCATCACAAAACCGAGTAACGTTTTCTTTTTCTAATCCAACTTTAAACGCCGCACTACCATTTAATCTTCCAGCAGAAAACGTAGTAGCAGCAATGAGACAATATGCTAACGTTCATTTACCTAATGAAAATAGAGCAGTTTCTTTTTGGCTTGCGATGTCTTCGTTAATAGGTGCAGAAGGTAACAACCCATTGAATACTCAATCGTTAAAGAATTTCTTTCAATTAACACAGGTTGAGCGTTCCATACATCAAGATTATCCATCTATCCAATCTTTGTTAAAGGTGGTTAACAATCAGCTTGGGCATACATCTGTAACTGAGCCTATACAACAACTAAACCAAGTGTTAAATGCTATGCATCTATCTAATCATGAATTAACTAGGGACTTAATGACATTTACTGCACAATTACCAAAAGAAGCTTTAGGGTTAAACCAAGACTTGTTTATGGAATTTGAAGGTAAGAAGCAAAACGATGGCAAACTTGCCTCAAATCAGTGTCGGGTGATTTTTTATCTTGATATGCCAAATTTAAATCAAACCATTATCGATATGCATGTGCAAAATAAACATGTCGAGCTCTCGGTTTACCACGATCAACCAGATGTACTTAAAACGATTACAAAACCGTTGATTCCACTGTTATCTGAGCGTTTAGAAGGACAGGGGTATCATTCTATTCATGTTAATTTTAAGCCGATATTTGAAAAAGAAGTTCTGTCTAATAAATCATTAGATTTACCGATTGAATCAGGAGTTGATTATCGCGTATGAATAAGAGGCACAAAGCGTTTGCATTAAAATACGATGAACAAGAAGATTCAGCTCCAAAAGTCGTAGCAAAGGGAAAAGGGTTAGTGGCTGATGAAATCATGGAAAGAGCGAAAAATGCTGATGTTCCTGTGTATGAAGATGAATCCCTAGTTAACCTTTTAGAAGAAATTAATATAAATGAATCAATCCCAGAAGAATTGTATGAGATAGTGGCTGAAGTGTTTGCTTTTATCTATCAAACTGATAAAAAATATGATTAATTTCGACTTAATGCATCTAGTTTCTTTTGTATATGACGAATTTTATGTATAATAAAAACGGTGTGGTTTTAATTATAACCAAATTATATTATTTTTTTGTAGTTACAGATTGATGGGAGGATGTAACATGAACATTCATGAGTACCAAGCGAAAGAAATTTTCCGCAAGTACAACGTAGCTGTTCCTAACAGTAAAGTGGCTTTTTCTGTTGATGAAGCTGTACAAGCAGCAGAAGAGTTAGGCTCAGATGTATCAGTTGTTAAAGCGCAAATCCACGCAGGTGGCCGTGGTAAAGCTGGCGGTGTAAAAATCGCTAAAAGTTTAGATGAAGTTCGCCAACATGCGGATGACATTTTAGGTAAAACATTAGTGACACACCAAACAGGTCCTGAAGGTAAAGAGGTTAAACGTCTACTTATTGAAGAAGGATGCGACATTCAAAAAGAATACTACATCGGTGTTGTTTTAGACCGTGCAACTTCTCGTGTTGTCATGATGGGTTCTGAAGAAGGTGGAACTGAAATCGAAGAAGTAGCAGCAGAAACACCAGAAAAAATCTTTAAAGAGGTCATCGATCCGGTTACTGGTTTAACTCCATTCCAGGCTAGAAGATTAGCTTTCAACATTAACATTCCTGATGAATTATTAGGTAAAGCGGTTAAGTTCATGTTAAGCCTTTACCAAGTGTTCGTTGAAAAAGATTGCTCAATTGCAGAAATTAACCCACTAGTAACAACAGGTGATGGTGAAGTACTTGCACTTGATGCGAAATTAAACTTCGACGATAACGCTTTATTCCGTCAAAAAGATGTATTAGAATATCGCGACTTAGATGAAGAAGATGAAAAAGAAATTGAAGCATCTAAGTATGATCTAAGCTATGTAGCATTAGATGGTAACATCGGTTGTATGGTTAATGGTGCAGGTCTTGCAATGGCTACTATGGACATCATTAAGCACTCTGGCGGTGAACCAGCAAACTTCTTAGACGTTGGTGGCGGTGCTACAGCTGAAAAAGTTACAGAAGCATTTAAAATCATCTTATCTGATGATAACGTTGAAGGAATTTTAGTTAATATCTTCGGTGGAATCATGAAATGTGATGTCATCGCAGAAGGTGTAGTAGAAGCAACTAAACAAATTGGTTTAGAAATACCATTAGTTGTTCGTTTAGAAGGTACAAACGTTGAATTAGGTAAGAAAATTCTAGATGAATCTGGACTTAACATTACATCTGCAGAATCAATGCAAGATGCAGCTGAAAAGATTGTATCATTAGTAAAATAAGAAAGGACGGGCGAAAATGAGCGTTTTTATTAATAAAGATACTAAAGTATTAGTTCAAGGTATCACTGGCGGAACAGCTAAATTCCATACAAAGCAAATGCTTGAATATGGAACAAACATCGTTGCTGGTGTGACTCCTAAAAAAGGCGGGACAGAAGTTGAAGGTGTACCCGTTTATAACACAGTACAAGATGCAGTAGATGCAACAGGTGCTAATGCATCCGTTATTTATGTACCAGCTCCATTTGCAGCAGATGCTATTATGGAAGCGGTAGATGCAGAGATGGATCTTGTGATCTGTATTACTGAACATATTCCAGTTTTAGATATGGTTAAAGTTAAGCGTTATATGGAAGGTAAGAAAACACGCTTAGTAGGACCTAACTGCCCAGGTGTTATCACTCCAGATGAATGTAAGATTGGTATTATGCCTGGCTACATCCATAAGAAAGGCCACATCGGTGTTGTATCGCGTTCTGGTACTTTAACTTATGAAGCAGTACATCAGCTTTCAGAAGAAGGTTTCGGTCAATCAACAGCTGTTGGTATTGGTGGGGACCCTGTAAACGGTACAAACTTCATTGATGTGCTAAAAGCATTTAACGAAGATCCAGAAACTCACGCTGTTATGATGATTGGTGAAATCGGCGGTACTGCTGAAGAAGAAGCAGCAGAATGGATCAAAGAAAATATGACTAAACCAGTTGTCGGCTTCATTGGTGGTGCAACAGCTCCTCCAGGGAAACGTATGGGTCACGCTGGTGCGATTATCTCAGGTGGTAAAGGTACTGCAGAAGAAAAACAACGCATTATGAGAGAGTGCGGTATTAAAGTTGCAGAGACACCTGCAGTTATGGGTGAAACCATGATTGAAGTATTAAAAGAACATGACCTTGTAGAAAAAACAAAAACTCATTAATATATAAATTTCCCCGGATTTTTAACAAAATTCGGGGGATTTTTGAATCAAGAAAAAGAGGTGAGACATGGTTGAACGATTATCCATCCTTTAAGCTCTATTACTTAGCTCAGTTTCAAGGTATAACAAGACGAAAGTTGCAACATTATCTCAATCAAGATTATTTTCTTGAACGGTTACTTTATTACTCATCGAACGACCTTCAACGAATTTTTCAACTTCCCCACTCACCACCCGAGCATTTTTATCAATATTTAAGAGACTCTACACGAATTAAGCAATCCTATGAAGAATTTAAAAGGTTAAACCCTCTTACCATTTATCATCAAGACTACCCCGATTCTTTAAAAACAATCCCTGACCCACCATTAATTTTATATTGGAAAGGAAATATAGATATAATAAAATCTAAAAAAATCTCAGTAATAGGCAGCAGAGATCCTTCTTCTTTTGCTCAAAAAAAAGTTAATCTGTTCGTCAATTCATTATTAAAAAACCGTGTAACGGTAGTAAGTGGTTTGGCATATGGAATAGATAGTATGGCACATAGCTATACTTTAAGTAATGGTGGTTTTACTATTGCTGTGATAGGGTTTGGTTTTAATCATATATATCCAAAAGAACATATGAATTTATTTCAACAAATTTCAAATCATGGCTTGGTTCTTTCTGAATATCATCCTAATACGAAAGCAAAGAAATGGCACTTTCCAGAAAGAAATAGGATTATAAGTGGGCTCTCTGCGGCAACATTAATTATTGAAGCTGCGGAAAGAAGTGGTACAATGATTACGGCTGACCAAGCTTTAGAACAAGGGAAAGAGGTTTTTGTCGTTCCTGATTCCATCTTTCTTAATCAGGCTCAAGGTTGTTTGAAATTAATACAAGAAGGTGCCACACCATTGATTCATCCTAATGAATTAGACCAGTGGATCGATGAAAACGCTTCGATATTTTCTTGATGAAATTTCATCAAAACTTTACATTGTCGAAAATTGATGTTTGACAAATCATATCGATTTATTTAATAATGAAACAGATTTAATTAATGTAAAATACCTCGTAGGAGGATTCGGTACATGTCAGATTATTTAGTAATTGTAGAATCTCCAGCAAAAGCCAAAACAATAGAAAGATATCTTGGAAAAAAATATAGTGTAAAAGCTTCAATGGGACATGTGATAGATTTACCTAAAAGTCAAACCGGCATCGATGTTGAAAACAATTTCGAACCGCGGTACATCACAGTTCGTGGTAAAGGACCTATATTAAACGAATTAAAGAAGGCAGCAAAGAAAGCTAAAAAAGTATATCTTGCAGCTGACCCCGACCGAGAAGGGGAAGCTATCGCATGGCATTTGGCTCACACATTAAATATCGAAGAAGATGAGTCATGTCGTGTAGTATTTAATGAAATTACTAAAGATGCGGTCAAATCATCTTTTAAAAACCCAAGAAGTATAAACATGAATTTAGTGAATGCTCAGCAGGCACGTCGTGTGTTAGACCGTTTAGTTGGTTATAACATCAGTCCATTATTATGGAAGAAAGTAAAAAAAGGACTAAGCGCGGGGCGTGTACAATCGGTTGCAGTCAAAATGATTATCGACCGAGAAAACGAAATTAAAAACTTTGTTCCTGAAGAATATTGGTCTATTACAGGCCAATTCCAAAAAGGAAAGAAAGATTTTGAAGCTAAATTTTATGGTACTAATGGAGAGAAGCAAGAATTAAAATCAAAAGATGATGTAGATGCCATATTAAACCGTATGAACGGACAAAAGTTTGAAGTGAAAAAAGTAAACAAACGTGAACGTAAACGTAATCCTTCACTTCCTTTTACAACGTCATCGTTACAGCAAGAAGCCTTTAGAAAATTAAACTTCCGAGCCAAGAAAACGATGATGATCGCTCAACAACTATATGAAGGGATCAACCTCGGTGGACGTGAAGGTACTACGGGTTTAATTACCTATATGAGAACAGATTCGACTCGAATATCTGAAACTGCCAAAAGTGAAGCGAGAGATTGGATTAATGAACAATACGGTAAAGACTTTTTAGGTCCAAATCGTAAAGCTAAAAACTCTGAAGGTGCACAGGATGCTCACGAAGCTATCCGACCAACTTCACCTAAACGAGCACCTTCCAACATTAAAGACAAGTTATCGAGAGATCAATACAGATTGTACAAATTGATTTGGGAACGTTTTATGGCAAGTCAAATGGCGCCGGCTGTATTAGACACTGTAACGGCTCATTTATGGAATAATGATGTAGAATTTCGCGCATCAGGTTCTCAGATTAAATTTAAAGGGTTTATGAAATTGTATGTTGAGGGAACAGATGATCAAAAGAAAGAGGAAAACAAGATTCTTCCTCCATTAAAAGAAGGCGATGTAGTAGAAGCGGATGAAATTAACCCTGATCAACACTTCACTCAGCCGCCACCACGTTATACAGAAGCGAGGTTAGTTAAGACGTTAGAGGAAAAAGGAATCGGACGTCCATCAACATACGCTCCGACTTTAGATACGATTCAGCGTAGAGGTTATGTTGCTCTTGACAACCGTCGATTTGTTCCAACTGAATTAGGTGAAATCGTTAATGATTTATTAAAGGAATACTTCCCAGAAATCATTAATGTAGAATTCACCGTTAAAATGGAACAAGACTTAGACAATATTGAAGAAGGCTCTAAAGAGTGGCGAGAAATTATAGGCATATTCTACGAAGACTTTGAAAAAAGGCTAGAAAAAGCAGAAGAAGAAATTGAAAAAGTCGAAGTTCGAGATGAGCCTGCTGGTGTAACATGTGAGAATTGTGGTCATGAAATGGTTTATAAAATGGGAAGGTATGGTAAGTTTTTAGCTTGTTCAAACTTCCCGGATTGTCGGAACACGAAACCAATTTTAAAAGAAATCGGTGTGAAATGTCCTAAATGTAAAGAAGGTAATGTCGTTGAACGTAAGAGTAAAAAACGACGTACCTTTTACGGATGTGATCGTTTTCCAGATTGTGATTTTGTATCCTGGGATAAGCCAATTGAGCGTCCATGTCCAAAATGTAGTTCATTATTGGTTGAGAAGAAGAAGAAAAAAGGGACACAAATTACTTGTACAGAATGTGATTACGAAGAAAGCGTTCAACAATAACTCTGCTTTAAGGATAGCGATTTAATTCGCTATCCTTTTAATTTTTTACGGTAAAATTGCAATAAATTGAATATTTTGTATCCGAATTGTGAAAGATGTATGTAGTCAAGAGGTTTACGTTGACTCTCTACTCCCCTTCATATAAAATATGCGATTGGTTAGGTTTTAAATTAATTTATTTTGACAAACGCGAAAAAATTGTTGAAATACTTTGAAAAGTTTGATAAGATTTAATCGTTTTGGAAAGGGGAGCTATTTGGTGGCGAACTCAAGTAATGTTGAAGCGTTTCAAGACTTTCTAAAAATTGAGAAAAACGCCTCTCCTTTAACGGTTAAACATTATATCGATGATGTTAATCAATTTTTGGTCTTTTTAGATCATGAGGTTATTCATGAATTTGAACAGGTTACTCATACAACAATCAGAGTGTTTTTAACTGAATTATATAAACAAAATCTTTCAAGGCGTTCAGTATCTCGTAAATTATCAAGTTTAAGAACTTTTTATAATTTTTTAGAGCATGAAGGAATTGTGACACATAACCCTTTTCAACAGGTGACGATGCCTAAATCACAAAAGAAGTTACCTGAGTTTTTCTACGAAGAAGAACTCGTTAAACTTTTTGAAGTTGAAGATTTAAGGACACCAATTGGTCAAAGAAACCAGGCAATTTTAGAAGTGTTCTACGCAACAGGCATTCGTGTGAGTGAATTAGTTAAAATTCAAAAAAATGACATAGATTTTTCGATTAATACGATATTAATTCATGGAAAAGGGAATAAAGAACGGTATGTACCTTTTGGATCATTCGCTCAACACGCTCTTGAAACTTTTTTAAACGAAGGACGTCAAGAGTTATTGAAGAAAAGTAATGATGCTACAGACAAAGTATTCTTAAACAATAGAGGTAAACCGATTACTGAAAGAGGCGTTCGATATGTTTTAAATGAGATGATCAAACGTGCGTCGTTAACATCAACGATTCATCCACATAAATTACGACATACATTTGCGACCCATTTATTAAACGAAGGGGCCGACTTAAGAACCGTTCAAGAAATGCTTGGACATGAAAGCCTATCTTCTACACAAGTATACACGCACGTGACAAAAGATTATTTACAGAAAGTTTATAAGAACGCACATCCAAGATCTTAATATAGGAGAGGGATACATTGGAACAACAATTTCATGCTACAACGATATTTGCTTGTTTACATAATGGTAAAGCTGCCATGAGCGGTGATGGCCAAGTGACATTTGGTAATCAGGTCGTCATGAAGCATAAAGCTCGTAAAGTTAGAAAGTTATTTAACGGTAAAGTTTTAGCAGGATTTGCAGGTTCAGTTGCAGATGCTTTTACATTATTTGAAAAGTTTGAATCTTATTTAGAGAAATACAATGGCAATTTAACTCGTGCAGCCGTTGAATTGGCAAAAGAATGGCGTAGTGACAAAGTGTTACGAAAGCTCGAAGCCATGTTAATTGTTATGAGTGAAGATACGATGTTATTAGTCTCTGGTACAGGCGAAGTGATTGAACCGGATGATCAAATCTTAGCAATCGGCTCAGGAGGACATTACGCATTAAGCGCTGGAAGAGCACTTAAGCGTTATAGTCAAGAGCAAACAGCTGAGGGAATAGCTAGAGCAGCCTTAGAAATTGCAAGTGAAATTTGTGTTTTTACTAATGATCAAATCATAGTTGAAACTCTAGATGAAAAAGGAGAATAAAGCATGAGCACAAAAGCAACACCACGGCAATTAGTGGAAAAGCTTGATCAATACATTATTGGTCAGCAAGATGCAAAGAAAGCTTTAGCTGTAGCGTTAAGAAATAGATACCGCAGAATGCAAATGGAACCGGATATTCGAGAGGAAATAGTTCCAAAAAATATTTTGATGATTGGTCCTACAGGAGTGGGAAAAACAGAACTTGCTCGACGGTTGGCTAAACTAGTAGGCGCCCCTTTTGTAAAAGTTGAAGCAACGAAGTTTACAGAAGTCGGTTATGTCGGCCGCGATGTTGAATCAATGGTTCGTGATCTCGTGGATACTAGTGTACGAATGGTTAAAGAAGAAAAAATGTTAGAAATCCAAGATGAAGCAAGACAAATGGCGAATAAACGAATTGTAGAATTACTAGTGCCATCTAAAAAGAAAAATCATCAAATGAAAAACCCATTTGAAATGCTGTTTAATAACTCGTCCCAAGAACAGACACAACAACCTGAGAATGAGGAAACAGATATTAAACAAGAGCGACAACGCATTCAGCATCAACTCGAATTGGGAGAATTAGAAGACCGAATGGTGACCATTGAGGTAGAAGAGCAACAAGCGTCGATGTTTGACATGCTTCAAGGTTCGGGTATTGAGCAAATGGGAATGAATATGCAAGATGCTTTTAGTCAATTTATGCCTAAAAAGAAGAAGAAACGTCGTCTTCCAGTATCAGAAGCAAGAGAAGTCTTAACACAAGTGGAAGCTGAAAAAATGATTGACATGGATGATATTCATCAGGTTGCCATAGATCAGGCGGAACAGTCTGGTATCATTTTCATTGATGAAATTGATAAAGTGTGTGGCAAAGATGAAGGACATGCCAATGTATCTCGTGAAGGTGTCCAGCGTGACATATTACCGATTGTAGAAGGGTCAACGGTCATGACCAAATATGGTGCCGTTAAAACTGACCATATGCTATTTATTTCCGCGGGAGCATTTCATATGGCTAAGCCTTCTGATTTAATTCCAGAACTTCAAGGGCGATTTCCTATTAGAGTGGAATTAAACAAATTAATCATTGAAGACTTCATCAATATATTGACGGAACCTTCTAACGCGATTATTAAACAGTATACAGCTCTTTTAGAAACAGAAGGGATCCAGTTAGAGTTTAAGGAAGATGCGATTAAGAGAATTGCAGAGATTGCATTCGAGGTCAATCAAGAAACAGATAATATTGGTGCTAGAAGACTGCATACGATTATGGAAAAACTTTTAGAAGATTTATCGTTTGAAGCACCTGATATTAATCTAGAAACTGTAGAAATCACCGAACAGTATGTTGATGATAAGCTATCAAATATTGTTAAAAATAGAGACTTGTCTCAGTTTATATTATAAAAAACATAATTTAGGAGGAAATAAAAATGAATTTATTAGAAAAAACAAGAGTCATTAATGCAATGTTACAAAAAACTAAAGGAAATGCTGTTAACTTTAACGACATGTCAGCTACTATGCGTGACGTGATCTCTGCTAACGTATTCGTCCTTAGTCGTAAAGGGAAGTTATTAGGTTTTGCAATTAATCAAGAGATTGAGAATGAGCGTATGAAACAAATGCTAGAAGATCGTCGCTTCCCTGACGAGTATACTCAACAGTTATTTAATATCAATGAAACAACAGCTAATATTGATATTGATAGTAGTTATACAGCTTTCCCGGTTGAAAACAAAGAGTTGTTTGCTAGTGGTTTAACAACACTTGTTCCAATCATTGGTGGTGGTGAACGATTAGGTACTCTAATCCTTAGTCGTTTAGAAGATTCATTC
This sequence comes from Piscibacillus halophilus, assembly GCF_900110685.1. Taxonomy (GTDB): domain Bacteria; phylum Bacillota; class Bacilli; order Bacillales; family Alkalibacillaceae; genus Piscibacillus; species Piscibacillus halophilus. Next base: position 118,910 of record NZ_FOES01000001.1, read on the forward strand.
GAAGAAGATGACCTACTACTTGCAGAATATGCAGCAACTGTTGTAGGTATGGAAATTCTTCACCAGAAATCTGAAGAAATCGAAGAAGAAGCGAGAAGTAAAGCAGTTGTTCAAATGGCTATAAACTCACTTTCATATAGTGAGTTAGAAGCGATTGAACATATTTTTGAAGAATTAGATGGACAAGAAGGGTTACTTGTCGCAAGTAAAATCGCTGATCGTGTAGGTATTACGCGTTCTGTTATTGTTAACGCTCTTCGTAAACTAGAAAGTGCAGGCGTTATAGAATCACGCTCACTAGGTATGAAGGGTACTTATATTAAAGTCTTAAATGACAAGTTTTTATTAGAATTAGAAAAGCACACCATTAGGTAATTTAGTAGTTGTATAAGTATAAGACTAGGTCATCTGACCTGGTCTTTTTTTGTGTCTTTTTAGTCAGTAGAGGGATTTCGACAAATTTCATAAAAATTCCTCCAAACTGTATCATTAACTCTCGATTTATGTAATAATGTAATCATAAAATTGTAATATGGACGTAAAAACTGTAGAATAATATGGAATTTTTATTTATTTTTGTATTACCAAAAATGTCGAGGTGTTTTGATGAAATTATTTAGTGATACGATTACTAATTTAGAAAATGGTTTAAAGTATTCTTCTGTAAAAAACAGAGCGATTGCTCAAAATATTGCTAATGTAGATACACCGAATTATAAAGCAAAGGATGTTTCGTTTAAGGAACATTTAAGCCAAGCCCAAGGCCATCTACAAGCTAATAAAACACATGAGAAGCATTTACCATTTCATCAAACTTCTAATGAGATTAAAACTTCGACGAGGACTGGGGTTACATACAATCATAATGGTAATAGTGTGGATTTGGACAAGGAAATGTCAGAGCTAGCTGAGAATCAAATTTATTACCAGGCCTTAGTGGAACGTATCAATGGTAAGTTTAATTCGATTAAAAGCGTGTTAAATGGAGGGAATTAGTCATGAGCATATTTGATGGTATGAACATAAACAGTAGTGCTCTTACTGCAAATCGATTTAAAATGGATGTTATTTCATCTAATTTAGCTAATGCAGATACGACTCGAGCACGTGTAAACGACAATGGGGAATGGGAGCCTTATCGTAAGAAAACAGTCGTGCAAGAGCCGCGTGGGCAACAGTTTAATAATTTTTTAAACAAAGCTATGAATAAAGCTAATTCTCAAGGCGAAGGTGTTCGGGTTAGTTGGGTTGTTGAAGATCCGTCTCCTTTTAAAGAAGTTTATAATCCCGAACATCCAGATGCAAATGAAGATGGGTATGTTTCAATGCCAAATGTCGACCCATTAAAAGAAATGATAGATTTAATGAGTACAACTAGGACTTACGAAGCAAATGTGACAGCCTTGAATGCTTCAAAAGGCATGTTAATGAAAGCCTTAGAAATCGGTAGATAAGGAGTTGAGTCTATTTGAAACCAATTAACGCTAGTTTTTTAAATTCTGATATAAAGTCTGTTCAAAATACAGTTAATCAACAAACGACACCTAGTGATACACATGCAAAATTTGCCCAGGCATTAAAAGATGCTGTAAATAATGTAAATGAAATGCAACAAGTATCAGATCAAAAGACAAACGCTCTTGTTTCAGGTGAAATTGATGATTTACATGAAGTCATGATTGCATCTCAAAAAGCGAGTGTTTCATTACAAACTGCTACTCAAATGCAAAGTAAAGCAATTGATGCTTATAAAGAAATTATGCGTATGCAAATTTAAATATAGAAGTAAGGTTTAAAGAATCGGAGGACTACGATGAACGGAACAATACAACAATATAAGAACAAAGTCGTAGAATTTTGGAGTGGTCGCACCAAATCACAAAAAATTGGAATCACTTCTGGAGTTGTTGGGCTGATCTTAATACTAATCATCGCGACGACTCTTCTTACTTCAAGTAATATGGTGCCATTATATAACAATCTATCTTTGGAAGAATCCGGCCAGTTAACAGAGGAACTTGATAGTCGAGGAGTCAAATATGAATTAGCAGACGGTGGAACAACCATATTAGTACCTGAAGGTCAAGCAGATGGATTATTAGTAGATTTTGCTGCTCAAGGAATTCCTAATAGTGGGAACATTGATTATTCATTTTTTAGTGAAAATGTATCTTGGGGAATGACGAGTGAGGAGCGTCAAATTATAGAACTTGACGCTTTACAAACAGAGTTAGCTGAACTAATAACTACAATAGATGGTGTAGATGATGCAAAAGTATTAATCAACCGGCCCAAAGAATCAGTTTTTGTAGGTGAACAACCAGAAGAGTCATCTGCATCTATAGTTTTAAATACTAGTTACAATCATCAATTTGAACAATCTGAGATTCAAAGTTTATACCATCTAGTATCTAAAGCAGTCGAAAATTTGCCGGCAGAAAACATTGTGATTATGAACCAATACTCGGAATATTACGATTTAAATCAGTCCAATTCAATCGGCGGTGGCAATACATATACAGAACAACAAAACATAAAGAAAGACATCGAGCGGGATTTACAGCGTCGAGTGCAAAGGCTACTCGGCACGATGATTGGACAAAACAAAGTCGTTGTATCAGTTACAACTGATATTGATTTTACCGTTGAGAATCGAGTTGAAGAACTAGTAGAACCAGTTGATGTAGAAGCGATGGAAGGCTTACCTGTTAGTGTTGAACGTGTAACAGAAACCTATGCAGGTTTGGATGGTGGTCAATTACCAGAAGGTGAAACGGATATACCAGAGTACTTAGGTGAAGAAGACCCAGATCGATTATCTGATTATGAAATGGTACGTGAAACGATTAATCACGAATTTAATCGTGTTCGTCGTGAGATTGTTGAAAGCCCATATGAGGTAAGAGATATTGGGGTTCAAGTAGCCGTAGATAACACGGTTGAAGAAAACGGAGAGACTGTAACGTTATCAGAAGCTGAGATGATGAATGTTGAAGAAGATATTCAAGCTATACTTTCTTCCATGATAGAAACATCTATTTCTTCAGAAGTCATTAACAATAACGATACGTTTAATCCGGCTGATAAAGTGCACATTGCCTTTCAACCTTTCTCAAATGAACCTAATACTCCTAATGAACCTTCATCAATCCCAACGTGGGTTTATATTGTTGGTGTAGCCTTGATTTTAGTTATTATTCTATTAATCTTTTTAATGGCTAGAAAAAATAAGTCAAGTGAAGAATGGGTTCAGTCTGAAGAAGTAGTTGGTCCACAAGTAGAAGAGGAAGAATTACCATCGATTCCTGATATGGAATCTGAATCGGATATGCGTCGAAAACAACTAGAAAAACTTGCCCAAGAAAAGCCTGATGAATTCGCTAAATTAATTCGAACTTGGATTACTGAGGATTAGGAGGCAATAGAATGGCAACAAAAAAAGGGAAACTTACAGGTAAACAGAAAGCAGCAGTCCTTTTAATCTCACTAGGCCCTGACGTGTCAGCTCAAGTGTATAAACATTTATCTGAGGAAGAAATAGAACGATTAACTTTAGAAATATCCTCAGTTAAAAAAGTAGATGGCACTCAAAAAGAAGAAGTTTTAGAGCAGTTTCATCAGATGGCCTTAGCTCAAGACTACATTTCTCAAGGTGGCATTAACTATGCTAAAACCGTATTAGAAAAAGCGTTAGGAGAAAACCAGGCCAATCAGATTATTGGTAGGTTAACATCGTCTTTACAAGTTAGACCATTTGATTTTGCGAGACAATCAGATCCAAGTCAAATCTATAATTTTATTCAGAATGAGCACCCTCAGACGATTGCTTTGATTCTATCATATCTTGATTCAGAGCAAGCATCACAAATATTATCTGAATTACCTGAAGAGCAACAATCTGATATAGCCAGACGGATCGCCGTAATGGACTCGGCCCCTCCTGAAGTAATTAGTGATGTTGAAAAATTACTAGAAAGAAAGTTATCAACGACCGTCACGCAAGATTTCACCGAAACAGGTGGAGTAGAGTCTATTGTTCAAATCTTAAATGGTGTTGATCGCTCAACTGAACGTACAATATTAGACGATCTTGAGATGAAGGATCCAGAGCTTGCTGATGAAATTAAAAAGAGAATGTTTGTATTTGAAGATATTGTTACTCTTGATAATCGAGCCATTCAACGCGTTATTCGTGATGTTGAGAACGAAGACCTCACTTTAGCACTGAAAGTGGCTAGTGAAGAGGTACAGGAAGTACTTTATCAAAATATGTCCAGTCGAATGGCAGAAACCATTAAAGATGAAATTGAATATATGGGTCCTGTTAGGTTGAAAGATGTTGAAGAATCTCAAACAAGAATCGTCGCAACCATTAGAAAATTAGAAGAAATGGGTGAAATAGTAATCGCTCGTGGTGGAGGTGACGATATCATTGTCTAATATTCATAAATGGAATGAGCAAAGTCATCCTAAGAAATTAATTCAATTAAAATCGGTTCATGCTTATAAAGAAAAAACAAAAGATCAACAAAGTACTGACCAAGACCCTCAACTAGTGTTAAAACTAGCTCAACAAGAAGTTGAACAATCTAAAGCTGAAGCGCAACGAATTTTAGAAGAAGCAAGACAACAAGCTGAAACTATTAAAAATGAGACGATAATTCAAAAAGAAAAAGCGATTAAAGAAGCTAAAGATTCTGGATACGATGCGGGTTATCAAGAAGGGCTGTTAAAAGCCGAACAAGAACATGAAGCGTTAATTAAAACAGCCCAACAAATCGTTAGTCAAACCGAAAAAGAATATCGGTCAGTCTTAATAAATTCTGAGCAGGATATTGTTCAAATCGCAATCAAATCTGCTGAGAAAATTTTACATCAAAAGTTAATTGATGAACCAGAGAACTTCATAAAAATTGTTAAAGCTACGATTAAAGAAGTCATAGAACAATCAGACATAATGATTAAGGTTCATCCAAATGAATATGGACTAATAACTGAATATCGAGAAGAAATTGAACAATTATTTCCTAATAAAGCAAAGATCACGTTATATCCAGACGAAACTTTATCTCATAAATCATGTATAGTCGAGTCACCTTATGGGATTATTGACTCTAGTATTGATACACAATTAGAGCAGTTAAAACAACACCTTTTAGGTCTTACTAAAGGGGTTGAATAAATTGAATACAGAAAGTGTTCTAGATTCTATTGAAAAATGTGATCTAATAAAAAGATTCGGTAAGGTTTATCGAAATGTGGGGGTCTTATTAAAATCTAAAGGTCCAGAAGTGAATTTAGGAGATGTCTGCTTGATTCATAACAAAAAGACTGCCAAAAAGTTGAAAGCAGAAGTAGTGGGTTTTCAAAACGAGCACGTATTATTAATGCCATATGAAAGAACTAATCAAATTGGACCAGGAAGTTTAGTTGAGACGACTCATGAGCCGTTAACGGTAAAAGTTGGAGAAGACTTAATTGGTCAAGTACTAAATGGACTTGGAGAGCCTTTAAACCAAATATACAACTCGAATCCAAGTAGATTGATACATTATTCTACTGATCAAGAGCCTCCGAACCCATTAAGTCGACCACCGATCAGAGAACCTTTATCAACTGGAATAAAAGCCATTGACAGTTGTTTAACAGTCGGAAGGGGTCAACGTGTTGGGATTTTCGCTGGTAGTGGTGTAGGTAAAAGTACTTTATTAGGAATGTTAGCTCGAAACAGCGATGCCGATATTAATGTGTTCGCATTACTTGGGGAACGTGGTAGAGAAGTTAGAGAGTTTATTGAACACGAATTAGGCGAAGAAGGATTAAAAAAATCAATTGTCGTAGTAGCTACTTCTGATCAGCCAGCGTTGCAAAGAATTAAAGGTGCTTTTACTGCAACGGCCATTAGCGAATATTTTAGAGAAAAAGGTTTTCATGTGAACTTGATGATGGATTCATTAACAAGAATTGCGATGGCCCAGCGCGAAGTCGGCTTAGCAAGTGGTGAACCTCCGACAACTAAAGGGTACACTCCGAGTGTTTTTGCTATGTTACCACAGTTGTTAGAACGAACTGGAACAGACAAGAATGGAAGTATTACTGCATTTTACACAGTTTTAGTTGATGGTGATGATATGGATGAACCGATTGCTGACGCTGTTCGTGGTTTATTAGATGGGCATTTTGTTTTAGATCGAAGCTTAGCTGAGAGAGGACAGTTTCCAGCTATTAATATACTCAAATCTGTTAGCCGATTAATGCAGAAAATCACTACTCCTGAACATATGAGTGCTAGTCAACGTTTAAGAAATTTATTAGCTATATATGAAGAAAACAAAGAATTAATCCAAATTGGAGCGTATAAAAAGGGATCTTCGAGTCATGTAGATGAAGCTATTTATTATCAGCCGAAGATTTTGAAGTATTTATACCAATCTATGGACCAGGGAGTATCATTTGATGATGCAATCACAAATTTAATAGATTTAGTAGGTGTAGCTAATGAATAATGAATTACGTTCGATTGATAAATTATTAGAATTTAAAGAAGAACAATTTAATCAATCCCAGGCACAGTTCAAACGAGCAATGGAATACTTCGAAACAGTAGGGAATCAATTATACGATTTATTAAAAACGAAAGAAAAAATAGAAAAAGCTTTAAATGACCATTTAAAATCCCGCATAAAAGCTTATGAATTATTAAATTATCAGCAACAACTAGATCAATTAAAGAAAAAAGAGAACGAATTACAAATGAAAGTTCATCAAGCACGAATGAATATGCAAGATAAAGAACAAAAACGAACTGAAGCACACTTTGAATATAAGAAGTTAGAAAAAGTTAAAGAAAATCGACTCATCGCTTTAAAGAAAAGAATGAAAAACTTAGAAAATCAACAGCTTGATGAGGTGTCTGTACAGCAATACGTTAGAGTAAATGGGTGATTACATGTCGGTTGAACATGAAGTTAAGCAAGCAAAAAAATTCCAATGGTTTTTATTTGCGATTATTGTTCTTTTAATTTTCGCGATTATATTAACGTTTATTATTTCGTCTGTCGCAGGTGTAGATGTATGGCAAAAAGTCCAAGACGTTGGATCAAAAATTCCATTTATTGCATCGGATTCAGATGATGAGCAAGAAGAAACGGAATTAGGCCATTATGAAGCTGCCATTAAAGACCGAGAAGCTGATATCGATGATTTACAAACACAAATAAAAAATAAAGATGACCAAATTCAAGAGTTAGAAGAACAAATTCAAGAATACGAGAGTCAAATTAATGAATTAAATGATCATCAGATTTATCAAGAAGAATCTGTAAAAAAACTAACCAATTCCTTTAAGGAAATGGAACCAGAAAAAGCAGCTGATATTATCGTTGAAATGGAGAGCAATCATGCTGTTCAAGTGCTAGCTCAGCTCCCGGATGATACAAGAGGTTCAATATTAAGTGCTATGGAAGCAGAAGATGCAGCCTCTTTTACAAACGAATTGTTTAATCAATAGTTCAAAATAAACTTGAAAGGGGGTGAGAACATGGAAATGGCAATCGGTGGTCTAATAATGTTTAATTCTACTTCATCTAATTTAAGCACTAGAGCGATCAATACTAAAGGACATGATTTTAAATCTATGATTAATGAAAAAATAGCGGCTGGTGAATTAAATTTGTCTTCTGACTCTGAGTTAATAACATCGTTTAGACAAGCCTTAGAATCTATCCTGGAGAAGTTAATGCAGGGTGACCAATCACTTGATCAAGACGCCAAGCAATTAATTGAATCACTGAGAGAACTCAGTCAGGTGTTAGGTGATGAACTGCCTAATGAATTGACAAACTTGGTTAGTCAAATTTCTGAAGAATTCTCAGATTATAACACCGATCAGATTTTTGAATTAGTCGGTATGGTTTTATTACAAAATATCAATCAACCCAAAACTAATAATCAATTTGACCCATCAAGATCGATTAATCAAGGTGATTTAAAACTGCTGGCTCAGATTCTTAACTTAAGTAACACATTGAATAATGGAAAATCTTCACATCAAATTCAAAACTCATTACCAAAAAATTGGTCAAACCAATGGAATGAGCTTGTATCACACATAACGAATCATAAGAGTGGTCAATTGAACCATTCAAGTACTTTATCCAATCAATTGGTTAAGGCAGTTCAAGATTTAGTGGTTCAACCAAAACAATCTGCTCATGAGTATAAATTACAAATCCCTAGAAATCCTCATCTTCAAGCAGATGGTTCTAAAGTGGTTGCAGCTAATCAAGGACACCTATCACAGCAAGAACAACTGGTTATTCATATGTCAAGACCGCAACAGTCAACCAGCACGAATTCATCACAACCCTTAATAGAACAGTTGCAAAAGATTATTCAATCTACTAGATTCAATCAAATCGGTGGTCAAAAGCAATTGTCAATTCAATTGAAACCTGCCAATTTAGGTGATATGGTAGTGAAATTTACTCAAATGGATGGTCAAATGGCGGTGAAAATCAGTGTAACCACACAAGCTGCTAAAGAAATGCTTGAAAGTAACATTCAGCAATTAAGACATATGTTTTCTCCAAATCAAGTCGTAATCGAACGACAAGTTGATTCGACTCAAACAGATGAAAACCATGCTTTCTTAAATCAAGATGATGATTCATCTAAATCTGGAGAGGGTTCAGAACAAGATGAGCAGAATCAATCAGATTCTAATGATGAACATAATGAAAAATCTTTTAAAGACTATCTATTTGAAGAGGAGGTGTAGGTTTGAAAGTTGATCCATCATTAATGTTAAGTAATCAAAACCGAGGACCAGAAACAAATTCTGATTTAGATAAAGATGCCTTTTTGAAGATTTTAATGACACAGCTTACTAATCAAGACCCACTAGACCCGATGAAAGATCAAGATTTTGTTGCTCAAATGGCATCCTTTTCACAACTAGAGCAAATGACCAATATGTCTAGTGAATTTAGTAGGTTTTTTAATGGGCAGTTAAGTCAGAATTTTTTACAGTTTTCACATTTAATTGGGAAGGAAGTAACTTATAGGGCGGTGGTCGATGACAAAGTTCAGGAACTACAAGCTACTGTCAAATCAGTAAAACGCCAAGGAGAAGACATTTTATTAACATTACAGAATGATGAAGTTATTAAAGCTGAACAAGTATATGAAATTGAGTCATCAATGAATGAAAATGAGGTGTTGTAATTGAGCCATAAAATTAATCCGTTACATCATCAAACATTACCATTACAACCTTCTACGTCAACACGCCCGAATAAGAATATAAAAACATCATCATTCAAAGATGTTTTAAATCAAGTGTCCTCAATTAAAGTCAGTAAACATGCTCAAAAGCGGTTAGATGAAAGAAATATACAAATATCGGAACAAACATGGAATGTTATTAATGAAAAAATGAATGAAGCCAAAGAGAAAGGTGTAACTGATCCTGCAGTCATCCTACAAGATGCCGTATTAATCGCAAGTGCCAAAAATAATACGATTATAACTGCAATGGATCGAAATGAAGCTGAAATTGTCACGAATGTTAATGGGACGATTGTTATTCAAGACTAAGGCTGGACCGTATGGGAGCCTAACGTGTTACGGACTGACCGAAGTAACACATAAAAACCAATATTGGGAGGAGAGATTTAAATGTTACGTTCAATGTACACAGGAATCTCAGGAATGAAAGGTTTTCAAACAAAACTTGATGTAGTATCAAACAACATCGCCAATGTTAATACATTCGGTTATAAAAAAGGACGTTTAACGTTCTCTGATCTTATGAGTCAAACGATGCAAGGTGCAACTGCTCCAGTTAATGAAGGGGGCGGCCCAGTTTTAGGTGGACGTAATCCAATGCAGGTTGGTTTAGGTTCATCCACTGGAACAATTGATAATATTCATACCCAAGGAAATCGCCAAACAACAAACCGACCTTTAGATATAGCCATCGAGGGAGACGGAATGTTTGTATTGGCTGAGAAGTCTGCAAATGGTGATACTGATGAGATTCAACTAGATCAAGACGACATTAGTTTTACGAGAGCAGGTAATTTTTATTTAGATGATGATGGTTACATCGTTAATGCTAATGGCCAATATTTAGTTGGTTCTATTGGGGAGGAAGGAGCAGAAACGGCAGGACGTATCCAAATTCCTGAGAACGCACAAGGCTTTAGTATTGGTGGAGACGGTAAAGTTAATTATGTTGATGAGGATGGTGTTGGTCACACAGCTGGACAAATCCAACTCGCCAAATTTTCCAATCCTGAAGGTTTAGAAAAGATTGGAGGAAACCAATATAAATTATCTGGTAATGAAGGGGTCGTAATTGATGGAGATGAATTCAATGACCTTAATGATCTCTATACACCAGAACGTGATGGTGTCGGTGGATTGTTCGCAGGATCTTTAGAAATGTCCAATGTGGATTTATCAGAAGAGTTTACCGAAATGATTACCTCACAGCGTGGGTTCCAAGCCAACACAAGAGTTATTACGACATCTGATGAAATTTTACAAGAACTCGTTAATCTAAAACGATAATAAGGAGGAATAGGGGCTGATTAAATTTAGCCCCTGCCCTAATTATGATTAAAATCACAAGGTTAAACGGTCAACCATTTGTATTAAATGCACTTTATATTGAGAAAATTGAATCACTACCAGATACAACGATTACGTTAGTCAATGGAAAAAAGCATTTTGTGAGAGAATCGGTGTCTGAAGTTGTAAACACGGTCAACGATTATTACCAAAAAATTGGACTCATTAACCTGACCGAGAAAGAAGGGGTAGAGGATGAGTAAACCTATAAAAATTATGTTAACAAGTCTCGTAACATTAACTTTAGTTGGAGTCATTGTAATAGTCGCCTTACTATATCTAGATTCTTCAACAAGTGAAGCGAGCGAACCATCAATTGATGATCAAGTAGAGAATTCCTTTGTAACTGAGGAAATAACAACAGATTTGTTGGATGGTTCATTTGTGAAAATAAAATTTCGAATCGTCACGGATAGCCAACAAGCGTTAAGTTATTTACAAAAAGGTGAGGGATTTCAACTCAATAATTCTATTATTAAAGTACTTACCGTAAAAGAGTCAGCTGACTTTCGTACGGGGTTAGAACAAATTGAGGAATCTATTAAATTAAAGTTAAATGAACTTTTAGATGAAGGATTAGTGACAGAGGTATATGTGATTGAAAAAGTACTACAGTAGAGTTTATAAACTCACTCCAATATGGAGGTGAATAAAGTTGTCAGAAGAAGTATTATCCCAAGGTGAAATTGATGCCTTACTATCAGCAATATCAAGTGGTGAAATGGATGCTGATGAGCTAAAAGAGGAAGAAGCAGAGAAAAAAGTTAAAGTTTATGATTTTAAGCGTGCTTTAAGGTTTTCAAAGGATCAAGTTAGAGGGCTAACGAGAATTCATGAAAATTTTGCGAGACTACTAACCACACACCTTTCAGCACAATTAAGAACTTATGTGAATATCTCTTTAGCATCAGTAGAGCAAATTCCATATGAGGAGTTTATTCGATCAGTACCCCAAAAGACCATTTTAAACATTTTTTCAGTGGCACCTTTAGAAGGTCGAATAGTGTTTGAAATTAATCCAAATATTGCGTATGCCGTCCTTGATCGAATGCTTGGTGGTAAAGGCTCAGGAATGAATAAGGTTGAGAACTTAACCGAAATTGAAACAACGATTATGAAAAGAACCTTTGAACAGTCCATGGGGCAATTAGAAGAAGCTTGGGCGTCTATGATTGATATTGAATTGATCTTAGAAGATCTAGAAGTCAATCCTCAGTTTGTTCAACTTGTTTCTCCAAATGAAACAGTTATTGTTATAACATTGAATACTACAATCGGAGATTCAAGCGGTATGATCAATATTTGTCTCCCACATATTGTACTTGAGCCAATTATTTCTAAATTATCGATGCATTACTGGATGGAAGAAAAGGTAACTGAAATAGACGAAGAACAATACGAGCGCTTAAGTCAAAACATTAAAAAAGTAGAAGTCGATGCAAAAGTATTATTAGGTGAATCTTCTATTACAATCGAAGAATTTTTAAATTTAGCAAGTGATGATGTCATTGTCTTAAATCAAAAAATACAAGAACCATTACTATTAACCACCAATGATGAACCTAAGTTTTATGTACAACCTGGAAAGAAAAATAATCACTTAGCGGTTCAAGTGATTGAAGAATATAGGGGGGAAGATGATGAGTAATGACGATATGTTATCCCAGGAAGAGATTGACGCATTGTTGAACGGTAAAAAGGAGACGAGCACCGAAGAAGTTAATAACCAAACAGAAACGAACACCCAGCCCCCAATCGAAGATATTCTGACTGCGATGGAAGTTGATGCCATCGGTGAATTAGGTAATATTTCTTTTGGGAGTTCAGCTACCGCTCTATCTACTCTATTAAATCAGAAAGTGGAAATTACAACACCAACAGTGAATTTAGTTAGCAACCAAGAGTTAATTGATGAATTTCCAACTCCGCATGTAGCAGTAGTGGTTGATTATACTTCAGGAGTTGAAGGACTTAATCTATTAATTATCAAAAGTTATGATGCAGCAGTTATTGCGGACCTTATGTTGGGTGGGGATGGTACAAATCCTAATGCTGATTTAGGCGAATTGCAACTAAGCGCTGTTCAAGAAGCTATGAATCAAATGATGGGTACAGCTGCAACTAGTTTATCCTCAGTTTTTGATCGTAAAATTGATATATCACCACCCAAAACGGTATTAATTGATGTTAAAACAGGTGAAGGAATGGATTATGTCCCAAATGACGATTATTTCGTTAAAGTTTCATTTGATTTAAAAGTAGGGAACCTAATACATTCTAGTATTATGCAGCTCATGCCTTTAGAGTTTACGAAGAAGTATGTTGAAAACTTAATTAATCTAAAAGAAGAGTTTAGTAAAGAAAATACTTACGATGAGACTAAGGAGAATCAAGAGCCTATGGTTGAAAGTAAGACAGCTGAACGTAAACCACAGTCACTTGGTTATGGTGGTTCTAATAAGGATGCTAATCCTATCGAGTCGGCAGAATTTTCGAGTTTTGAAGATACATCAAAGGTTGCACCATCTGAACACCGTAATCTTGATTTATTAATGGATATACCACTAAACGTATCAGTGGAGTTAGGACGCACGAGGAAATCGATTAGAGAGATTTTAGAATTAAATACTGGTTCCATCATAGAGCTAGATAAATTAGCAGGAGAGCCTGTTGATATTCTTATAAACAATCAGTTGATTGCTAAAGGTGAAGTTGTGGTCATCGATGAAAACTTTGGTGTTAGAGTAACAGATATCTTAAACAAATCCGACCGATTAAAAAAATTAAGATAAATACAAGGGGGATTCAAAATGGGAGAGAGAATTTTAGTTGTAGATGATGCAGCATTTATGAGAATGATGATCAAAGACATTCTTGAAAAAAATGGATTTGAAGTTGTTGGAGAAGCAGAAGATGGAGCACAAGCAGTTGAAAAATATCATGAACTAAAACCAGATTTAGTAACTTTAGATATTACAATGCCTGAAAAAGATGGTCTTGCAGCGTTAAAAGAAATTGTAAGTGATGATCCGGACGCTAAAATTATTATGTGTTCAGCGATGGGTCAACAAGCTATGGTCATTGATGCCATTCAAGCTGGAGCAAAGGATTTTATTGTTAAACCATTCCAAGCAGAACGTGTATTGGAAGCCATTAAGAAGGTTCTAAATTAGAAAAAGTTAGGTAGATATGGATGAGAACTCTTATTTCAATACTTCTTAGTATTAGCTTATTTATAATATGTGAGCAACCCATTACTTTAGAGGCATCACCAAATGATGGTAATGTATCTGATTTGTATGATGATCAAGAATCGGAAAACGATTCTACTAACCTAGTAAACAATCAGAATGAAGAAAGTTCTGATACTGCGTTTCAATCAGACAGATCATTATTTTTGGATTTTCTAAAAATGGTGTTGGCATTAATTGTTGTCTTAGCATTGATTTATTTCTTGCTTAAGTTTATACAAAAACGAAATAAACTTTATCAGCAAAGTCGTTCACTTGAAAATTTAGGTGGTCTTTCACTAGGGTCTAATAAATCGGTACAGATTATTAGAGTTGGCCAACATTATTATCTGATCGGCGTAGGAGAAGATATTCAGTTATTAAGTGAAATAAAAGATGAAGAAACGATAGATCATTTGTTAAATCAAAACAATCAGCAAGGAACTACATTTCAGGATGTTTTAAAATCGTTTCAAAAAAAGCCGACGAATCCTTATCAGCAAGATGATACGAAACAACAATTTAATCATCAACTACAATCGATGAAGCAGACTCGGGAGCGACTCCTTAAACGTTATAAAGACAGAAATGAGGGTCCTCCAAATGGATGAATTTGTGAATATATTTACAGAAAATGACCCTACAAATATTTCTACCGCAATTCAATTATTATTACTTTTAACCATTTTATCGCTAGCACCTAGTCTGTTAATATTGTTAACTTGTTTTACGAGAATTGTTATTGTATTAGGGTTTGTAAGAACATCTTTAGCAACACAACAAATGCCACCCAATCAGGTGTTAATTGCATTAGCTTTATTTTTAACATTCTTCATCATGGCTCCAACGTTTAATGAAGTATATGATGAAGCGTTAGATCCGTTGTTCAATGAGGAGATTACATTAGACGAAGCGTATGATCGAGCGAGTGTACCCTTTAAAGAGTTTATGTCTGACCATACAAGGCAAAAAGATTTAATGTTGTTTTTGAATTATTCAGGTGCAGACCGGCCAAATTCAATTGACGATATACCAATGACAGCATTAATTCCGGCATTTGCGATCAGTGAATTAAAGACTGCTTTTCAAATGGGCTTTATGATATTTGTCCCATTTTTAGTCATTGATATGGCAGTTGCCAGTGTACTTATGTCCATGGGAATGATGATGCTACCACCAGTTATGATCTCATTACCGTTTAAAATCCTATTGTTCGTAATGGTAGATGGATGGTACTTAATTACCCATTCCATTTTAGAAAGTTACTTATAGAGAGTTGGTTTAGCTATGAATGCAGATACCGTCATTTCATTAGCGGAAAATGGTGTATACACTATTTTGATCGTTGTCGGTCCATTATTGATTCTTGCGCTAGTGGTCGGGCTTTTAGTCAGTATTTTTCAAGCAACCACACAAATCCAAGAACAAACGTTAGCCTTTATTCCTAAAATCGTAGCCGTTTTTGTTGGAATAGTCTTTTTTGGACCATGGATGTTACAGCGGATGATTGAGTTTACAATTCAAGTTTTTAATAATATAACTCGAGTGGTTGGTTAATCATGATCGATGCAGTAGATTTAGCTAGACTGCCAGGAATACTCTTAATATTTGCACGTTTATCTGGATTTTTTATGATGGTTCCATTTTTCTCTTATCGCTCAATCCCTATGACTCATCGAATTGCATTCGTCGTCATGTTAACTTGGGTGATGTTCTTCTCTGTTGACATACCAGTTATGATATTTGATGGCTATTTTATCATTTTATTATTAAAAGAAGTAACCGTTGGACTGATGATTGGTTTAGTCGCTTATATAATCATTGTTGCCGTCCAAATTGCTGGTGGATTCATAGATTTTCAAATGGGATTCGCTATTGCGAATGTAGTTGATCCACAGACAGGGATTCAAAGTCCAATTTTAGGGCAATACTTTTATGTTTTTACGTTGTTATTATTAGTGACAACTAACGCGCACCATCTACTATTAGATGGAATTTATTACAGTTATCAATTTATTGGGATAACCGAATTAATTAATATTTCAGATTCATCTTTTCCTGAACTCATAATCGATATTTTCGGTCAAATGTTTTTAATTGCCTTTCAAATGGCAATCCCGATTGTTGGAATGTTATTTTTAGTGGACGTCGCATTAGGAATGATTGCTCGCACGGTACCACAAGTTAATGTTTTTGTTGTAGGCTTACCGTTAAAAATCCTTGTTAGTTTTGGCGTCTTGTTAATCTTTTTTAGCTTTTTCTTTGCATTAATAACAAATCTTTTTGACTACATGTTGGTAGCCATGCGTGATCTCATGCAAATATTAGGAGGGGCGTAATATGGAATTGTTACGCTTGGATTTACAATTTTTTAATCAAGAAAAAACAGAAAAGGCCACTCCAAAGAAAAGACAAGATTCTAGAAAAAAAGGTCAAGTAGCAAAAAGCCAAGATGTCAATACGTCGATTATGCTATTTAGTATCTTCATGTTTTTAATCGTTTTTGGATCCTATATGGGAGAGACCTTGACTGGCATGTATACATACAGCTTTACTGAATTTATTCATTGGGATCTTACAATTAAAAACTTAGAATCTGTTTTGTTTCAAATGACAATCGAAGGCGTCAAAGTTGTATTTCCTATTATGGCAGTTGCCATGGTTGCAGCTTTCTTAGCTAATTACATGCAAATAGGATTTTTGTTTACAACTGAAACATTAAAATTTGATTTGAAAAAAGTTGATCCTATCAAGGGCTTTAAAAGAATTTTTTCAGCTAGAGCTTTAGTCGAATTTTTAAAATCAATGTTTAAAATATTAGCGATTGGAGCTGTTTGTCTTGCAGTTATTTGGCTGAATAAAGATGATATTATGCTCCTATCGATGAAAAGTGTAAACGAATCTATTATATTTTTCGGAGAATTAACGATTTATATGGGAGTCGCTTCATCGTTAATTTTAATGTTTCTTTCGATACCTGATTATTTGTATCAACGATATGATCATGAAAAGAACATTAAAATGTCAAAGCAAGACGTCAAAGATGAGCACAAAAACATTGAAGGAGACCCTCTAATTAAATCCAGAATTAAAGAACGACAGCGCCAAATGGCTCAACAGCGCATGATGAGTGAAGTACCACAAGCGGATGTTGTGATCACTAACCCAACTCACTATGCAATTGCAGTGAAATACGATGAAAATCGTTCTGATGCACCGATAGTTGTGGCCAAAGGTGTTGATTATGTCGCGTATAAAATACGTGAAATTGCTAAATCAAATGAAGTTATGTTAGTGGAAAATAAATGGTTAGCACGCAGTTTGTATCAAGCAGTCGATTTAAATGAAGAAATACCAGAAGATTTTTTTCAAGCTGTAGCAGAAGTATTAGCGTACGTCTATAGCGTGCAACGTAAAGTGTGACGAAGTGAGGTAGTAGATTATGTCAGCAAGGGATTTATCCTTTTTAATAGGTGTTATATTAATTGTCATCATGCTTGTTATACCACTTCCAGGTGGTTTATTAAGCTTCTTAATCTTAATGAATATTACGTTAGCACTCGTTGTTATTTTAGTATCCATGAATACGCAAGAGCCATTGGACTTTGCTATTTTTCCTTCGTTATTACTTTTACTTACGTTATTCAGATTAGGTCTAAACGTATCGACGACTCGCTCAATACTATCTGATGCAGATGCAGGTGGCGTTGTAGATACATTTGGTAATTTTGTAACAGGAGGCGATCCGTTAGTAGGGTTTGTTATATTCTTAATATTGGTCGTCATCCAATTCATCGTTATTACAAAAGGTGCAGAACGTGTTTCAGAGGTAGCAGCTAGATTTACACTTGATGCGATGCCGGGTAAACAAATGAGTATTGATGCCGATTTAAATGCTGGATTAATAACAGAACAACAAGCTAAAGAGCGTCGAGAAAAAATTGAAAACGAAGCCGACTTCTATGGTGCAATGGATGGAGCCAGTAAGTTCGTTAAAGGGGATGCCATTGCAGGAATTGTTATTGTTCTGGTCAATATTATCTTTGGATTTATTATTGGTATGACTCAGATGGGATTATCATTTAGTGAAACCGTCAATGTGTTTACAAGGTTAACTGTAGGTGATGGTCTGGTATCCCAAATCCCAGCTCTACTTATTGCAACAGCGACAGGAATTATTGTGACACGTGTTGCGGCGGAAGGAAACCTATCCTATGATGTCACAGCTCAATTGTTCCGTTATCCTAAGTTATTGTATGTGGCAGCAGGAGCCATCTTCTTACTTGGGCTTACGCCAATCAATTTTGGATTAACAACATCCATTGCAGTTGTTTTAGGAGTAGGAGGCTATTACTTAGATGCTGCTAAACAGAAAGAAGTTGATTTGGAAGACTTTGTAGATGATGAAGAAGAAACAAAGCAAGAGTTTTCGTCACCAGAAAATGTTGTTCAATTATTGAATACCGATCCGATCGAATTTGAATTTGGTTATGCTTTAATTCCAATTGCAGATGCCAACCAAGGTGGAGATTTGCTAGATCGAATTGTGATGATTAGACGCCAGTTAGCGTTAGAGTTGGGATTGGTTATACCAGTCGTAAGAATTCGGGACAATATACAACTCAATCCAAATGAATATCAATTAAAAATTAAAGGTAATGAAGTGGCAAAAGGTGAATTGTATTTGAACCACTATTTAGCGATGAGTCCTGGGGTTGATGATGACTTGATTGATGGCATCGATACGATTGAACCTGCTTTCGGTTTGCCTGCTAAGTGGGTAAGTGAAGAAATTAAAGATGAAGCTGAACTGGCAGGTTATACAGTGGTTGACCCACCATCTGTTGTGTCAACCCATATTACTGAATTAATTAAGAAGTATGCAAGTCAATTACTAGGCAGGGAAGAAACTAAACAATTAATTGAACATTTAAAAGAAACTCATCCAACATTAGTAGAAGAAGTTACCCCAGAACCTTTATCAACTGGAGATGTTCAAAAAGTCTTGGCTAAATTGCTAAATGAACAAGTCTCTATCCGGAATTTAACTGTAATTTTTGAAACATTAGCGGATTTCGGTAAGATGACCAACGATACAGATTTATTAGCAGAATATTGTCGTCAATCTTTATCGTTACAAATTACGAAACAATATATGAACGAAGAAGGAGTTATTAAAGTTGTCACAATAGCTCCAGATATAGAAAAATTAATAGTAGATCATATACAAAAAACGGAGCACGGTAATTTCTTAAACCTAGATCCAGAGAACCAACAAAAAGTAATCGAAGCGATTAATCAAGAATGCAACAAAGCATTTATACATGATGCAACAGCTATTATATTATGTTCTCCAGCAGTTCGTATGTATGTAAAACAATTGATTTCGCGTTATCTTCCAGACGTTGTTGTTTTATCTTATAACGAATTAGAACCTGATGTAGATGTGGAAAGTTCAGGGGTGGTGAGTATGTCATGAAGGTAAAAAAATATACAGCACCTACCATGCCGGAAGCTATGAAAGTCGTTCGACATGACTTAGGTAAATCAGCTGTGATTTTAAACTCAAGAGAACAAAAAACTAAAGGTTTTTTAGGGCTTTTCAGAAGAAAATATATCGAAGTCTTTGCTGCTGTTGAACCCAATCCGGTTCCGAAGAAACTAGAAAAGCCTAAAAAAGGGCCAATAACAGAGTTTCGAGTTCAACCACCTGAAGATGATTTATTAAAAGAATTAGAAAGACTTAAACGACAATTGAATCAAACCCAGCATCATCAGGATCAGCAAAATGTATTGCCAAAGCCAATTCAATACATTTTCAATCAATTGGAGCAACAAGAAATAGATAATAAAGTAATGGAACAATTAACACCATTTTTATTAGAAAAATATTATGCTGATCGTCTAAAAGATTATTCGTCCCTATTAAATGAAACTAAACAATTTTTTGAGAATCAGCTACATAAGGAACAATCCGATTCAACTTCTCTTTGCAATGCAAAATATATTTATTTATTTGGTCCAACTGGTGTTGGTAAGACGACAACGATTGCTAAACTTGCAGCATCTCAGTCTATTACAGAGGGAAAACGTGTTGCTTTTATCACACTAGATACTTATAGAATTGCGGCTATTGATCAACTGAAGACATATGCAAAGATTCTAAACATCCCAATTAAAGTCGCATACAATCATGAAGATTTTTTAAGAGCGAAAGAATCATTTAAAGATTATGATGTTGTTTTTATTGATTCAGCTGGTAGAAACTATAGAAAAGATGAATATATGGATGAGCTTAAAGAATATGTAAACTTTCATGAAGATGAAGAAATTTATTGCGTTTTATCATTAACATCTAAACAGAAAGATTTAGAAGATATTTATTCTCGTTTTTCACAATTGAAAATTGACCGCGTTATTTTTACTAAGTTAGATGAAACAACCCAGTTTGGTTCCATTTATAATTTGTGGTATAAATATCAATTTAAAATGTCTTATTTAACACATGGACAAAGTGTCCCAGACGACATCC
This sequence comes from Piscibacillus halophilus, assembly GCF_900110685.1. Classification (GTDB taxonomy): domain Bacteria; phylum Bacillota; class Bacilli; order Bacillales; family Alkalibacillaceae; genus Piscibacillus; species Piscibacillus halophilus. Next base: position 139,307 of record NZ_FOES01000001.1, read on the forward strand.
AAGAGGCCTCACCTGAACTAATCGTTAAATTGTTAGTAGGTGAAAAGCAATGGTAAAGGATCAAGCTTTTGAGTTAAGAAAACAAATGGGTCGTAAAGAGAGAAAGGAACAAGCCCATACTATCGCTGTTTTTAGTGGTAAAGGTGGTGTTGGTAAATCCAGTTTTGCTTTGAATTTTGGAATTTGTCTTAGCAAACAAGGAAAGAAAGTTCTTTTATTTGATTTAGATATTGGGATGGGAAACATCGATGTTTTATTAGGGATGTATCCGAAACATACCATGTCAAATTTGTTGGATGAGGGGCTAGATATTGAGGAAGTTATTGAAAATGGGCCTCATAAATTATCTTATATAGCGGCTGGATCTGGACTAACTGACTTCTTTCATCTTAATGTGGAACGGTTTGAATATTTCTTAGAACAATTAGAAAAAATCACCAAGGAATTTGATTATATCATTTTTGACCTTGGCGCTGGCATGTCGGAAGAACATATGGCCTTTATATCAGCAGCGGACGAATGCTTCGTCATTACAACAACTGAACCTACTTCAATTACTGATGCATATGCAGCCATAAAACACTTAATTTTAGAAAAACCTGAAGTTAAAGTTTCGTTAATGGTTAACCGAGTGACAGGTGAAAGTGAAGCTTTATTCGTATATGATCGACTCAATACAGTAGTTCAGAACTTTCTTTCATATCAATTAAAACTTTTGGGCAGTTTGCCAGATGACCCCATTGTTATAAAAGCAGTTAAAGAACAAATTCCGTATTATTTATTGAATGATCGTGCAAGAATTAGTAAAACTTTAGCGAAACTCGTATTAGATTACTTGAAAGCAAATCAAGATCAACCCACATTAACAGACTCAAAAGAACTATTTATTCATAAGCTTAAATCTTTATTTGTCAGAAAGGTAGATTAATTTGAACCACATACAGGTCTTAGTTGTTGATGACTCCGCATTTATGAGAAAGATGATTTCAGACATGATTAATCAATCGGATGGTATGGAGGTAGTGGATACAGCTAGAAATGGTAGACAAGCTCTAGAGAAAATAAAAACGATTAAACCTGATGTGGTGACACTTGATGTAGAAATGCCTGAGATTGATGGTTTGTCTGTTTTAAAAGAAATCATGAAAATTCATCCGATTCCTGTCATCATGTTATCCAGTTTAACTCAAAAAGGAGCAGACATCACAGTTCAAGCCATTGAAAATGGAGCAATTGACTTTATCTCGAAACCATCAGGATCTATTTCTTTAAATATAGAGGATGTTAAAGAAGAGCTAATTTCTAAAATTAATTTAGCTTCTCGTGCAAACCTTAAAACTGGTCAGTCCAATCATTTTAAGAGAGAGAACCCAAAATTAATCTATTCAAAAAGCTTGGTTGCAATTGGTGTATCCACAGGAGGACCTAAAGCTTTGCAAACTGTTCTATGTGATTTACCGCATGAATTTAAAGCACCCGTCATCATCGTTCAACATATGCCACCGAAGTTCACTTTATCATTGGCTAAACGGTTAAATAAAATTTCCAATTTGTCAGTCGTGGAAGCTCAGAGTGGCGAAATTTTAATTCCAGGGAAGGTTTATATTGCACCTGGAGGTCAACACCTAAGTGTAAAACAAGTTGGGCAAGCTTTAGTATTTGAAACGAGTCAACATGAATTTAAGAGTCATTATCGTCCTTCGATTGATTATATGTTTGAATCATTGTCTCACATTAGTGGTTATAACATCATCTCAACTATATTAACTGGTATGGGATCGGATGGAGTTAAAGGATTAAAATCTATTAAAAATTGTCAGGCGTCAAATTATGTCATAGCAGAGTCAAAAGAAACAGCTGTCATTAATGGCATGCCGAATGCGGCTATTAATCAAGTTGGAGTTGATACAGTTTTACCAATCGATCAAATAGGACAAGTCATAACAGATATTATTAGCCAGAGGGGGAGAGAGTAAATGGATACAAATGAATATTTGGATGTCTTTATTGATGAAAGTATTGAAAACTTGCAATTAGTAAATAATCGCCTTTTAGAATTAGAGGCTACACCAACTGATGTTACACATATTCAAGAGATTTTTCGGGCAGCTCATACCTTAAAGGGAATGGCAGCGACAATGGGTTTTGAAGATTTATCTAATTTGACCCATCAATTGGAGAATGTATTAGATCAATTAAGAAATGAAACATTATCCGTTACACCAAATGTATTAGACACTATGTTTGAAGCCCTTGAAGCATTAGAAACGATGGTGGATGACATTTCTAATGGTGGTGATGGAAAACAAAACAACGGACAAATTCTTCAAAGCCTCAAAGCTATTGAGGCAGGTGAAATAGAAATCGACCTCAATGAAAAAAACAACCCAAATGACCCAATACATAACCATTCATCTATGGACCTTGATGAATTTGAGCTCACGGTTGTAGAACAAGCAAATTCTCAAGGTCAAAACATATTTGAGATTAACGTTTCCCTCGATGATGAGTGTCTACTTAAAGCAGCAAGAGTTTATATGGTCTTTAACATTTTTGAGCAATATGGCAGTGTCATCAAATCGAACCCAACTGTAGAAGAATTAGAAAATGAAGAGTTCGAACAGTCATTTGATGTATTATTTGTAACAGAAGAAAACCTAGATTCGTTAAAATCTCAAATATTAAATGTTTCCGAAGTTAAAGAAGTTCAAATACAAAACGTTTCATTTAACCAATCTGAAATTAAAGACATTGCTACTTCTAGTGCGGAAGAAGTAGCAGCAACAGTTACAGTTGAAGAAACTACTGAAGAGTCCAATAATAAATCGACACCAAAGCCAGCTGCTAGTAAATCTATTCGTGTCAATATTGAGCGTTTAGATGACTTAATGAACTTATTTGAAGAATTAATTATCGACCGAGGTCATTTAGAACAATTAGCTCAAACAATTGAACATCATGATTTTAAAGAAACGGTTGAACGAATGACCCGTACATCCAGTGAATTACAAAATGTCATATTGAAAATGAGAATGGTACCGATCGATCAAGTATTTAATCGTTTTCCAAGAATGGTTCGATCGTTATCAAAAGAATTAGGAAAATCAATTGACTTAGAAGTTTTAGGTGCAGAGACAGAATTAGATCGTACGGTCATTGATGAAATTGGCGATCCACTTGTACATTTAATTCGAAACGCTATTGATCATGGGGTTGAAACACCCGAACAGAGAAAACAATTAGGGAAACCGGAAACTGGTAAGTTAATTCTAAAAGCTTATCATAGCGGAAATCATGTGTTTGTTGAAATTCAGGATGACGGTGCAGGGATTCATAAAGAGAAAGTATTAAATAAAGCCATTCAAAATCAAGTGATTTCAAAAGAAGAGACATCGAACCTTACTGACCAACAAATTTATGAATTAATTATGTCAAGTGGATTCTCAACAGCTGAGGAAATCTCGGATATTTCTGGTCGAGGCGTTGGATTAGATGTGGTAAAAAACACAATTGAATCACTAGGTGGAACTATTGAGATTGATTCTGAGTTAAATGAAGGGACAACTTTCTCTATTAAATTACCATTAACTCTATCAATTATTTCGGCTCTATTAATTCGATTAAATACTGAAACTTATGCTATTCCATTATCAACCATTATGGAAACGGCCGTTATTCAACGTAGCGACATTTATAAAGTACAAGATCGAGAAGTTATTGATTTTAGAGGACAAATCATTCCCCTAGTTAATTTAAGAGAAGTGTTTAATGTAGACGTCACTGAACAAGATCAAGATGTTACAGAATATTCGATTGTCATAGTTCGTAAAGGTAATAATCTAGCAGGGTTAATTGTTGACTCGTTTATAGGACAAAAAGAAATAGTTTTAAAGAATTTAGGAACATATTTAAAAGATGTATTCGGTATTTCTGGAGCCACTATTTTAGGAGATGGAGAGGTCGCACTTATCTTAGATACGAATGCGTTAATTAAATAGAGAGGAGATAAGGTATGGAAAACCAAAAATTTATTGTATTTAAGCTGGATCAAGAATTTTATGCTATACCTGTTCGATTAGTACAATCGATTGAACGTATTCAATCTATTACACGGGTTCCGAACACAAAGTCATTTGTAAAGGGAATCATGAACCTAAGAGGAATCATAACGCCTGTTATAGATTTACGTGAGAGATTGAAGTTAAATGCTAAAGCAGAAGATGACCATACGAGAGTTATTATTGCCCATCTCCAAGATGATTCAACAGGTTTGATAGTAGATGAAGCTAACGATGTTATAGAAATTGACGAGAGCAACATCAAACCCACTCCTGAAACATTTGATCAAGTTCAAATGGATTATATAACAGGGGTTATTAAGGATGAAGATCGACTAATCGTACTTCTAGATCTAAATCAAATTTTTAATAGTGAGTTAGTACAATTAGTTGAATAGCTTGAAGGAGACAAAAGACATGGGCGATTTATTTAATTTAAAAAACATACACCTAGATTTATTAAAAGAAGTAGGTAATATAGGTGCTGGGAACGCGACGACGTCGTTATCTAACTTATTATCAGTACCCGTTCAAATGAGTGTTCCGACTGTCAAAGTTGTATCGTTTGATGAGATGGTGGAGTTAACAGGTGGACCTGAAGAAGTGATGGCCACTACATTTTTGGAATTTAGTGGTGATTTTACAGGTAATGTTTTTTTCTTTATTTCACCAGATCAAGCAGACCAATTTGTCCAAATATTAATTCAGGATGAGCAGCAATCCATATTAAATGATGATCAAAAGCTGGCTCATTCTGCATTTTTGGAATTAGGAAATATTTTAACGGGTTCATATTTAAGGGCACTATCAGACTTCCTACAAGTAAATTTATATGCTCATGTTCCTAATGCAACAGTAGATATGGCAGGCGCTATTATGACACAAGGTTTAATTGAGACTTCTGTTGTTTCAGATTACTCAATCATTATTGAAACCGTGTTCCAATCAGAACATTTTAAACAAGACATAAAAGGTCATTTCTTTTTATTGCCTGATCCTGGAGCATTTGAGAAGATTTTTGATCGTTTAGGAGTCAAATAAAAAATGAATAATTGTAGTCAAGTAAAGGTTGGAATCGCTGATATTAAAACAGCTAAACAACCTCAAATGTTAATGACCTCAGGACTTGGGTCTTGTGTTGGATTAGTAATTTACGACGAAACGTTATCTGTAGCAGGACTTGCCCACATCATGCTTCCTGATTCTTCTTTATCCAGACAAAATGATTTTAAAGTAGGTAAATTTGCGGACACAGGCACTGACGAACTCATCAACCTGTTACTAAAAGAGGGAAGTAAAATAACAAATCTTAAAGCCAAAATAGCTGGCGGAGCTCAAATGTTTAAGACAACTTCAGGGAATAAGCTTAATATAGGAAATAAAAATGTACTTGCGGTTGAAGAGAAACTGAATCAGATCGGCATCCCCATCGTTTCTAAAGATATTGGTGGGCATAATGGACGATCAATAGAGTTTAATTTAGAAACATTTAAGTTGAAAATTAGAACGGTTTATCAAGGTGTTTCTTTTATATAAACTTTCTTGAACAATATTAAGGGGGATTGGTGATGAAACAAGCGACAGCTTCTTTAACGACACTTTGGGATAAATGGCAAAAAGATCGAAACAAAGAAGCGGGTAACCTATTGGTGGAATACTATATGCCATTAGTGGATTATCAGGTCAATCGTGTTTTTGCTCATCTTCCCCAAAACGTTGATCGTCAAGATGTGAAAAGCTTGGCATTTATGGGTTTAGTTGATGCTCTCGAGAAATTCGACCTTAATCGAGATTTAAAGTTTGATACATATGCTTCTTTTCGAATAAAAGGTGCCATTATTGATGGATTAAGGAAAGAAGATTGGCTACCTAGAACAGTAAGAGAGAAATCTAAGCTAATAGAAAAAACATACGAAGAGTTAGAGCAAAAGTTGAAACGAACTCCTACAATCGAAGAAGTTGCCAGCGATGTTAACTTAACAGAAGAGGAAGTTGCAGAGGTTGTAAAGGATACTTTATACGCGAATGTATTATCTATAGAAGAAAAAACAAACGATTCAACAGAAGAGCAGCGTGAAAGCTTAAGAAATACTATTCCGGATTATAAAAGGCCAACACCTTTTGAGGCAGTGGTAAAAGATGAAAATATTGAAGAACTTAGTAGAGCTATTGAAGAATTGAATGAAAAAGAACAATTAGTGATCAGTTTATTTTATAAAGAAGAATTAACTTTAACAGAAGTTGGCGAAATTTTGGGCCTTTCAACCTCAAGAATATCTCAAATTCATAGTAAATCTATTGTTAAATTACGGGATAAGTTGTTCGTAAAATAATTATGTAAACCTATAAAGTTTTTTGCCGTAAGGGAGTGGGAGGCAGTGGATTTAAAAAAAATCTTTAACATAACGACATCTGACCAATATTTATATGCGTATCTTCATTTGGTCAATCGCTCAGAATGGGAGTCGAGTCATGAACCAAGTGATGTTTTGATAAATGAACTCATTAAATTTTTACATCACCATAAAATCCAATATGGTATTAAACAGGATGTCCTGCATTCAATTATAAAGAATATAGATGAGGTTCAGTTTCCAGTGCTGATTGCTGAAGGTATGCCACCTGTTAATGGTGTCGATGGAAGTGTAGAATTTAAGGTGGATCATTCTGTTAGGATGGAATTAAATAAGCGTGAACAAATTGATTTTAAAAATGTTATGAAAATCCCTACGGTAGAACCTGGTGAAATCATTGCTGTCATACATGATCCGACAATAGGACAAGCGGGTAAAAACGTATACGGGGAGGTATTGAAACCTAAAGAAGGAGTTTCTATTTCTTTAGCAGCAGGTGAGAACACGACTTATGTAGAAGAAGAACAAGCGATTTATGCTTCAAATTTTGGCCAAGTCTCATTAATTAATCAGGAAATAAAAGTACTACCTCTTTATGAAGTATCAAGTACGTTAGACTTGAAAACTGGTAGTATCGACTTTAACGGTTCTGTATTAATTAAAGGTGACGTACCTGAAGGTTTTAAGGTTGATGCAAAAGGTGATATAACGATTGAAGGATTAGTAGAAGGTGCAAATATAACTGCAGGTGGCTCCATTTACATCAGAGAAGGGATTACGGCTATTGGAAAAGGGGCTATTAAAGCAGGAGTTGATCTTACCACTAATCACATTAATCAAGGTTATGTTTATGCAGGGCGTCATATTAGAGTTGAACAATCCATCATACACAGCAACGTGTCTGCGGGGGCCTCTATATCATGTCAAAAGGGTCATGTAATCGGCGGGACTGTTTCTGCTGGGAATTCCATCTCCTGCCAAGATATTGGAAATCGCATGCATACACCTACTCAGGTTTTTCTTGGTGAAAGTAAGACTTCAAGAGAACATCGTGTCAACACAGACATAGAATATGAGAAGTTGAAATCTGAAGTATCCAAACTAACACAATTAGGACAGCTATTAAAGCGTAAACAGCAACAAGAAGGATTATCAAACAAAGAAAAACTAACATTAGAAAAACAAACTCAACTTTTAGTTGAAAAACAACTTAAATTACAAGAGTTGAGCAAAGAGTATGAAGCATTTGACCAATATTATGATCTGTCGGAGTTTATGAAGTTGACGATTCATGGTACTCTATATCCAAACACAGAAATGTTTAGCGGAAAGTACTCAAAAAAGTTTAATCGGATCCAACAAAAGGTTGTTGTTCTTTTTAAAGAAAATGATTTTTATACAGAGCCGATTGATTAAGGAGAGGTTAAAGTGAGTTGGAAGGCAGTTGAGTTGCAAGTTGCATTACCGAGGGTCCAAGATGCTGCTCAAATTCAAGAACAGTTAAATCAAAGGGGCCAACAACTACAACATCACCTTGTACAATCACACCTAGAAGAAGAAACGGCTAAACGAAAGCAAGTACAGGTTACGAATCAATCTGAAGAAGTTTCCGAGCAAAAAACATCCAAACAGGATAATGGGTTCAATCATTCAGGTGAGGATCAACACACTAGAGATCGACCTGATTCTCAGCATCCATTTTTAGGTCAACAAGTTGATTACAGAGGTTAAAGATAAGGAAGGTATCCATGAACTCTTTTTTAATGTTATTAAGTTTGTTATTACATGGCGTTTCCTTCGTTGTGATTTTTAAATTATACCAAAAAGTTCAAAACATTAACTCTAGTGATGCATATTTTGAACAAAAGGTTAAAGAAACGGAGGATATGCTCAATTCTTATCTACTGGAAATTAAAGATGAGAATGAAAAGTTTATCCATAAAGTCTCTAAACTAGAAACTTCAGATACGGATACATTTAATCATGATAAAGTAGACTCTAAAACGAATGATGACTATGAAAAAATAAATCAAGAAGACCAAGATGATGTGCCAGTTAATATGGAACAACCTTCTGATGAGGCACAAATATTATATTTGTTTGATCAAGGGTATACCATTGAAGAGATTGCTAAAAAATTAAATAAGGGAAATACTGAAGTCGACCTAATTGTAAAATTTAATCAAAAAATACACTATTAATCCTTGCTTGTATAAGAGTGTTATGATATATTAACTTTTGGTGTTAATACACACGCTTATTGAAATGAATCTTGGTGCTTATAAACATAAGTTAGATTCATTTATGATATGAGCGGAGGAATAAAACCATAGGAGGAATTTAAAGTATGTCTGTTATTTCAATGAAACAACTACTTGAAGCAGGTGTTCACTTTGGACACCAAACTCGCCGTTGGAACCCGAAAATGAAAAAATACATTTTCACTGAGCGTAACGGCATTTACATCATTGACCTACAAAAAACAGTTAAGAAGATTGATGAAGCGTACAACTTCGTTAAAGAATTAGCTGAAGACGGAGGTAGTGTACTATTCGTTGGTACGAAGAAGCAAGCACAGGATACTGTGAAAGAAGAAGCTCTTCGTTCTGGAATGTACTATGTAAACCAACGTTGGTTAGGTGGTACTTTAACTAACTTCAAAACAATCCAAAAACGTGTTAACCGTCTAAAAGACATTGAGCGTATGGAAGAAGACGGTACATTTGATGTATTACCTAAAAAAGAAGTTGTTATGATCCTTAAAGAAAAAGAGCGTCTTGAAAAGTTCTTAGGCGGCGTTAAAGATATGGATCAGTTACCTGATGCATTATTTATCGTTGACCCACGCAAAGAACGTATTGCTGTAGCAGAAGCTCACAAATTAAACATCCCAATCGTTGCAATGGTTGATACAAACTGCGATCCTGATGAAGTAGATTATGTTATCCCAGCTAACGACGATGCTATTCGTGCAGTTAAACTAATTACAGCAAAAATGGCTGACGCTATTTTAGAAGTAAAACAAGGTGAAACAACTCAAGATGTTTCTGAAGAAACTACTGAAGAACAAGTAGAAGAAACTGAAACAGTGCAAGAGTAAAAGGTGAGGTGATAAGAGGTTGAGCCTTTTATCACCTTTTTTAAAGCAATAAATTCGCCAATATTGGCGAGGCTATAATTAACTTATATTAAATGAATTAGGTTAAGGAGGATTCATATGGCTGTAACAGCGCAAATGGTTAAGGAATTACGTGAAAAAACTGGTGCTGGTATGATGGATTGTAAAAAAGCACTTACTGAAACAGATGGTGATTTAGACAAAGCTGTTGAATATCTACGTGAAAAAGGTATGGCTAAAGCAGCTAAAAAAGCTGACCGTGTAGCAGCTGAAGGTTCAACACATATCGTAAGTGAAGGCAATACAGCGGTTATTATTGAAGTGAACAGTGAAACAGACTTTGTTGCTAAAAACGAACAATTCAAGAACTTATTAGAAGATCTTGCACAACATTTACTTAAATTTAAGCCAGCTACTGTTGAAGAAGCAATGGAACAGAAGCTACATGGTGAAGGCGATACACTTGAGCATTATATCAAGTCTGCAATTGCAAAAATCGGAGAAAAAATCTCCCTTCGTCGCTTTGAAATCGTAGAAAAAGATGATAACTCTGCGTTTGGTCAGTACCTACACATGGGTGGCCGTATCGGCGTTCTGACATTACTAGAAGGTACTACAGATGAATCAGTGGCTAAAGATGTTGCTATGCACGTAGCTGCTGTAAACCCTCGTTATGTTTCTCGTGAAGAAGTTCCTGAAGAGGAAGTTAATAAAGAGCGTGAAGTGCTAAAACAACAGGCTTTAAACGAAGGAAAACCTGAAAACATCGTAGAAAAAATGGTCGAAGGTCGACTAAGAAAATTCTTTGAAGAAATCTGCTTATTAGATCAAGAATTTGTAAAAGACCCTGATCAGAAAGTTAGAAAATTTGTTGAAGCTAGCGGTGCAACGGTTAAATCATTCGTTCGTTATGAAGTTGGCGAAGGTATGGAGAAACGTGAAGATAACTTCGTAGATGAAGTTATGAACCAAGTCAATAAATAAGTGGTACTGATGAATAGGGGACACAATGTGTCTCCTATTTTTCAAGCCTGGACATACAATAATCTGCAAACATAACGGAGGTAATTATGTCGAAAGCAAAATATAATCGTATTGTACTTAAATTGAGCGGCGAAGCCCTAAGTGGAGATAAAGGATATGGAATTGATCCTAAATTTATAAAATCAATTGCGGAACAAATTAAAGAAATTCATGAATTAGGTGTAGAAATTGCAATTGTTGTTGGCGGCGGTAACCTATGGCGTGGTAAAATAGGTAGTGAAGTAGGTATGGATCGTGCGAACGCCGATTATATGGGAATGCTTGCGACAGTTATGAATTCATTAGCTTTACAAGACGGTCTAGAAAACTTAGATATACCGACTCGTGTCCAAACTTCAATTGAAATGCGCCAAGTGGCAGAGCCTTATATTCGTAGAAGAGCCATGCGTCATCTCGAGAAAAAACGAGTTGTCATTTTTGCAGGTGGTACTGGTAACCCTTACTTCTCTACTGATACTACTGCTGCGTTAAGAGCTGCTGAAATGGAAGCAGATGTTATTCTTATGGCTAAAAATAATGTGGACGGTGTTTATAATGCGGACCCATTAGTTGACTCTGATGCATACAAATATGACGAGCTTTCATACTTAGATTTATTGAATGAAGGATTAGGCGTTATGGATTCAACTGCCTCATCATTATGTATGGACAACAACATCGCATTAATAGTATTCTCAATATTAGACAAAGGAAATATTAAAAGAGTTTTAACTGGAGAAAATATTGGAACAATTATTAGGAGGAAAGAAGACCATGAGTGATTCAGTAATTCAAGAGTGCAGAGACAAAATGAACAAAGCTGTTCAAGCCTTCTCAAAACAATTATCAACTGTTCGCGCGGGAAGAGCGAACCCAGCGATTTTAGACAGTGTTTATGTTGAGTATTACGGAGCGAACACTCCGTTAAATCAGTTAGCAACTGTTTCAGCTCCTGAACCACGTTTATTAGTCATTACTCCTTTTGATAAATCAGCTATTGAAAACGTTGAAAAAGGAATTCAAAAAGCTGACTTAGGATTAACTCCGAATAATGACGGCAATGTTATTAGAATCAGCATTCCTGCTCTAACTGAAGAACGCCGTAAAGATTTAGTTAAAGTGACGAAGAAGTATGCTGAAGAAGCTAGGGTTCAAGTTCGTAATATTCGTCGTGATGCTAATGATCAATTAAAGAAATTAGAAAAAGACGGCGATATCACAGAAGATGAACTACGTGCTTATCAAGACGATGTACAAAAAGAAACAGACCAGCATATCGCAGAAATTGATGATCTATTAGAAGCTAAAGAGAAGGAAATCACAGAAGTATAAATCTAGATATACACATTTATGTTTTCTGATATAATATTTAATAGTAGCTTTCGCATCATGCGAAAGCTAAATTTTTCTTAATTTATTGGCGAGGGATGGACATGAGATTTAAAACGAAAAAAAATCAAGAACAGAATAGTTTAGACCTTACCAATGTCCCAAAACATGTCGCGATCATAATGGACGGCAATGGTCGTTGGGCTAAAAAAAGAGGACTTCCAAGAGTCGCTGGACATAGAGAAGGTATGAAAACGATAAAAAAAGTGGTTGAAAGAGCAGTAGAGTTAGAGCTTGATGCGCTGACTTTATATGCGTTTTCTACTGAAAATTGGAAACGTCCGCCAAAAGAAGTAGAATTTATCATGAAGTTGCCTTCTCAATTTTTAGATACATATTTACCAGATTTGATACAAAATAATGTTAGGGTAACTACGATTGGCCATTACGATGGATTACCTGAATTAACAAAACAAGCTGTTCAATATTCTGTTGAACAAACTAAGAATAATACAGGTTTAGTGTTAAACTTCGCTTTAAACTATGGAAGTCGTTCTGAAATAGTGGATGCTGTTAAGAGTATTTGCGAAGATGTGCAATCAAATAATTTAAGTGTTGAAGATATAGATGAAGGTATTATATCCGATTATTTATATACTAGACATATACAAGATCCAGACCTTGTCATTCGAACAAGTGGGGAGCAAAGGTTGAGTAACTATTTACTATGGCAAGTTGCCTATTCTGAGTTTTATTTCACTGAAAAATTATGGCCGGAATTTGATCAATCGGCATTAGATGAAGCAATAATCGAATTTCAGAACCGCAAAAGAAGATTTGGTGGTCTATAAGGTGTGATAGTTAATGAAGACACGCATAATTACAGCAATTATAGGTTTGGTTATATTCTTACCATTTGTCTTTTATGGAAGTTGGCCATTCATTTTATTTATTTACATCATCGCAACTGTAGGTTTATTTGAACTTTTGAAGATGAAAAGAGTTCCCATTATATCGTTTCCTTCACTTGTTGGTGTTCTTTTGTTATGGTTTTTCTTAGTTAGTGATAAATTTTCAAGTTTTCTTGATACAATCCCACTTACTCAAACCGAAATTTTATATGCATTGGTTTTTATTTTATTAGCTTATACTGTTTTAGTAAAAAATCGTTTTTCATTTGATGATGTCTCATTTGTTTTATTATCAGCATTGTACGTTGGAATTGGGTTTGGGTATGTCATTGAAACCCGTTTGGCGGGGATTGAATTTATTTTATATGCTCTTTTAATTGTTTGGTTTACGGATTCTGGAGCTTATTTTGCTGGAAGAGCTTTTGGAAAGCATAAATTATGGCCAATCATAAGCCCTAAGAAAACCATCGAAGGTTTTGTTGGTGGAATAATTGGAGCTGTGATCATCGGCATTATTCTACAAATTATGTTCAATTTTCATGATAGTTTATTAATTGTCATACTCGTTTCTATTTTCGCTTCATTATTAGCTCAAATTGGTGACTTGATTCAATCTGCATTTAAAAGAATATATGACATTAAAGATTCGGGACAAATTTTACCCGGTCATGGCGGTATCTTAGATCGCTTTGACAGCCTAATATTTATGGTGCCATTTTTGCACTTTATCCAATTCATAACATAATAAAATGAGGGATTAAGATGAAGAAAATAACGCTGTTAGGTGGAACAGGATCAATTGGTTTACAAACGATTGAAATCATAAAAAAACATCCACAAGAATTTGAGTTATATGCTTTTGCATTTGGTTCTAATATCGAGAAAGCTTTACCTATCATAGAAGATCTTAAACCTAAATATATTGTTGTACAAAATCATGAAATTTTATCAAAGTTGAATAATAAAATAAGTTATAACCCCAAAGTTGAATTTGGGATCGATGCTTTAAACGAGATTGTTTCATTACCTGAAGTGGATTTAGTTGTGAACGCGGTATTAGGTAGTGTTGGGCTACAACCAACATTAGAAGCGATCAAAGCTCATAAGCAGATTGCTTTTGCTAATAAAGAGACATTAGTGACAGCTGGTCATTTAGTTATGAAAGAAGCTAAAAAATATGGTGTAGAATTATTACCAGTAGATAGCGAACATGCAGCGATCCATCAAAGTTTAAAAGGTGAGCATCAAGATGAAATTAAGAAAATTATTCTAACGGCATCTGGTGGCAGCTTTAGAGATAAGACAAGAGAAGAGTTAATCGGGGTTACAAAAAATGATGCTTTAAATCACCCGAATTGGAGCATGGGGGCTAAAATTACCATTGACTCTGCAACGATGATGAATAAAGGACTTGAAGTGATTGAGGCTCATTGGTTATTCGATGTTCCGTATAATCAAATTGATGTCATTTTACATAATGAAAGTGTTATTCATTCCATGGTTGAATATGTTGATCAAAGTATTATGGCTCAGTTAGGAACCCCTGATATGCGTATTCCAATTCAGTATGCCTTAACTTATCCTAATCGTTTTCCATTTAATTCGAGTGAGCCACTTGATTTAGTTAAAATTGGACAACTAAATTTTAAAGAGATGAGTTTTGAACGGTTCCCTTGTTTAAGAATGGCATATGAGGCAGGGCGTATTGGTGGTTCACTACCAACTGTCTTAAATGCAGCAAATGAAGAAGCGGTCTCTTTATTTTTACAAGATCGAATCACGTTTTTAGAAATAGAAGAACTTATTGAAAAAGAGTTAGAAAGACATCATGTTATTAAAGAACCTGACTTAGATACTATTTTAGAATTGGATCAAGAAATAAGGAAAAGCGTTAGTCATGCAGTGCTCAAAAGGTAGGTGCTAAATTTGAATTTTGATACAATTATTGCGTTTATTTTTATGTTTGGAGTGTTAGTGTTCATTCACGAATTTGGTCATTTGATTTTTGCTAAGCGTGCGGGCATGTTAGCTCGTGAGTTTGCGATAGGTTTTGGCCCTAAGATATTCTCTTATCGTCGTGATGAAACGTTATATACAGTTCGACTACTCCCTATTGGTGGTTATGTGAGAGTAGCGGGTGAAGACCCTGAAATTATTGACCTGAAACCTGGATACCATATCGGTTTAGAGTTTGACCATCAACAAAAGGTAAACAAAATTATTGTTAATAACAAATCGAAGCACCCCAATGCTAAGATTGTAGAAGTTGAGCGAATTGATTTAGATCATGACTTAATAATTGACTGCTTTGATATCAATTCGGATGAGCGTTATCAATATAAAGTCGACCGTAAGGCATTATTTGTAATGGATGAAAAGGAAACGTTAATCGCTCCTTATGACCGGCAATTCGCATCCAAATCAGTTGGTAAAAAAGGAATGCAAGTTTTTGCTGGTCCGTTGATGAACTTCTTATTAGCGATTGCCATCTTTATAGGCTTAGGATTGTTTCAAGGAGTACCTGACAATGAAGCAGTCGTTGGCGATGTGCAAGTCGATTCTCCTGCAGATGAAGCTGGATTAATGACTGGCGATGAAATTTTAAGTATTAATGGTGAATCCATTGATGATTGGGTTGGTTTTGTAGAATACGTACAAGAACGGCCAAATGAAGAAATAAACATGACAGTTGAACGTAATGGTGAAGTTATGGAGCTAAACTTAACGACCATGTCACGTGAAATAGAAAATGGTGAATCGATTGGGCAGGTTGGAATTCAGCGGAATTTTGTTGAGGGACCTCTGAGTGCCATTAAATTTGGGTTTACACAAACATACGATGTGGCTGTATTAATCTTACAAGCCCTTGGTCAACTCGTAACTGGGCAGTTATCACTCGATGCATTAGCCGGACCGGTTGGAATTTATGATGCAACTGATGAAGTTGTTCAGACTGGTTTTCTAAATTTCTTAACTTGGACAGCAATGTTAAGTATTAATTTAGGGATCATTAATTTACTTCCTTTACCTGCGTTAGATGGTGGACGCCTAATGTTTATTGGTTTAGAAGCGGTAAGAGGTAAGCCAATTGATCCAGAAAAAGAAGGGTTTGTACATTTCATAGGGTTTGCTTTGTTAATGCTGTTAATGATTGTCGTAACCTGGAATGATATTGAACGACTGTTTATGTAAGAGAAAAACGAATAAAAAGGTGGAGATACTATGAGACAGAGCAATTTACTGATCCCAACGTTACGGGAAGTACCTGCTGAAGCAGATCTTAAAAGCCATCAATTATTACTAAAAGCCGGATTTATTCGACAATTAGCATCAGGTGTATATAACTTCTTACCATTAGGTAAAAGGGTTCTTCGTAAGGTAGAAAATATCGTACGTGAAGAAATGGACCGTGCTGGTGCTCAAGAAGTACAAATGCCTGCGTTACAACCAGCAGAGTTATGGCAGACGACTGGTCGTTGGAATACAATGGGACAAGAGTTAATGAGATTGAAAGATCGACATGAACGTGACTTCGCTTTAGGTGCAACCCATGAGGAAGTGGTGACAGCATTAGTAAGAGACGAAGTTAATTCTTATAAAAAATTGCCATTTACTCTTTATCAAATTCAAGCAAAGTATCGTGATGAAAAACGTCCAAGGTTCGGCCTATTACGTGGTCGTGAATTTTTAATGAAGGATGCTTATTCATTTCATGAGGATTTTGATTCTCTTGATGAAACATATGAAGTGATCTTTAACGCGTATAAACGTATTTTTGAACGCTGTGGTTTGAACTTTAGAGCTGTCATTGCCGATTCCGGAGCAATGGGAGGTAAAGATACTCATGAGTTCATGGTATTATCAGAAGTTGGAGAAGACACAATAGCTTATTCAAATGAATCTGATTTTGCAGCCAATATTGAAATGGCGCCAGTTGTTCCAAATTATGAAAAGTCAGCTGAAGAAGCAAAGCCATTAGAAAAAGTAGAAACCCCAAATGCTAAAACAATGCAAGAAGTAGCTGACTTTTTAGGGCACGATTTAGATCAAGGCATGAAAGCCATTATGTTTAAAGTTGATGAACAGTTCGTCATGGTTGTGACTCGTGGGGACCACGAAGTTAACGATGTAAAATTAAAGAATTTATATGAAGCTGAAATTGTTGAATTAGCTTCGGAAGAAGAAACAAAAGAAGTCATCGGTGCAGGGTTCGGTTCACTTGGCCCTATCAATGTACCAGAAAACGTTGATGTGGTAGCAGATCATGCCGTTGAGTATTTAGTTAATGCAACATGTGGTGCAAACGAAGATGGTTATCATTATAAAAATGTGAGCCCTGAACGTGATTTCAAAGTTAACCAATACGCTGATTTACGCTTTATTCAAGAAGGAGATCTATCTCCTGACGGGAACGGAACGATTGAATTTGCTAGAGGAATCGAAGTTGGACATGTCTTTAAGTTAGGTACAAAATATGCTGATGACTTAGGTGCTACATTCTTGAACAAAGAAGGTCGTGCACAAACTTACGTCATGGGTTGTTACGGAATTGGAGTCTCTCGTACTTTAGCTTCCATTGTTGAACAGTATCATGACGACAATGGCATTGTTTGGCCTAAAAATTTAGCTCCTTTCCAAGCACACCTAATTAACCTAAATGTTAAAAAAGAAGAACAAGTTGAACTAGCAGACGATATTTATAACAAACTGTTAGATGCTGGAATTGATGTATTATACGATGATCGACAAGAACGTCCTGGAGTTAAGTTTAACGATAGTGATTTAATAGGTGTTCCATATCGCATTGTGATTGGAAAACGAGCTAGTGAAGGATATGTTGAATTTAAACATCGTCAAACAGGGGATCAAGAGGATATTCATAATGATGATTTACTCAATCATTTAAAAAATCTACTAGGCTAATCTAAGTCTATAATAGTTCTTTTCATAAACTTAAAACTATCCGCCTTTGGACTATGTTAGTAAACCAAAGGCGAATTTTTTATTTGATGATCGGACTGTTATGTCTTTTAATAGTGTTGTAAAGATGATTAATCTCCTCTTTACGACTTGTTTAAAATCAATTATTCTCATAATGAACATTATAATTTAAGGCGGGGAAATCATGATGGACCTTAGTAAAAAAGAGAAATTAAATCTCTTATTAAATCAAATCGGAATTCCACAAGAGCTTATAGACCGAGAGTTTAATGAAGCATACTTAGATAAATTAACTGTTATTAAAGATCGAAAAGTATGGCAGTTCCAATTACATAATCCTAACCCTTTTTCTAGTGAGGCTTTAGAGATATTTATTGCAAGATTAACAGATTCATTTCGTCATATAGCTGAAGTGGATGTATCGGTTGAAACTGATGAAAAGGATCTACCAGAAGCAGCGATTAGTTCTTATTGGAAGTTTTTCATCAACTCCATACATGATTTATTTCCAGCATATAAGGATTATATTTGTAATCAGGTACCTGAGGTCAATGGTGCACAGCTAACCATTTATGCAAGAAATGAAACTGAAGCCCAAATGATTAAGAGAAAAATAGATCCACTGTTTCAAGACTTCTGTCAGAAAAAAGGTCTAAGAAATTACCAGTTACACTTTGAAATATCTCGAAACGATGAAGAATTTGAGCAATTTCAAAAACAAAAGAAAGAAGAAGAACAAAGTTATATCGAGCGAGCCATTAAAGAAAAAGAAGAGCGAGCTAAACAGGATAAAGAACAAGGCACAGAGAATTTACCTCTTAAAATTGGTAGAGAAATTCAAGACGAACCTTCTCCGATTCGAGATATTCTTGAAGAAGAAAAGAGTATGGTGATTCAAGGATATATTTTCGATGTAGATATTCGTAATTTGCGCTCTGGTCGTGATTTGTTAATCGTCAGTCTAACGGATTATACAGATTCTATTCAAATTAAAATGTTCTCTAAAGGCGATGAACAAAAAGAGTTATTCAAGCAAGTTAAAGAAGGTGTATGGATTAAAGCAAGAGGAAGCATCCAAACAGACACATTTACGAACGAACTCATGATGATGGGTAATGATTTACATGAAGTAAAACCTAAAGAGCGCCAAGATTTCTCAGAGAACAAGCGTGTAGAATTACATGCCCATACGACGATGAGTCAAATGGATGCAACAGTTTCAGCCTCTAACTTAATTGCTAGAGCAGCTAAATGGGGACACCCTGCTGTTGCTATAACGGACCATGCTGTTGTTCAGGCTTTTCCTGAAGCACATGCGGCAGGCGAAAAACATGGAATAAAAGTTTTATATGGATTAGAAGCAAATCTAGTTGACGACGGGGTTCCTGTAGCTTATAACCCTTCACCTGTTGATTTGAATGAAGCAACCTATATCGTATTTGACGTTGAGACGACTGGTTTATCAGCTGCTTACGACAAAATTATTGAATTAGCTGCGGTAAAAGTCTATCAAGGTGAAATTATTGATCGTTTTGAACGTTTCGCTAATCCGCATCAGAAATTAAGTCAAACTACGATTGATCTAACTGGAATTACAGATGATATGCTCGTCGGGGCTCCAGAAATAGATGAGGTTATGAAAGACTTTCATGAATGGATGGGACAAGATATTTTAGTTGCCCATAATGCTAGCTTTGATATTGGGTTTATTAATGCAGCTTTTGAAAGAATTAACTATGAAAAAGTCACGAACCCAGTCATTGATACATTAGAGCTGGCGCGTCTACTATATCCTAACTTAAAGAATCACCGTTTAAACACCCTTTGTAAACATTTAAACATAGAATTGACACAGCATCACCGTGCTATTTACGATGCAGAAGCAACAGGTTACTTGCTTTGGAATTTAGTTAAATCAGCGATGGAGAAAGATATGATAAACCATGACGAGTTGAATCGTCATGTAGGTGAAGGGGATGCTTATAAACGTTCCCGTCCTAACCATGCCATTCTATTAGCTAAAACCCAAGAAGGGTTGAAGAATTTATTTAAGTTAGTATCGTTAGCACACGTTGACTACTTCTATCGTGTACCTAGAATCCCGCGTTCTAAATTAGTTGAACATCGTGAAGGGATTATTGTGGGTTCAGGTTGTGACCAAGGAGAGTTATTCGATACGATTGCGCTTAAGTCCGAAGATGAGGCAGAAAAAGTAGCTGAGTTTTACGATTATATCGAAGTGCAACCGCCGATGAATTACTATCATTTAATTGAAAAAGAACAAGCTCAATCGGTTGAACATATTAAACAATTGATAAAAAAATTAGTTAAAATTGGCGAGAAGCTAAATAAGAAAGTTGTCGCGACTGGCAATACTCACTACTTAGATCCACATGAGAAAATTTATCGCAAAATATTAGTGGCTTCACAAAGTGGTAATCCATTGAACCGACAGACAATGCCTGATGTTTACTTTAAAACGACAAATGAGATGTTGGAGGATTTTGCGTTTTTAGGTGAAGAAAAGGCTAAAGAGATTGTGATTACCAATACAAATTGGGTGTCAGAACAAATTGATGACATAAAACCAGTCAAAGATGACTTATATACACCAAATATTGAAGGTGCAGATGATGAAATTAGGGAAACATGTTACAACAGAGCAAAGTCGATCTATGGCGAAAACTTACCTGACATTGTTGTTAACCGACTTGAAAAAGAATTAAAAAGTATCATAGATAATGGTTTCTCTGTTATTTACTTGATCTCGGAAAAATTAGTAAAAAAATCTTTAAGTGACGGTTACTTGGTAGGTTCTCGTGGTTCGGTAGGGTCCTCTTTTGTAGCGACTATGTTAGATATTACAGAAGTTAACCCATTACCTCCGCATTATGTTTGTGATCATTGTAGTTATTATCATTTCTTTGATGACGGGTCAGTTGGCTCTGGTTTTGATTTACCAGAAAAAGCATGTCCTGAATGCGGTCATGACTTAGTACGTGATGGACAAGATATTCCGTTTGAAACGTTCTTAGGATTTAAAGGGGATAAAGTACCGGATATTGATTTGAACTTCTCAGGAGAATATCAGCCTAAGGCACACCATTATACAAAGGTACTATTTGGAGAAGATAACGTTTATCGTGCGGGTACCATTGGAACCGTAGCAGAAAAAACGGCCTTTGGTTATGTAAAAGGATATGCTCAAGACCATTCCTTAATGTACCGTCAAGCTGAAATTTCTCGACTCGTAAAAGGGTGTACCGGTGTTAAGAGGACGACTGGACAGCACCCAGGTGGAATTATCGTTGTACCAGATGATCAAGAAATTTACGATTTTACACCTATTCAATATCCGGCAGATGATCGTAACTCTGAGTGGAAGACAACACACTTTGACTTCCATTCCATTCACGACAACTTATTAAAACTAGATATACTAGGGCACGATGATCCGACCGTTATTCGTATGTTGCAGGATTTAACAGGAATTGATCCGAAAGATGTTCCGACTAATGACCCTGAAGTGATGAAAATCTTTGAAGGTCCAGAACCTTTAGGAGTGACTGCTGACCAAATCCTTTGTAAGACAGGTACATTGGGCGTTCCTGAATTCGGGACTCGATTTGTACGTCAGATGCTTGAAGATACTAAGCCTTCTACCTTTGCTGAATTAGTTATTATATCAGGGTTATCACACGGTACCGATGTATGGTTAGGTAATGCTCAAGAGTTAATCAATGACGGCATATGTGAAATAGGTGATGTTATTGGTTGCCGTGATGATATTATGGTTTATTTAATGCATAAGGGACTAGAAGCATCTTTAGCCTTTACGATTATGGAGCATGTACGTAAAGGTAAAGGGTTAGCTGATGAATGGATTGAAGAAATGAAAAAACACGGTGTTCCGGACTGGTATATCGAATCTTGTAAAAAGATTAAATATATGTTCCCGAAAGCACACGCTGCTGCATATGTATTAATGGCGGTTCGAATTGCTTATTTTAAAGTCCATTATCCTATTGAATTCTACGCAGCATATTTTACAGTTAGAGCTAGTGATTTTGAACTAGATACGATGGTGAAAGGTTCTGAAGCCATTCGCGCTAGAATTGAAGAGATTCTAAACAAAGGGAATGACGCATCACCTAAAGAAAAAAGCTTATTAACTGTACTAGAGTTAGCACTTGAAATGTGTGAACGTGGATTTTCTTTCCAAAAAGTAGATTTATACCGTTCTAAAGCGAGTGAGTTTATCGTGGATGGAAACACGCTAATTCCTCCGTTCAACGCAGTAGATGGTCTAGGAACAAATGCCGCAATCAATATTGTGAAAGTTAGAGAAGACGGTGAATTTTTATCTAAAGAGGATTTACGTGAACGTAGTCGTATTTCAAAAACGGTTTTAGAGTATCTAGATCAACACGGTTGTCTTGAAGGTTTACCGGATCAAAACCAATTGTCACTGTTCTAACCGTTTGCATTTTATTGGTTATTATGGTATATTTTCAATTGGTTAAGCAAAAGATACGGTAAAGTAAGAAAGAGTGGGTCGCCTCCCACTCTTTCGTTTTATCTTTCCCTGCTGGTTTCAGCAGGGAAATTTAATGAAAAGGACATTACTTAAAATAGACAGAATGGTTTTCTATTAAAGGAGGCATTCAATTGAGCAAAAAGATCGTTGAGTTAACCGAAGAATTAGTTCAACCTATTGTCGATGAGATGAATTTAGAATTAGTTGAGGTTGAATTCGTAAAAGAAGGAAATAATTACTTTTTACGCGTATATGTTGATAAAGAAGGCGGAATCGACATAGAAGAATGCGGGAAAGTAAGCGAACAACTAAGTGAAAAACTCGATGAAGCTGACCCAATAGAGCAAGCTTATTTTCTAGAAGTTTCTTCTCCTGGTGTTGAACGTCGTTTGAAGAAACGTTCTGATTTTGAACGCTTTGTTGGCTCACATATATATGTCAAAACATATGAACCTATCGATGGGAATAAAGAGTTTTATGGTGATTTGACAGCATTTGAAAACGATTTGGTCACACTAGTGATTAAAGAGAAAACAAGAGAAAAAGAAATTCAAATCCCATATGACAAAATTGCAAAAGCCAACATAGCAGTGACATTTTAATTGAGGAGGTAAATCAGTTGAGTTCGGAATTATATAGTGCCATTGAGTATTTATCTGAAGAAAAGGGAATTGACCGAGAAACATTATTAGAAGCCTTAGATGCAGCCTTGGTATCTGCTTACAAGAAGAATTTTAATTCAAGAACAAACGTTAGAGTGGAATTAAATGAAGCAGAGGGAATGAAAGTTTTTGCCAGACTAGAAGTCGTAGATGAAGTCATGGATGATCAATTAGAAATCAGTGAAGAAGAAGCTAAAGAGCTTGATCCATCCTATGAGGTTGGAGATGTTGTTGATAAAGAAGTGACTCCTAGAGACTTTGGGCGTATTGCAGCACAGGCCGCTAAACAGGTTGTCACACAACGAGTAAGAGAAGCTGAGCGTGGTGTCATTTATAACGATTTCATCGATCGTGTTGATGATATTATGACTGGAAAAATCCAACGAAAAGATCAGCGCTTCTTATATGTACATTTAGGAAAACTTGAGGGAAAATTGCCATTTAATGAAGTGATGCCAAATGAATCTTATGATATTCATGATCGAATCAAGGTTTACGTCACAAGAGTTGAAAACACTGGTAAAGGACCACAAGTATTTGTCTCTAGAACTCATCCAGGTTTATTAAAACGATTATTTGAAATGGAAGTACCAGAGATTTATGAAGGAATTGTTGAAATACGTTCTGTTGCACGTGAAGCAGGAGATCGTTCTAAGATTAGTGTTTATGCTGAGGATCCTGAAGTGGATCCAGTAGGGGCTTGTGTAGGTCAACGCGGACAACGTGTTCAAACGATTGTTGATGAATTAAGAGGGGAAAAAATAGATATCGTTCAGTGGTCAGAAGATCCGGTTGTCTATATTTCCAATGCTTTAAGCCCTTCTCAAGTTGTTGAGGTATTAGTAGATGAAGAAGAGCATGCGACAACAGTTATTGTTCCAGACCACCAATTATCTTTAGCCATTGGTAAACGTGGGCAAAATGCTAGATTGGCTGCTAAATTAACAGGGTGGAAAATCGACATAAAGAGTGAATCAGAAGCACGGGAAGCTGGTTTATTAGACGCAGATCATGACGACTTAGACGAATAGGAGGTATGACTGTGGCTAAGAAGAAACAACCGCTTAGGAAATGTGTTGTAACGCAAGAAATGCTCCCTAAAAATGAATTAATCCGTATCGTTCGTAATAAAGACGGTGAAGTTTTTGTGGATGAAACTGGGAAAATGAATGGGAGAGGCGCTTACTTAAGTAAGGATAAAACAATCATTGAAAAGGCGAAGAAATCGAATATTTTAAATAAACAATTGAATACTTCTGTTGATGAATCGATCTATCAGGAACTCCTTGATAAAGTGGGAGATTCTTAATGTCAAAATACTTAAACTTATTAGGCTTAGCTTTTAGAGCAAAAAAAGTAAGCTTAGGAGAAGAAAACATTATACAAGATATTCGATCAAAGCAGGCAACGTTAGTCTTAATTGCAAGTGATGCTTCAGAAAATACGAAGAAAAAATTAACGGATAAGTGCCAAAGCTATGAGGTACCATACCGTGTTGTCGGTACTAGGGATGAAATCTCCCATGCTTTAGGTAAGCACGATCGAGTAGCAGCTGCCATAAAAGACGAAGGATTTACAAAGAAATTCTTGCAATTGATTAACGATTAATTACGGGGGTGAATGTATGAAAAAGATGCGAGTTTATGAGTACGCTAAACAGAACAACTTATCAAGTAAAGAAGTCATTAATCAATTAAAGGAATTAGATATTGAAGTATCTAATCATATGTCAACAATTAATGAGAATGCGAAGCGTCAGCTCGATAATAAATTAAATCATAAATCTGAAGAACAAACGAAACAAAGTAATCAAAAGCAATCATCAGATCAAAAACAATCACAGTCAAATCAAAATACTAAACCACAACAAAATCAATCAAATCAACAAGGAAATAAAAACAAAAATCAAAAACAGCATCATAAAGGAAAGAACCAGCAACATCATAATAAAAAGCAAAAAGGTAAGCAACGAAACCAAAAGAATAATCAGAACCAGCAAAAACAACAACCTCAAAAACAAGAGGCTAAAAATAAAACTCCAGACAAAATTACTTACCAAGGTTCATTAACGGTTGGAGAATTAGCTGAGAAACTTAATAAAGAAAGTTCAGAAATTATTAAAAAGCTTATGATGTTAGGGGTTATGGCGACTAAAAACCAGAACTTAGAACCAGAATCCATTGAACTAATTTGTGAAGATTTTGGTGTTGAAGTTGAAGAAGAAGTTGTGGTTGAAGAAACAGACTTATTAAACTACATCGAAGAAGATCAGCCTGAACAACTTCAAGAGCGCCCAGCAGTAGTAACAATTATGGGTCACGTTGACCACGGTAAAACAACATTGTTAGATTCCATTCGTCACACTAAAGTGACAGAAGGAGAGGCTGGGGGGATTACCCAACATATCGGCGCTTACCAAATCGAAACTGATGGTAAGAAAGTTACTTTCTTAGACACTCCAGGTCACGCTGCATTTACAAGCATGCGTTCACGCGGAGCTCAAGTAACGGATATTGCTATTTTAGTTGTAGCAGCTGATGATGGCGTGATGCCACAAACAGTTGAAGCCATCAACCATGCTAAAGCTGCAGAAGTACCTATTATTGTAGCTGTAAATAAAATGGATAAAGAAGGCGCCGATCCGAACCGAGTGATGCAAGAGTTAATGGAATATGAACTCGTACCAGAAGACTGGGGTGGCGAAACCATCTTTGTACCGTTATCAGCTATTCAAGGTGAAGGAATTGATGACCTTCTTGAAATGATTAAGTTAGTAGCTGAGGTAGAAGAGGTAAAATCCAACCCTAATCGTTTAGCTGATGGTACGGTGATTGAGGCTGAGCTTGATAAAGGTCGTGGACCTGTTGCGACATTCTTAGTACAAAATGGAACATTAAAAGTAGGTGACCCGCTTGTAGTCGGAAACACTTACGGAAAAATTCGTGCGATGACGAACGATTTGGGTAAACGGGTTAATGAAGCTGGACCTTCTACACCTGTAGAAGTCATCGGTTTACAAGATGTTCCGCAGGCTGGTGACCGTTTTGTTGTCTTTAATGATGAGAAAAAAGCTAAGCAAATTGCTGACCTAAGAAAACAAAAAGAAATTGAATCACAACGTGAAGAATCGAGCAAAGTAAGTTTGGATGACTTATTCAAACAAATTCAAGAAGGTGACGTTAAAGAAATCAATGTCATCGTCAAAGCTGATGTACAAGGTACGGTTGAAGCCCTTGCTTCTTCTTTACAGAAGATAGAAGTAGAGGGCGTTAACATTAAGATTATTCATACAGGTGTTGGTGCCATCACTGAATCAGATATCATATTAGCTTCTGCTTCAAATGCGGTTGTCATTGGGTTTAACGTACGTCCAGATGCTAATGCGAAGCGTACTGCTGAACAAGAAAATATTGATATTCGACTACACCGTATCATTTATAAAGTGATTGAAGAGATTGAAGCTGCTATGAAAGGTATGCTAGATCCAGAATTTGAAGAACAAGTCATCGGTCAGGCTGAAGTTAGAGAAACATTTAAGGTTTCTAAAGTTGGTACGATTGCAGGCTCATATGTAACGGAAGGTAAGATTACACGTAATTCTGGAATTCGTGTGATTCGTGATGGAGTAGTTACATTTGAAGGCGAAATCGATTCCTTAAAACGTTATAAAGATGATGTAAAAGAAGTCCAACAAGGTTATGAATGTGGTATTACTGTTGTAAACTATAATGACCTTAAAGTTGGGGACATCATTGAAGCATTTGTTATGAAGGAAATTGAACGTACATGATTGGATATGTTTATGTAGAATGTATGCTTTATGATGTCCATTCATTAAAAGAAAAACGTTCTATTATTAAACAAACCATTCATCAAACTCAACATAAATTTAACATTAGTATTACTGAAATGGACTTTCACGACCTTTGGCAGCGGTGTGCATTTGGGATTGCTGCTGTTGCTAAAGAGAAAGTCATGGCAGAAAAAACATTACAAGAGGTCGTTCGTACTATCGATCAACGAACGGATTTAGAAGTCACTATCGTAGAATACGAGTGGCTTTAACCTCTAGCTTTTGAGGTGATTAACGTGAGTAATATTCGTTCAAATCGTGTAGCTGAACAAATGAAAAAAGAACTTGGTGATATTTTATCCCGTAAAATAAAAGACCCAAGAGTTGGATTTGTAACAGTTACGGATGTTCAAGTATCCGGTGATTTACAACAAGCTAAAGTATTTATCTCCATTTTTGGTGATGAACAACAAAAGGAAGATACTTTAGTTGGTTTAGCGAAGTCTAAAGGATTCATTCGATCTGAAATTGGTAACCGTATTAGACTTCGAAAAGTCCCTGAGTTATCATTCGAAATTGATGAAACGATTGAATATGGTAATAAGATTGAACGAATCATTCATGATTTAAATGAAGATCATTAATTTCTAGAAGGATAGACAAATTGTCTATCCTTTTAGATTGTAATAACGGTTTAGGAGGTGACACAATGGATGGTGTCATACCACTAAATAAACCTAAAGGGATGACTTCGCATGATTGTGTCAATAGAATCAGGCGTTTATTAAAAACGAAAAAAGTAGGACACACGGGAACGTTGGACCCAGATGCAGAAGGTGTTTTACCGATTTGTGTAGGTAAAGCAACCAAAATTGCATCGCTTTTAACAGGTCAGACTAAAGAATATGTAGCTGAAATTTCATTAGGTACCTTAACAACGACTGAAGACCATAGTGGAGAGATAGTGAAGAAAGAAGCAGTAAGCTCAACTCTCGAAATTGAAACATGTGAAGATATTCTATCAAAATTCCTTGGGACAATTGAACAAACTCCACCTATGTATTCAGCTGTAAAGGTTAATGGGAAGAAGCTATATGAATACGCTAGAGAAGGCATCGTAATTGAACGACCAAGTCGAGAGATACAAATTCATTCAATAAAGATGTTATCAAATGAGATAACTTGGTATAATGATTATGATGTACGTTTTAGATTTAAGGTATCTTGTTCAAGTGGCACTTATATTCGTACTCTATGTGTAGATATTGGTCAGGGTTTAGGTTTTCCAGCTCATATGAGTGATCTTAAAAGAACTAAAGTTGGAAATTTTGATTTAAAAGACACTTATACATTTCAGGACCTTGAAACAGCTCTTAATAATGATGATTTACCGTTCATTAATATGGCTGATGCATTAACCATCCCGTCTTTATATGTAACAGATGAAGAAGCAAAACGATATCATCACGGACAAGTATTAGATCAACCTGATAACCAATGTTACTCATCATTATTTAAAGTTGTGGATGAGTCTAATCATTTAATAGCCATTTATCAAGCACATCCTTCGAAAAGAGGTAAGGTGAAGCCATTTAAAGTATTTTAAAGATAAAAAGTTGGTGAAAGTATGCAAATCGTTCATTTAAATTATCCAAGTCAATATCAAATGGACTTAGATCCGACTAGTGTAGCAGTCGGTTATTTTGATGGCGTACATAAAGGGCATCAAGAGGTCATTCAAGAAGCCATTAATGAAGCGGAGCAACGAAAAATAAAAAGTGCTGTTATGACATTTAATCCACATCCAATCACCGTGATTAAAAAAGCTCCATTAAAAGATTTCTTAATCACAAGTCTTGATGAAAAAGTTAACATTCTTAAGGATATGAACGTAGATTATTTATTTGTGGTCACATTTAATCATGATTTAGCTAAATTATCACCTGAGGAGTTTGTAAATAAATTTTTTATCGAGATGAATGTTAAACATGTAGTCGGAGGGTTTGATTTTTCATTTGGCCATAAAGGTGCTGGAAAGATTCAGTATATGGATGACTATTCAAATGGTCAGTTAACGTATTCCGTTGTCGATAAAGTTACTTATGAAGGAGAAAAGGTGAGCTCCACACGAGTAAGAGATTTATTAACAGAAGGGAATATGTCGTTAGTCAGCAAACTATTAGGACGACCATTTACATTAACGGCTAAGGTTGTACATGGTGAAAAAAGAGGTAGGGAAATTGGGTATCCGACTGCCAATCTAGATGTTGATTCAAGTCATAAACTACCAAAAATTGGAGTCTATGCTGTAAAAGTATATGTGAATCAGCAACCTTACTATGGAATGGCGAATATTGGTTACAACCCGACATTTACAGATGACGTAGAACGGCCACTTGTAGAAGTTCACATCTTTGATTTTAACCAATCTATTTACAATGAAACAATTGAAGTTGAGTTTCATCATTACATCAGACCCGAAGAAAAATTCAATAATGTTGAAGAGCTCATTGAGTACATGAAACAAGATGAGGCACAGACTAAAAATTTCTTTAAAATTCAAAGGTGAAATGACTTGCATTTTTAGTAAAAAAAATGTATCGTAGTAATGTAATTAATCAACCTTATTCTTGGCACAACGATTCACCGACGTTTGCGAGGAGTGAGGGGATCAAAAATAGGAGGTGTAACAGGATGGCAATTTCACAAGAACGCAAACAAGAATTAATCAGTGAGTTCAAAACTCATGATAACGACACTGGTTCACCAGAAGTACAAGTAGCTATCCTAACTGAGCAAATCAACACGTTAAACGATCATTTACGTGAGCACAAGAAAGACCATCACTCACGTCGTGGATTGATGAAAATGGTAGGTAGACGTCGTCATTTATTAAACTATTTACGTAATAAAGACGTCCAACGCTATCGTGACTTAGTTAACAAATTAGGACTACGTAGATAAACGAAAAAGCGGGGGAATACCCGCTTTTTCTTTACTTTTACATAGTTTTACAGTTTTGAGAGGGGTATTCAACAATATGTCCAATGAGATGAAATCTTTTTCCATTGATATTGCAGGCAGAACTCTGACTTTTGAAGTAGGAGAAGTCGCTAAGCAGGCTAATGGAGCTGCTATGGTTCGTTATGGAGATACATCTGTACTAGTTGCAGCAACAGCTTCAAAAGAACCAAAGGATCTTCCATTTTTTCCATTAACTATTAATTATGAAGAGAGACTTTATGCAGTTGGTAAGATTCCTGGAGGCTTTATTAAAAGAGAAGGTAAACCAAGTGATAAAGCGGTTCTTTCTTCAAGATTAATTGACCGTCCAATCCGTCCATTATTCCCTGACGGTTTTCGTAATGAAGTACAAGTGATTAGTACCGTAATGAGTGTTGATCAAGACTGCTCTTCTGAAATTGCTGCTATGATTGGTTCTTCATTAGCTCTATCTATTTCAGATATTCCGTTTGATGGACCGATTGCTGGAGTCCATGTTGGCCGAGTTAATGGGGAATTTATTATTAACCCTACAGTTGAACAAGCAAAAGAAAGTGATATTGATTTAACTGTAGCAGGTACTAAGGATGCCATTAATATGGTTGAAGCAGGGGCAGATGAAGTACCGGAAGATGTTATGTTAGAAGCGATTATGTTTGGTCATGAAGAGATTAAACGAATTGTCGCTTTCCAAGAAGAAGTTGTTCGAGAAGTCGGTAAAGAAAAGATGGAAGTTCAGCTATTCACACCTGATGAAGAAGTTGTTCAAGAAGTTAGTAAAATAGCTAAAGAAAAGATAGTCAAAGCTATTCAAACGTTCGATAAACAAGAACGTGAAGAGAATATTGATGCGGTCAAAACAGAAATCGTAGAAAAATATGAAGCGGAAGAAGTAGAAGAAGACTATATTTCTCAAGTTAAAACGGTCTTAGATCAACTAGTTAAAGGTGAAGTAAGACGATTAATAACTGAGGAAAAAGTACGTCCAGATGGCCGTAAAGTAGATGAAATTAGACCGTTATCTTCTAAAACAAATGTACTACCACGTACGCATGGGTCAGCGATGTTTACTCGTGGACAAACACAAGCTCTAAGCATTTGTACACTTGGTGCTTTAGGTGATGTACAAGTATTAGACGGATTAGATTTAGAAGAAGAAAAACGTTTTATGCATCATTATAACTTCCCGCAATATAGTGTTGGAGAGACAGGACCAATCCGTGGACCTGGTCGCCGTGAAATTGGTCATGGAGCATTAGGTGAGCGTGCATTAGATCCAATTATCCCAAGTGAAAAAGACTTTCCTTATACAATTCGAGTCGTATCAGAAATATTAGAATCGAATGGTTCTACATCACAGGCAAGTATTTGTGCAAGTACAATGGCCATGATGGATGCTGGTGTACCAATTAAAGCTCCTGTTGCTGGTATTGCGATGGGATTAGTAAAATCAGGTGAAAAATACACCGTATTAACCGACATTCAAGGCATGGAAGATGCACTAGGTGATATGGACTTTAAAGTAGCTGGAACTTCTAAAGGTGTAACAGCACTTCAAATGGATATTAAAGTGGATGGTTTATCTAGAGAGATTCTAGATGAAGCGTTATCCCAAGCTAAAAATGGCCGTATGGATATCTTAGAACATATGATGCAAACAATCTCACAGCCTAGAGAAGAACTATCTGAATATGCTCCTAAGATTGAATCAATTGCAATTAACCCTGATAAGATCAGAGATGTCATTGGTCCAAGTGGTAAGCAAATAAATAAAATTATTGAAGAAACCGATGTGAAAATCGACATTGAACAAGATGGTACAATCTTTATTTCATCTCCAGACCGTAGCAAAATCGCTAAAGCGAAACAAATCATTGAAGATTTAGTTCGTGAAGTAGAGGTCGGACAGATTTATCTAGGTAAGGTTAAACGGATTGAGAAGTTTGGTGCATTTGTCGAATTGTTTAGTGGTAAAGATGGTTTAGTTCACATTAGTGAATTAGATGTAAAACACGTTAAAAATGTCACAGATGTCGCTAATATTGGTGACGAAATGCTTGTAAAAGTTAAAGAAATCGATCGTCAAGGAAGAGTTAACTTATCTAGAAAAGCAGCACTTCAAGAACAAGAAGCTAAAGAAAGTCAGTAGGTATAGAGCTGGTTTTGCCAGTTCTTTTTTCCTGTTTAGCGGATAAAATTTTTACGAGGCTTGGCGGGAGCCAAGTTTTTCTTTTCGTTTTAATAGAATGAATAATCAATCAAATGGTTCTTTAATAAAAAATATTTTTTCTTGTACGGAAGAGGGAGGAAAAATGATTAACCGTTTTGAATTATCAAATGGTGTTCGGATTGTCGAAGAGGCCCTACCTGCCTTACGTTCGATATCAATTGGGGTATGGGTTTTATCCGGATCAAGGAATGAAACCGATTCAAATAATGGTATTTCTCACTTAATTGAACACATGCTTTTTAAAGGGACACCGACTAAAACTGCCCGAGATATTGCAGAAGCCTTTGATTCAATTGGCGGTCATGCAAACGCCTTTACTTCTAAAGAATACACTTGCCTATATGCCAAAGTAATGGATCTTCATGCTGATTATGCATTAGATTTAATGTTTGATATGTTGTTTAATTCTAAAATTGATGAAGAAGAATTAGAAAGAGAAAAAAATGTCATCTATGAAGAAATAGCGATGACAGAAGATACCCCAGATGACATCATACATGATTATTTACATGATATCAGTTTTAAAGATCACCCGTTATCTAAACCAATACTAGGCGATCATAGTTCATTAGATAGTATTACTAGAGACGACATATTAAAATATAAAGAGAATTTTTATGCAGCTGATCGAATTGTTATATCTCTTGCCGGGAATATCACAGACGAGATATCTCAAAAAGTAAAAACCTTGTTTGAACAAATCCCTAGAAAAAAAACGCCTGATGATTTATTGACAGATTGTTATTCCAGTCAAACACTTGAGAAAAGAAAAGATACAAACCAGGCTCATATCTGTTTAGGCTATAAAGGTATTCCTATTGGAAATAAATCTATTTATGATATATCCATCCTAAATAATGTACTAGGTGGCAGCATGAGTTCACGGTTATTTCAAAAGATTAGAGAAGATCTCGGATTAACTTATACTATTTTTTCTTATCACAATGCGTTTAGAGACAATGGTTTACTAACCATTTATGGTGCTACGACTGTTGAACAATTAGAACAATTGGAATATGAAGTGTATAAGACGATTGATGAATTGCAAAAACAAGGAATAACCCAAAGAGAATTCGAAAATACGAAACAACAATTAAAAGGGCAACTTGTATTAGGTTTAGAGAATCCTAATAGCCGAATGCATCGAAATGGCCAAAATGAATTGTTATATCAACCACATTTAACGTTAGATGAGTTAATAGAGCAAATTGAAAAAGTAACTCGTGATGAAATTATGAAAATTGCCTCTGAAATATTTAATAATTCTCCATCAAAAGCATGTATTCTTCCAATGGACGTATAATGTATCAGAGGTGATTATTTATGCGTTATCGAGATTTGACTGGTAAAGAGTTAATCGACGCATATAAAGGAGAAAGACTCGGGGTTTTAGGTAATACAGATCTTGATATTAATCCTCAGACTGGTCGGATTAACTCGATTGTCATTCAAGATTTTTCTATGCTCGGTTTAAAAAAGGGAGATACCAATGCGAGAATAAATTGGAAAGATATTGAAGTCATTGGTGAAGACATGATTATCGTAAAACCAGATCATACTTAATTTGAAGCTGACTCTCAAAAGTTTGAGGGTCAGTTTTTTCACTTTTTTT
Organism: Piscibacillus halophilus; assembly: GCF_900110685.1. Lineage (GTDB taxonomy): Bacteria > Bacillota > Bacilli > Bacillales > Alkalibacillaceae > Piscibacillus > Piscibacillus halophilus. Next base: position 172,878 of record NZ_FOES01000001.1, read on the forward strand.
GGGCTCCTACATAAGATATATTGGGCTGAATGACGTAGGCGAGGTGATAAAAAATGTTAACTGGAAAGTCGATCGTGGTAATTGGCGGTGATGCACGCCATGTTGAAATGATGAATCAACTAATTGAAAAGGACGCAACGGTATATGCCATTGGATATGAAGAATTAGACGACGAAATTGAAGGATTGTTTCTAACGGATGTTGATCACATTCCAAAAGAAAAAATCGATGCCATCATTTTACCAGTTACTGGATTAGATCAAAAGGGGTATGCTGAGGGGCATTTTGCGGAGTCTTCTCCTCAAATAACTGAAGAGTGGTTGAATGGTTTTCCTGAGCATTGTTTGTTATTTACCGGTATTATGACCCCATTCTTAAGTGAATTGTCGATGTTTGAAAACAGGATTATAAAGTTATTCGACCGAGATGATGTAGCGATTTACAATTCAATTCCAACAGCTGAAGGAACGGTGATGTTTGCGATTCAACATACAGATTTTACAATTCATAATGCAAACGTCACGATTTTAGGCCTTGGCCGTGTAGGTAAAACATTGATCCATACTTTTAAAGGGTTAGGGGCCAATGTATCAGTCTATTCAAGACATGATGATGAATTGGCACGTATTTTCGAATATCAAGCGACACCTATTAGGTATGAAGAACTAGAACAATCTCTTAGAAATTGTAATATTTTAATCAATACGATTCCAGCTTTAATTGTGACACCTTCACTCATTAGTGCTTTACCAAAAGATAGCTTAATTATTGATTTAGCATCTAAACCTGGTGGCGTTGATTTTCGTTTTGCAAAAAAAAGAGGCATTAAAGCCATGTTAGCGCCTGGGTTACCTGGTTTAGTGGCCTCTAAAACAGCTGGAAGGATTTTAGCGCGCGTCATTCATAACATTATGTTAGAGAATGCCTAAGAAAGGAGCTTGTTCTCATTGGATTTAAAAGGAAAGAGAATTGGTTTTGGGTTAACAGGATCTCATTGTACGTATGACGAAACATTTCCGCAACTACAGCGTTTGATGGATTTAGGCGCAGAAGTGGTACCGATTGTATCTTATACGGTGCAGTCAACCGATACGAAATTTGGTGATGCCGCCGATCACTTAAATAGAATACAGGATATTACACAGAAGTCTCTTATATCAAGCATTCCAGAAGCAGAACCTTTAGGGCCAAAGGAACCATTAGATTGTATGGTTATAGCCCCGATGACAGGCAACTCATTAAGTAAATTTGCGAATGCTTTAACTGATAGTCCTGTTTTAATGGCAGCTAAAGCAACATTGCGAAATAGAAGCCCAGTTGTTTTAGCGATATCAACAAATGACGCATTAGGATTAAATGGAACCAATTTAGCCAAATTATTAGCAGCTAAAAATATTTATTTTGTGCCTTTTGGTCAAGATGATCCAATCAAGAAACCAACTTCATTAGTTGCTCATATGAATCTATTGCCAGAAACGATTGAAAGTGCTTTAGAAGGCCAACAATTACAGCCTATATTGAGACAATACTAGAAAATCACTTTAAAGAATTTCAAATTGTGTTAAAATGACGTTAAAGTGTTCGAGGAGGGGAAATCAACATGGCAAATAACAAACAATACCATGTAGCAGTAGTTGGAGTAACTGGAGCCGTTGGCCAAAAGATGTTAGGAATGCTGGAGCAAATAGATTTTCCAGTAGAAAAATTGTATCCTTTAGCATCAAAACGTTCAGCGGGCAAAACTGTAACTTTTAAAGGGGAATCTGTTGAAATAATAGAAGCAACACCAGACGCGTTTGAAGGAGTCGATATCGCGTTATTCTCAGCTGGTGGTTCGGTTTCCAAACAACTAGCTCATGAAGCGGTTCAACGCGGTGCAGTTGTTGTTGACAATACAAGTGCGTTCAGAATGGATCCTGAAGTGCCATTAGTGGTACCTGAGGTTAATCCTGAAGATATACAAAAGCATAAAGGGATTATAGCTAACCCAAATTGCTCAACAATTCAAATGGTTGTAGCATTAGAACCTATTCGCCAGAAGTATGGTTTAAACAGAGTAATTGTTTCAACTTACCAGTCTGTTTCTGGTGCTGGAAATGATGCGGTTGAGGAATTAAAAGATCAATCCCAAGCATTGTTAAATGGAGAAGATCCTGAGACAAATATTTTACCGGTAAAATCTGAACCAAATCATTATCCAATTGCGTTTAATGCGTTACCTCAAATTGATGTATTTGAAGATAACCATTATACGTTTGAAGAAATGAAAATGATTAATGAAACTAAAAAAATCATGCATGACTCAGAGCTAAAAGTAGCTGCAACTTGTGTCCGTTTACCATTCTTCTATTCTCATGCCGAGAGTATTTATATTGAGATAGATGGTGATGATATCTCAATTGAAGACCTTCAAAATACATTAAAAGATCAGCCTGGTGTTGTGTTGGAGGATGACATCAACAATCAAGTTTATCCAACACCACTTTCTGCTGAAGGGAAAACAGATGTGTTTGTGGGACGTATTCGTAAAGACTTAGATGTTGCAAATGGTTTTCATTTCTGGGTCGTTTCAGATAATTTATTAAAAGGTGCAGCGTGGAACTCTGTTCAGATTGCTCAACAACTGATTCAGCAACCTGGAGGTTTAAAATGACAGTAATCGTTCAAAAATTTGGGGGGACATCTGTTAGAGATGCAGATGCTAGAACGCATGCCATAAATCATGTTAAAGCGGCTGTTGATGACGGTCATCAAGTGGTCGTTGTAGTATCAGCTATGGGGCGTAAGGGTGAACCTTATGCCACTGATACACTGCTTGATTTAATCCAATTTCCTGATCATCAGGTTACCCAACGTGAACTCGATCAATTAATGTCATGTGGCGAAATTATTTCGTCGGTCGTATTTGCGAATGAACTTAGAAATCAAGGAGTTTCAGCAACTTCTATTTCTGGTGCAAAAGCAGGTATTATGACTACTAGCGATTTTACAAATGCACGAATTGAAAAAGTAAACCCTGATCTGATTCACACACTTTTTAACACAAACCAAGTGATCGTCGTGGCAGGTTTTCAGGGGCAAGACAGTTTTGGAAATATGACTACTTTAGGTCGAGGTGGCTCTGACACCTCGGCTGTTGCACTTGGAGCAGCTTTAAATGCTGACTTTGTAGATATTTTTACTGATGTAGATGGAATTAAAACGGCTGACCCCCGTTTAGTTAAGCATGCCGAGACGCTTAAAGCGATGACATATAGTGAAATTGTTCATTTAGCATATGAAGGATCAAAAGTCATCCACCCGAGAGCAGTCGAAATAGCAATGCAAGAAAAAATACCTTTAAGGGTACGTTCAACTTATTCAAACGATGAAGGTACCTTAGTGACATCCAAAGTAAGTAATTCAATTGACCGATCCATCAAAGATCGTTTAGTAACAGGAATTGCTCAAGTATCTGGCTTATATCAAATTAATATAGATGCAAACGACAATCTTATTCAACTGCACGATGAAGTATTTGCAAAATTAGCCGAGGCTAGTATTTCCGTTGACTTCTTTAACATTTCGTCCAAAGGCATAACATTTACGATCCCAAAGGATAAATGGCAAATGACTAAGACGATAATGGAATCAATGAATTTGAGCTATAATATAGAAGAAGATTGCGCAAAAGTCTCAACAGTAGGGGCTGGAATTCAAGGTGTGCCAGGGGTGGCCTCAAAAATTGTGACTGCTTTGGCATCTCATAATATTCAAATTTTACAATCTGCTGATAGTCATACGACTATTTGGGTATTAATTAAAGAGAGAGACTTAGAAGCAGCAGTCAATGCTCTTCATGATAGTTTTTTAAGTAAGAAAGGAGATTAATCATGGACTTTGGGAATGTTTTAACAGCAATGGTCACACCCTTTGATGATCAAAATGAATTGGATCTTAATCGAACTGAGGCATTAATTGAACATTTAATTAACAATGGGACCGATTCATTAGTTGTAGGTGGAACAACAGGTGAATCCCCTACTTTAACTAAAGATGAAAAATTAACTTTATATAAACATGTTGTTAAAGTTGTCAACGGGCGAATTCCTGTAATAGCAGGAACTGGAAGCAATAATACGAAAGAAACAATTGAATTCACTCAGAAAGTTGAAGAAACAGGTGTGGACGCCGTCTTATTAGTTGCGCCTTATTACAATAAACCGAATCAGGAAGGTTTATACCAGCACTTTAAAGCCATTGCCGAGTTGACTAAATTACCTGCAATGCTATATAACATACCAGGTCGAACATCCATTAATATGGATGTTGATACGATTGTTGCATTGTCTAAGGTTCCTAATATTGTTGCAGTTAAAGAATCAAGTCAAGATTTATTAGCCATCACTGACATTATTGATCAAACTGATGATGACTTTAAATTATATAGTGGTGATGATGGATTTACATTACCGATTGTGTCTGTTGGTGGAGATGGAATTGTATCTGTTTCGTCTCATTTATATGGGAATGAAATGCAAGACATGATTCAATCTTATCGAAATGGTGATGTAGCTAGAGCGGCTCAATTACACCAACAGTTATTACCGAAGATGAAGGCTTTCTTTAAAGCCCCATCTCCGGTACCTGTTAAAACAGCATTAAACCAAGCTGGAATTTCTGTTGGTTCAGTTAGATTACCTTTAGTTCCTTTAACAAGTGATGAGGAACAACAGCTTAAAGCAGACTTACAATAACTTTTACTTAAAGACTCTATTCTAAATTTTGAATAGGGTCTTTTTGTATGAACAGCAAGCATTTGTAAACACTAAAGGGCAAAGGTAGGTGTTTATAAATGTCAGAGGATAAGAATAAAGAACAACAAAATGATCAGCAAAATGATGAGAACAAAGATGATGCATCTGGTTCACTAGTGGACAAAATTAAACAATTAGGACAGACTAATGTCCCGCAAGCCCCTGAGTCCAATATTCACGTACTCCCTATTATTGGACAAATTGAGGGACACTTACAATTACCACAGAAAAATAAAACAACAAAATATGAGCATTTAATTCCTCAAATTGTGGCTATTGAACAAAACCCTAAAATTGAAGGTGTGATTTTATTACTTAATACAGTAGGTGGAGATGTAGAGGCTGGGTTAGCCATTTCTGAAATGATTTCTTCAATCTCAAAACCAACTGTCTCGATTGTTCTTGGGGGTGGACATTCGATTGGGGTACCTATAGCTGTTTCAGCTAACTACTCTTTCATTACTGAAACGGCAACGATGACCATTCACCCTATAAGACTTACAGGTCTCGTGATTGGTGTTCCGCAAACATTTGAATACTTGGATAAAATGCAAGATCGAGTCATCAATTTTGTCGTAAAGAACTCTAAAATTAATGCAGAAGATTTTAAAGAGTTAATGTTTGCTAAAGGAAACTTGACACGTGACATCGGGACAAACGTTGTCGGCAAAGATGCGGTTGATTGTGGTCTAATCGATAATGTTGGTGGTGTTAAAGAAGCGATTGAAAAGCTCAATGAGTTAATTGCTGTCAACAAAGGGGAGCAGGTGGTACAGTGATTTTATATACACCATTGAATGAACAGGAAATTTTTGAAGATGAAGATCAAAGTGTTTATCAATTTGTTACAGTCAATCACGCAACTGTCAAATTACGTCGTGATCCCGAACTGAATGGATATCAAATCGTTCATATGGTTTCAACAAATCCAGCAGATTATTTAAATAGTGAATTACAACCTGGAACGACATATTACTTATAAAGTCTTATCCAAAATATTGGATAACTATGGTATAATATAATCTACAGCAAAGCAGCCTACACACGGCTGCTTCCTTACTTTTGGAGGGATACGATGGCTAAACGTAAAAAGAAAAAACAATCAAGACGAAAAAAACGTCACGTATTACAATTTGAACTGATCGGATTACTATTAATCTTAAGTGCCATCTTCTCAAGTGGAATTAGTACCATTGGGGAAGGGTTTATTCCTCATGTATTTGTCACACTCTTTCAATGGTTATTTGGATTTTGGTACATCGTAGTAAGTCTATCTTTATTTGTTATTGGTTTATTCTTAATGTTAAAAAGACAGTGGCCTAACTTTAAAACATCTAAATGGGTCGGTTTTTATGTATTATTTGGCTCCATTCTATTATTTACACATGTTCAGACATTCGATACAATCATTAATCAGCATCCAGATGATCATATTTTTGGAATCACATGGAATTATTTTGAAAGTTATCAATCCGGAGTACTTGACTACCAATACATAGGTGCTGGCATGATTGGTGCTACCTTATTTGCGGCTAGTTACTATCTTCTATCGTCAGCGGGTGCTAAAGTTTTAGCTGTTTTTGGTGTTCTTATTGGGTTTATGTTGTTAAGCGAGAAATCACTTGGAGAAGTGTTACGTAAGATCTATGAACGCTTATCACGAGTAACCAATCGTATCAATGAGCGTCTAAAAGAGCGAAAAGAAGCAAAGCTTGAAGCGAAAAAATCAGAAAAAGAAGCAGAAGGTATTCCAGAGACAACTTATAGCATCGAAGCGAATGAGGATGAACAAGCCAAACCAGAACCAGTTATCGAGGATTTCCAAGAGTATGTAGATGATTCTTCAAGCAAATTAGAAACTAAACAATGGACGGATACAGTAAGCCAAGAAGATGATTCTGAATCAGATGAGGAAGATGTACAAGCTCTACCAATGGCTGAGTTAGAGAATGAATCTTATAAACTACCATCTCTACAATTATTAAATAGTCCAGTTGCTCATTCTCAACAACATGAAAAATCACAGATTCAATCAACCGTTCAAAAACTAGAAAAGACATTTAATAGTTTTGGAGTTAAAGCAAAGGTGACGAAAGTTCATGTTGGTCCAGCGGTAACAAAATATGAAGTATACCCGGATGTCGGTGTAAAGGTTAGTAAAATCGTTAACCTGCACGATGACCTTGCCTTAGCCTTAGCAGCAAAAGATATTCGTATAGAAGCCCCTATTCCAGGTAAATCAGCAATCGGAATAGAGGTTCCTAATACAGAAGTCGCTCAGGTATCGCTTCGTGAAGTCGTACAGCATGCTCACACTAATCCTTCGAAGTTATTGTTTGGTTTAGGTAGAGATATCGCGGGAGAAGCGATTACAGCAGAATTAAATAAAATGCCTCACTTATTAATTGCGGGTGCTACAGGTAGTGGTAAAAGTGTTTGTGTTAATGGAATCATTACGAGTATTCTATTGCGAGCTAAACCACATGAAGTGAAAATGATGATGATTGACCCGAAAAAGGTAGAATTAAATGTTTACAACGGAATTCCACATTTATTAGCGCCTGTCGTAACTGATCCAAAGAAAGCTTCACAAGCATTAAAGAAAATCGTATCTGAGATGGAAAGACGTTATGATTTATTCTCGGATACAGGAACGCGAAATATTGAAGGTTATAACGAGTACGTAAGCAAAATCAACGAGAAAGAAGGAGAAAACCACCCACATTTACCTTATGTTGTGGTCTTAATCGATGAGTTAGCTGATTTAATGATGGTAGCATCTAGTGAAGTAGAGGACTCTATTACTAGACTTGCCCAAATGGCGAGAGCAGCTGGAATTCATTTAATTATTGCAACTCAAAGACCATCTGTTGATGTCATTACAGGTGTCATTAAAGCTAATATTCCTTCTAGAATCGCATTTAGTGTCTCCTCACAAACGGATTCTAGAACAATATTAGATGGTGGTGGAGCTGAAAAACTGCTCGGTAAAGGGGATATGTTATTCTTCCCAGTTGGCGCTTCAAAACCTACCCGAATACAAGGTGCGTTTCTATCAGATCATGAAGTGGAACGAATTGTAGATTTTTGTATTGAACAGCAAAAAGCTCAATATCAAGAAGAAATGATTCCGGATGAAGTAAATGAAGTTACAAATGATGTGGATGATGAGTTGTATGAAGATGCGGTTCAACTTGTTGTCAGTATGCAAAGTGCCAGTGTATCAATGTTACAACGTAAGTTTAGAGTCGGTTATACCCGAGCAGCAAGACTGATAGATGCCATGGAAGAACGGGGCATTGTAGGACCATACGAAGGTAGTAAGCCGAGAAAAGTTTTAGTTAGCCAATATCAAGAAGAAGAACAACAACAGACAACCAATTCATAATTTTTTAAATTTACTTTATATTTTATTTTGTAGGACTATCGTGTTATATTAAATGAGAAGGTTGCAAAATTGTGACGATTATTACAATTTTGTAGCGTTCTCAATTTTTTTATTTAATAGGGGGAATAGAGTTGAAAAAGCGTTATTTATTTTTATCATTGATGTTATCGCTTTCAATGATTCTAGCTGCTTGTGGAGGCAGTGACAGTGGCGAGAGCCAGAAGGATTGTGAGCCTGATGAAAATGCAATTAAGGCAGGAATTGTTACTGATGAAGGCGGTGTAGATGACAAATCATTTAACCAATCGGCTTGGGAAGGTTTACAAGCTTATGGTGAGGAATACTGCTTAGAAAAAGGCGAACACTTTGATTATGCTCAATCAAATCAAGATTCTGAGTATGAATCTAATATTACACGTCTAACACAACAAGATTATGAACTCATTTTTGGTATTGGTTATAAATTACTAGATGCACTAGAAACAGTTGCTGCACAGAATCCTGATTCTAAGTATGCTTTAGTCGATGATGTCGCAGAAGGGGATAATATTGCTAGTGTCACATTCAAAGAGCACCAAGGTTCGTTCCTAGTCGGTGTTGCTGCAGCTTTAAAAACTGAAACAGATAAAGTTGGGTTTGTAGGTGGAATGGATAGCCCACTTATTAACAAATTTGAAGTAGGTTTTGAAGCTGGTGTGAAATCAGTAGACCCAACTATTGAAGTAGATGTACGTTATGCAGAAACATTCTCTGATGCAGGGAAAGGACGTCAAATTGCTAATAGCATGTATAACAGTGATGTAGATGTTATTTATCACGCTGCTGGTGGTGCTGGTAACGGCGTATTTACAGAAGCAAAAGATATTAAAGGAAATAATCCAGATCAAAGTGTTTGGGTTATTGGGGTTGACCGTGACCAATACGAAGAAGGTCAAGTAGATGACCATAACGTTACGTTAACTTCAATGGTTAAACGTGTCGATGTGGCCGTTCAGGACGTTATTGAACGTACTATGTCAGGTGACTTCCCTGGTGGCGAAGTAATCGAATACGGTTTATCTGATAATGGTATTAGTATTGCGGATACAAATGAAGATGCCTATACTGATGAGATTGCTTCTACAGTAGATGAGTGGAAAGAAAAAATCGAAAATGGTGACGTTTCGGTGCCGTCTAATCATGATGAGTTAGATGAATACTTAAATAACCTACAGTAATGAAATGAACGGAAAAGACTAACCATCGATAGTCTTTTCCGTTTTATACATAATCTTAATGTGGGGAATGTTTTATGGATCGAGGGGTGAGGAGATGGAATATGTAATAGAAATGCTAGATATCAGAAAAGAATTTCCTGGTATTGTGGCAAATGATCAGATTAATTTGCAAGTCAAAAAGGGAGAAATACATGCTCTATTAGGTGAAAATGGTGCAGGTAAATCAACTTTAATGAATGTGCTTTTTGGCATTTATCAACCTGAAAAAGGTAATATAAGAGTTCAAGGTCAAGATGTACATATTACAAGTCCTAATATTGCGAATGAGTTAGGAATCGGGATGGTTCACCAACATTTTATGTTAGTAGACACTTTTACGGTAACAGAAAATATCGTTTTAGGTTCTGAACCCACAAAGGGTTTAAAAGTAAATATTTCTGAAGCGGAGAAAGAAGTTCAAAAAATTTCAGATCAGTACGGGCTTAGAGTAGATCCAAAAGCACTCGTACGTGATATTTCAGTTGGAATGCAACAAAGAGTTGAAATCTTAAAAATGCTTTACAGACAAGCAGAAATCTTAATATTAGATGAACCAACAGCCGTTTTAACACCACAGGAAATCGATGAACTCATGCAAATTATGAAGTCTTTAGTGAATGAAGGGAAGTCCATTATATTAATCACGCATAAGTTAAGTGAAATTATGCAGGTAGCAGATCGATGCACAGTCATTAGAAGAGGAAAAGGGATCGGTACTGTGAATGTTGATCAAACAACAACAAATGAACTAGCTTCAATGATGGTAGGGCGTGATGTTAGTTTCAAGACGGAAAAAGACCAAGCAAATCCTAAAGACCTAGTGTTAGATATTAAAGATCTAATTGTCAAAGATAATCGTGATGTCGATATGGTTCGTGGATTAAGCCTTAATGTCCGACAAGGTGAAATTGTAGGTATTGCAGGTGTTGATGGGAATGGACAGTCTGAGCTTATAGAAGCTATTACGGGTCTTCGAAAAGTCGAAGCTGGTGAGATTCTACTAAACAATGAATCTATTACCAACTTCAAACCACGTGATATTTATGAAAAAGGCTTGTCTCATATTCCACAGGACAGACATAAATACGGCCTAGTATTAGATTATCCAATCGCTGAAAATATGGTTTTACAAACGTATTATCAAAAGCCTTTTTCATCTAAATGGGCATTGAATTTTAAAGAAATTTATAATTATGCCAAAAAAATTATTAAAGAGTATGACGTACGTACTCCGAGTGAATCAACTTTGGCAAGGTCCCTGTCTGGAGGTAACCAGCAAAAAGCGATTATTGGACGTGAAATTGATCGATCTCCAGATTTATTAATTGCGGCTCAACCGACTCGTGGATTAGACGTTGGAGCTATAGAATTCATTCATAAGAAATTAATTGAAGAACGTGATAAAGGTCGTGGAGTATTACTTATTTCATTTGAATTAGATGAAATTTTCAACCTCAGTGATCGAATTGCTGTCATTTATGAAGGGAAAATTGTCGCTGAAGTAAAACCAGATGAAACAAACCATGATGAGCTTGGCCTTCTAATGGCAGGAAGTAATGAGGAGAAAGCAGAGGTGAAGCACCCATGAAATTACAAAAATTAACAGGTGTATGGATTCCGCTCGTTTCCATATTTTTCGGTTTACTAGCTGGTGCCATCATTATGCTTCTCTTTGGTTATAATCCTGTTGCTGGATATATTGCATTATGGAATGGTGCATTTGAGGAGCCGTATTATACAGGTGAAACGATTAGGTTGATAACACCTTACATATTATCAGGTTTAGCCGTTGCCTTTGCTTTTCGAACTGGCTTACTTAATATTGGAGTTGAAGGTCAAGTATTAGTTGGTTGGCTGGCATCTGTTTGGATAGGGCTTGCTTTCAATTTACCGATGATCATTCATTTGCCATTAGCCATTATAGCTGCGATTATAGCTGGTGGATTATGGGGATTTATTCCTGGTTATCTAAAAGCAAAATTTCATGTTCATGAAGTTATTATTACAATCATGATGAATTACGTTGCACTTTATTCAGTTAACGCTATTATACGTAATGTATTAACTGATGGATCAGAACGTACTGAACACGTGGCTGAAACTGCTTCTTTAAAGGTGGAGTGGTTGACGCAATTAATGCCTAACTCCAATGTACATGCAGGGATTATATTAGCGGTAGGTGCTGCTTTATTTTATTGGTATTTCATAGAGAAGACAAAGTATGGATTTGAACTGAAAGCAGTCGGTTATAATTCGTATGCATCTGAATATGCAGGGATGAGTGTGAAACGAAATATTATGGTTTCCATGGCGATTTCTGGTGGTTTTGCTGGACTAGCTGGAGCAATGGAAGGAATCGGAAACTTTGGCTATATGACGCTTAATAATGGTTTTACGAATATCGGTTTTGATGGTATTGCGATTGCGTTATTAGGTGGAAATACTGCAGTCGGTGTGGTCATGGCAGCAGGTTTATTCGGAGTTCTTAAAAACGGTGCCTTAAACATGCCTTTAAGTGCTGGAGTTCCACATGAATTAGTCGATATCATCACAGCTCTTATCATATTCTTTGTCGCTGCAAGTTATATGATAATCTTATTCAGAGAAAAGTTAACGAATATTTTTAATAATGTTAAAACTAAATTGCAAAAAGGGAGGGGGAAATAAATGAGTGCCATCATTGATGTATTACAATCGATAATTCCGTCAGCTTTCATGTTTGCGACCCCTCTTATTTTTACCGCACTGGGTGGTGTCTTGAGTGAGCGCTCTGGAATTATAAACATTGGTCTAGAAGGTCTTATGATTATGGGAGCATTTGTTGGCGTCATCGTTAATTTAGAGCTTTATAATATCTTAGGTTCATCCTTAACTCCATGGGTTTCGATTTTGATTGCGGCAATTGTAGGAGCTTTGTTTGCTAGTTTACATGCAATTGCTACAGTGACGTTTAGGGCTGATCAAGTTGTAAGTGGTGTTGCGATTAACTTTTTAGCATTAGGTATCGGCCTATTCCTAATTAAACAAATTTATGGCAAAGGTCAAACAGACATGGTCCAAGGAATGCTTAGGTCGACCGATATACCACTTCTAAGTGATATCCCGATTATTGGACCCATCTTTTTTGAAAACACTTACTATACAAACTGGATTGCAGTCATTTTAGCGTTTGTCGTATGGTATGTCATCTTTAAAACACCATTTGGACTACGTTTAAGGTCTGTAGGCGAACACCCATTTGCGGCTGATTCGGTTGGTATTAATGTGAATCGTATGAGATATATTGCTGTCATGTTATCAGGCTTCTTTGGTGGAGCAGGTGGTGCGATTTTTGCCCTTACCTTTGCAGGTAACTTTTATCAAGGCACGATAAGTGGTCAAGGTTTTATCGCACTAGCCGCAGTCGTCTTTGGTAAATGGCATCCTATTGGCGCATTAGGGGCTGCATTGTTCTTTGGGGTTGCTCAAAGTTTAAGTGTTATCGGGAGCGGGATCCCATTATTACAAAACATTCCTTCCGTATACTTACAAATTGCACCTTATGTGTTAACGATTTTAGCCCTAGTAGGGTTAGTCGGCCGTGCAGAAGCACCGAAATCTCTAGGTACACCATTTGTTAAAGGCTCACGATAACACTTTAAAGAAATCCCTTTCAATTGTTGAGAGGGATTTTTTCGTATTGAATAGCTATTTAGGGTAGAATATAAGAAAGAGTAAAAAAGGAGGTATAATATGCCAAAATTAACCCATCAACAATATGAGAAAAGTGAATATAATTTGCACCTTATTCAGACTAAAAAGTTTAAAACAAATACAGTGGCATTAAAGTTCGCACGTCCTTTAGAGCGTGAAAATATAACGGAGCGTGCGTTGCTCCCGTTCGTCTTGCAAAAAGGAACTAAGCTATACCCAACTGAAAAAGAATTACGTCTTAAATTAGATGAATTATATGGAGCAAAATTCTCAATTAACTCAGGAAAAAAAGGTGAAAATCATGTTATTACCTTTGTTCTTGATTTTGCGAACGATAAATTTATTCCGGATACGAACCAATTAGTCAGGGATTGTCTTCAATTTCTTTATGAAGTAGCGGCTAATCCGAAAGCTGAAAATGGTTCTTTTGATGAGGCCATTGTCAATAAAGAAAAGGAAACGCTAACGAATAAAATAAAGTCCATAGTTGATGAAAAAATGCAATACGCAAATATGCGTTTAATTGATGAGATGTGTGAAGGTGAAAAATATAGTATCCATTCTCACGGTTACTTAGATGACATGGATCAAATAGATGCTCAAAGTATATATAAAACCTATCAACAAATGATTCACGAGGACGCATTGGATGTGTTTTTTGTAGGAGATTTTGAAGAACAAGATGTTAAGCCTGTCATTGAAGAAGTGTTAACATTTGATCGGAAGCCTTCGGTTGAAGTCGTCCGTTCAGAACCAACACGTGCTGATCAGGTTGAAACCGTAACGGAAAAACAAAAAATTCAACAGGCAAAACTCCATTTAGGCTATCGTACAGGGATTACATACCGTGACCCAGACTATCGAGTGCTTCAGATGTTTAACGGTATTTTTGGAATGTTCCCTCATTCAAAGCTGTTTCTTAATGTACGCGAGAAACATTCATTAGCGTATTATGCAGCTTCACGTATTGAAAGTAACAAAGGGCTTCTACTTGTATTTAGTGGTATTGCACCTGACAAATTTGAACAAGCCCGAGATATTATCATCCAACAGCATGAAGACATTAAGAATGGAAAAATTAGTGACGAAGAAATTGACCAAACGAAAAAAGCTATTACACATCAGTTAAAAGAAACCATTGATCGAGCTGGTGGTATGGTGGAGTTCTTCTATCAACAAGTCATAGCAGGTGAATTTCAAGATATTGAACAAATTTTTGATTCGATTGAACAAACAAGCAAAGATGATATTGTCAGAGTAGCAAATAAGGTGGAACTCGATACGGTTTATTTCTTAACTGCTGAAGACGGAGGTGAAGGGAATGAATAAAATTGAAATCCCACGCATTAATGAACATATGTATCATGAGACGCTAGAAAATGGACTCGATGTGTTTCTATATCCAAAGCCAGAAGTCGAAAAGACGTTTGCTATTTTTTCAACCAAATACGGTTCTATTGACCAAACATTTACTCCAATCGGTGAAAATGAAAAAGTTACGGTTCCCGATGGAATTGCTCACTTTTTAGAGCATAAAATGTTTGAAAAAGAAGATGGTGATGTCTTTCAACACTTCTCAGGAAGAGGAGCATCAGCCAATGCATTTACCTCTTTTACTCAAACAGCTTATTTATTCTCCAGTACTACAGAGGAAGAGAAGAATGTGGAGACGTTATTAGATTTTGTACAGGACCCATATTTTACAGAAAAAACAGTTGAAAAAGAAAAGGGAATCATAGAACAAGAGATTAAAATGTATGATGACCAAGCAGACTGGCGCTTGTTCTTCGGTACAATCGGATCGCTATATGAAAATCACCCAGTCAGAATTGATATTGCGGGTACAGTTGAATCGATATATGAAATTACTCATGAAGATTTATATACGTGCTACAACACGTTCTACCACCCATCTAACATGTCGATCTTCGTCATCGGTAATTTTGATTTGGATAGCATGACTGATCTAATTAAAAATAACCAAGATAATAAAACATTTGATAAGCCAAATGGTATAGACCGCTTCTATGGAGAAGAAGCTGATCATGTCTACAAACCCGTTGAGAAAATCTATATGCCAGTGACGACCCCGAAATGTATGGTAGCGGTAAAAGAAAAGAAAGACCAACTAAAGAAAGATCAATTGCTTAAAAATGATTTAATTCGTGATATGATTTTAGACCTATATTTTTCTAAAAGTGGTTCGTATTATGAAAAGCTTTATCAAGAGGGGTTAGTGATCGATAAGCTAAGATTAGAACAATACTTAGAAGAATCATTTGGGTTTGCAGCAATTGGCGGTAGTACGACAAAACCAGAGGAATTTGGGGACAAAGTTAAAGAAATGCTTCTATCGATTAAAAATGATCCGATTAAACAAGAGGAATTCGAACGGGCTAAAAAGAAAAAATATGGAGAATTAATCAGGGAGTTTAACGAGCTTGAAGGTACAGCTAACACCATTATTCATTATCATCATTTAGGTATTGATTATCGTGAAGTGTTTCAAGTACTAGAACAGTTAACCTTAGACGATGTAAATAATGCAACCCATGAGTGGATTGCAGAAGACCGTATTTCCATTTGTATGGTGTTACCAGAGGGTGAGCAATAATTGAAACAAACCGTATTAATTGTTGGTGCGAGTGGTGAAATTGGTCAAGCTGTTGCAAGGGAATTTGCTAGCCATCCATATCAATTTATTTTACATTACAATCAAAATAAAGAAGCTATTGATCAATTAATGAACGAGTTAGGTGAGGATCAAGTTTTAATGACTATTCAGGCTGATTTATCACAACCCTCTGTTGATCAAATGATGATGTCAATCCCTTTTCAGGTTGACATCATCATTTTTGCTCAAGGAGAAGCACACTATGGTCTATTAACCGAAACATCATCAAATACAATAGACAAATTATATAACATTCATGTTAAATCCACGATTGAGATTGTGAAGTTATATTTACCTAGAATGATCAAGATGAAGAATGGAAAAATAATTATCGTCACTTCGATTTGGGGTGAGATTGGTGCCAGTCATGAGGTCATCTATTCAACTATGAAAGGTGCACAAACTTCTTTTGTAAAAGCATTAGCAAAAGAAGTCGGACAATCTGAAATACAAGTTAATGCTGTGAGTCCTGGAATCATTCAAACGAGAATGAATCAACATTTAACGGATCATGAATTACAAGAATTTTTAACTGATGTTCCTCTAGGGAAAATGGGAACGGTACAAGATGTGGCTAAAGCTGTCTTATTTTTATGTTCACCTGATGCTTCATACATACAAGGCCAAGTTATAAGAGTTAATGGTGGTCAATTATCTTGAAGAATATGTGTATAATGTTAGCTCTTCCGTAAAAAATAATAATTGAAAGTATGTCAAAGGAGGAACTAACATGTCCGTATTAGATAATTTTGAACAGTGGAAAGACTTCTTAGGCGATCGTTTACATCAAGCTCAACAAAATGGAGTACCACAAGAAACGATTAACGAATTAGCTTATGAAGTTGGAGAGCATTTATCGACACAGGTCGATGCTAAAAATGATGAAGAAGCAATTCTTCGTGATTTATGGAATGCTGCTTCTGAAGAAGAGCGTCATGCACTTGCTAGTACGATGGTTAAATTAGTTCAAAACGAAGGAACCGATCGTTAATTTTTCTCTCCCGAAAGGTGTCATATCTTTCGGGATTTCCTTTTATGGCTCGGTATATAATATGAATAATAGGATTTTCATGTAAAAAATGACAAACAGTCTTTTATTATGGTGAAAAATAATTTATTATAGTATTAACATTGTTAATTATTTCATATTGGACTTGGTTGGAGGGCTTGACATGGATGAACGTAAAGATTGGTATTTAGAATATGAGATTCTACATAACCGACCAGGTTTATTAGGAGATATTGCTTCATTATTAGGAATGTTATCCATCAATATTATTATGATTAATGGAGTTGAGGATAACCACCGCGGGATGCTTTTATTATCTAAAGAAGATAAACAAATGAAGCGTCTCGTTACTATACTAGATACGATGCAAACCATTCAAGTGAAAAAAATTCGACGACCCAAATTACGAGATCGGTTAGCCGTGATGCATGGTAGATACATAAAGAGCGATTCGGATGATAAAAAGACATTTAGATTTGTCAGGGATGAATTAGGGATTTTAGTCGATTTTATGGCGGAATTGTTTAATAAAGAAGGTCACGTGTTAATAGGTATTAGAGGAATGCCACGTGTAGGTAAAACTGAATCCGTCGTTGCAGCAAGTGTTTGTGCTAATAAAAAGTGGTTGTTCTTATCAAGTACATTATTAAAACAAACAGTTAGAAGTCAATTAATTAAACACGAATATCATAAAGATTATTTATATATCTTAGATGGAATCGTATCTGTAAAGCGTTCGAGTGAAAAACATTGGCAGGTCATTCGAGAAGTGATGCAGTTGCCTGCGGTAAAAGTGGTTGAACATCCTGATGTATTTGTTCAACATTCAGAATATTCACTTGATGATTTTGATTATTTTATTGAGTTAAGGAACAATGAAGACGAAGAAATTACGTATGAAGAAATTAATAAACCTCAGTTTGATGAACAAGATGGTTTCTCGATGTTTGATTTCTAAAAAATTGGACGGTGTTAGGCATGCAATTAGGTGAAAAGCTTAAAGAAGCTAGAGAAGAACAAGGATTATCATTAGATCATATCCAAAAAGAGACAAAAATACAAAAGAGATATTTAGAATCACTCGAAAAAAACGATTGGTCTGTATTACCAGGACAGTTTTATGTTAGAGCATTTGTAAGAGAGTATGCAGAAGCTGTAGGATTAGATGGGGATGCGTTATTAGAAGAACATAAGGAAGAATTACCAACACACACAGATCAACCATATGAATATGTAACACCTTCAAGATCAAACCGTACATCAGATGGTTCGAACCCAATGTTTAATTTTTTGCCTAAATTATTAGTGGTTCTATTAGTTGTGGTTATATTATTTGCCATCTATTATGCAGTCATTAATTTAATGGAACCAGGTGATTCTTCACCAGCTGACTCTAATGATGATAATATTATTACGGCTCCAGAGGATGAAGAGGAAGAAGAACCAGCAGAAGAAGAGGAAGAACAGGATACTGAAGAGAATGAAGAAGAGGTTGAAGAGGAGCCTGAAGAACCTTCAACACAAATTGAAGTTGCTTCAAGTGATGAAAGTAGTGTGACGACAAACTATGAAGTTAGTAATACTGATCAATTAAATCTATCTTTAGAATCCACAGGTGAAAACTGGTTAGAAATTAAAGGGGATTCTGTTTATTTTTCAGGATTCATTAACAATGACAACTCTCCTTTAGAATATGAAATTGAAGAGGATCAAGTTCATTTGAACATTGGGAGTACTCAAGGGTTAACGATTTATGTTAATGGAGAAGAATTAGATTATGAATTTGACCCTGAAGAGAACGATGATTATATACGTCAACATATCTACATTGATTTAGTGGAAGAATAAGTGATAATCCTTTGCCCCTAAGCAAAGGATTTATTTCATGTTTACTGGAGGTCTAACAAATGAATATACCAAATAAAATTACAATTTCACGTATTTTTCTAATCCCGATTTTTATTGTGTTATTAGTCGTACCATTTAATTGGGACACCTACTCCATTGGGGAATATGATCTTCCTCTCAGTCACTTAATAGCAGGTATCTTGTTTCTTTTAGCTTCATTAACTGATTGGGTAGATGGCTATTATGCGAGAAAATATAATTTAGTAACGAATTTAGGAAAGTTTTTAGATCCATTAGCAGATAAGTTATTAGTATCGGCTGCATTAATTTGTTTAGTCGAACTAGGTTTAGCATCAGCATGGTTAGTGATCATTATTATTAGTCGAGAGTTTGCGGTGACTGGATTACGTTTAGTTGCTGCAGGCGAAGGGATTGTTTTAGCGGCTAGTCAGATGGGAAAATTAAAAACGACTTTACAAATTGGTGCTGCAGGATTTTTATTACTACATCACTTCCCATTTTCTTATATCGGATTACCGATTGGAACCATCTTTTTATATGCAGCAACACTTGTTACGGTTATTTCCGGTGTCGATTACTTTAAGAAAAACTGGCATGTTATGAGGGATTCAAAATGATTGAAGAAACAAAATGTGAAGTTATTACAGTTGGTACTGAATTATTATTAGGACAAATCGTTGATACCAATTCTTCTTGGCTATCTGAAGTTTTAGCTAATTCTGGAATTAACGTGTATTATAAACAGACAGTAGGCGACAATTTTGATCGCCTTTTTTCTGTGTTTGAAAGAGCTCAAAAGCGATCAAACATTATATTTGTTACTGGAGGGTTAGGTCCCACAGATGATGATTTAACTCGAGAAGTTGCTGCTCAACTATTTGATACACAGTTAGAAATTCATCAGGATACGATGAATAAAATTGAAGGCTATTTTATTTCGAGAAATAAAATGATGACTGAAAATAATCGAAAACAAGCATTAGGATTTCAAGGCGGGTTAGTGTTTGATAATGAAGTAGGAATGGCTCCAGCTTTACATTATGAACATGATGGAACATGGTGGTTTTTCCTGCCAGGTGTACCAAGAGAAATGAAGTGGCTCGTCACCGAACAAATATTACCTTTCTTTAAGGAAAAGGGCATATTAACAAAACAACTATACAGTAAAGTGTTAAGCTTCCAAGGTATTGGAGAATCGACATTAGAGACAGAACTACAAGATTTGATCAGGAATCAGACGAATCCAACCATTGCTCCTCTAGCTGGAAATAGTTATGTTACATTACGTTTAACGGCTAAAGCGGCAACTAAAGAGGAAAGTGAAACATTAATTGAACCCGTAGAACAACAGATTATGGATCGAGTCGGGACTTACTTTACTGGTTATGGGCATGTTCCTTTAGAAATTCAACTATTGCGTTTATGCCAGGAGAAAGAGATTACTCTCTGTTCATGTGAAAGTGTCACAGGCGGATTATTTGCTTCAACGATTGTGCAACATGAAGGTGCTTCTTTAGCATTAAAAGGGTCTATTGTTTCATACACGAATGAAATCAAAGAAAATGTTGTAGGTGTACCCAGTTCAATTTTAGATGAATTTGGAGCTGTCAGTGAACCGTGTGCTAGAACGATGGCAGAACAAACTCGAGAGCAATTTAATACGACTATAGGAATTAGTTTTACTGGCATTGCAGGGGCAGAGCCAGTAGATGGCCAAGAGCCAGGAACTGTATTTATTGGAATTAGTTCTAAAGAAGAAACGGTCGTACATAAAGTTGTGCTATCCGGTGGTCGAAATGATATTAGGGAGCGTGCAGTTCAAGAAGGGTTAAAGTATCTTTTGAATTTCATAAAAAAATTTTACTAGATTAGAAAACACCGTTTTCTTTTAACTTTATAGTAAAAATGTTAATTTCTCAGTAAGATAATCTATTTTTTGTACGAACAAAAACAGAACAAATATTCGCTTTTTTGTTGGCAAACATTCAAAAAAGTAGTATGATAGAAGTACTTAATCGAAGGGGGACTATTAAAGATGAGTGATCGTAAACAAGCATTAGATATGGCCTTAAAACAAATAGAAAAGCAATTTGGTAAAGGTTCGATTATGAAACTAGGAGAACAAGAGGGACAAACGGTGTCTACTGTTTCAAGTGGCTCTCTATCATTAGATGTGGCACTTGGAGTAGGAGGCTACCCACGTGGTCGTGTTGTCGAAATCTATGGCCCTGAATCTTCTGGAAAAACAACGGTAGCATTACATGCCATTGCAGAAGCGCAAAAACAAGGCGGACAAGCTGCCTTCATTGACGCTGAGCATGCATTGGATCCGGTATATGCTAAAGCATTGGGAGTTAATATAGACGACCTACTACTATCGCAGCCTGACACAGGGGAACAAGCGTTAGAAATTGCGGAAGCATTAGTTCGTAGTGGTGCGGTAGATATTATTGTAGTAGACTCTGTTGCTGCATTAGTTCCTAAAGCTGAAATTGAAGGTGAAATGGGAGATTCGCACGTAGGTTTACAGGCTCGTTTAATGTCTCAAGCACTCCGTAAACTATCAGGTGCCATCAATAAATCTAAATCCACTGCGATCTTTATCAACCAGATTCGTGAAAAAGTAGGTGTGATGTTCGGTAATCCAGAGACAACACCTGGTGGACGTGCGTTAAAATTCTACTCATCTGTTAGATTAGAAGTTCGTCGTGCTGAAACATTAAAACAAGGTAATGAAATGGTTGGTAATAAAACACGTATTAAAGTCGTTAAGAATAAGGTGGCTCCTCCGTTTAAACAAGCAGAAGTTGACATTATGTACGGAGAAGGAATTTCTCGTGAAGGTGAAATCTTAGATATCGGGTCTGATTTAGATATCGTCCAAAAAAGCGGAGCTTGGTTCTCTTATAATGGTGAGAAGCTGGGGCAAGGTAGAGAAAATGCCAAACAGTTCTTAAAAGATAACCGAGACATTTATGATGAAGTGACAAGAGCTATTAGAGCTCACTACAATTTTGAAAAAGGCGAAGAAGACGAAGCTGTAGATGAAGGCCAAGAAGAGCTAAAGCTAGATTAATTTGATCAAAATCTTTCTCCTATTTTTATAGGGGAAAGGTTTTATTTTTATAGACAATCTTTATGTCGTTATAGACTTAAAAAATCGACAAACTGCGACTTCAAGAATGTTAATTGTTCTGGTATTTCATGTAATGAACCTGTAAATAGTTTGACAATTCCTTGACACGAGGCATAGACAAGCTTAAAATTAAATTGTATAATTTTCATTTTTACCTATAAAAATGATGATTTGATTGTACATTACCGACTTAAAATGTATGAAAGAAAAAGAAAGAAATTTGAATAGCAAGAGGAGGTGAAGGTATGGATAGTATGGCAATACTCATCTCCATTTTGCTTTTAGTTGTCGGTATTGTTGTTGGGTATATGATTCGAAAATCGATTGCTGAAGCAAAAATTTCTAGTGCAGAAGAACTCGCGAAACAGATTGTCGAAGAAGGCAAACGTAACGCTGAATCGGCAAAGCGTGAAGCTCTTTTAGAAGCGAAAGATGAAAATCATCGTTTACGACAAGAACAAGAAAATGAGTTGAGAGAACGACGTACAGAAGTTCAAAAGCAAGAAAATCGACTCTTACAAAGAGAAGAAACGCTTGATCGAAAAAGTGAAACATTAGATAAACGTGAGCTAATGTTAGAAAAGAAAGAGGAATCGTTAAATGAAAAACAACAACAACTAAATGAAACCGAGAGCAAAGTGGATGAGTTACTAAAGACACAGCAAGCAGAGCTCGAACGCATTTCAGGTCTAACTCAAGATCAAGCTCGACAAGTTATTTTAGATCGTGTAGAAAAGGAACTAGAGCACGAGACCGCTTTGATGGTCAAAGAGTCAGAGAATCGAGCAAAAGAAGAGGCAGACAAGAAAGCGAAACAAGTGCTATCACTTGCAATGCAGCGTTGTGCAGCTGAACATGTGTCTGAAACAACTGTTTCTGTTGTTAACTTACCGAATGACGAAATGAAGGGTCGTATTATCGGTAGAGAAGGTCGTAATATCCGTACGCTAGAAACGTTAACTGGTATTGATCTCATCATAGATGATACTCCTGAAGCTGTTATTTTATCTGGTTTTGACCCAATTCGAAGAGAAATTGCGAGAATCGCTCTCGAAAATCTAGTTCAAGATGGACGAATTCATCCAGCTCGGATTGAAGAGATGGTAGAGAAATCCCGTCGCGAAGTAGATGAGTATATTAGAGAGGTCGGAGAACAAGCAACCTTTGATATCGGAGCACACGGTATTCATCCAGATTTAATTAAGATTATTGGCCGTCTAAAATATCGTACGAGTTACGGTCAAAACGTCTTAAAACACTCTCTAGAAGTTGCGTATTTATCAGGTTTATTAGCAGCTGAATTAGGAGAAGATGAGCAATTAGCTAGACGTGCAGGTCTATTACACGATATTGGAAAAGCAGTTGACCATGAAGTTGAAGGAAGTCACGTTGAAATCGGTAAAGAGTTGGCACAGAAATACAAGGAACATGAAGTTGTGATTAATGCCATTGCTTCTCACCATGGTGATGAGGAAGCTACTAGCACGATTTCAGTATTAGTAGCGGCAGCTGACGCCTTGTCGGCAGCTCGTCCAGGTGCTCGAAGCGAGTCATTAGAAAATTACATTAAACGACTTGAAAAACTTGAGGAAATCGCTGACACTTACGAAGGCGTTGAAAAATCTTTCGCAATTCAAGCAGGACGCGAAGTTCGAATAATGGTTCGACCAGAAGATATTGATGATGCGAAAGCCTCACAGTTAGCAAGGGAGATTCGCAAGAAAATTGAAGAAGGTCTAGACTATCCTGGACACATTAAAGTAACGGTTATTCGAGAAACTCGAGTAGTCGAATATGCGAAATAAAAACGGCTGATAAAGCCGTTTTTATTTTTGACTTTAATAAATGATTATGTAACTATTTACGTATATATAGACTTAGAAATAGAAAGGACACACGTATGAATATCTTATTTATAGGTGATATTGTAGGTAAGCCTGGTAGGTATGCCTTACAACAACACTTATCAACACTAAAAGACCAATATAAAGCAGACTTAACGATTATTAATGGAGAGAACGCTGCCCATGGTAAAGGTTTGACTAAAAAACTATACAATCAGTTCATCGAATGGGGAGCAGACGCAGTAACTTTAGGGAACCACGCTTGGGATAAGAGAGAGATTTTTGATTTTATAGATGATGCCAATCGCTTAATAAGGCCTGGAAACTATCCTGAAGGTACACCAGGTAAAGGATTACAATTTATTAAAGCGAAACAGAAAAATGTAGCTGTCATAAACTTGATGGGGCGAACCTTTATGAACCCTTTAGATGATCCGTTTCAAGTCATTGATTCTTTAATCGATGAGGCTAAGAAGAAAACAAATCTTATTTTTGTAGATTTTCATGCTGAAGCGACAAGTGAAAAACAAGCCATGGGCTGGTATTTAGACGGAAAAGTATCAACTGTTGTAGGCACGCATACTCATATTCAGACTTCTGATGAACGTATCTTAACTCAAGGTACAGGGTATATTACAGATGTTGGAATGACAGGAGCATATGATAGTATTTTAGGTATGGAGAAGGAGTCCATCATTCGTAAGTTTAAAACAGGCTTACCCGCACGATTTGAAGTTCCTGAAACAGAACGTACCGTTTTAAGTGGCGTAACTGTTTCAATTGATGAGAAAACGGGTAAAACTAAAAGTATAAAAAGAATTTTAATCAATGCTGATCATATTAATTTCAATTAAATGTTATTGAAATATTTGAATTTTTCGGAAAACTAGTTCATAATAAAAGGAATAGAACAATAGAATGCTGAATAAATTAGTTATGAAAATCATAATAGTCAATTAAGGAGGAACTAGTAATGGAAATATTAAAAGTTTCAGCAAAGTCAAATCCAAACTCTGTAGCTGGTGCGTTAGCTAATGTGCTTCGAGAACGCGGTTCAGCAGAAATTCAAGCAATTGGTGCGGGTGCTCTTAACCAAGCCGTTAAAGCAGTAGCGATTGCAAGAGGTTTTGTTGCTCCTAGTGGTGTTGACTTAATTTGTATTCCAGCATTTACGGACATTTTAATTGATCAAGAAGAGAGAACAGCTATTAAGTTAATTGTTGAACCGAGATAATTGGGACAGAGATGAAACGTTCAAATCCATACGTTGGATTTGAACGTTTTTTATATTCAAGATTAATCGCGCTCAAAGTTTAGTATTTATGACAAATTTAGCATATTTCTTTGGATTTCATAGTTCTGTATTGTTAAAATCTATTGTAGGATTTATACTGTATAAATGGATAAAGGTGTGCATTTCATCTCTTAGTTTGTCGTGAAAGGAGTTAACGATATATGAATGAAAAGCAAAGGAAAGAGCAGAGTCAAATTAACCAAGTTGATCCTGCGGACGTAAAATCCGAACAGGAAAACTTACAACGACTCAAATCGAAGACTTCAGATGACTTTTTAAAGTACTTTGAAGCAACGTATGAGCCGCCAAACATGAAAAAAGCTAAAAAACGTTTAAGAAAAGAAGTTGAATACCATGATGACTTTGAAATAGAAGAACAATTTCAAGGGCTCGGAAATGGCAAAAAGTTCTTGATCAGAACTTATGGTTGCCAAATGAATGAACATGATACAGAAGTGATGTCAGGTATTTTAACTGAAATGGGATATGAGGCTACAACGGATCAAAATGAAGCTGACATTATTCTCTTGAATACTTGTGCCATACGTGAAAACGCTGAAAATAAAGTGTTTGGGGAAATTGGTCATCTAAAAGCACTAAAACGCGAAAACCCAGATCTTATTATTGGTGTTTGCGGTTGTATGTCGCAAGAAGAATCAGTCGTCAATCGTATCCTTAAAAAGCACCAATATGTTGACTTAATTTTCGGTACTCACAATATTCACCGTTTACCACAATTAGTTTATAATGCATTAATGAGTAAGGAAATGGTTGTTGAAGTCTGGTCTAAAGAAGGAGATATCATTGAAAATCTCCCTAAGCGTCGTGAAGGTCGTATTAAAGCATGGGTTAATATTATGTATGGTTGCGATAAGTTCTGTACATACTGCATTGTTCCATATACTCGAGGTAAGGAACGTAGTCGTCGTCCAGAAGACATTATTCAAGAAATTCGTCATTTAGCCGCTCAAGGATATAAAGAAGTGACGTTACTTGGACAAAACGTAAACGCTTATGGTAAAGACCTAGATATGGATTATGGCTTAGGTGACTTAATGGATGAAATTCGTAAAATCGATATTCCACGAGTTAAATTTACAACTTCCCACCCGAGGGACTTTGATGATCGCCTTATTGAAGTTCTAGCCAAAGGTGGAAACCTGATGCCGTATATTCACTTGCCCGTTCAATCTGGAAGCTCTGAAGTATTGCGTGTGATGGCCCGTCGTTATACTCGTGAAAGCTATTTAGAATTAGTTCGTAAAATAAAAGAACAAATTCCAAATGCTGCTTTAACAACTGATATCATTGTTGGGTTCCCGAACGAAACGGAAGAACAGTTTGAAGAAACAGTTTCTTTATATCATGAAGTGGGCTTTGAAGGGGCTTATACATTCATCTTCTCACCACGTGACGGCACACCTGCCGCTCGTATTGAAGATAATGTTTCAGAAGACGTGAAAAAACAAAGACTACATCGTTTAAACGAAGTTGTTAATGAGTATTCGAGAAAAGCGATGGAAAAATATAAAGGTAAGATTGTAAAAGTACTTGTAGAAGGTACGAGTAAGAGTAATGACGATAAGCTAGCTGGTTATACAGAGCGTGGAAAACTCGTTAATTTTGAAGGACCTAAATCAGCAATTGGTGAAATCGTAAATGTTAAGATTACAGAAACAAAAACATGGACGCTTGACGGTGAAATGGTTGAAGAAACCGTCGCTGAACCAGTAGAGGTGATATAAATGGCAGAATATACAAGACAACAAGTTGTGGCAGAGGCAAAGGAACTTGCTAAAAAAATAGCGAGTATAGATGAAATTGAACGTTTTAAAGAACTTGAGGCAAAAATTAATGCCAACAATAAAGTTCAGAGCTATATTACGAAAATTAAAGCATTACAAAAGCAAGCTGTGAACCTACAGCATTACGGTAAAGGTGAAGCTTTAAAGCGTGTTGAAGAAGAGTTAGATCGTCTTCAAGGTGAATTAGATGCCATTCCGATTGTACAAGAATTTAAGGATTCTCAAGTCGTTGTAAATGATATTTTACAGCGTATTACGAACACCATAGCTAACGAAGTGACGGATGAAATTATCCGTCAAACTGGTGGAAACGTGTTAAAAGGTGAAACTGGCTCAAAAGTACAACGTTCATTGTAAAATCTAACCCGTGGATGATTCCACGGGTTTTTATGTAAAAAACAATATAAAACACGCAAGCTCTTAATTTGTTATTTGTTCCCCTTTGTTAAGACCAAAAAACAAATAAGCTCCTACATGATTAAATTCTCCTCCGTTATGATTAACACTTTTCTGGGCATTGACATATGAATGAGTATGAAACATAAAACTTTCCGGCCAAGAATCACAACAAATACCTAGTTTGCATAAAATACATTGGCTAACAAAGGAGGAGGATCACGCATGTTCGACCGCGACTATCGCGAAATTATCACTAAAGCGGTTTGTGGTAAAGGTAAAAAGTTTACAGAAACACTTCATATGGTTACTCCAAACCATAAACCAACTAGCATTCTAGGATGCTGGATTATCAACCATCAATACGAAGCTAAAAAGAAAGGGCGTATCGTCGAAGTAACAGGAGCTTATGATATTAATGTATGGTACTCACACAGTGACAACACAAAAACGGAAGTTGTAACTGAGAGAAAGCAATATGTCGATAAAGTTCCAGTGGTTATGAAAGACGATAAATGTATTTCGAACTCATTTGACGTTGTAGCTCGAGCAACACAGCAACCTAACACTTTAGAGTGCACAATTGATGATCATGGCAAAATAAAGGTTGAGTTAGAACGAGAATTCGTCGTTGATATTATTGGAGAAACTAAAGTATGGGCTAAAATAGAGCCAGAAGGTTTCGATGAAGATGATTTCGACTTCGATGAGTTAGAAGCTGAATTAGCGGAAATTGATGTTGATAAAGATTAAAAAGGCTGAACCCCTCAGCCTTTTTTATTTGCTATAAAATAAGTATAGAAATGGATAAATTCTTTCAGTCATCGACTTTACTCTCATGAATTTTGTCGATGACGTATGCTATAATGACGATTAGATATAAGTAATTGGGGGATATATACCATGGCAAAATACACGCCAATGATGAAGCAATATATCAACATAAAAAAAGAAAACCAAGATGCATTTTTATTTTTTAGGCTTGGTGACTTTTATGAAATGTTTTTTGATGATGCATTAAAAGCAGCAAAAGAACTAGAGATTACATTAACCCAACGTGACGGTGGTGATGAGAAAATCCCGATGTGTGGGGTTCCTTATCATTCAGCTGAAAGATACATAAAAACGTTAATTGAAAAAGGATATAAAGTGGCAATCTGTGAGCAAGTCGAAGATCCTAAAACAGCTAAGGGTGTCGTAAAGCGAGAAGTAGTTCAAGTGATTACACCTGGTACGATCATGGAAAACAGTATGCTTAATGATGAAGAAAATAACTTCATTTCATCTGTTACACCGGTTGGCCAAGACTTTGTAATATCCTATGTGGATCTATCAACAGGTGAAAGTTTTGTGAGCTTAATTAAGCAAGAGTTTAAAGATGTTATTAGTGAACTTTATAATAGACCTGTACGAGAAATTGTTGTACCAAGTGAATTTGATGAGAACGCTAAAGAAGAGTTAGCTCACTATTTAAATGCGACGATTTCAATTGAAGAAAATGATCAAATTCCTACAGATTATCAATATTTAGTTGAAGATTTAACAGATGAACCATTAATCAAAGGTTTTGGACGAGTCTTTCAATATATTTATCGTTCTCAGAAACGATTTTTACTTCATTTGCAAAAAGTGGAGTACATAGAATTAGCTCAATATATGAAATTAGATTTATATTCTAAACGAAACTTAGAGTTAATGGAATCAATCCGAGATAAAAGTAAAAAAGGTACCTTACTATCTGTTTTAGATCGAACAGCGACAGCTATGGGGGCTAGAAAGCTTAAAAAGTGGATGGACCGCCCATTACTGTCAAAATCTATCATTGAACAGCGACACCAGCAAGTTGAGGCATTAATAGAACATTTCTTTGAAAGAGAAGAATTAAAAGAAGCTTTAAAAGAAATGTATGATATTGAGCGTTTAGCTGGACGGATCTCATACGGTAATGTGAATGCTAGAGACTTATTGCAATTAAAGCGTTCACTCAATACCCTACCAAAAGTACAACAGATATTAAGTCAAATTGAAGAAACAACCATTCAAAATCTATTACCTGAATTAAAGCCGTATGAAGAGATTTATCAATTATTAGAAAAAGGTATTGCAGAAGAACCACCTATTTCCATTACTGAAGGTGGAATTATTAAAGATGGTTATCATGATCAATTAGACCAATATCGTGAAGCTTCACGCAATGGTAAGACATGGGTAGCTAATTTAGAAGCGGAAGAGCGAAAACGAACGGGCATTAAGTCGTTAAAAGTAGGATACAACAAAGTGTTTGGTTATTATATTGAAGTGACGAAAGCTAATTTAGCAAACGTGGATTTATCACGTTATGAACGTAAACAAACACTAACCAATGCAGAACGTTATATTACACCTGAGTTAAAAGAGAAGGAACGCTTAATTCTAGAGGCAAACGATAAAAGTGTTGCCTTAGAGTACGATCTCTTTATTGATATTCGGGATCAAATGAAAGAATATATTCCATCCTTACAGTTATTAGCTGATCGCATTAGCCAGATTGATGTTTTACTAAGTTTTGCAAATATCAGTGAGGAAAACAACTACGTGAGGCCACAAATGGTAGAGAATCACTTAGTTAATATTGAAGATGCTAGACACCCAGTTGTTGAAAAAGTTATGGAGGACGAGTTCGTTCCAAACAGCTTTTACTTAGATGAGGACACTAACATTTTGCTGATCACAGGTCCTAATATGGCAGGTAAGAGTACGTACATGCGCCAACTTGGTCTCATTGTCATCATGTCTCAAATTGGTTGTTTCGTACCAGCAAAGTCAGCCCAATTACCGGTGTTCGATCAAATTTTCACT
The DNA here is from genome assembly GCF_900110685.1 of Piscibacillus halophilus. GTDB lineage: Bacteria > Bacillota > Bacilli > Bacillales > Alkalibacillaceae > Piscibacillus > Piscibacillus halophilus. The sequence goes on from NZ_FOES01000001.1 coordinate 202,876, forward strand.
AGAATTGGAGCGGCAGATGATTTAGTTTCTGGCCAAAGTACATTTATGGTTGAAATGCTAGAAGCTGAACATGCGGTTAGAAATGCCTCTAAACATAGTTTAGTTTTATTTGATGAAATTGGACGTGGTACGAGTACTTATGATGGAATGGCCCTTGCCCAATCCATAGTTGAATATATTCATGATCATATTGGAGCCAAAACATTGTTTTCGACCCACTATCACGAACTTACGTCATTAGAAGAATCGTTAAAACAATTGAAAAATGTTCATGTAGAAGTGGATGAGCATAATGGAGAGGTTGTGTTTTTACATCGCATTAAAGAAGGGAAAGCGGATAAAAGTTATGGTGTTCATGTCGCTAAACTTGCTAATTTACCAGATGACATTATTGTTCGTGCTAACTATTTACTTGATACGTATGAGGCAACGAGTGCCATACGTGAACAGAGTGCGACTGATGAACAATTAACCTTATTTGAAGCCAACGAACAACCACCCGTACAAACGAATCTAGAAGTCATTGATCAGTTACAAGATGTTAATTTATTAAACATGACCCCAATGGATGCGATGAACTTCTTATATGAATTAAAGAAAAAGCTGGACTAAAGGAGGCATATGATGGGAAAAATTGTTCAATTGCCCGATGACTTGTCCAATAAAATCGCTGCAGGAGAAGTAGTTGAACGCCCAGCATCCGTTGTGAAGGAACTGCTAGAAAACAGCGTTGATGCTAATAGTCAGTGGATCAAAATAGAATTACTAGAAGCGGGATTAAGATCCATTAAGGTCATTGATGATGGAGATGGAATTGAGCCAGAGGATTGTGAAAAAGCTTTTTTTCGCCACGCCACAAGTAAAATTATTGATGAATTTGATTTATTTAGAGTTAAAACGTTAGGTTTTAGGGGAGAAGCGTTGGCTAGTATATCATCAGTTAGTCAATTAACGTTAAGAACCTCAACAGGTGATCAAACAGGAACAGAAATGATTGTTCATGGTGGCGAAATTTTAAGCCAACAAAAGCACACCAAACGTAAGGGAACTGAAATCATTGTAGAAAACTTATTCTATAATACCCCTGCTCGATTAAAATATTTAAAAACGATTCATACCGAGTTAGGTCATATCACGGAAACGATCAATAAAATGGCTCTATCTCACCCTGATATTCGGTTTGAATGCTATCATAATGGAAAACGTATGTTTTTCACACCTGGTAACGGGAACTTATTACAAGTCATTCAACAAATCTATGGTAAGAAAATTGCTCAAAACATGATGAAGATTGAAAATGATTCATTAGATTATAAGATTACTGGATATATAGCTAAACCAGAAACCACCCGATCTAATCGAACGTTTATTTCTTTAATTGTTAATGGTCGTTTTATTAAAAATCCTGTTATTAATAAAGCGATTTTAGATGGTTATCATACCTTTTTACCGATTGGTCGATATCCGATTGTCGTATTACAAATGGAAATGGATCCATACTTGGTAGATGTGAACGTTCACCCAGCCAAAACAGAGGTGCGTTTTAGTAAAGAAAAGGAACTATTCGACATAGTGAAACAGTCGGTATATGATGTACTTCATCAACAAACTCTTATTCCATCAGGTGTAAAAAAAGAAAAAACCAAGTCAACCCAAACGTCTTTATCTTTTGATCCATTAAAGAGAGATAGAATAGAAGAAGAAAGAGAGAGGAACGAGCTTAAAGATTTCAATCACGGCTTTCAAGTGAATGAAGTGTTTGGTGAACCTAATGATGGACAAGAATCAGCCAATGAAACCGCTATGGACTTTTTACAATCAACTGATGAGCCGGTTCAAGAGCACGAACCTATTGAAGTAGAACATTCAGATGACCGTGAACGAGTGCCTGTCATGTATCCAATTGGGCAACTTCATGGGACTTATATTTTAGCTCAGAATGAAAAAGGACTATATATGATCGATCAACACGCCGCTCAAGAACGAATCAAATATGAATACTTCAAAAAGAAATTAGGTCATCCAGTTAATGAAGTGCAAGAATTATCCGTTCCTTTATCATTCGAGTTTACAAGTCAAGAGGCGATAGTTATTGATGAGAATAAAGATTCATTAGAAAAAGTAGGTTTATTTTTAGAACCTTTTGGCGATTATAGTTATATCGTTAGATCTTATCCTAGTTGGTTTCCAACTGGTGAGGAAGAGCAAATTATCAGGGATATGGTAGAGGAATTAATAGATGGACGGGCAATTGATGTAGAAAAAATAAGAGAAGAAGCTGCGATTTTAATGTCATGTAAACGATCTATTAAAGCTAACCATTATTTAAATCATCAAGAAATGGAATACTTATTAAATGAACTTCGGACATGTCGAGATCCATTTACTTGTCCACACGGAAGACCCATTGTGATACACTTTAGTGAGTATGAATTGCAGCGTATGTTTAAGCGAATCATGTAAAGGTTAGGTGTCACAAGTGGAACAACCTATTGTTATAAGTATTATAGGACCAACCGCAGTTGGGAAAACGAAGCTAGGAATTGAACTAAGTAAAAGGTTTAATGGTGAAGTTATTAATGCAGACTCTATGCAATTTTATAAATCATTCGATATTGGTTCTGCTAAAGTGACAGAAGATGAGAAGGAGGGAATTCCTCATCATCTCATAGATCATTTAGATCCAAGAGAGGATTATTCAGCAGCAGAATTTAAAACAGACTTAAGAAAAACAATAACTAAATTAACAAATCGTAATAAGTTTCCAGTATTAGTTGGTGGAACGGGTTTTTATGTCCATTCTGCATTGTTTGATTTTCAATTCTCAGATGTAAAGCGTGATTCGGAATATGTTGAAGAAGCCCTTAAAGAAATAGAAACTAAAGGTATAGAACCTTATTATGAGAGATTAAAGCGAGTTGATCCTGAACAAGCTAAAAAAATACATCCACACAATATTCGGAGGGTTATAAGAGCGCTTGAAGTTTATGATCTCTCAGGGCAAACCATGTCTGAAATTGAATCAAAACAAACGGTTTCATCACCTTATCAACCAATGGTGATAGGTTTAAATATGGAAAGAGAAACGTTGTATAATCGGATTAATGACCGAGTTGAGCAAATGCTTGAAGAAGGGTTAATGAATGAAGTCCAACAACTGTATGAGCGATTTGGTAGTAATGTTCAACCGATGCAAGGAATTGGATATAAAGAGTGGGTACCTTATTTTGAAGGCGAATACGACCAACAACGAGCTGTCGAATTAATTAAACGCAACACTAGAAGGTATGCTAAACGACAGTTAACTTATTATCGAAATAAAATTCCAAATGTCCACTGGTTCACGATTGATCCAGAAAATTATTGGACCACGTTTGAAAATATTTTCAAAAAAGTAGAAGGAAAGATACATCCTTTATAGAATAGTAAATAATAACAGATAGATAGAGGAGGAGTTTGTATGGCTAATTCTACAAACGTACAAGATACTTATTTAAACAAATTGCGTAAGGAGAAGGTACCTTTAACCGTCTTCTTAACAAATGGCTTTCAATTACGAGGGGTCGTCAAATCGTTCGATAACTTTACAATATTAATTGAAGTAGAAGGGAAGCAGCAATTAATTTTTAAGCATGCAATTTCTACATTTGCTCCTTCTAAAAATATTGATTTGGAGTCATAAGTATTTTATAAAATTAAAATGTTGAGCCTAACCCCATATGGTGTTAGGCTTCATTTATGTTATTTTATTATTCTTTAGTGAAGCGGTCATACTATCTAAAGATACAAAACCTTTAAAGGAGTTAATCAATGGACGAAAAAGCAATTTTAATTGGATGTCAAACCCAGTATGAAAACGATCAAACTTTTGAATCAACCATGAATGAATTAGAAGCATTGGCTGAAACGGTCGATGCAGAAATATTAGAAACGTTTACTCAAAAACGGGAAAAGATCCACTCTGCTTATTATGTAGGGACAGGGAAAGTAGAAGAAATTAAACATTATATTCAAGAACATGATGTAGAAGTGGCGATCATTAATAACGAACTAACACCTTCACAGTCCAGAAATTTAACGAACACTTTAGAAATTAAAATTATCGATCGAACTCAATTGATTTTAGATATATTTGCCATGAGAGCCCGAACAAAAGAAGGTAAGCTACAGGTGGAATTAGCACAGTTAGAATATATGTTACCTCGTCTCCATGGTAAAGGTGTGGAATTATCAAGACTAGGTGGTGGAATCGGGACAAGAGGTCCTGGTGAAACAAAATTAGAGACAGATCGCCGTCATATTCGTAATCGAATTACCGATATAAAAGAGTCGTTAAAACAAGTAGTGAAACATCGTGCTCAATATCGAGAAAATCGTAAAAAACGATCTGCTTTTCAAATCTCGATTGTTGGTTATACCAATGCAGGTAAGTCGACGTTATTCAATCGTCTCACGAAAGAAGCATCATTAGAAGAGGATAAATTATTCGCAACACTTGATCCATTAACTAGACGAATTACATTGCCAAGTGGGTTCCATGCTTTGATTTCTGATACAGTAGGTTTTATCCAAAAACTACCTACCACCTTAATCGCAGCATTTCGTTCTACATTAGAAGAAGTCACAGAAGCGGATTTTATATTACATGTTGTCGATTGTTCTGATGAAAATGCGATCGAACACGAAAAGACCGTTAAAGAGATTCTCACGGAGTTAAATGCAGACCACTTACCAGTTTTAACCGTTTATAATAAGATGGATTTATTGAATCAAGAATTTATCCCATATTCACAACCAAGTATTCAAATCAATGCTAAGAATAATGAAGATCTAATTCGTTTAACCCATAAAATTGAAGAAGTATTAAAACAGAATTGGGAACACTATGATGTTTTTATTCCTGCGGATGAAGGAAAATTAATTCATCGATTAAAACACGAATCGATTGTCGTATCTCAAGAATTCGCAGAAGATCAAGATGCTTATCGAATTTCAGGTTATCTAGATAAGGACATGCCATTATACCATCAACTAACAAAGTGAGTGAACAATCTAATGCAAACAGAAAGCTATAAGCTAATAGATCAAACTGAACAAACCATCAAAGATCAACTGGATGAAATCTCGAAGATTGTAACCTATAACCAAGAAAAAGTGCTAAAAGCTTTTCAAGACACACAAGTCGGAGATCACCACTTTAATCCGACAACTGGCTATGGTTACGACGATATCGGTCGAGATAAGCTTGAAGAATTATATTCAAAAGTATTCGGTGGGGAAGATGCTTTAGTTAGACCTCAAATTGTATCTGGGACACACGCTATTACAACAGCTTTATTTGGTAATTTAAGGCCAGGTGACCAAGTCGTTTCTATTACAGGTCGTCCTTACGATACTTTAGAAAATGTTATAGGGATTCAAAATAAAACGGATGGATCATTAAGAGATTATGGTATCCATTATGAAGAAGTTCCTTTAACAAACGAGGGGCAACCTAATTACGGTCAAATACGTAAAAAAATAGACCAACAAACTAAAATGGTCATGATTCAACGATCTAAAGGGTACGCTAATCGCCCGTCGTTTACGATTTCAGAAATTGAACAGATGATTAAATTTGTGAAAGATATGAATCGTGATGTGATTGTGTTCGTTGATAACTGTTATGGGGAATTTGTTGAACAAGAGGAACCAACGAACGTAGGGGCGGACCTTATAGCGGGTTCTCTTATTAAAAATCCAGGTGCAGGGATCGTCAAGACTGGTGGATATCTAGTAGGTAAAAAACCATTTATTAAGCGAAGTGCTAATTACCTTGTTGCTCCTGGTTTAGGAAAAGAAACAGGAGCCAGTTTATATAGTTTACAAGAAATGTTTCAAGGATTGTTTCTAGCTCCTCATGTCGTTGGTGAAGCTTTAAAAGGGGCAATATTCACATCGAGCTTACTAACCAATCACGGTTATTTAACCACCCCATCACCCGAAGACAAAAGAACGGATCTTATTCAATCGATTACGTTTAAAACAAAAGAAGAAATGGTTAAATTTGCACAAGTTGTACAACAACAATCACCTATTAATTCACATGTAACCCCTCATCCTGATTATATGCCTGGATATGAACATGATGTTATTATGGCTGCAGGAACATTTATTCAAGGGGCTAGTTTAGAATTGACCGCTGATGGTCCGATTAGAGAACCATATACGTTATATGTTCAAGGCGGACTCACTTATGAGCATGTTAAGTTAGCCATTACAAAGGGGTTAGTGGTGTTACAAAAGAAAAATATAGAGGTATAAGAACATAACACATCGTTGTTATGTTCTTTTTTATCTTTTTGTGTAAACTTTCCTTACATCTGTTGACACATCTTTTTCCGATGTATATAATATTAAGTAATTAGGAGGTGGCGGGATGGAATACAAAGATCGTAAAGCGATGCCATTATTTCCGATTAGTATTGTTTCAGAACTGACTGAACTCAGCGCTAGACAAATTCGTTATTATGAAGAGAAAAATTTAGTCGCACCGTTACGTTCAGAAGGAAATCGTAGATTATTTAGCTTCTATGATGTGGACCGATTAATCGAGATTAAACGTTTAATCGATGAAGGAGTCAACCTTGCGGGGATTAAGCAAGTGTTAAAACTGCGAGAAAACCAAGTTCAAGAAAATGAAGCTAAAAAGCAGTCTGAAGAAGAATCCAAACATTACAAAAAAGACCTCACAGATAAAGAACTTCATCAACTGTTACGCCGTGAACTTCTTGAATCTGGTTACTTAAATAAACCATCCATTAACCAAGGAGATCTTTCGAGGTTTTATCACTAAGGGATGGAAACAAAAAACAGGAGGAACATATTAAATGAGTAAATTTACAAAAGAAGAGATTTACAAAATTATTGAAGAAGAGAATGTAAAATTTATCCGCTTACAGTTTACAGACCTTTTAGGTACCATTAAAAACGTTGAAATTCCACTTAGTCAATTAGACAAAGCGTTAGATAATGAAATGATGTTTGATGGTTCATCTATTGAAGGTTTTGTACGTATTGAAGAATCAGATATGAAACTACACCCAGACTTAGATACCTTTGTTGTATTCCCTTGGACTTCAGAAAAAGGGAAGGTTGCGCGTTTCATTTGTGATATTTACAATCCAGATGGCACACCGTTTGAAGGTTGCCCTCGTTATAACTTAAAACGTAACTTAGAACGCATGGAAAAACTAGGTTTCTCAGCGTTTAACATTGGTACAGAGCCTGAATTCTTCCTATTCAAGTTAGATGAAAAAGGCGACCCGACGATGGAATTAAACGATAAAGGTGGTTACTTCGACCTTGCGCCAACAGATTTAGGAGAAAACTGCCGTCGTGATATCGTGCTTGAATTAGAAGAAATGGGATTTGAAATTGAAGCGTCTCACCACGAAGTAGCACCAGGTCAACACGAAATTGACTTCAAATATTCAGATGCCGTTAAACATTGTGATGATATCCAAACATTTAAATTAGTGGTCAAAACGATTGCTCGTAAACACGGTTTACACGCAACCTTTATGCCGAAGCCATTATTTGGTGTGAACGGTTCAGGAATGCACTCAAATATGTCATTATTTAAAGGGAAAGAGAATGCGTTCTTTGATCCTAACGGTGAACAAGAATTAAGTGAAACAGCTTATCAGTTTACAGCTGGTATTATTAAACACGCTGTTAGCTTTACAGCTGTAACGAACCCAACGGTTAACTCTTATAAGCGTCTTGTACCTGGATATGAAGCACCTTGTTATGTAGCTTGGTCAGGTCAAAACCGTAGCCCATTAATTCGTGTACCATCTTCTCGTGGTCTAAGCACACGTATTGAAGTACGTAGTGTAGACCCAGCAGCAAACCCTTATATGGCTATGTCTGTTATGCTTGCAGCTGGATTAGACGGAATCGAGAACAAAATGGAAGCACCTAAACCGGTTGATCGCAATATCTATGTCATGGATAAAGAAGAGCGTGTAGCAAATGGCGTTCAAGACTTACCAGCAACTTTATATGATGCATTACAAGAACTTAAGAAAGATGATGTCATTAAAACAGCTCTAGGTGAGCACTTACTTGAACACTTTATTGAATCCAAAGAAATCGAATGGGATATGTTTAGAACACAAGTACATCCTTGGGAACGTGAACAGTATATTAACAGTTATTAAAATAGAGGACCCCTTGATGTTTATTAGCATCAAGGGGAATTCTTTTTTATAATAAAATTCCTTTCACACAGAAACTAATCTGTTTGTAAATACATATCAAAATAAACACCAGTTATGATTTTCGATAATCACAACTGGTGTTACTTTTTTATGCGTTATAAATCAGTTTTAATGTATTTCACGATATAATCCAATCACTTTTCCTAAAACCGTAACATGGTTAAGGATAATCGGTTCCATAGTAGGGTTTTCTGGTTCTAGACGGTAATGATTTTCATCTTTAAAAAATCGTTTGACGGTTGCTTCATCTTCTTCCGTCATAGCCACCACAATATCTCCATTATTAGCTGTCGCTTGTTTTCTTACGATCACGAGGTCTTTATCAAAAATTCCTGCCTCAATCATACTGTCTCCTTGAATCGAAAGGACGAATACCTCATCCTCCGTAGCAGAAACCGTAGAAGGGATCGGAATGTATTCTTCAACATTTTCAATGGCTGTAATAGGTTCTCCGGCTGTTACCTTACCGATTAGCGGTGCATACATGGCTTCGCGTTCGTGTGTAGCGTTTTCGTCATTATAAACAATTTCTATGGCTCTAGGTTTCGTTGGATCACGACGAATATATCCTTTTTCTTCTAATCTAGATAAGTGACCGTGAACGGTTGAGCTTGATGCTAGTCCAACAGCTTCTGCAATTTCTCTTACGGAAGGTGGATAGCCTTTTAAATTGACATTATTAACTATGAAATCAAAAATCTCTTTCTGTCTTTTTGATAGTTTCTTCATTTTTTCACCTCAACGATTTATCCTGTGTTTATTATAGCAATATTAACCAGTATAAGCAAACATTCGTTCGCAAAATTTGAATAACTTGTCTAAAAAACTATCACCATGTAAAATGACAAGTGACCTTATAAAAAGGAGTTTTGAATATGATTTCGGATGAAAGAATTAAACGTATAAATGAATTGGCAAATAAATCGAAAACGGAAGGTCTAACGGAAAAAGAGAAGAAAGAGCAAAAGAAATTAAGAGAAGAGTATCTACAAGCATTTCGTCAGTCCTTCAAAAATCAACTTAAATCAGTGAAGGTTGTGGACCCAGAAGGAACCGATGTCACACCTGATAAACTTAAAAACGAAAAAGAAAAAAATCAAAAGCATTAATAACGACGACTCCTTTTAAATAATAAAGGAGTCGTTTTTTACATGATGAAATACGTCGATTTTTGTTATAATGAAAACTGTATGGGTATACATATGACGGATGATGATCTTAGTGCTGGAGTATACTAAGATTATTGTGAATTTAACAAGAAATAACTTGTCAGATGTTGCTAAACCATATAGGATATATGGTGGTAACTGAATTGAACGGAGAAGAAAGGAGAACACAAATGAGTAATAACATTGAACAAATGTCTATTAACACGATTCGTACATTAGCAATCGATGCAGTTGAAAAAGCAAACTCAGGTCACCCAGGTATGCCTATGGGTGCAGCTCCAATGGCTTATACATTATGGACTAAAGTCATGAATCATAACCCTAAAAATTCATCATGGTTCAACCGTGATCGTTTCGTATTATCAGCAGGTCATGGCTCCATGTTACTTTATGCCTTATTACATTTATCGGGTTACAAAGTATCTATGGATGATCTTAAAAACTTCCGCCAATGGGGTTCTAAAACACCGGGGCACCCTGAATTTGGACATACAGATGGTGTAGAAGCAACAACTGGACCTCTAGGTCAAGGAATTGCGATGTCAGTTGGTATGGCCATGGCCGAGCGTTTCTTAGCTTCTAAATTTAACACTGACAACCATCAAGTAATTGATCATTATACTTATAGTATTTGTGGTGACGGAGACTTAATGGAAGGCGTGTCTCAAGAAGCAGCTTCATTAGCAGGTCACTTAAAGCTTGGTAAATTAGTCGTCATGTACGATTCAAATGATATTTCATTAGACGGCGACTTAAACCGTTCGTTCTCAGAAAGTGTTGAAGACCGATTTAAATCTTACGGTTGGCAAGTCATTCGTGTCGAAGATGGAAATGACACGGAGGCAATTGAAAAAGCATTGTTAGATGCTAAAGCAACTGAAGACCAACCAACCCTAATTGAAGTTAAAACCGTCATCGGTTATGGTTCTCCTAATAAAGGTGGTAAGTCCGATGCACATGGGGCTCCTTTAGGTCAGGAAGAACGTCAGCTTGTTAGAGAACACTACAATTGGGAACATGAGGATTTTCATGTACCTGACGAAGTAGCAGCTGATTTTGAAGAGAAAACAATCAAACGTGGCCAAGAGGCAGAAAATAACTGGAATGAATTATTACAGCAGTATAAAAATGAATTCCCAGAACTTGCTGAGGAATTTGAGCTTGCAATGAAAGGCGAGCTGCCAGCAAATTGGAATGCAGATCTTCCTATTTACGATGAAAATTCCAAGGCTTTAGCAACACGTGCAGCTTCTGGTGAAGTGTTAAATGGTCTTGCTAAAAACATTCCTAATTTAATCGGTGGTAGTGCAGACCTGGCAGGTTCTAATAAAACTATGTTAAAAGATGAAGACGACTTTAAATATCCTGATTATTCAGGGCGTAACATTTGGTTTGGTGTACGTGAATTCGCTATGGCTTGTGCACTTAACGGAATGGCGTTACATGGTGGATTAAAAGTATATGGTGGAACATTCTTCGTATTTAGCGATTATTTACGTCCTGCCGTTCGTTTATCCGCTTTAATGGGTACGCCGGTCACGTATGTCTTTACACACGACTCCATTGCAGTTGGTGAAGATGGTCCAACCCACGAGCCAATTGAACAATTACCTTCACTACGTGCAATGCCGAATTTAAACTTAGTACGTCCAGCAGATGCAAACGAAACAAAAGCTGCGTGGGAGATTGCTGTTCAAGCTGAAGATGCACCAACAGCTCTTGTCCTAACTAGACAAGGATTACCAGTAATACCGGAAATAGCAGATAAAGCATCTGAAGGTGTACGCCGAGGTGCGTATGCATTAAATAAGGTTGAAAACCCAGATATTCTATTATTAGCTTCAGGCTCTGAAGTTCAATTGATTCACAAAGCAAGTGAACAATTGAAAGAAGAAGGGATTAATGCTCAAGTCGTGAGTATGCCATCTTGGTATCTTTTTGACCAACAAGATGAAGCATATAAAGAATCCGTATTACCTAAAAATGTAAAAGCTCGTCTAGCAGTTGAAATGGCTTCTCCATTCGGTTGGGAACGTTACACAGGAATTGACGGAGATGTACTAGGCATTTCTACATTCGGGGCATCGGCTCCAGGAAATAAAGTTATCGAAGAATATGGTTTTACGGTTGAGAACGTTGTCTCACGCGCAAAAGAGCTATTAAAATAAGAAAATTTGACAAAAATAATTTAAGTTAAGCTTTAAACTTTGACAAATTTCGCTTAAAAATGTTGATACGATATGTCCCAAAAGGGGGACATATCATGTATCAATATTCTTTATATCTAGTTAAGTCAGATTATGCACAGCACTTTTATTATAAGATTGATACCGTTTATCGCTTTTTATATGAACAAATGATGAAGAACCCGGATCGAACTAAAGACCAGTATAAAATGGTTTTGGACAAGGCTAACGCAAAGGATGTTTTCTTACATTTAAATTATTGGGTCAGTCATGATATTTCTTTAAATATTGATCGTAATCAAATTACCGTTAGTTATAATCAACAACAAGTCTATATCGAAGTTAACGATTTTGATATGACTATATTAGCTGAGTCTATTGTGGATGTAGATAAATTATTATTTCAGTATCTTAAAACGTTTCATCCGCATATCTTTGCGGTTAATTATGAAACATACGAATGTGGATGGATTACACCGCTTGTTGGAAAGCAAATCTATTCACTATAAAAACTATATTGTCATACGGCAGTTCTTTTAATATACTTATTGAGAGAGACAACTAGAAGGAGGAAAATTTAATAATGAGCACAATATGGGTCGTATTAATTGCTCTAGGTGCGTTAATTCTTGGTCTCGTTTTAGGCTTCTTTATTGCTCGTAAGACGATGATGAACTACTTAAAGAAGAACCCACCAATTAACGAACAAATGTTACGCACAATGATGATGCAGATGGGTCAAAAACCTTCACAGAAGAAAATTAATCAAATGATGAGAGCAATGAACCAACAAATGGATCAACCGAATAAAAAATAACTTGAAAGGGGATAGGCAGAGAGTCTATCCTTTTTTAGTTTTCACTAAATTTTCAAGCCTTAACGCAACAAGAATATGATTTATTTGGTACGATAGCATTAGGTTGTCTGATAAAGGAGGGGTTTCAATGGATGTCAATATCTTCTTAGCTTTTGGTGCGGGGTTCTTATCATTTATTTCACCTTGCGTCTTACCGCTTTATCCTGTGTTTCTGTCGTACGTCACTGGGATGAGCGTAGAAGAGTTGAAAACTGAGAATGCTATGTTGAGAAAAAGAAGTTTATTACATACTTTGTTCTTTTTAATTGGTTTTTCATCAATCTTTATTATGATCGGTTTTTCAACATACTTAGTTGGAGAATTCTTCATACAACATCAAGATCTCATCCGTCAATTAGGGGCAATTTTAATCATTTTCTTTGGTTTCGTCATGATTGGTGTATTTAATTTTGAGTTCTTAATGAAAGAACGAAAAGTTACTATTAAAAATAGACCTGCTGGTTATATCGGAACTTTATTAATTGGTATGGCTTTTTCGATGAGTTGGACACCTTGTACAGGTCCGATTCTAGGTGCAGTTATATCATTAGCAGCAACAGAACCTCAATCTGGCGTAGTCTTAATGTCAGCGTATTCGTTAGGATTCTCCATCCCATTCTTTGTATTATCATTCTTTATAGGCAAAATGGGTTGGTTAAAACGTAACTCACAAAAAATTACAAAAATCGGTGGTTATGTGTTAATCTTTTTAGGAATCGCTCTGTTCTTTGATTGGCTAAGAGATTTCACATTATATTTAGCTAATTTCTTTGGGTTTACTGGTTTTTAATAATATTTGTCATTCATATAATAAGTGTATTAGAATAAAACTAACATGAATCGTGAAGGAGTTATGTTATGAAGCAATCAAACGACCTAATATTACGAACTACGACTCAAATTATTGCTTTTATGTTACTTGGTTTTTCAGTGTATTTATTCTTTGCAGGGCATAATGCACCAGGCGGTGGTTTTATCGGTGGGTTAATGACGTCAGCTGCTATTATTCTTATGTATATGACTTACGGTTTTGAAAAGATTGAAAAGATTATTCCAATCAACTTTAGAACTTTAACCGTGACAGGGTTATTGATCGCTGTCTTAGCAGGCATGGGTTCTATGTTATTCGGTGCATCTTTTTTATCACATGCTGATGGTTACTATCATCTACCTCTAATTGGTGAGAAACATTTAGCTACTGCTCTAATATTTGATTTAGGTGTTTATTTAGTGGTGGTTGGAATTACGTTAACCATCATACTTTCAATTGCAACAGATTCAGAAGATGAGTCTAATCAAAATGTAGGTGTTTAATGGTGTTCTTTGAGAGTATGTTATTTGCTGTGCTAACTTCTGTGATGTTTGTCTTTATCGCCGTTACCATGATTATTGTGCGATCAAGAGCTTCCAAGAAGCCAGCAACTGTTAAAAAAATTATTATACCACCTCTTGCTATGAGTACAGGAGCTCTGATGTTTATTTTTCCCTACTTTCAAGTATCTTGGCTGCAGGTTTTAGAAGCTATTTCGGTAGGAGTATTATTTTCTATACTCTTAATTTGGACTTCAAATTTTGAAATCAAAGGTAAAGATATTTACTTGAAACCATCAAAAGCTTTTGTTTTTATTTTAGTTTTTCTTCTATTATTTAGGATTGTACTTAAAATATATCTCGGACAAGGTATATCAGTAGGAGAAACGAGTGGTATGTTTTATCTGCTAGCATTTGGCATGTTATTTACGTGGCGAGTAGCTATGCTAATTAAATTCATGAAAATAAAACAAAACATGGAGTTTAATGTTAATTTAAGTTCACGATCAAACTAAATGATCGTGAACTTTTTTTATATTTCATTTTCATCAAACTTTCATATAAGTGGTATAAGATATATTTAGAATGGAAGGTGACGACATGGCAGCAACATCTGTGTTAATTTCAGTAGCTACTTTAATTGTAAGTTTTATCATGGGAGCTTTTGTGTTTTTTATCACGGATCAACAGACGGTAAAAGAGAAAAAGAAGAACATGGAGGATGTTTTTTCTTTCTTTGTTAATTTCATTATCTTTATTTGGGTAGGGAAGATTATCTGGAACTTAGATTTATTTATGAGTGATCCATTAGCAGTACTCGCTTACCCTAGTTTCTCTGGCGCGTTTTACATAGCCGTTATCTTGAGTGCCTTGCTTATGACTTGGAAATTTAGAAATGGTTCAATTCAATTTGAGTCGTTTATGTACACATTGGTGGTCATTTTCATCTTATCATCATTTTTCTATGAGTTTATCGACCTCGTATGGCATGATAACTCGTACACATGGCGTTATCTTTCACTATTATTTGGGTTGTCCCTACTATATATAATTTTTTCAAATCGCACATCATATAACATAATGAGTGGTTTGGCTCTCTTTATTTATGGTCTTGTTCAATCAATGTTATCAATCATATTACCATTCACAACTGTTTTTGGTTATCTTATTGATTTTTGGTTTTTCATATTAATTAGCTTACTAGGCATTGTCGTTATAACTATAGAAAGCAAAAGAAAGAAGGGGTCATAATGGTAGATACAGCAGATTTAACAATATGGTTAGCGTTTGGGGCAGGAGTGTTGTCCTTTTTGTCACCTTGTACATTACCACTTTTTCCTGCGTACCTCTCATATATTACTGGCGTTAGTGTAAAAGAGTTACAAAATGACAAAAGCTTAAAGGTAAGATCGCTATTATTAATTCACTCTAGTTTATTCTTGTTTGGGGTGTCTTTAGTCTTCATTGGACTTGGTTTAGGGGCATCTTATTTAGGACAATGGATACAAGGGTTTCTAGTAGGTGAGTCCGGTAAATTTATTCAGCAAATAGCAGGTATATTTATTATCATTATGGGGTTATTTGTTGCAGGTTGGTTGAATATTACGACCTTTATGAAAGAAAAACGTTTTCAGTTTGCTAATAAACCGAGTGGCTATTTAGGAACTGTGTTTATAGGAATGGGTTTTGCTGCAGGTTGGACACCTTGTATAGGCCCTATTTTTGGATCAATTTTAATGATTGCTGCTAGTAATCCAACACAAGGTACTTTATATACGATCTTTTATGTAATTGGATTTGCTTTACCATTTTTAGTTTTAACCTTTTTCATTGGATCAGCAAGATGGATTGTCAAATATAGTGGCATTATTATGAAGACTGGCGGTACGATAATGATTATCATGGGTGTCTTATTATTTACTGGTCAAATGTCAAGAATATCAAGCTTCTTATTACGAATTGTCCAAGATACTTGGATGGCTAATTTAGGTTAGTAGGAGGGAGTCCTAATGAAAAAGTACATTATTATTGCTGTGTTAGTTGGTATGTTCGGTTGGGCTATTTATGATTTCGTTTCAGAGAGTGATGAGTCTGGTACGAATGAGGAAAACGTAGAAGAAGATGGTTTTATGATTAGTAGCGATCCAGAAGGTGAGGAGGTAGATGAGTCTAAAGTTGGTTTAGACGTCGGTAGCAAAGCACCAGATTTTGAATTGGAGAATCTTGATGGTGAAACAGTAAAGTTATCCGACTATCGTGGACAGAAAGTTATGCTTAATTTCTGGGCAACTTGGTGTCCGCCTTGTCGTGCCGAAATGCCAGACATGCAAAAGTTTTATGAAGAGAAAGATATTGAGATTTTAGCTATTGATTTATTTGAAACTGAACAAAGTCTAATGGATGTCCGTAATTTTAGAGATGATTTCAAGTTAACATTCCCAATATTGATTGACGAAGGTGACGTATCAACTGAATACCAAATCCTACCTATACCAACATCTTATTTTGTTGACTCAGAAGGAATCATCTCCCATAAGTCAATGGGTGCTATGAATTATGAAATGATGATTAAAGAATACGAGAAAATGGATTAACCTAAGATTTTTTTCTATAATAGTGAGGTAAAGGAGTGATAGAGATGGAACAGACCATTTTAGTTGTTGAAGATGATGAGATGATTCGAAATCTAATTCGATTATATTTAGAAAAAGAGAATTATCATGTCATTGAAGCTGCTGATGGTGAAGAAGCTCAGAAACTGTTTCTCAAACATCATCCTTGCCTCATTATTTTAGATCTAATGTTACCTAAATTATCTGGTGAAGAATTTTGTGAATGGGTTAGAGGAAAGGAACAACAAGATGTTTCCATTATCATGTTATCGGCTAAGTCACAAGTCAATGACAAAATTGATGGATTAAAAATGGGAGCTGATGACTATATAACCAAACCTTTTAATCCTGATGAACTGTTAGCTCATATAGAAGCTGTTTTAAGAAGAACAGGACGATATTGTCAAAAGCTTGTCCATGATGGACTATGTATTAAGGTGAGGAAAGGTGAAGTAACTTTACACGGAGAACACGTAAATCTGACAAAACATGAGTTTAATTTATTGTACTTTTTTATGTCTAATCCTGATACTGTTTTCAGCCGTGAACAGCTCATGAATCAATTATACCCAAGCCATGAACACGAGGTATTAGATCGAACGGTTGATGCGCATATAAAGAAGTTACGTATGAAAATTAACGATCAAAATCATCCTCAACGAATTCAAACAGTAAGAGGAATGGGGTATAAATTTGTTTCGGAAAAACAACATGTTTAAAGGTTTACTATTTAGATTAACCTCATTAAATGTTTTGATGATTACATTAAGTATTTTAATAAGCAGCTTTGCCATCTACCAAACGGCTTGTTTATTAGTTGAGTCAATGGGTGAATTAGACCCAGGACGGCAAACTCAATTTGAATCATTGTTGTTACAATATTTAATTGTCTTTAGTTTACTAACCATTTCGATAGGTAGCTTACTCCATTTCTATATGACCAAAAATCTAATTAGGCCTATCAGACAACTAATTCATTCAACTAAACAAGTAAAAGAGGGAGCAACACCTAAAAGAGTTGATTATGATTCTAACAATGAAGTTGGTGAACTCGTTGACCAATATAATGATTTGTTACAACAACTTGAAACAAACAATAAACTTAGAAAAAAGATGATCACAGACCTTTCTCATGAAATTAGAACACCTGTACAAAATTTAAATGGTTACCTATATGCACTTAAGAATGGTGACATGGCTCCTACAACAGAAGTGACGAAATCTTTATTTAATGAATCGCAGAGGTTAAAGCAGTTAATTAATCAATTCGATCAATTAAAAGACTGGGACCTCATCAGAGAAGAATCAATTATACAAAAATCTAAAATAGATATTGCCAACGTTATACACCAATGTATTGCAGTCTACCAGTGGAATTTTGAAAACGCTGAGATACCGTTGGATGTCAAGGTTGAAAAATGTGTAATTGAAATCCATGAGGAAAGAATTCAACAAGTCATTAACAACTTGTTAGATAATGCTTTGAAATATCATGAGGGACAAGGGTCCGTCCAAATCAAGGGTGTATCTCATGAACAAAGTTATGAATTCAAAATCAGAAGTAGGGGAAATGAAATTCCAGAACCTGAACATGAGAACATTTTTAAAAGGTACTATCGATTACAATCTTCAACTTCAAATGAATCAAGTGGAACTGGTTTAGGGCTTGCTATTGTTAAAGAAATCATTCATAAACATAATGGAAAAATTGGATTAAATTCAACAAATCATATAAATGAGTTTTGGTTTTCTTTACCCAAATAAAAAAGCAATGAGTGTATCTCTTTACACTCATTGCTTTTCTAATAGGTGTTCATAAGGGGAGAAATCAATATTTTTTTCATTTAATCGCTTGATAAGGAATTTGTGATCACGTTTAGGCGTAGCAAGTATGTAACCCTCTATGATCGTATCTAGTGTAATTTTTCTCTTCTTTTTCTGAAGCGCAACCTCACCAATTTTAGCCGCGATTTTTTGTTTAGCTACATCACGAAATAGTTGGGGAACAGGTTCTACGAGCTCATTTAATAACTTCTTTTCGTCTTCTCCCCACATGTGCAACGTTTGCTCAACATAGTATTCTTCCCAATCAATAATGGACTTCCCGTCGTCTTTTGGAAGTTTTTTAAGAAATTTTCGAAACATAAAGAAGCCACCAATCCCCAATAAGGTGATCATGATGAGGCCCCATAGTATCATTAAATATCCTACAGTTTCAGACATATATTTCACTCTCTTTAATTCATTTAAATGGCGGGACTGTGTGGGAATCGAACCCACCGAAGACGACACGCGTCTCCCAGGCGGTTTTGAAGACCGTGACAAGCACCAGCATTGTAACCAGCCCCATTTCTCTCATCATTATAGAATGTTAAATAATAGAATACAAGTCATAAGACAATGATAGATTAGTGCCACAAATGAATATTCTAAAAATTGTAATTATTATTAATTGTTTTTTTGCCTTTCAGACAATTATTGGTTAAAATAAGAATTGTGTAATAATGTGCAAAAGGTTTCATAAAGTTTTACTATATATGGTCGTTTTTTGGGGGGATTAATCGAATGAAAAAACACTCGCTAATGGTTAATAAGGATGACCAATTTGAAGTTGACCAAGATATACTTACATCAGCATTTCAGTGGTTCGATAACCATTCAACGAATGTTAAACTGATTTTTGATGAGAATTATAAAATCGTTTATATATCTTATTCAGCAGAAATTATATTCGGATATACAAAAGATTGTTTATATGGCAGTCATTTGTTGGACTATGTAAGCGAGGATCACATAGACCTGATTAAAAAGAGTGTCAATTCATTAGGTTTCGACCGAGTCACAGTTGAAATAGCTTTTAAAAACAGTGATGGAAATACAGTGCATACCTCAACTCATCTAGGTAAAATTATAGATAATCATAAAGGCAAGACTTACTATATTGGGATCATAAATGATATTTCGGAGTTAAAAACGGCCCGTAAAATGTTAATGAATTCCGAAAAACTATCATCCGTTGGCCAGTTAGCTGCAAGTGTTGTTCACGAAATTAGGAATCCATTAACTTCTATTAAAGGTTTCTTACAATTACTAGAAAAAGATACACAAGAACAAAAAGTTTATTTTGATATCATGACTGAAGAAATTGAGAAGATTGAATCTATTACTTCTGAATTATTATACATAGCAAAACCTTCACCAAATAAGGTGCAAAATGAAGATTTAACAACCATTATAAAAGAAGTATGTTTATTGATGAGGTCACAAGCTCGGTTAAATGAAATCAGTATTGAGTTTATATCTGAAGAAGAACAATATCATCTCAACTGTGATCGGTCTCAAATTAAACAAGTCTTTATCAATTTAATTAAGAACGCAATTGAAGCGATGAAAGAACCTGGAACCATCCAAGTGAAAGTATACCAAGATGACGTTTTAACAGTAGATGTCATAGATGAAGGTGAAGGCGTTCCTGTTGAACTTAAAGATCGAATAGGAGAACCCTTTCTTTCTACTAAGGAAAAAGGAACTGGTTTAGGTTTAATGGTAACTAAACAAATTTTAGACAAGCATCATGCTTCACTAAGTGTACTCGATAACGAAGAAAATGGTAGCATTTTCAGAATTAGATTTTATTGATAGTTGGTGTAACGACATGAAGAAACGGCATTTTACTATTGGAATGGCTGGGCACATAGACCATGGAAAAACAGAATTAGTAAAAGCACTGACTAATATTGATACAGATCGATTAAAAGAAGAAAAAGAACGTAGAATATCAATAGAGTTAGGCTATGCCCCTTTATTTGAAACCGATGATTTAGATGTATCGATTATTGATGTACCGGGACATGAAAAGTTTATTAGACAAATGATTGCTGGTGTCACATCAATAGATTTGACGATATTAGCTATTGCAGCAGATGAAGGTGTCATGCCACAAACTTTAGAGCATTTAGATATTTTGAATCATCTAAAAGTCAGTAATGGCATCATCGTCATGACTAAAATAACTAAAGCAGATGAAGAATTAAGAAACATTGTGAGAGAGGATATATTAGAAGCTACAAAAGGGACCGTATTTGAAGGAGAACCTATCTTTGAAGTTGATTCAATGACTCTTAATGGGATTGATCCTTTAAAACAAAACCTTCTAGAACGATTAGCTAAGATAGAGCCGAAATCACATCGAGGATCCTTGTTTTTACCAGTTGACCAAAGCTTTCACTTACATGGTATAGGTACGATTGTAAGAGGAACGATTGCAAACGGGAGCATTGATGTAGATCGCCCCGTTTATTTAATGCCTGAAGGTAAGAAAGTACAAATTAAAAGCATTCATCATTTTAATCACTCTGTTCAATCGGCTTTTGCTGGACAACGTGCGGCTATTGCTCTAAATAATGTTGAGTTAGATGAAGTTAAGCGTGGAACGGTATTAACGGATTATAAATGGGCAAAAGCTTCCGATCGAATTGATATCGAACTTAACGTTAGTTCTCTTTTACAGTCAACGATTAAGCAAAGGTCTCCAATCAAATTACATACTGGGACGAGTGAAGTTTATGGAAGGATTATTTTCTTTGACCGTCATAAGCTAGAACCAAATTCAGAGATTATGTATGTTCAACTTCAATTAGATCAATCAATTTATGTTATGAAAGATCAACGATTCATCTTAAGGCGTGCAACTCCAGTTGAATTAATTGGTGGAGGGAAAATTATAGATCCGTTTGCTGAAAAACATTCACATACTCAGGAAACGATAGACGTTTTAAAGGAGAAAGCTTCCTTTAGTCCTGAGGAGTATGCATTAAGCTTAATTGAACAGCAACCTGGTTCTACTTTAAATGATTTAGGAGAACTCGTTACTAAAGAAAACCTCCATCAATTAATTCATCAAAAGCAAGTTATTAAACTTGAGAATCTGTTATTTACGAAACAATATATAGAATCTATCGAGTCATCTCTTGTTCAAATATTAAAAACGTTTCATGAGCAGCATCCATTACTACTTGGGGAAGACAAATCAGAAATTATGTCAAAATTATCCTTGAAGACAGGTGAAGGAAAATTATTATTTGATTACTTCATTAACCAAGGTCTCATTAAACAAAATCAACATTTTATTAGTTTAAATACATTCGAAGTCAATCTTTCATCAGATCAACAACGGAAATTAAATAGTATTTTAGATGAATTAAAGCGGGATGACCTAAAGGTAGAATCCATTCATCATTATTTAAGTCATCAAAAGATAAACGATATAGACGAGTGGATTAAGTTTTTAATTCAACATAATTATATTGTTTCCTTAACAGATGAGTTATTTGTAGAACGTAATGTTTTTGAAGATGCAATAAAGCGATTAAGAGTAGAAACTGGTGATGAGTTTGAAGTGAAAGAGGCAAAGGGTGTATTAGAGCTTTCTCGCAAATATATCATCCCTTTTTTAGAAAAACTGGATAAACTTCAGTATACACGTCGATTTGAGAATATAAGAAAGTGGTTAGTCAACTAATAAAATCAAAAATTTATTAAGGCGTAATTCGCACCTCATTTTTAATGAGATAGGGAGTTGAAAATATTTTATAGATACGCTACTATAGTTGCGTTAATTTTCAGAATTCTGTACGCCATACAAATGAGGTGTTTTATGAGCGGGTATACTCCATTAATTAAAGGTAAATCAAGTATTAGTGTTCTAGAGAGTGTAACTTTAGGTGATTTGAAACAATGGATTTTAATTAGGGGTGAGGACATTAGTAGTCCTATTGTTTTATGCCTTCATGGTGGACCAGGTAATGCACAAATAGGTTGGGCGCCAAATTTTCAATCCAAATTAGAAAAAAACTTTATTGTTGTTAATTGGGATCAACGTGGTGCGGGCCTTTCATATTATGACGATTTAAATAAAGAATCAATGAATATAAAACAGTTTATTCATGATGCGTACGATCTATCCAAATACTTAGTACAAAGGTTTAATAAACGTAAAATATTTATTGTGGGTCATTCTTGGGGAACTATTATTGGAATGTCATTAATACAAAAGTACCCTGAGTTATTTCATGCTTATATTGGTGTAGGGCAGAGCGTACATTTACAACGTGGAGAGTCTTTAAGCTATGATTTCACGCTAGAACAAGCAAAAACAAATAATATAGATGAGGCAATACAAGAATTAACTGAGATTGGGAAACCCCCATATAAAGATATGATTAAAGGGTTATCTACTCAAAGAAAATGGCTAAATTATTTTGGTGGAGTTGTAGCAAACGATCGAGATTTTTTTAGTAAGCTCGGAGATTTAATTCAAGAAAGGCCAGAGTATAACGAAAATGATCTCAAAAGACTACAAGAAGGAAACTCTTTTTCTCTTAAAACTATGTGGGCGGAGGTCTTAGAGGTTAATCTATTGAAACAAATTAAGGACGTAAAGGTTCCTGTTTATTTTTTGATGGGTGAATTTGATTATAATACTCCAAATCAATTAGTAAAAGAATTTTATAAATCCTTAAAAGCCCCTTATAAAGAAATGGTCTATTTTAATGGATTATCACATAATATACCATTTGAAGATCCAGACTTATTTCATCACACACTTTATAATATCTCTCTTCAATATAATGAGTAGAGGAAGCCTGATTCCTTCTATTATACTTATTTATACCTATAGGTTAATGTTTTTTGTTATTTGTCATATAAGGATGTAATAGATTTACTCTCTAAAAATGGTGCTGTTAATTAGGGAATAATCCCCCTCTCAAAACTCTTTATATCAACATCAACAAAAACAAACACTCTAATTCACTTATGGATTAGAGTGTTTGTTTTGAAGTTTACTTGGTTTTTGCAATTCAAAAATGACCTAATTAGAGTTAAATCCAGATGTTTTTTGATCAGTAAACAGATATCGTATGCTCACGTTTTTCTGTTACCTTCCCAATAATCGATGCAGGCTCTCCAAACTCTTTAATGTATTGTTCAGCTTCTGATTCTCTCATTGATATTAATAACCCTCCAGAAGTGATGGCATCAGATAATATTAATTGGTCTATTTGGTCAAATGCGGGATCAAAAGATACGTTTTGACTCAACCATTTTAAATTTGCTTTTGAACCACCAGGGATCGATCCCTTTTCTGCTAACTTTTTAGTTCCATGAATAACAGGAACATCTTGATAGGATATTTCCAAACTAACTTGGCTACCCTTAGCCATCTCATAGGCGTGACCCAGTAAACCAAACCCAGTTACATCTGTACAAGCATGTACATCATGCTGCTGAAATAATTGACTTGCTTTTCTATTTAGCATGGTCATCCATTTTATAGCAAGTTCTGATATGTCACTTGGGGCTAGCCCTTTTTTAATCGCAGTTGTGATGATACCAATTCCAATTGGCTTTGTTAATACTAAAACATCACCAACTTCTGCTTGATCATTTCGTACAATCTGATTTGGATGTGCAAGCCCAGTTACAGACAATCCAAATTTCGGTTCATCATCGTCAATTGAATGTCCTCCAATGATCGAACCTCCTGCTTCATGAACTTTATCTTCAGCACCTTGTAAAATTTGAGCTAAAATATCACTACCATATTTTTTAACCGAGAAACCGACGATGTTTAGGGCTGTTTTCACTTCAGCACCCATCGCATAAACATCGCTCAATGCGTTTGCAGCCGCAATTTGGCCAAATGTGTATGGATCATCTACAATAGGGGTAAAATAATCAACAGTTTGGACTAGAGCTATATCGTCGGTTAATAAGTAAATTCCAGCATCATCAGAATGATTTTGACTAAAAAGAACGTTTTGATCTTTTTGATGTGTTTGAACCTGACTCAAAACTTGAGTCAATTCGCTCGGGGCGAGTTTACATCCTCAACCAGCTTTTGAAGATAGAGAAGTTAATTTTAAAATCTCTTCTTGATCTCGACTCAAATTATTCACCCCCTTAGGTTATATAATGTCATTATACTAAAGTAGTTAAAAGTTGAAAAAGTAAAACTCTTTTAATATTCTAATAATAGAAATGATAGGAGGTAATACGGATGAGTTACAAAGTATCAATTGAGTTCTGTATGATGTGAAACTACGCACCTAAAGCTGCGAGTCTCGCAGAAAGTTTATTTTCAGAGTTTCGACATACTATCACAGAAATGACCTTAACACCTTCATCTGGAGGAGCTTTTGAAGTTTTAGTGGATGGTGAAAAAGTTTACTCGAAACTGGATACTGGGGTATTTCCTGACAGTGATGAGATAATAGAACGACTTAAAGAAAAGGAAGAAAGTACGCGATAAATGCTGTTAAACTGTAGGCTGTCGAACAACCTTCGACAGCCTTTTTCATAACGATTTAAATTCCAATAAATTCATAATCTCAGTTATTGATAGAGATTAAAAGGGGAGAAACATATTGTGAATGAGCTAGTCATTTATCCTAAAAGAGGAAGAATGATAGGTTTTGGAATTTTGTCCTTGCTTTTTGTTATTTTAGGTATCATTTTTTATAATGTAGGGTTAATTGAAGATGATCTAACACTTACGGTTATTGGTTTCCTCTTAGTTTTAATTTTTGGCTTTTGCTTGTTTTATTACATAAAAGTTTTAATAAAACGTAAACCTGCATTAATTATTTCGGATGAAGGAATAAGTGATTACTCTAGTTATTTAGGGCCTGGATTAATAAGATGGGATGAGATCGAAGGTTTCGAGTTTGTTAGGTTTGGTAGTCAACAATTTCTTGGAATTTATACAAAAGACCCGGAATTAATTATTAACCGTGCTTCTGGATTGAGGCGAGTAATTAATCGTATGAATAAGGGCTTGATTAATACTCAAGTTAATATAATGGTTAAAAACCTTGATTGTTCATCAGAAGATTTGGTTGAGACGATTAATAGTTATTTTGTAAATAAAGAAAACAATGAATACGTATGAGTTACTTTAATTAACTTGATTTTAAAAAATATACGAAAAGGAATATGATAAATGTCAAATGTCGTTAGATTGATTCCACCCATTCATGAGTTACTACAATCGAAAACTTTAAAACATTTAGTTGATGAGCATAATTTGAATGAGCCATTTGTAAAAAGAGTTATCCAACAACAGACTGATCAAACTCGCAAAGACATTTTAAGTAAAGAACTGACATTTGAAAGCAGGGAAGAAGTCCGTGATTATATCCTATCTAATACAAAAGATTCGATTGAGTCCTATATGTCAAACCAAATTGAACCAGTCATAAATGCTACAGGGACAGTCTTACACACAAATTTAGGACGGGCTCGCTTATCCGAAGCAGCTATTCAACGTGTAGTTGAGGTGGCAAGACATTATTCGACTCTAGAATATAACAAACAAACAGGAGATCGAGGCTCAAGACATGACTTAGTAGAACAGTATATAAAAGATTTAACAGGTGCTGAGGCTGCTATAGTTGTTAATAATAATGCTGCAAGTGTGTATATGGTATTATCCGCTTTCTCTAAAGGTGGCGAAGTGATCGTATCTAGAGGAGAATTAGTTGAAATTGGCGGTAGTTTTCGCGTGTCATCCATTATGGAAGAGAGTGGAGCCACTCTTAAAGAAGTTGGAACGACAAACAAAACCCACTTGTATGATTATGAACAAGCTATAAATGAGCATACGAGCATGATGATGAAAGTGCATACGAGCAATTTTCATATGATTGGTTTTACAAAACAAGTCGAAAGAACAGACCTAGTAAAATTGGCTCGAGAACATGATGTCTTAACTTATGAAGATCTCGGAAGTGGAATGGTATATGACTTAACTGAGCACGGTATTGGTCAGGAGCCGTTGGTTAGGGATATTATAGAATCAGGCATTGATCTTGTCTCTTTTAGTGGAGATAAGTTATTAGGTGGACCCCAAGTTGGAGTTATTGCAGGTAAAAAGGAATATATCAATCAATTAAAAAAACACCAGCTAGCTAGAGTGTTAAGAGTAGATAAAATGACTTATGCAGCTTTAGAAGAAACATTAAAACAATGGATTTTCATCAATCAAAACAAAAATATCCCAACCTTAAGAGATATTCTATTAACTCGAGAGGAACTAAAAATTCGTGTTAAGAGGTTTATAGAACGATATTTAACTTATGACGATACATCGCTAGTCTTAAATGAAAAGATTTTATCTTCAAAAATAGGAGGGGGCACGTTACCAGAGATCAATTTAGACTCTTATGGGGTGACAATCAATAGTGAACAGTATACCTCAAAAGAACTTAAGGATTTATTAAGGAAAATGAATCCACCGATTATCACTAGAATAGAAGATGAACAAGTTTTGATGGATTTTAGGACGATTAGTGAGAATGAAGAGGACATTGTTTTGAAAAAATTGGTAGAAATTAAGTGAATGGTTAATGTTCAAGGCTTTAAAACGTTAAATCTATAAAAATTGTTTCCAAATGTTTTACTTCTACAATATTTTCATATAAAATGTAGAAGTGCAGAAAATGAGTGATTCTATTGTAAGAATCATCTATTAAACTACATATTTTCATTAAGGGGGTAAAAACGTGAACACAAATGCCTTTAATGCGAAAAAGCAATTTGAATTGAATGGTAAGACGTATAACTATTACCATCTAAAAGCATTAGAAGATAAAGGTTTAGGCAAGATTTCTCGTCTTCCTTTCTCAATCCGCGTGCTTTTAGAATCTGTTTTACGTCAACATGATGGTCATGTCATTAAAGACGAACACGTTGAAAAATTAGCGCAATGGGGTAATGGGGACTCTGTAGATGTTCCTTTTAAACCTTCACGAGTAATCTTACAAGACTTCACAGGGGTACCTGCAGTGGTTGACCTAGCTTCACTACGTAAAGCAATGGTTGATATGGGAGGAAGCCCTGATCAAATCAATCCAGAAGTACCAGTAGATTTAGTTATCGACCACTCTGTACAGGTTGATAAATATGGTACACCAGATGCTCTTAAAGCAAATATGGAAATTGAGTTCGATCGTAACAAAGAACGTTATGAGTTCCTACATTGGGCTCAAAAAGCGTTCGATAACTATCGTGCAGTTCCACCAGCAACTGGTATCGTTCACCAGGTAAACTTAGAGTACATCGCAAACGTTGTACATGAGCAACAACAAGAAGATGGTACGTATGATGCGTTCCCAGACACACTTGTTGGTACAGACTCTCATACGACGATGATTAACGGTCTTGGTGTATTAGGCTGGGGTGTAGGTGGTATTGAAGCTGAAGCTGGAATGCTTGGTCAACCATCTTACTTCCCAACACCAGAAGTAGTAGGGGTTAAATTAACAGGTAGTTTCCCTGAAGGTACAACGGCTACTGACTTAGCACTTAAAGTAACTCAAGTACTACGTGAGAAAAAAGTAGTTGGTAAATTTGTAGAATTCTTCGGTCCTGGTTTAACTGAAATGCCATTAGCAGACCGTGCTACAATTTCTAACATGGCGCCTGAATATGGTGCAACTTGTGGTTTCTTCCCAGTTGATGAAGAATCATTAGATTACATGCGTCTAACAGGTCGTTCTGAAGAGCACGTTCAGCTGGTAAAAGAATATCTACAAAAGAACGATTTATTCTATACACCAGATCAAGAAGATCCAGAATTCACACAATTAGTGGAAATCGATCTTTCTGAATTAGAACCGAACTTATCAGGTCCAAAACGTCCACAGGATTTAATTCCTTTATCAGAAATGAAAAAGTCATTTAATGAAGCTTTAACAGCTCCTGCTGGTAACCAAGGTTTTGGATTATCTGACAATGAAAAAGAAAAAGAAGCTGTTGTTAAATTTAACGACGGTTCTGAAACGACAATGAAAACAGGTGCAGTTGCAATCGCAGCGATTACATCTTGTACTAACACATCTAACCCACACGTTATGTTAGGTGCAGGACTACTTGCTAAAAATGCGGTAGAAAAAGGTCTAAATGTACCTGAATACGTTAAGACATCATTAGCTCCTGGTTCTAAAGTTGTAACAAACTACTTAGAAAACTCAGGTTTAATGGAATATCTCAATCAATTAGGATTTAACTTAGTTGGTTACGGTTGTACAACATGTATTGGTAACTCTGGACCATTACTTCCAGAAATCGAAGAAGCGATTGCGGAGTCAGACTTAACAGTAGCTTCTGTCCTATCTGGTAACCGTAACTTCGAAGGTCGTATTCACCCATTAGTACGTGCGAACTACTTAGCATCACCACCACTAGTTGTAGCGTATGCATTGGCAGGTACAGTGGATATCGACATTCTAAATGAGCCATTAGGCCAAGACAAAGATGGTAACGATGTATTCTTCAAAGATATCTGGCCATCATCTGAAGAAATTAAAGCGGAAATCCAAAAGGTTGTAACACCTGAAATCTTCCGTAAAGAGTATGAAGAAGTATTTAACTCTAACGAAAAATGGAACGAAATCCAAACAACTGATGAACCTCTTTATGAGTGGGATGCAGATTCAACTTATATTCAAAACCCACCATTCTTTGAAGAGATGTCTAAAGATCCGAAAGAAGTTACACCATTAAAAGGTATGCGTGTAGTTGGTAAATTTGGTGATTCTGTAACGACTGACCACATTTCACCAGCTGGTGCGATTCCAAAAGATATGCCTGCAGGTAAATACTTAGTTGATAAAGGTGTATCACCACGTAACTTTAACTCTTACGGTTCTCGTCGTGGTAACCACGAAGTTATGATGCGTGGTACATTTGGTAATATTCGTATCCGTAATGAAATTGCAGGGGGTAAAGAAGGTGGCTTCACAACTTACTGGCCAACTGGCGATGTAATGCCTATTTACGATGCTGCAATGAAGTATAAAGAAGATGGAACAGATTTATGTGTTATTGCTGGTAAAGACTACGGTATGGGAAGTTCTCGTGACTGGGCTGCAAAAGGTACAGATCTATTAGGTATTAAGACTGTTATTGCAGAAAGCTTTGAACGTATCCACCGTTCTAACCTAGTTATGATGGGTGTGTTACCACTTCAATTTAAAGATGGTGATAGCATTGAATCACTAGGACTTACTGGTAAAGAAACATTTGATGTAGAAGTTACAGAAGACGTAAAACCACATGATTTAGTCAAAGTAACAGCGACTGATGAAGATGGAAACCAAAAAGAATTTGAAGTAATCGCTCGTTTCGATAGTGATGTAGAAGTTGATTACTATCGTCATGGCGGAATCCTTCAAATGGTTCTTCGTAATAAATTACAAAATCAACACGCTTAATAACTATAAAAAGCACATCGCTAATCGCGATGTGCTTTTTTTTAGGCTTGTTTTCGATCATGATTCTCTCTCATCCAGTGACGATGCTGCGCAATGGCTTCAATAAATGCCTGAGTAAAATCAGTTAAATCATGAGTATCATTGACCGTTACAACACCTAGGTTCGAATAAACTTCACCTGTATGATCATTCATATAAGCAATGTTATTAACTAAAGTGTTGGGTAATATTTGTAAGGCTTCATTTGTAATTCCAATTGGTTTAGCATGAGCATACGTATCATTGATAAAATCTTTAGTTTCCTTATAGCCTGATAACATATCGATATGCTGGCCACCAGGAATAAATAAAGCATCATACAGGACTGAATGGGTATTGGCAAAACTCTTTTGAGGTTCGACTTGGTCTCCTTCAGCACTGTTTACTGGGCTGAGGGTTTTGCTCACGATTTCTAAATGAATACCTTGTTTTTGAAAAGCGACTTTAACTTGTTTTAATTCATTATAGTTAAATCCTTCATCAATCAATACAGCTACTTTACGAGTTCTAGGTGTTTTTATTGTGTTTTCTTGACTTAAAGCTGGTGAAGTGGCTGTAATGGTTGTCGTGTTCTTTTTAGTTGGAGGTTGAGCCCCAATTCCTTTTGCTATCTCTTTAGCCAAATCATGATCGACCTGATTGAACATATCAACTACTTTTTGTCTTATCGTTTTATCCTTAACGCTCCCAACTTCAAAATGGAAAGCTTTAATAATATGTTTCTTCTCAGCTGCTGACATACTATTCCAAAATAGTCTCGCTTGACTAAAATGATCATTAAAACTTTCACTACGTGTTCTAATTTTAGTGCCATCCACTTTTTCTTGATAGTGTTCAAACCCACCATCTTTACCAGTAGCCGGCATTGGATAATTGTTCCGAATGGAATTAGGGAAATAAGAAACCTTACCTTGATCAATGGTCATTCTATGGAATCCGTCTCGCTGATTATTATGAAATTGAACGATTGGGCGATTAATGGGTATCTCGTGGAAGTTGGGACCACCGAGACGTAGTAATTGTGTATCTAAGTATGAAAATAATCGGCCTTGTAATAATGGATCATTCGTAAAGTCAATACCAGGAACGATATTGCCCATATGGAATGCAGCTTGTTCTGTTTCAGCAAAGAAATTATCTTGGTTACGATTTAGGGTCATTTTTCCTACGATTTTGACTGGGACTTGTTCTTCTGGCCATATTTTAGTTGAATCCAATATATCAAAATCAAAATCAAATTCCTGACTTTCTTCAATAATTTGTAGGCCTAACTCAAACTCAGGGTATTCACCATTATTAATCGCATCCCATAAATCTTTTCGGTTAAAGTCTGGATCTTTACCCGCGATCTTTTGGGCTTCATCCCATGTTAAAGAATGAACACCTAATTTAGGTTTCCAATGGAATTTGACAAACCTAGCTTTTCCTTGTTCATTAACTAATCTAAATGTATGAACACCGAATCCTTCCATCATTCTAAAGCTTCGAGGTATTCCACGGTCTGATAGTAACCACATAATCATATGGGCAGACTCTTGGTTATTGACCACCCAATCCCAGAAAGTATCATGGGCCGCGGAAGCTTGTGGGACCTCGTTATCAGGCTCTGGTTTAATAGCATGAACGACGTCAGGAAATTTAATTGCATCTTGAATAAAGAATACGGGCATATTGTTAGCAACTAAATCAAAGTTACCATCTTCTGTGTAGAATTTAGTAGCAAAGCCGCGAACATCACGCACTGTATCCGCTGAACCTCGGGATCCTACAACTGTTGAAAATCTAACAAATACAGGTGTTTTTACATTAGGATCTTGTAAAAACTTTGCCTTTGTTAATTCCGTTAATGGTTCGTAAACTTGAAAGTATCCATGAGCACCAAATCCTCTTGCATGAACGACACGTTCAGGAATGCGTTCATGGTCAAAGTGAGTCATCTTTTCTCGAAAATGAAAGTCTTCCATTATAGTGGGTCCACGCTGACCAGCTTTTAACGATTCAGACGTATTCGATACTTTTGTTCCTTGATCTGTTGTTAAATCTTTTTCCTCATGATTAACCTTATAATCTTCTAATTGTTGTTGTTTTTTTGTTGGTTCTTCTTGAGGCTTATTCTTCATAATGAGACCTCCTTATAAAATTCTAATTCCTAGTTTGGCTAGTTCTCGGTGAGTTATTCCATTTATAGGATATTTATTAACAAAGTTTTCATTTATTTTTAAACACGAAAATATTCGAGGGCATTATAATTTGATAAGATAAGATTGTACTTTTGTATAAGCTCTAAAGGAGGAGCCACCATGATCTGGAAACGAATATTCGCAGTAGGATTCATCATAACTTTATTAAGTATTGTCGTATATAATACTCTATTAACTAATGAAACGGGTGAAGAGGAGAACGATTCAATTTTTATTGTTCCAGAAGGGATGGACGTTGAATCGGGAGGCACAGAAGTAGGAGATCTTGCGCCTAATTTTCAGTTAGAAACAATGGAAGGTGAGACGGTCCAGTTAGAAGATTATAAAGGGAAGAAAGTATTTTTGAACTTCTGGGCATCGTGGTGTGGTCCATGTAAAGAAGA
Source organism: Piscibacillus halophilus (assembly GCF_900110685.1). Taxonomy (GTDB): domain Bacteria; phylum Bacillota; class Bacilli; order Bacillales; family Alkalibacillaceae; genus Piscibacillus; species Piscibacillus halophilus. The sequence continues at coordinate 235,171 of NZ_FOES01000001.1, forward strand.
AATGCCTCATATGCAGGAATTTCATGAGAAATATGGAGATGAAGTCGCTATTTTGGCTGTTAATACAAATGAGCCAGTTCTAGATAACGCAAGGGAGTTCGTTGAAGAATATGAATTAACTTTTCCAATCTTACTTGATGAAACAACTGAAGTAGCTGCTCGTTACAAAGTCCCTAATTTACCAACGACTTATTTTATAAATAGTGAAGGTGAAATTCAAATACAACGAAAATCTGGTCCTATGACATTTGAAGAAATGGAAGAAAAAATGAAGGAATTAGATTAACAATATGTATATTTTACCAACATAATGGTCAAACTATTTGCAAAAAGGAGACGATTATGTTGCGTAAAAAAGATTTTGTTACATTTCAATCACTCATTGAAAGTGAAAAAGAAAAAATTATGAAAAATCCAGATGAAATGGAGAAAATTTATGATAAGTTAGATGAACGATTAGGGGTTGTGAAAAATACTGAAAAGCATGCATAGTCAATAAATCTTCTTCACAAACTAAAAACAAACTGTGAAGGAGTTGAATGATATGCCAAATCATAACCGTCCAAAACCGGATGATCGTTCTGATAATGTTGAAAAAATTCAATCTAACATTCAAAATACGATTGAAAACATGGAAGAAGCCGAAGAATCCATGGCAACTGCTTCAGAAGAGCAGAAAGAACAAATTCAAGCTAAAAATGAGCGCAGACGTCAAACGATTAAAGGGTTACGTGAGGAAGCGAGTGACGAAGCGCATGATCAATAAAAAGTTGGCTGAACAGCCAGCTTTTTATTTGTTATGGAAAAATTATGTTAAAATAACGTTAACGAGTTCTAAAAGGGAGAGTTACAACATGATTATGAATGAGGCAAAAGTGAAAGTCAGATATCAAGAAACCGACCAAATGGGAGTAGTATATCATGCCAATTATTTGGTTTGGTTCGAAATTGGACGTACTCATTTAATTGAACAATTAGGGTTTAATTATGCACAAATGGAAGAAGAAGGGGTTGTGTCACCAGTTCTAGATATTGAAGCTCAATATAAACAAGCGATTCGTTATGGACAAACTGCGACCGTTAAAACATGGATTGATCATTATGATGGATTTAGAGTTATTTACGGTTATGAAGTATATTCTGAAGATGGCACTTTATCAGTAACAGGTAAATCGACTCATGTATGTGTGAAAAAATCAAATTTCCGACCAATCTCTATTCGTAAATATTTTCCAGATTGGCATGAGGCTTATCTAAAAGCAATGGAGGACTAATATGGCATTTGGATTAAAACGAGAGGAATTAAGAAACTGGAAGCGTAAAGTCCAATCAGGTGAAATTGCATTTATTACACATTATTGGGTAGATGATCGTTTTCCAAATATGAAAACTGTAACTAAGGTTGGTTGTAGTGACATTGATAAATTGATTCAATGGGGAAAGAAGCATGGACTTAACCCTAAATGGATACATAGAGATGAGAAATATCCACATTATGATTTAATAGGATCTTTTCAAGTAGAAATTTTAAAAGCTGAAGGTCGGCTAAATCAGTTAGACCGGTTTAAAAATAGGTTCTAAGTCAAATGTTGGGGTGAGCATACGCTCACTCCTAATTTAATTGATACGAACCCTTAAATTCTTATATTGATGATGCAATAACACCTTTAATCTAAAACGATCAAACCGTTTAAAGCCAAAGGCATTACGCTTAATCACTTTGGTTTGATTATTAATCCCTTCAACATACCCATTATGTAAATCAAATGCGAAGCTGTTCATGATTTGCTTTTGCCAATTTTGAAAGGTCGATATCGACCTTTCAAATTCTACAACTCCCGATGCCTTCACAAGGTCGTAATAACGATATAATTCTTCTTTAATCTCTTTAAGTTTATCTGACCCACCAGCTTTG